>DATFFP010000074.1:0-58224 GCA_035249985.1 Gemmatimonadaceae bacterium
CAACAGCTAGTTATGCAGTGCGGGCGTTGCACTCAATCGGCCCCGACCAAGGACACCTCCAATTGGTAGGCCTCCGGCCCGACTTCGATGCTGTAATCATACACCTGGATGAACGCCGGCACTTCTCGCCCGGCGGAATCGAATAAGCGGAGTTCGAGGCGATTGAGCTCCTCGATATTCTGCGCGAACTGTGCAACCTTGTCCGGATCGCGGCCGACGGGCGTGCCGAGCCGACGAAAAAGGGGGCGGAACTGTTCGTAACCCGGCGCAGGACGAAACGGCGCGGACAGTACGGTCCTGCGCTTATCGGCATCTTCGAGCTCGGAATGGCCGAGCACTATGTCCCCACACCGGACTTCGAAGGTCAGAGGCTCGCCCTCATCGGTAAGTTGGCATCTGCATAACGCTGCGTTCACCTGCAGGCGACTTCTCAAGGGCGCGCGATAGCGCGCCCGGTGTTGCTCTTGAAGGGGATCAACCGTGATGGATTCCTTGGACATCGCGCCTGACAGGTGCAACAGCTAGTTAGGCAGCTGGCGCACCGAACGTGACCGACCACCCTGAACGCCGCTGCCGCGCCAGTCCTCGGCGAGAATAGCCCAGCGCTCATGGTCCCGCCAGCGGCCGCCAAGCTTGAGATAGCGCGGGGAGTAACCCTCACGATGAAAGCCGAGCGGCTCGACGAGCGCGATCGAGGCGACGTTCGCCGGCTGGATGTTGGCCTCGAGGCGGTGCAGGCGAAGCTGGCGAAACGCGTAGTCCAGCACGAGGCCGAGCCCTTCGCGCATATACCCTTGGCGGGCGAACGGCGCGCCAATGTGGTAGCCGAGGTAGGCGCTCTGAAACGCGCCCCGCGCGATCTGACTGAGCTCGACGGCGCCAAGGAGGACCTGGTCTGCGCGGCGACGAAGCAGAAGGCCGATGAAGTCGGGCCGACGGCACCGAGCGAGGTACTGCGAGAACTGGCGCGGCGTCCGAGGCGGCGAGATCCAGGGTTTATGAAAGGCGCGACTGCGGCGGTTCAGGGCAAGGACCGCGGACTCATCGGCGCGGCTGGGGACGGTGAGCTGAACCCGAGGGCCATGCCGGGTCGGGGCGGGGACTACCTTCCGGGGCATCTCGACGAATCAACGTATTCGTAGCTGCCTAACTTCTAATTGGGTTGTCAAGATATGCTGCAGCGACCGATGAATGAATGCAAGATTGCTGCAGCATAACGGCATGCGCGGCCCGCTGACGCACACTCGTAACCGCCGGCCGACGCTGCGATTGGATTCCCGCCGCGCGCGCGGGTGCATGCGGGATAGGGTGCAAACACTCAGCAACCTAATGGTGCGGGTTTCGGGTGGAGGCAACAGCTTCGCCGGAAACCCCCGCGGCCGTACAGCCCCTCGGCAAGCAAGCTGACGAGCTCGCCTCGCTCGTCACAAACGATCCGCGGGGCTCCGAACACGGGAACCCGCCTGGCTCGTCACGTGAGTGTAGATCATCGTGGTCCGCAGGTCGGCGTGTCCGAGCAGCTCCTGAATCGTGCGGATGTCCGTGCCGCTCTCGAGCAGATGCGTGGCGAAGGAGTGTCTCAAGGAATGACAGGTGGCTCGCTTCGTGAGTCCAGCGGCGCGAACGGCGGTCGCGAACGCCCGCTGTAAGGCGGTGTCATGCAAATGCCGACGGCGTCGAACCTGCGTCCCTGCCTCCACATACGTGCGTCCGGCCGGGAATACCCACTGCCAGGACCAATTGCGGTCCGCGTTTGGAATGCTCCGCCCCAGTGCGCCGGGGAGGGCCGCGCCGCGTACCCCAGCTCGAAGGTCCCTATGGAAGTTCTCGCGCACGCGCGTCAGGTGCCGGCGTAAGCCCGGGACCAGGACCACTGGCAACGGCACGCGTCGATCCTTGTCACCCTTGCCACCACGGACCACGATCTCGCCGCGCGCGAAATCAATGTCCTTGACTCGCAGCGAGAGGCATTCGGTCACGCGGAGACCACTGCCGTAGAGAAGTGTGGCGCACAGACGCGAGACCCCGCTGAGATGCGCGAGAACCGCACGAATCTCAAACTCGGACAGCACCACTGGCATTCGCCGGCGATCCTTCGCACGAACGACACCCGCGACATATCCGATTGGCTGACCCAAAACGTGTCGGTAGAGGAAGAGGATCGCGCTGAGCGCCTGATTCTGTGTCGAAGGGCTGACGTGACGCTCGACGGCGAGATAGCCAAGAAACGCCGCTATCTCGCGCTCTCCCATGTGCCCCGGGTGGCGTCGATCATGGAAAATGACGAATCGCCTGATCCAGTCCACGTACGCGGCCTCCGTGCGGGAGCTGTAACCGCGCGTTCGAAGGCGACGCCTGACTCGTTCGAGTAACCGGAGCTTCCGCTCAGGCTCGGAGGAGCGCCCGAGGTGCGGAAGCGGGACCTGGAGGTACTCGCGTGACGACACGTCCCCATCGTGTCGCGTACGCTTTCCCCGTCATCACCATAACGCCGCCCGGCGTCGCGATTCTGCTCCGCGGGCTAGTACCTTGGCACCCGCGCGTCCACCTCGGCGCTCCAACGATCGATACCGCCGGCCAGGTTCCACACCCGCCCGAAGCCAGCGGCGCGCAGCTGCTCAGCCGCGTGTGCGCTACGAACCCCGTGGTGACAGTACACCACGATGTCGCGATTCGGATCGAGCGAGGCCACCGCCTGATGCAACGTGCCAAGCGGAATGAGTCGCGCGCCGGGAATCCGGCCGATCTGCCACTCGTAAGGCTCACGCACGTCGATGATGTCCGGCGCATCGCCGCGAGCAACGCGCTGCGCGAGGTCGCTCGGCGTCATCTCCGACGGGCTCGCCGCCGGGGCCGATCGCGCCGCTCCGCAGAACGCTTCGTAATCGATGAGCTCGCGGATCTCGCGGCTGCCGCACGCCGGACACGCGGCATCACGCTGGAGCCCTACGGTACGGAAGCGCGAGCTCAAGGCGTCGATCAGGAGAAGACGCCCGACGAGCGGATCGCCGATGCCGAGCAGCAGCTTCAGCGCTTCCGTCGCCTGAATCGTCCCCACGATCCCGGGGAGCACCCCGAACACTCCCCCCTCGGCGCAGCTCGGCACCAGGCCGGGCGGTGGTGGGTCGGGATAAAGACAGCGGTAGCACGGTCCATCGTCCGTCGCGAACACGGATGCCTGACCCTCGAATCGGAAGATCGACCCGTAGACGTTAGGCTTGCCGAGCAGCACGCACGCGTCGTTGGTGAGATAGCGGGTCGCGAAGTTGTCGGTGCCGTCGACGACGATGTCGTACTCCCTCAAGATGTCGAGCGCGTTGGCTGACGTCAGCCGCATCTCGTAGGTGTCCACCGCGACGTGCGGGTTCACGTCGTGGATTCGATCGCGCGCCGAATCCAGCTTGGATCGGCCGACGTCGCTGGTTCCGTGGAGCACCTGCCGCTGGAGGTTGGACAGGTCGACGACGTCGAAGTCGATGAGGCCGAGGGTGCCGACACCGGCGGCCGCCAGGTACAGCGCTACGGGAGACCCTAGCCCGCCCGCGCCGACGAGAAGGACGCGGCCCGCCTTGAGGCGGCGCTGCCCCTCGAGGCCCACATCGGGCAGGACGAGGTGCCTCCCGTAGCGCTGCAGCTCGTCGGTGCTCAGCTCGGGCAGGGCGCGGAGGCGCGCATCCCAATCGCGAGGAGCGGTCAGTTCTGCCATTCCGTATGATACGAAAATGACCGGCCGCGCGCCTTGCGGGGCCACCGGCTCCGGCGGATGATAAGGGTCGCAGACCGCACGATTTCTCCCCTCCGCGCGTTGTATCGTCGTGACCACGCCGCTCTCGTCCCCAGCCGCTTTCGACCCCGGCCATGTCCTGGCCGGCCGCTACGTCATTGAGCGGCCACTGGGCTATGGCGGAATGGCGACGGTCTACCTGGCGGAGGAGCAGAAGCACTCCCGTCGCGTCGCGATCAAGGTGCTCCATCCCGATCTCACCCGGGCGTTAGGCACGGAGCGGTTCCAGCGCGAGATCCGGATCGCCGCGCGTCTGTCGCATCCCCACATCGTGCCCCTGATCGACTCCGGCGAGGCCGACGGTCGGCTGTACTACGTCTCCGTCTATGTGCCGGGCGGATCGCTGCGCGACCGGTTGAACCGGGAGCATACCCTCGCCCTGGGTGACGCGCTGCGCGTGGCGCACGAGGTCGGCTCCGCGCTGGAGAGCGCGCACCGCAACGGGTACGTCCACCGCGACGTCAAGCCCGAGAACATCCTCCTTTCCGAAGGTCACGCGATGCTCGCCGACTTCGGCATCGCGATCGCCTGCGCCACCGAGAGCACAGAGCCGATCACCGAGGTCGGGCTCGCACTCGGCACACCGGAATACATGAGTCCCGAACAGGCGAGCGGGGAGCGCGATCTCGGAGTAGCGAGCGACCTCTACAGTCTCGCGTGCGTGATCTACGAGATGCTGACGGGTGATCCGCCATTCCGCGGGCCGAACAGCCGTGCGACCATGGCCATGCACGTGACGCGGACGCCGCCTTCGATGCGCGCGGTGCGTCCCGAGCTTCCGGTCCTGCTCGACCAGGTCCTCACCAAGGCGCTGGCGAAGGCGCCCGAGGCGCGGTATGCGAGCGTCAGCGACCTTGTGGCGGCGCTCGACGCGGCCGCACTCCCGCGACTGTCCACGGCCCGCGCCGCGCCGCGCACGATCGCCGTGCTTCCGTTCATCAACGCCAGCCCGGATGCCGAGAACGAGTATCTCAGCGATGGCATCACCGATGAGCTGATCGTCGCGCTGGCCAAGGTCGAGGGCCTGCGCGTCTCGTCGCGGACGTCGGTGTTCGCGCTCAAGGGCAAGGCCCAGGACGTTCGCGCGATCGGGGCCCTGCTCGGCGCATCCGTCGTGCTCGAGGGAACGGTGCGGAAGGCGGGCGGGCGGCTTCGGATCACCGCGCAGCTGACATCCACCGACGATGGCCAGCTGCTCTGGTCGCAGCGCTACGATCGCACGCTCGAGGATGTGTTCGCCATCCAGGATGAGATCGCGAACACGATCGTGAGCACGTTGCGCGCGACGACATTCGCGTCGCTGGAGACACCGGTTGCGCGACGGCACACCGAGAACGTGCGGGCCCACTCGCTCTACCTGCGCGGCCGTCACGCATGGAACAAGCGGTCGCAGGAGGGGGTGTTCGAGGCGATCGACTTCTTCGAGCAGGCGATCCGGGAGGACCCGAACTACGCGCTGGCCTATACGGGACTCTCCGACTCCTTTGCGCTGCTGCTCGACTACCGCAGCGTTCCGGTGCAGGAGTGGCACGAGCGCGCGAAAGAATACGCGAGAAAGGCTCTCGCGCTCGATGAGTCGCTCGCCGAGGCGCACACGTCACTCGCGTGGAGCAGGTTCATCTACGACTGGGATTGGGAGGGTGCGGCCCAGGAGTTCCGCCGCGCGATCGAGCTCGACCCCCGATACGCGACAGCGCACCAGTGGCATGCGTTCTCGCTCGCCTCACGCGGGCGACTCGACGAGGCACTGCTCGAAGGCCACGTGGCGCAGGAGCTCGACCCCGCCTCGGTGTCCATCCGCCGCACGTTGGGCTGGCTGTACTTCTACGCGCGCCGGTACGAGCAGGCGCGCTATCATCTCGCTCGCGCGATCGAGATGAATCCCGAGGCCGAGGAGACCTACCGCGTCCTCGGTCTCTCCCTCGCGACCGACGGCGATCTCGTGGAAGCGGAGCGCGTGCTCCGGGAGGCGATCACGCTCCGCGGGGCCGGCCCCTACGCGATCGCGACGCTCGGCTACGTCCTCGGCCGGAAGGGAGACCGGGAGGGCGCCCTCGCCCTGGGCAGCGATCTCGAGACGCGTGCCGCCACGGGGTACGTCTCACCGGTGGCGTTCGCGACACTGTACCTCGGGCTCGGGGACACCGAGCGGGCGCTGACCTGGACGGAGCGTGCGCGCGAGGAACGCCGAGGCTGGGTGGCCTACCTGCGGGTGAACCCTATCTTCGATCCGATCCGGGACTCACCACGGTTTCAGGCGCTGATCGAGAGCATGAGGCTCTAGAACGACGAACGAGGAAGTGGCCGGGAGGCTCCCGCATCCAGGAGTCGAACCGGCCGCTTCCTCGTTCCTCGTTCCTTTAGTCCGGCGTCAACACCTTCTCCACGCGATCCGCCACGTCCTGCCAGTGCGCGCGCACGACCGCGGACGACGCGGTGCCGGCCGCGCGGCGCGCGTCGGCCTGAATGGCGCGGAGCTGACTTCGCGCGAGCGCGGGCAGGTCGGTGCGCGGAACGTTAGGCGCAACGAGGAGCGGCGATGGCGGCTGCTGCGGTCCGCCTCCTCCACCGCCACCTTGACCACCGCCCCCCGATGGCGGCTCAGGCGGCTCGACGAGCGCGGCCAGTCGCTCGAGGTAGACGCGCTGGAGCGTGCGGCGATTCGCGTCAGGCGTCGTGAGCGCCCCCGGGGCGCCCCACATCGCGCGTCGCAAGTCGGCGAGGTAGACCGCCGGTGGATACGCGTTGCGCTCGTTCATCGCCTCCGACTGCGCGAGCCGCCCGAGCCGTCGCGTGTCGAGGAGCTGCGTGACGACGGCGGCCTGACGATCCACGAGTGACGTCTGGCCGGCGGGCGGCCCGATGCGCGCGAGAATGTCGTCCGGGGCGAGCCACGATGGGGTGCGAAAGGCCTGTTCGCCGAGGAACCGCAGCGCCGCCTGCTGCCGCTCGCGATCGACGGCGGTGAACACGACGCCATCCTGATCGGCGGTCTTGAGATCGACCTCGATACCCCCGATGACGGAGACCACGTGTCCCATGTAGCGCGCCCACATGCCTAACGCCTCTCCGTAGAGCTCGTTGAGCTCGGAATAGTCGTCGCCATCGCGGGTGGTCCAGGCGACCAGATTCGGCACCACCCGCTTGAGGTTCTCGATGGCGTAGGTGCTGGCGCGCACCGGATCGTCGCCAATGTCCTCGGTTTGCGAGCGAGGATCGACGCCAGCGAGGTACTGTGGCAGGTAACGGTACCGCATGGAGCCGGTCTGCTCGCGAAGCCACCGGTCGAGGATGGGACGCTCTTCTTCGGGTGTGCGTGCTTCGGGGATCACGCGATAGCCCCAGTTGACGATGAAGTCGTCGAAGGGACCAAGACGTCGCACGAACGATGTTGGCGTGAGGCTGTCGCCGGGCTGGGCGATGTAGTTCTGCCGGGCGTAGTCCATGATCGTCAGCGACACGCCATAGCGACTCGCGAACGAAGCGCTGCGCAGCGAGTCGATCGGAATGGAGCTCGACGCGATCATGTTGTGCGGCAGGCCGATCGCATGGCCCACCTCATGGGTGATGACCTTGCGCATCGTCTCTCCCATGAGCGCTTCGGGCATGTCGAGCGTGCGCGCCACGGGATTGGCCGCGCCCGTCTCGATGAGCAGGCGGTTGCGGTACGACCGCATGTGATTGTGGTAGAACGTGATGTCGCTTTCGATGATCTCGCCCGTCCGCGGGTCGGAGGTGCTCGGGCCGACGGCGTTGCGGACCAGACTCGCCGCCCATCGCACGACCGAGTAGCGAATGTCCTCCGGATCCCAATCGGGATCTTCTGCGGCAGTCGGAGGATCCTTGGCGATGATAGCGTTTTTGAAGCCGGCCTTCTCGAACGGCTTCTGCCAGTCCTCGATCCCCATACGCACGTACGGGCGCCAACGCGTGGGCGTCGCCGGGTCGATGTAGTACACGATCGGCTTCACCGGCTCCACGAGCTCACCCCGCGCGTACGCCGCTGGATCCTTGGGCTCGAGCCGCCAGCGGCGGATGAAGCTCTGCGAATCCGCTTTTTGAACGTCGAGGCCGTAGTTCACGCGTGTCACCGCAAAGAACCCTGCGCGTGGATCCGCATACCGCGGCCGCATGGGAACCCTGGGGAGCAGGACGATCGACTGGCGCATGTCGAGCGAGATCGTTCCGCTGGCGCGGTCGGCCGGCGGCTCGGTCGCCTCGAACGTCTGAGTGTGGCGCACCTCGACGTTTTGCGGGAACGCCTTCACGGCCGTGAGGAAGCTGCGCGCCGGATCGAGCCGACGAACCTGGTACTGTCGGCGTTGCGCGGGCGACAGCCCGGACAGGGCAGGGGTATCGCCGGTGAAGAAGCTCCCGACCTCGATGACGTACGACGCGCTGTCCTTTCCGTACGCCTCGATGGGGAAGGCGGCGAGAATCGCCCCGACGTTGTTGCTTGCAACCGAGATAGCGATCGGCAGCGAATCATCGGCCACGGCGTCGTACGCGATGGTGCGCAGGATGATCCGATCGCGCTGGCGCTCCCATCGCACCACGCGTTCCTCGAGCGACGTGCCTGCGGAGAGGAATCCACCGAAGTTGGCCGGGACGCCGGCGATGCGGCTCACGAGCAGGAAGTCCCGTCCCATGAGTGAATCGGGGACCTCGAACAGCCACCGGTCGTCGACGCGGTGCACGGTGATGCCACCGGTGTCGGTAACCGCCCGGTCGGTGACGACCTGCGCGTAGGGTCGTGCGCGACGGCGCTGTTGCCCGGTTTGCCCCTCTCCCGCCTGTCCCGGTTGCTGTTGCGGTGTGGGCGCGGGCGCCGGGTCCTGCGCGCGACTCGCGCACGCGGACAGCGCGAGCGTGCACAGCGTGAGAAAGCGGCAAACGGAGGGGTGTCGCATGGCTATACTCGGTGGTTGACGGTGTCTGAATGTGATGGCGATGTCATGCCCCTCGCCAGAGTGCCGCCCGAGGCTGGCGCCTGCGCCGCGATCGGACGACATTGAGCCGTCTTTTTCCCGTCCTTCCGCTTTCACCATGCGCTGTTACTACCACCGCGACGTCGACGCAGTCGCCACCTGTCGCAACTGCTGCCGCGGGCTCTGCGAGGGCTGCACCGCCGAGGTGAACAAGATGTCCGCCTGTCGGGGGCGGTGCGAGGCTGATGTCGCGGCGGTCCAGACGCTGCTCGCCCGAAGCGACCGCGCGTTCACCACCGCCGCGCGGCAAATGCGTATCGCGGCCTTCATCTGTCTGCTCTTCGCGGCGCTATTCGTGTTTCTCGCGCAGCGCATGCCCTACCCGGTAATCACCTGGCTCCTGCTCCCGGCCGCGTTCGTGCTCCTGCTTGGAGCGGCGCTGCTCGTGATCACGTCGAAGCGCTACGACCACCGGACGTCATCGACGTGAGACGTTAGGCGCGACATGGTCACCGTCGACCCGCGCTCGAGCGAGGCCATCCTCGCCGTCGTGAGGCGTGTGCTCGCCGTCATCCTGGTGCTGGCCATGGCCGGCATCCTGGTGGAGCTCCTGCTCATCGAGCATTTCGAGGACGCGTGGCAGCTCGTTCCCCTCATACTGCTCGGCTTGGGACTGGTCGGCCTTGCCTGGCACACGGTGGCCCCAAATCGCCCGAGCGCGCGTGCGTTTGGCATTCTGATGGCCCTGTTCATCATCGCCGGATTCGTTGGCTTCTACATGCACTACACGGGGAACGTGGAGTTCGAGCTCGAGCAGACTCCGACCGCGGCGCGCTGGGTGCTCTTTCGTGAGGCGATGATGGGGGCGACGCCCGCGCTGGCGCCGGGCGCCATGATCCAGATTGGCCTCATCGGGCTGCTATACGCGTACGTCTCGAAGGGACGGCAAAGATGACAGAATGCAGAATACAGAATTCAGCGACGACTTTTCTGCATTCTGAACTCTGTATTCTGCATTCTGTCATCTTTGCCGTTCAATATCGTAACGGCGCTCCGGTGACAACTCGCCAGGTGTCCCTCGCGATCAGCAGCTCCTCATCGGTCGGGATCACCCACAGCTCCACTCGACTGTCGGGCTTGCTGAAGCGCCCCTCGCGACCGTTGGTGAGCGAGGCATTCGCATCGGGATCGAGGGTGATCCCCATCCACTCGAGGCCGCTGCAGACGCGCGCCCGGATCTCCGCGGCGTTCTCGCCAATGCCCCCGGCAAAGACGATCGCGTCAGCGCCGTCGAGCACTGCCAGGTACGCGCCGATGTATTTGCGGATGCGATAGCAAAAGACCTCCACCGCCAGTCGCGCACGCCGGTCGTCGTGCTCCTCGATCTCCTTGAGCAGCTCGCGCATGTCGGGGGTAAGCCCGGAGAGGCCGAGAAGTCCGGACTGCTTGTTGAGCAGTGTCTCCATCTGCGCGAGAGTGAGCCCCTCCTTGCTCGCCACGAAGTCGAGGATCGCGGGATCGAGATCGCCCGACCGCGTCCCCATGACGAGCCCCTCGAGTGGCGTGAACCCCATGGACGTGTCGATCGAATCGCCACCGAGAATCGCGCACGCCGACGCGCCGTTGCCGAGGTGGAGGGTGATGAGGCGTGTGCCCTCCCGCGGTTGACCGGTGAGCTGCCGATACCGATGAGCCACGTACCGGTGCGAGGTCCCGTGGAATCCGTAGCGCCGCACTTTGTACCGGCGGTACAGCTGATACGGAAGACCGTACAGGAACGCGACCTCGGGGAGCGAGTGATGAAACGCGGTGTCGAACACGGCGACCTGTGGAACGCCCGGGCCAAACACGCGGGTCGCGGCGCGAATGCCGGCGATGTTGTGCGGATTGTGCAGCGGCGCGAGCTCGACCAGCTCGTCGAGCGCCCTGAGGACCGTCTCGTCGATGCGCTGTGATCGCGCGAAGTCCTCGCCGCCATGCACCACGCGGTGGCCGACCGCCTCGATTTCGGCGAGCGAGGCAATACCGGCGCCGGCCTCCTCGCTCACCAGCCACGAGGCAACGTGCTCGACGGCGGCGGCAAGATTCCGCAGCGGCGCGACCGAACGCTGCCCACCGCGTCCCTTCGCATTGAGTGACAGAACCGCCTCGCCGCCGATGCGCTCCACCGCGCCGCCGGCGAGCCGCGTATCCGCGTTCGCCTCGATGCGCTCGGCGTCGGTCCCGATGAGCTCGAACTTGAGGGTGGAAGAGCCGACGTTGAGGACGAGGACGTTCATGTGAAGGGCGCTAGGTGCGCTAAGGGCGCTGGGGGCGCTAACGGGGGCGGTCGTTCAGCGCCCTTAGCGCCCCTAGCGCCCTTAGCGCCCTACTTCTTACTCCCGTCCCTCAGAACGCGAATCCGTCCCTCGTATCCGAACTTCACGTTGGCGCTCTGCTCCAGTGCCGCGATCGCGTTGCGCGACGAGTCGAGCGACACGTTCATCGTCACGGGGCGATCGAGGATCGACGAGTCGCGGACGACGAGGCCGAGCGCGTACCAGCGCTGAAGGTGATGCAGCGCCTCGCGCATCGGTTTCTGATTGATTATCAGGCGTCCGTCGGACCACGCGAGGGCTTCAGCGATCTCCTGTTGCGTCGGCTCCCGGATTGCGCCCTCGGCGTCCACGATCACCGCCTGACCCGCGGTGAGCGTACGTGGGTCCTGCTGTCCCTGAACCGTGACCTGGCCTTCCTTCACGCGAACGGCGACGAAGCTCTCATCGGGGTACGCGCGCACCGTGAACGTGGTGCCCATGGCCTTGATCACGACGTCCTTCGCGCGCACCTGGAACACGAGCGGCTGCTCCGGCGCTACGACGAACGATCCGGTGCCTTCGAGTCCGACGCCCCGCAGGCGGTCACCGAATCCCGGAGGTACGGTGAGCTTCGAGTCCCCGCCGAGCGTGACGTCGGTGCCGTCGCCGAGGCGGAGGGCGGTGCGGCTCCCCTGTCGTGCGGTGAGCGTGCGCGCTTCCCGCGAGCGCAGTCCCGCCGTGACCGCGCGATCCTCGCTCGCGCGATCGATGAGGACGATCGGCGTGAGAATCACCAGTGCGACGGCCGCGAGTCCGATGGCGGGCCACAGCCATGGCTTGCGCTTCGTCATCCCGCCCACGTGCTCGGCCGCCGCGTGCCGCGAGTGATCGGCCATCTGGTGAAGCGTCTCGCCGCGATGCTCGCGAGCGTGAATCGTGTGCTCGACGTGCGACCACGCTTCGGCAGCCGTCGTCGGCTCGCGTCGGTGCGAGGGGCCGTGCGCGTGCACACCTTCGTGCGACTCGAATCGATGCAGCGAGGCGCGGCGGCTCTGGGCGCGAGCAGCGGCCTCGCGTGTCGCCTTGTGAAGGAATGACTCCAGCGCTTCGGGCGACTCGAACTCCGTCCGATCGTCCCACACGCGAACGAAAACGTTCTCGACGACCCGCGGCGCACCGCCCGGATCCTCGAGCACGGTCGCCGCTTCCTGCGAGAGGGTAGAGAAGTGGTCGTCGAAGATGCGTCGCAGCGCTTGCTCGTCTCCCGCTTGCAAACGCGTGAGCGCATCGCGGTCGATGGAGGGCATCGTGCCGGGCATGGGCGACCTCCTGACGTGGGCAGAAGAAAGCCTGCTTCTCAACGTGGCCACGCGACCCGCGATGCGCAACCGGCGTTTCCCGCATTGCAGGCCCCCCCTCTGGGATGTATGGTTGCGCGACTTGTACCGGCCCCTCAACCTCAGGAGCTAGCGCGTGCTGCGTCTCCTGCTTGCCGCGACACATCTACTTGCGTTGGGAATCGGCCTCGGTGCGGTTTGGGCGCGCGGCCGCGCGCTCCGCGGCATCGTCGACGGAGCCGCCATACGTCGCGCGTTCGCTGCCGACGCATGGTGGGCTGCCGCCGCCGTCCTGTGGCTTTCAACGGGGCTCACCCGCCTCCTGGTCGGCACGGATAAGGCTACCTCGTACTATCTCCAGAATCCGCTCTTTCACATCAAGATGGGGCTGTTCCTGCTCGTCCTCGTGCTCGAGGTCTGGCCGATGGTCACGCTCATTCGCTGGCGGCGCGCGATGGGACGCAACCAGACCGCGGCGTTCGGCGCGGCACGTCGCATCGCGCGCATCAGTACGATCGAGGCCTTCCTGATCGTGGTCATGGTCTTCGTCGCGGTCGCGATGGCGCGCGGTTACACCCTGGGCGGACCGTAAGCGGGGGCGACCGGCGACTGGCGCGTGACGCCACGCACGGGCGAGATTGCGTGTATGTCATCCTCGAACCTTGCCGTCCTGCCAGACGAGCTCGCGGCGCGCTCGCTCTCGAAACAGGACGTGGTGATGCGCCACGACGATGCGCTCACCGCGCTCGACCACCTCGCTCGCGCCGGCCTGCGCATCGAATCCTGGGAGGGATGGGTGCGCCTCGCGGATGGCACGCGCACGAAGTCGCTCATGCACCAGGGATCGTTCGCGCTGCCGCTCGACGCGTCCGCCTCCATCGCGACCGCGCGCGACATGGTCTCGGAGGCTCAGCGCCGATGGGATCGCTCACCCGAGTATCCCGGCGGCGAGCTGTACTTCAAGCTCACCATCGTCTGACGCGTGTCGCGCTCGTCACCCGATCCCAACTACGAGCGCCGCGTTCGCGATTCCTTCGCACGCCAGCGTTTCATGGGGACGATGGGCGCCCGCATCGTGTCGGTCGCGCCCGGCGAAGTCGTCATCGAGCTTCCGTGGCGTGACGAGCTCGCGCAGCAGCACGGCGTCCTCCACGCCGGCGCCGTAGCGTCCATCGCCGACAGCGCATGCGGCTATGCGGCGTTGTCACTGATGCCGTCGGGCTCCGGGGTGATGAGCGTGGAGTTCAAGGTCAATTTGCTCGCCCCCGGACGCGGTGAACGATTTCTTGCCAGCGGGCGCGTGCGACGGGCGGGACGGACCCTGACTATTTGTGAAGGAACGGTCAGGGCGGTCAACGGCTCCGAGGAGCGCGACGTCGCGATCATGACCGCGACGATGATTCGCCTGGAGGGACGCCCTGACCTCGCCGACTGAGCGCAGCCCCATGCGCGACCTCGCGCGCGTGCTCGACGAGGCGATTCGCATTCCGGGGACGAACATTCGCATCGGCCTCGATGCGCTCCTCGGGCTTCTTCCTGGCGGGGGCGACGTCGCGGGCGGCCTGTTCTCCGGCCTCATCATTCTCCAGGCGGCGCGGTCGGGCGCGCCCGCACCGGTCCTCGGCCGGATGCTCGCGAACGTGGCCATCGACGTCGTGCTCGGCGCGATTCCCATCATCGGCGATGTCTTCGACGTCGCCTGGCGGGCAAACACGCGTAACGTGCGCCTTCTGGAGTCGTGGCGCGAGCGGCCGGCCACCACTAAACGGGCGAGCGCGCTGGCCGTTGGCGGGATCCTGCTCGCGCTCCTCGTCCTCATCGGGCTCGCGGTGTGGGGATCGATTGTCGTGTTCGGCGCGCTTCTTGACCTGCTACGTGCTGCATAAGCGGAGTTTCACAGCACCCTCCACGTCGAGTGCCCGAAAACGGGCGTCGAGGGAACGCGGCCATGCCGGGATCGCACCTGTTCGTGACGCATCGGCTCCACACCGTGGCGCGAAACCGCCGCATCTCCGCGCGTCGAGTGGTTTGGCTGTTGGCTCCGGGTCTGCTCGCACTTTCGCTGGCGGCCGCGCGCGCTCCGCTTCCGAAGGGGCTCGATGGGATGACGATCTGTCTCCCGTTCGTTGGCCCCGTTACCCGAATCGATTCCACCCTGAGCGGTCGCGCCCGCACGCTCGCCGAGATTCACGAGCGCGCCCACGCGGCGCAGTGCGAGGAAATGGGGGCGGTGCGATCGTACGCTGCACGCCTCACGGTTGACGGCAAGCTGCGCTCCGAGGCCGACGCATTCTGCGCCGAGGCGCAGTGGGATCTCGCGATCGGATATCCCCGCGAGAACGTGCTCGCCCGCATCGCCGACGAGCTCGAGACCGCCTACGGCTGGACAGCCGGACGCTCACGCGGAGAGATTGTGGCAGCGATCGGCGCGGCGTGTCCGCCGCTGTCGACGCAGGCCCGCGCGGGAGACTGACATGACCGGGATCGATCTTCGGGAGAAGTTCGCGGCGATCGACACGCATTGGAGCCCCCGGATCGTCGCCGAGCTGAACGGGCAGCATGTGAAGCTCGTCAAGTTTCGCGGTGAGTTCGTGTGGCATCACCATGACCGCGAAGATGAGCTCTTTCTTGTTCACCGGGGGCGGTTTCGCATGGAGTTTCGCGACCGCACGGTCGAGCTCGGAGCCGGCGAAATGATCGTCGTCCCGCGCGGTGTCGAGCACCGTCCGGTCGCCGACCAAGAGGTCGAAGTCGTGCTGTTCGAGCCGGCGGGGACGCTCAACACCGGCAACGTGATCGACGATCGAACAGTCCGAGAGCCCGCGCGACTCTGACGGTGGGGACGTGAACCATCTTCGACCGCTCGTGGATCACATGGCGTGGGCGGACGAGCGTGTCCTCGAGTCCCTCCGCCAGGCGGGAGTCCCGCCGCGCGCGCTCGACATCTACGCGCACGTGCTAGGTGCCGAGCACGTCTGGCTTACGAGGCTCGAGCAGCGTCCGAGATCGGTCGCCGTGTGGCCCACGCTGACCCTCGAGGAGTGTGCGAAGCTCGCCGCGGAGAATCGCCGGGGGTTCAGCGCGTACGTCGACCGCCTCACGAGCAACGACCTTCGACGCACAGTGCATTATCGCAACAGTGCCGGGGAGGAGTTCGACACGCCGATCGAGGACATTCTCCTGCACGTGACCTTGCACGGGAGCTACCACCGCGGGCAGGTCACGCTGATGGTTCGCGATGCCGGCGCGGAGCCGCGCCCCTCCGATTTCATCGAGTTCGTTCGCGGTGTGCCCGCCGCGACGCAGGCGTCAGTCGCGCGAGCCCCAGTTCACGATCGGTAGCACGCGACGCCCTTTGGGATTGCCGCGCGCGATGTTGATCAGCCCGATCTGAAGCCCGCGCAACTCCTCCGCGATGTTGAGCACGCCGATCGTGAGCCCGTGCTGCACGCCACTCAGTCGGTTGAACGCGCTCACCGATACCCCGCGCATCGATCCTTCCCGCTCGATCCGAAAGTAGAACGGCGCGATCACGCCGCCGTTGAAGTCGAGCGTTCCCGCGCCGATGCCGGTGATCACGATCCCGGAGATCTTCGGCGATCCGACGCCTCCGCCAGCGATGGCGAGCCCACGAATCCCTCCTCCGGAGCCGATTCCGAGTCCCGCGATACTGAGCCCGGAGACCCCGCCACCGGCGCCGACGCCGAGGCCGGCGATGTGGACTCCCCGCAGATGGCCGCCGCTGCCCACGCCAAGTCCGGCAATCGTGAGGCCGTCGACGCCTCCCCCTGCGCCCGCGCCAATCCCCGCGATCGTGATACCAGTGAGGCGGCCGCCCGTGCCGACCCCGACGCCGCCGATCATCAGGCCGCGAATGCCGCCGCCAGATCCGATGCCGACGCCTCCTATCCCAATGCCGGTGACCTGACCGCCGCTGCCGGCACCGATACCGGCGATGATGAGGCCGGTGATCTCCCGCCCCGAGCCTGCCCCAATCGGCGCAATCGCGATGCCTCGGAGCCTTTCCTCGGCGGCCACGCCGACGCCCACGGCGAGCCCATCGATGCGATACGCCCCGGTCGCGGGGAGGCCGATGGCGACGCCGCGCACATCCCCCGTTGCCACGTACGGCGTCCAGATCGTGATGTTGAAGCCATTGACCCGTTCGAGGTAGCGATCGCGAAAGTTCATGCGCAGCCCCGTCACGCGCGGAGCGTCACCGATCGCGATACCGACATCATTTACAGTGAGGTCGAGGTACGACGGCTGGGCCGGGAGCAGCGCGGGGGTGGCCGCGAGCGCAGCTGCCGCCAGGACGCGGAGAAGTTTCACGGCGGGGGTCCTCACGAACGGGGAAGCGGGCGAAATCCCGTACGAGGGCCTCCCATCACGGTTTCAGGGCGAAACGGCCCGCGAGCAAGGTTTGTGCAATGTGCCGGCGTAAAGGCGCCCGGCGGGCGCCTCGACAGAACGGGATCCAGGAGGATCGAGGTGGCTCCGAAGACGAGCAAATGGTCGCGCACGCGCTACCTGGTCGCATTGTTCGCCGCTGCGGCGGCGATGGCCTGTGGACCACGCGAGCCGATCGAGGTTGCCCCAGTGCGGGTTGCTCCCGCGCCACTCCCCAGTTGGCCCGACGTCGTCGGATGCTGGGAGGTCCGCATGGGCGCTTGGAGACCAGCCCTCATGCTGGGGCCCGACGAGCGCATCGTCACTCCGCCATCGCGCATTCTCATCGACTCGACGATTGGAACGCGTCCGTACGAGCGGCGGAATCTCCTTCTGCGCCCCGCGCCCGGTGCGACCCCCAGCGTGCATCGGTACTCGTGGTGGAACATGGGCCGCGCGGACAGCATCCAGCTCCGCTGGACGACGGGTTTCAGCGGCGTGAACATGTCGCTCGATCATCGAGGCGACACGCTGCGCGGCCTTGCTGAAACGACGTGGGACTTCGACCGCCAGGTGCAGACCGCCGATGTGACGATGTGGCGTGTGGCGTGTGACGCGGCCGCTCCCGTGCTCGCCGGTGACTCCCTCCGTCGGAACGTCCCCTTCAACCCATCGATGCACGTCGCGGAGCGCGGCACGCTCCGACACTACGTCGGTGGTAAGGGCGTCGCACGCGAATGGTGGGAGCTCGTGCGAGCGAAGGACTCCCTCGCGATCGTCGCGCGGGTGGAATCAGCCGCGGGCTCGACGAAGCCGCTCATCGTCACGCTGCGCACCGACACGACCTATATCCCGCGCCAGCTCGAGATCGGCGGTAACGAGGAGGCGACGGTCACCGTTCTGGGCCCACGCACGCGGATCGGTACAGGATCGACGGCGCGAACGGTGAAGACACCATCCGGGTTCTTCGTCCTGCCCGAGTCACCGGCCGTGTCGCCGTGGGGAGGATTGCTCCGTCGGTGGGACCGGGCGAATCGGCCCGGCAGCTTCGCCATCCCTGGACACTCCGCCGTGCACCTAACGGTCGTCGGCCGCGACTCGGTGCTCATTGGCGACCGACGCATCGTCCTCGAGCGCATCGAGGCCAGCGGATCGGGATGGGGTCGGCGAACGCTGTGGGCCGACACGACCGGTGGGCTCATCGCGTCGCTGGGTGGCATGTCGGGGACGTTCGCCTTGCGGGAGGGGTGGGAAGCGGCGATGCCCTATCTTCTCACATCGGCGCGTCGCGATGCCTTACGAATGGTCCGCAATGCCGCCGACGACGTGAAGCCCGCTCAGTCGGAGCGTTTCGCGATCGTTGGAGCGACCGTGCTGGATGGCGTCTCCGATGGACCGCGGCGTAACGCGGTCCTCCTCGTGGAAGATGGTCGCATCGCGCAGATCGGCACCCGGGCGCAGGTCAAGCTCGCCAAGGGCGTGCCAGTGGTGCAGGGGAGAGGACTGACGGTGATTCCCGGCGTGCGCGCCGATGGCTGGAGCGTGTCCGACCTGGGTTGGGGTCCTGGCGCGCTCGCGCAGGGCGTGGTGGCCATGCGCCTTGCGGGGCATGACGACGCCGCGCTCCGCGAGGTGCGAGCTGCGCTCGATCGCGACGGGAGCCTCGCGCCGCGTTTGCTGGGGTCGAGCGACACGGTCGGCGCGCGCGTGCTGCGCGAGGGCGACCCCGCCGACTTCGTCATCGTCCAGGGCGCCCTGAAGGAGATCCCGGATGCGCCTTCGGCCGTGCGCTGGGTGTCGATCGGCGGGCGGCTGTACTCGGCGCAAGCACTGCGCAGCCAGTAGGGTTCGCGTCACGAGCTCCATACCAGCCTGCCATGCTCCTGCACGCGGTCGCCGACGCCTAACGTCGCCAAGCCCCTTTCACTTGGCACTGGCATTGTCCCGTCGCCTGCCATGACGAGCGGAAACGGATCCGTCCCCGGTTTGTACCACCGGTCGCTCGGCTCGACATCGCTCGGGTAAACGAAACACGGTAGCGCGCCGAGGGTGAGGATCGAGCGGGCGCCGATGCCGGTCTCAGGCATTGTGCCTCCCCACAGCTTCACGGCGTTGGCCGAGGCGATCGCATAGACACGAAGCGCCTCGGCGAGTCCTCCCAGGCGCTGCACCTTGATGTTCCAGATTCGCGAGGCGCCAAGGGCGAGTGCTTGGCGCGCCCACCGCGCGTCACGCAGCGATTCGTCGAGACAGACCGGAGTGCGGAGTCGCTTCGACAACGCCGCGTGATCGACCAGATCATCGTGCTGGAGCGGCTGCTCGATGAAGAGGAGTCCTTCGGCATCGATGGCGCGCAACGCATCGGCGTCGTCTTCGAGATCGAACGCGGCGTTCGCGTCGGCCCACAGAAGTACGGCGCGCCCAGTGGACTCCACCACCGCCCGAACGGCGCGAATCGGCTCCACGTCCCAACCCGGCCGGATCTTGATCTTCACGCGCGAATATCCGTGCGCGAGTGCCTCCCGCGTCCACCGCGCCAGCGTGGCGGTGCTGCCATCCTCGGGAATCCCCAACGCGACCCCGCATGTCACCTGGGGCCGCTCGGCGAGCGCGTCTTCGCCGACCCTCATCGCGCGGAGCGCATCGATGATGAGATCCAGGAGCCGTACACCCCGTCGATGGGAGAACAGATCCCACACCGCGGTTTCCGCGCCTGCTCGCGCGAATGGATTTCCGCGGACGCCCGCGTGGAGAATCGCGTCGGCCGCCATGGGATCGTCGACGGTGCGGCCGAGCAGCCGAGGAAGCAGGACGCTCGTCAGCAGCCCACGCGCGCTGTCGATCGTCTCCGATGAGTAGAACGGGAGCTCGAAGGGCGCGCTCTCGCCGAATCCGGTCGCCCCATCGCTCGAGCGGAGCTCGATGATCAGCGAACGGCGGACGTGCATGACGCCGCCGCTGATGGCGAACGGTGCGGCGAGGGGAAGCACGACTTCCCAGAGTCGTGCGCGATCGATCGTAAGCGCGCCGGTCAACGCTCGCTGGGAACCTGCGAGCTGACGTCGAGAAAGTGCAGCACGCCATCGCGCCGCTCGATCCAGCCCATCTCGCCCAGCGCGATGAGCCACGCCACGAGGCCGTGGTGGGGATGGAGAACGAGCTCGTGGAGCGCGGCGGCGGTGCGCGACGCGCATCCCGATCGATACAGCGAGCGCGGCAGCTGGAAGAACGTATGAATCTGTCCGCTCTCGGCGCCACGCAGCGCGTACTCGATCATGCGGCGTCCCGAGTGGATGTCGCCCGTCCCCGACAGCGCCGGGGGCGGGCCGCCGTGCCGCATGATGAAGGTATCGAGCGCCTGCAGATTGCGTCGCGCCAACGCGGGACCGCCGTACGCTACGCCGCGCTCCTCATCGAACAAGCGGTTGAACGCCACGCGAAAGCGGACCTGCGGTGCGTCCTCGAGCGCGGCGAGCATCTCCGACTGAAAAGGGTCATCGAAGCGGGCGTTCATGACCTTCATGCCGAGGTCGATGGGACCGGCGCCGGCGTTGCCGACGAGACGAGGGACTTCGCGCAGCCAGCGCAGCACGTTGTCCCGCTCGTCAGCGCGCACGTCACCGGCCAGTGTCGGGCTGAAGTCCTTCTCGATGATCGGCGCCCCCTTTCCCGCGGCGTCGCGCCATGCCGCGGCCAGTGCCTGGGTGGTGTAGCGGTACTCGGATTCGCGAAACGGCTCGTCGCCACTCCCAGGGAGGTGGTATTTCACCGAGGCCGCTACCGGCATGTCGTGCTCAGCGCCGATTGGCACCGCGGCGCGGAGAAGTCGGAGGTAGCTCGAGAAGGGCTTGTCCCAGCCACGACCACGCCACGTGACGGTCCATCCCGACGTACCGTCCTCATCCTCGATGCGCTCGACGTGCATGTGGGTCTCGTGGATCGCCCACGCCGCCATTCCCCGCTCGCCGCTGTTGTCTTGCGCGATCACTGTCTTCAGCACGACGAAGCCGAGTCCGGCTTGCGCGTCGGCCTCGACCTGTTGGGGTGTCATCGACAGCTGTCCGGAGGCCTTTCCGAAGGGGACGCGAATCTTGCGGCCCGCGTAGCGCCCGGCGATGTCGACTCCCCACCGTTCGAGTGCCCACTCGCGAAGGTTGTGCGTGAGGGGGTTGTCGGCGCGCGCCTCGAACTCGTCGGCGATCTCGTTTCGGACCCGTTCGGGGAGTGGCGCCTGCGCCGGCAGCTCGCGTCTCATGCGATGCCGTCCAGCGCACGCATGGCGCTCACGACGCGCGCACGGTCCTCCCGGTCGAGCGGTGGTCCCGCCGGGTCGTGGCACGCGTCCTCGGGGATGACCCCATCTTCCGCTAACGCCCAAAGCATGCGCCGAATATAGCCCTCCATCGGCTCGAGGAACGTCGCGGCCGCGAACGCGTCGCACGCCCTCGTCAGGCGTACGAGCGCGTCCGGGTCGTTGGTGGCCGCCGCCCTGACGAGCGCCTCTTGCATACTCGTTCGCGCGGCGCCCATTCCGATCAGCGCACACCGAGCTCCGATCATGAGCGAGTACCCGAGGAAGCGATCTTCGCCGGTGATGAGAAGCCGGTCCGGGTGATTTGCGGCCATGTGACTCGCGACCGTCTGGAATCGCATGACGGAATCGAGCGTCGCGAGTTTCACTCCGGCGACGTGTGGAAGGGCGAGAAGCTCGTCGAGGAGGGGATCTTCGTACTCCAGCCCGCTCGCCCGCTGATAGAGCAGAAACGCAACGAGCGGGAGGCCGACTTCCGCCAGCGCGTCGTGCAGGGCAAGCACACGCCCCGGCGCGTCCGGGAGGGATGCAAGCTGGCCGGGCGGGTGGACGAGTAGCGCGTTCGCACCTCCGGCTCTCGCTTCCGCGGCCATGGCGACCGTCCTGCGGATCACCTCGTCGGTGAGCACCCGCGCGTCGCTGGGGAGCGGCTCGCCTCCGGCCGGCACCCCGCACCCCGCGACGACGAGCGTGGGTGCCGGCAACGCCGCACGCCACACGGAGAGGACGCGCTCCCGCATGGCCGCGTCGAGATGCAGGCCTCGGCCTGTATGCGCCCACACGGCCACCCCGCCGACCGGTTGCCTCGCCATCCACTCGGCGTACGCGCGCTGAGCATCGGTGTGCAGGTCGCCGGTCGACCGGCGCGGTACCGGGACCGCGGGGACGAGCGTGCCGTCGAGCTGCTTCGCAAGAGCGCGAGCGCGAGCGGCAATCGATCGGGTCGTATCCACTCGCCGAAGATGCACGGCACGCCCGATGGCGGGAAGCGAGCGGGCAAGCCAGGCAGATGATATGTTTCGGCGGGCTGCCGCGAATCGCGGCGCGAGACGCCAACGTTGCTGACCAAACCATGTCGAAGACACCACTGCACGCGCTTCACGATGCCGGACAATCGATCTGGCTCGACTACATCGACCGGTCCCTCCTTCGTGGTGGTGACCTCTCGGAGCGGATCGAACGTGACGCATTGACCGGCATGACCTCGAATCCGACGATCTTCGAGAAAGCGCTCAATGAGTCCGACGCGTACGACGATCAGCTGGCGTCCGCCCCCGCGACGCATACGTCCTGGGAGCTGTTCGAAATGATCGCCACCGACGATGTGCGGGACGCGTGCGACGTGTTTCGGCAGGTGTACGAAAAGAGCGGCCACACCGACGGGTTCGTGTCGATCGAAGTGTCACCGGGGGCCGCGCACGATGTCGACGAGACGCTGGCCGAGGCGCGCCGCCTCTGGACGCTGGTGGACCGTCCCAACGTGATGATCAAAGTGCCCGGCACGCGCGACGGAGCGATTGCCACACGCCGTCTCATCGCCGACGGTATCAACGTGAACATCACGCTGCTTTTCGCGCTCGATGGGTACGCGGACATCATCGAGGCCTACCTGGGCGGTCTCGAAGACCGGGTCCGCCATGGCAAGTCGGTCGATCGGATCGCCTCCGTCGCCAGCTTCTTCGTCAGCCGCGTCGATACGGAAGTCGACAAGCGCATCGATGCGCGCGTGGCGAGCATGCCGGCGGGTGACGCCGAGCGCCTGCGTGCATTGAAGGGCCGTATCGCGATCGCCAACGCGAAGCTCGCCTATGCGCTCTTTCAGGAGCGCTTCTCGGGCGCGCGGTGGGACGCTCTGGCCGCCAACGGCGCGCGCGTGCAGCGCCCGCTGTGGGCGAGCACCAGCACCAAGAATCCCGCCTACCGCGACGTGATGTACGTCGAGGCGCTCATCGGGCCGGATACGGTCGACACGATGCCGCCGCAAACCATCGACGCCTTTCGCGATCACGGGATCGTCGCTCGCACGGTCGATGCAGACGTCGACCGTGAGCGCCGCGCGATCGCCGATCTGGAAGCATCGGGCATCTCACTCGCCTCCGTGACCGACAAGCTTCTGGTGGATGGTCTCGCCTCGTTCCAGAAATCGTTCGAGGGATTGCTGGAGCGCCTCGAGCAGAAGGTGGTGGGGAGGTGACTTCCGAAGTCGTCGAGGTCGTCGAGGTGATCGAGGTGAGGGGCGCATGAGCACCACAGCCACCTCTACACCCTCGACGACCGCGACATCCTCGGCCACGTCTCGCCATATCGCCCGCACCAAGATCGTCTGCACGATCGGTCCTGCGTCGTCGTCGCCAGCCGTCCTGCGCGCGCTCATCACGGCGGGAATGAACGTCGCGCGGATCAACTTCTCGCACGGCACGCACGACCAGCATACCGAGGTCATCCGGGGCGTTCGCGCGATCGCGAAAGAGATTGGTCGCCCCGTCGCCATCCTCGGCGATCTCCAGGGACCGCGCATCCGCATTGGCGATCTTCCCGCGCCGATCATGCTACTCGAGGGGAGTGACATCGTGCTGGCCCCGGAAGCTGTCGCGGGAGCGGGCGATGTTCCCGTGACCTACGGCGAGTTGGCAACCGACGTGAAGGTCGGGGATCGCATTCTGATCAACGACGGCTTGCTCGATCTCGTCGTGCTCGAGGTGCACGCACCGCGTGTGGTCGCGCGCGTCGTACACGGCGGCCCCATGTCGAGCCACAAGGGGATCAATCTTCCCGGCGTGCTGGTTTCGGCCCCTTCCATCACCGAAAAGGATCGCGCCGACATCGAGTTCGCGGTGGGGCAGGAGGTCGACTACCTCGCGCTCTCGTTCGTGAGGCGCGCGAAGGACATCGAGGGGCTGCGACGCCTCGTCCCGCCTCACATGCTGGTCGTCGCGAAGATCGAGAAGGATACGGCGCTCGCGAACATCGATAGCATCATGCGCGTCACCGACGCCGTCATGGTCGCGCGGGGCGATCTGGGCGTGGAGCTCCCCTTCGAGGAAGTGCCGATCGCGCAGAAGCGCATCATCGCACTCGCGAACGCCACCGGTCGCCCGGTCATCACGGCGACGCAGATGCTCGAGTCGATGATCGAGAATCCGCGCCCCACGCGCGCCGAAGCGAGCGATGTCGCGAACGCGATCCTCGATGGCACTGACGCGGTGATGCTCTCGGCGGAGACGGCGACGGGGCAGTATCCCGAGCTCGCCGTCCGCGCGATGAGCCGCATCATCACCGAGATCGAGAGCCATCCCGCCCCGCGCCAGCGCGTGACCGATCACGCGCGGCTGCGGCGAGCCGACGCGCCCGTGGAGACCGAGGATGCCATCGCGGCCGCCACCGTCGCGGCGGTTCGCATGCTCGCCGTCCCGCTCATCATCGTGTTCACGAAGAGCGGATTCAGCGCGCGCGTCGTCGCGTCGCACCGGCCCGAGGTTCCCATCCTCGCCGCGACCGACGTCGAGCGCACGTACCGGCAGCTCGCCCTCGTCTGGGGCGTGCAGCCCGAGCTCGTGGCGAGAGCGGCCAGCTATAACGAGATGGTCGGGCATGCGCTGACGGCGGCACGTCACCGCGGGCTCGCGAAGCCGGGCGAGCGTGTCGTCGTCACCGCCGGCGTGCCCTTCGATCAGCCCGGCAGCACGAACATGATGAAGGTCGAAGTGGTGTGAAGCTGACCTTCCTCGGCACCGGCACGAGCTTCGGCGTGCCGCAGCTCGGATGTCATTGCGAGGTATGCCGCTCTCCCGATCCTCGCGATCGACGCACCCGCGTTGGTGCCCTGGTCGAGACGGACGACGGGACGAAAATCCTGATCGATACGCCGCCCGAGCTGCGCGTGCAGCTCATCGCCGCCGACATCGACCGCGTCGACGCCGTGTTCTACACACACGATCACGCCGATCATACGCACGGCATCGATGATCTTCGCGCCATCTCCGTCCGCCGTGGGGCGGCGCTCCCGATCTACGGTGCACGCGATACGCTCGACCGGCTCGCGCGGCGCTTTCCGTACATCTTCGATGACAGCATTCGCCCGCTCCCCGGGACCTCGAAGCCCGAGGGGCACGCCAGAACGCTCGACGACGGCGAATCCGTGGAGCTCGGAGGGGTGAACGTCATGGCGGTCGCAGTTCCCCACGGTCCATTCTCGGTCTATGGCTACCGTATCGGTCCACTCGCGTACATCACCGACGCGAAGAGCGTCCCGGCGCCCGCGATGAAGCAGATGCGCGGCGCGAAGGTCCTCGTCATCAACGCGCTCTTTCGCACGGAGCATCCGACGCACCTGAGCATCCCGGAGGCTGTGCGCGTCGCCCGCGAGCTTGGCGCCGAGCGCACGTATCTCACGCACCTCACGCACGACAATCGCCACGCGGACCTGGAGGCGGAGCTGCCGCCCGGGATCGCCCCGGCGTTCGACGGTCTCACCATTCGGATCGACTGATATGGCGCTTCGGCTCGATTACACGAACATGCTCGCCGAGAACGTGCCCGGCGGGATCCCCCTCGCCGCGCTGGAGGCCGCAGGCGATTCGTTCGCGCGCGCAATGGCGGTGTTCGACGAGCGGCGCGGACGCGGGGAGCTCGGGTTTCTCGATCTTCCCGCTGCGCACGAGAGCACACAGCAGATTCGCCAGTTCGCCGAGGGGGCAGGGCAGGCGTTCAGCGACATCGTCGTGCTGGGCATAGGCGGGTCGGCGCTCGGTCCCATCGCGCTCCGATCCGCGCTCCGGTCCACCCGCTGGAACGAGCTCGGCGACGAGGCACGCGATTACTTCCCGCGTCTGCACGTGCTCGAGAACGTCGATCCCGTCACGATCGCCGAGCTCCTCGGCCGCATCGAGCTTGGCCGAACGCTGTTTCTCGTGGTCTCCAAGTCCGGCGGTACCGCCGAGACGATGGCGCAGTATCTCGTGGTTCGCGGACGGCTGATCGAAGCGCTGGGCGACAAGTTCCAGCGGCACCTGGTGTTCGTCACCGATCCCGAGAAAGGCTCGCTCCGTCGTATTGCGCGTGAGGAGTCCATCCCGACGCTCGACATCCCGTCCAACGTCGGGGGTCGCTTCAGTGTGCTGTCTGCGGTGGGACTTCTTCCCGCGGCGCTGATCGGTATCGACATCCAGGCGCTCATGGCGGGTGCGGGCGACATGGCCGAGCGGTGCGGAGCGCGCGAGCTGCGAAAGAATCCCGCGGCCCTGTACGCCGTGCTCCAGTGGCTCGCCGACACGCGGCATGAGCTGGGCACGCATGTCATCATGCCGTACAGCGACAACCTGCGCGACGTCGGCGACTGGTTCGTCCAGCTGTGGGCGGAAAGCCTGGGAAAGACGAAGGCCGACGGCACCAGCGTGGGTCCCACACCGATTCCCGCGCTCGGCGCGACGGATCAGCATTCGCAGGTGCAGCTGTTCATGGAGGGCCCGCTCGACAAAACCGTGACCTTCATCGCCGTCGGCGCGCGCTCGACCGATATCACAATCCCGAAGCTGCATCAGGACGTTCCCGAGCTCGCGTATCTCGGCGGACACTCGCTCGGGGAGCTGCTCGACGTCGAGCGACGGGCAACCGCGGGGGCGCTGGCGCGACGCGGGCGTCCCAACATGACGATCACCTGCGAGAAGCTCGACGCGTGGCACGTCGGCTCGATGCTGATGATGCTCGCGATCGCGACGGTGATCGCAGGCGCGCTGTACGAGGTGAATCCGCTCGACCAACCGGGCGTCGAGCTCGGGAAACGCTACACCTACGGCATGCTGGGGCGACCGGATGCGCGTGACGCGCGACAGGAATGGGACGCGCTCCCCAAGCCCGATCCGAAATCGGTAGTGTGAGCATCGCCCTTGCCGAACGCACCCGACCCACCCAAAGTACGTCAGGCAAGGCACTTCTTTGGAGGATGGATGCACAGTCAAGCGACCCGGACCTCCCAGACCGTGGGAGGAGCCGTTCGCGTCGACAATGGTCACGTCGTCGTGACGCGGGAGAAGGATCTCGCGTCGCCGGCGATGGATGCGCTGGTGCGAGAGGCGGTCTTCGGTCAGGGGCAGGCGCGCGACCACGCGCGGTGGCTCATATGGGAGATCGGACAGGAAGTCGGCGTGCGGGCCGCGTCGATCAACGACCTCTACCTCGCCCGTGGGCGTGGCGACGCGCCCGGCGGTTGGACCGTTCCGGCGATGAACGTGCGCGGCATGACGTACGACACCGCGCGCTCGATATTCCGCACGGCGATTCGCCTGAACGCGGGCGCGTTCATCCTCGAGATCGCGCGCTCGGAGATCGCCTACACCGATCAGCGCCCTTCGGAGTACGTCGCCGTCATCCTCGCGGCCGCGTTGCGCGAAGGGTTTCGCGGTCCGGTGTTCATTCAGGGTGACCATTTCCAGGTCAACGCCAAGAAGTTCGTCGTGGACCCGGATGGTGAAGTCGCGGCGGTGAAGCAGCTGGCGCTCGAAGCGGTGACGGCCGGCTTCTACAACATCGATGTCGACACGTCGACCCTGGTGGACATCGCCAAGCCCTCGCTCGACGAGCAGCAGCGTCTCAACTACGAGCAGGCGGTCGAGATCACCTCGTACATTCGCGAGATCGAGCCTGACGACGTGACGATCTCGGTCGGTGGCGAGATCGGCGAAGTGGGCGGTCAGAACTCGAACGTCCACGAGCTGCGGGCGTTCATGGAGGGCTACAATCGCACCCTCCGCGATCGCCTCGGGAAGAAAGCCGTTGGCCTCTCGAAGATCAGCGTGCAGACGGGAACATCACACGGCGGCGTCGTCCTCCCCGATGGCAAGATGGCCGACGTGAAGCTCGACCTGGAGGCGCTGGAGGAGCTGTCGCTCGTCTCTCAAAAGGAATACGGGCTGGCGGGTGCGGTGCAGCATGGTGCATCGACGCTGCCTGACGACGCCTTCAACGCGTTCCCGCGCGTGGGCGCGTGCGAGATTCACCTCGCCACCAATTTCCAGAACCTGCTGTACGATCACATCCCGGGCAGCATGCGGGAGAAGATCTACAAGTGGCTGGATGAGAACGCGGCGGAGGAGCGGAAGCCCAAGGATTCCGCGGATCAGTTCTATTACAAGACACGCAAGAAGGCGCTTGGACCGTTCAAGCGCGAGCTGTGGGACCTGCCGGATTCCGTTCGTGGGCCGCTCGGGCGGGTGTACGACGAGAAGTTCTCGTTCCTGTTCGAGCAGCTGGCGGTCGTCGGGACGGCGGACCTGGTAAAGAAATGGGTGTCGCCAGCCGAACAGCATCGCCGTGCGCCGGATGGCCTCACGCCCGCAGTGGTTGCGGCGCCGGATGACCCCGATGCCGGCGAATGACCGAGGTTGACGCTTCATCCAGCGAATGGTTGGGAGCGCTACAGAATCTGGCCGGCCGAGTCGCGCACGAGATTAGGAATCCCCTGAACGCGGTCGCCGTCAACCTCGAGGTGGTGCGGTCACGGTGCGAGCGGGGGGCTGTCGAGTCGCCGGCGGTTTTGCCGTTTGCGACAGCGGCGGCCGGTGAGCTGGAGCGTGTTTCCAGATTGATCGATGCGCTGCTCGCGCTCGCCCGACCGGCGCGAAATGATCTGGCGATGCTGGCAGGACCTGTGATCACGTTGTACGATGCCCTCGCCAGCGCGGAAGGCGGGAGCGTCTCCATGGACCTCAGCGAGGGGTCCACGGGTATCGACATCGCCGCGGACGACGCCCGAGCCGCACTGGCGGCTACACTCGACGAGATGCTGGCACCGGGGGTCGCGATTCGTCTCCACATTGCGGGCGATGGCGATCGGGTTGCCGCCCGCTTCACGGGGCCGCGAGCCACGCCGAAACTTCCTGTCGGGGTACGGCTTCAATCGGAGCCGTCCGGCCCGACATTGCTCTTTCCCGCGCGCACGCGCGGCCGTGCCGAGACCGAATGACCACGAAGCAGCAAGCGAAGATTCTGATCGCCGACGATGAGCGCGCGATCACCGATGGTTTGAGCGCCATCCTGTCGGACGAGGGGTACACCGTCGATGTCGCCGTCGACGGGCAGAAGGCGCTGGAGCGGCTGTCCACCGAGGCGTACGGCGTCGTTCTCGCCGACCTCAAGATGCCGAAGCTCGATGGGCTCGCGCTGCTCAAGGAGATGCAGCAGCGCGAGATACACACCGAGTGCATCATCATCACCGGGCAGGCGACGGTCGACTCGGCGGTGCAGGCAATGCGCCAGGGCGCCTACGACTACATCGAGAAGCCGCTCAACAGTGAAAAGCTCAACCGCCTGAAGGCCCTCATCCCAAAAGCCGTCGACAAATTCGTCGTGAAGCAGACCAACCGCGCATTGACCAGCGAGCTCGCCAACCTCACGCACTACGGTGAGCTCACCGGACAGTCGGAGCAGATGCGCTCGGTGTACCAGCTCATCGAGGCCGTGGCCCCGTCGACTGCCAGCGTCATCATCCTCGGCGAGTCGGGAACCGGCAAGGAGCTGGTCGCACGCGCGCTGCACGCGAAGAGCGACCGCGAGAAGGGTCCGTTCTTCGCGCTCAACTGCGCGGCGCTCCCCAAGGACATTCTCGAGAACGAGTTGTTCGGCCACGAGAAAGGCGCGTTCACTGGAAGCACGAACGAGAAGCAGGGTGCCTTCGAGCTGGCCCACGGCGGAACGATCTTCCTCGACGAAGTCGCCGAGATGCCCACCGACATCCAGGTGAAGCTCCTGCGCGCGCTGGAGTCGCGGCAGGTGCGCCGGCTGGGGGGCAAACGGGAGATCAACGTCGACATTCGCGTGGTCGCGGCGACCAACAAGGATCTCGAGAAGGCGCTCGCGGACAACGAGCTTCGCGAGGACCTGTACTACCGCCTCGCGGTCGTCCCGATCTATCTGCCACCCCTTCGAGAGCGGGTCGGCGACATCAAGCTGCTGGCGAACGAGTTCCTCATTCGGTACTCCCGCCAGAACAACAAGAAGGTCACCGCCTTCGACGACGCCGCCTGGGAGTGGATTCTGTCGTACAACTGGCCGGGCAACGTGCGGGAGCTGAAGAATGCGGTCGAGCGTGCGGTCATCATGTCGCGGAGCTCGACGATTGGCGCGGCCGACATCGTGCCTCGACACCTTCGCGCGAGTGGTGAGGTCCCCGCGGTGGTGAGCGTTCCCGTCGGCTCGTCCCTTGCTGACGCGAAGAGACAGCTGATCCTCCGGACGTTCGCGTCCACGGGGGGCGATGTGGACCGGTCGGCCAAGCTGCTCGGAACGTCCACCGGCGAGCTGCGCGGCGAGCTGTCACGGCTCCTGGGTTCCAACGGCGCCGATGGCGGCCCGCGGGCGGAGAAGCGGCCCGTGAGCGCGCCAGCGGCGAAAGCGAAAAAGGAAGAACCGAAAGCGAAAAAGCGACGCTAGGAGAGCGCACCGTATGTCGAGATCCGAGTACGACGACGAAGCCTACGTAGTCATTGAGCGGACCAGCGGGAGCTTCGGCTCCTTTCTGGTCGGCATCGCCCTGGGCGCAGGAGTGGCACTGCTGCTCGCGCCCGATTCCGGTCTCGAGACGCGGCGGCGGCTGCGGCGTGAGGCGCGGAAGGTGAAGCGCGCCGCGCGCGAAAAGGCGGGCGAGCTGGCCGACAACGTCACCGACCGGTACGAGCACGCCCGCCGCACGGTCGAGGACAAGCTCGAGGCGGCCCGCTCGGCCCTCGAGCTCAAGCGGCGACAGGCGGAGCGCGCCATCGAGGCGGGCCGCGAAGCCGCGCACCAGGCGCGAGAAGACCTCGAGCGGCGCATTGCCGAGAGCAAGGCTGCCTACCAGGCGGGGGCTGACGTCGCCCGCGAGTCGCGCGGACGCCGCGGCCGCGTCGAAGCAGCAGTGGACGCGGACCTCGACGAGGATCTCGACGAAGCCGAAGGCTGAGCGGCGGCCCGCCCAACGGGCGCCCGGCCGCCGCCGCGCCTAACGCATGCCGCGCCGGTCGCTTCCGAAGCGGATCGGGTGGACGCTTCGCGACTACGCCAAGCGCGTCTGGGACAACGCGGGCGAGGACGGGATCTTTTTTCTGGCGGGTGGTGTCTCGTTCAACCTCCTCCTCGCCGCCGTCCCCTTTGTCCTCCTTCTTTTCTCCGCGCTCGGCTACCTGCTCGACCAGACCGCGGCCGACGCGACGTCGCGCGTCTGGGTCTTCATCGACGGCCTGCTGCCGCCGGGTACCGAGCGCGCCGATTCGCCGCTCCGCAAGCTGATCGACGAGATCATCGCTGCCCGCGGCAAGGTGGGCCTCTTCGGTGCCATCGGGTTCGTGTGGTTTTCGACGCGTCTCTTCGGATCCCTGCGGACAGTCCTGGCCGAGATCTTCGACATCGAGCAGGAGCGAGGGATCATCCAGGGAAAGATCTTCGACATCAAGATTACCGTGCTCGCATCGCTGCTCTTTGCCGCGAACACGGTGCTCAGCGCGTATCTCACGCTGGCGACCACGCGTGGCGTCAGCGCGCTCTCGCGTCTGGGGATTGCGCAGGATGTGATGGGGACTCTCGAATTCTACGTCGGATGGACCCTCGCGTACGCGGTGCTCGTCCTCATGTTCTTCTCGCTCTACAAGTTTCTTCCCGTGCGCCGCATTCGCTGGCAGGCCGCGCTGATCGCCGCCGCGTTCACGAGCACGATGTTCGAGTTGGCGAAGTACGGCTTCACGGCGTTTCTCGAGTCCTTCAAGCCGGGCGGCCTTTACACGGGAACGCTCTATGTCATCGTCATCCTCGTGACGTGGGTCTACTACGCGGCGGTGATCTTCATCCTCGGGGGCGAAGTCGGTCAGGTCTATGAGCTGCGCCGCGTTAGGAGGCTTCAGCGGGAAACGTTCGAGGATTGAGCGTGGCGCGAAGGTTGCCTCCATGGAGCGTCGCAAACCACCGGAGGAACCACGTGCGACACAGGACGCTTACCGCCGCCGTCGTCGGGTTGATCACGCTTGCGGCATGTCGTGTCGATACTCGCGATGAGACCGATGCAGGGGAGATCGACACGATTGGCGACACCACTCGCGTGACGGATCCCGCGGATGCGGAAATCACCGTCGGCACGGAGACTCGGCGTGTCGTCGTACCGGATGTCGATGTGACGGACAGCTCGATCACCGTCGGCAAGGACACGGTGACCATGAAAGTTCCCACCGTGAAGACCAAGCCGTAGACGCGGGATGCGATGCGACACGAACCCGCCGGCGTGAGCCGGCGGGTTTGTCTTTATGGCCTGTGCGCGCATCTTCAGCGCATGCGCATCGACATGAGAAGCGACACGGTGACGAAGCCGACGCCCGCCATGCGTCGTGCGATGTCGGAGGCAGAGGTCGGCGACGACGTCCTCGACGGGGATCCGACCACACGACGTCTCGAGCAGCGCGTCGCCGAGCTTCTGGGGAAGGACGCGGCGCTCTTCTTCCCCAGCGGAACGATGGCCAACCAGGCCGCGGTGTGGCTCCTGTCGCGCCCGGGGACGGAGATACTGCTCGATGCCGGCGCGCACATCCTGCATTACGAGGTGGCTGGAGCCGCCGCGCTCGCCGGCGTACAAGTCCGGCCTGTCGCCGGCAATCCGGTCATGGATGCCGCCGCATTGTCGGCCACGATCCGGCCAACATCGCCGCACGTCCCACGAGGGTCGCTCGTGTGCCTCGAGAACACGCACAATGGAGCGGGCGGCCGGGTGACGTCGCTCGCGGCCATGCGCGAGATCGCCGGCGTTGCACGCGCGAATGCGCTCCCTGTCCATCTCGACGGCGCGCGGCTTTGGAACGCCGCCGCGGCAAGCGGAGAGACCCTCGCCACTCTCGCCTCGGTCGCAGACACCGTGATGGTGTCCTTCTCGAAGGGACTCGGCTGCCCCGTGGGCGCCGCGCTTGCCGGACCGCGTGACCTCATCGCCGAGGGATGGTCGGTGCGCAAGCGGTTTGGGGGCGGCATGCGACAGTCGGGCATTCTCGCGGCGGCGGCGCTGTATGCGCTCGATGCGCACTTGCCGCGCATCGCCGAGGATCACGAAACGGCGAACCTCTACGCATCGATCGTGGACGGCGTCGCGAACGCGCACGTCGTTCCACCGGACACGAACATCATCATGCTCGATCTCCCCAGCCCGATCGATGCGTTTGCGGTCGTTGCGGAAGCCGCACGCCATGACGTGCTCCTCACGCCCTGGTCGTCGTCGCGCATTCGCGCGGTGACGCACCTCGATGTCGACGAAAGCGCGGTACGCACGGCGGGGACGGTTGTTGCGGAGGTCGTCGAGCGCATGGCCGAGTCGAGGATGTCCAGGTAGTCGAGGTGATCCAGGTAAATCTCCTCGATCACCTCGACGACCCTGCCACTTCGATCACCTTTTGAGTTGAAACCCACCTCGCGACCGACTAGATTTCTCAGTGCCTCAGGTCCCGGGGGGCGCGAGCTCACTAATCCCGTCAGGACCCCGCAGGTAGCAGCGGTACGTGTGGTGGACGCTGCCCCGTAAGACCTGAGGCACTCGCGCGGGCGCCGGACATCGATCCGGCCTCGCGCGTTTCCATTTCGGCGGCGTATCTTTCGGCAGCAGCTCCTCCCGCCCCGTTTCGCCCCCATGTATCTCGCTCTCGCCCGAAAGTATCGCCCCAAGCGCTTCGCCGACGTCGCGGTGCAATCGCACGTCTCGAATACGCTCAAGGGCGCGATCGCGCGCGGGCGCGTGGCGCATGGCTACCTGCTGTGCGGCCCGCGGGGGGTCGGGAAGACGACGCTGGCTCGGGTGCTCGCCATGGCGCTCAACTGCGAGCGCCGCGCACCCGGAGCAGGGGTGCCAGCCGAAGGCACGCAGCCTTCCGATGAAGCTCAGGTCGCCAGCGCCGCAGGCGCGGGTGAACCGTGTGGCGAGTGCGCCTCCTGCACGCGCATCTGGAGCGGCTCGGCCAGTCTCGACGTCATCGAGATCGACGCGGCCTCCAACCGTGGCGTCGACGACGCCCGCGAGCTACGCGAGCGCGCGATGTACGCGCCGACCGCCGAGGGACGGTTCAAGGTCTATATCGTCGACGAAGCGCACATGCTCACTCGTGAGGCATGGAACGCGCTGCTCAAGATTCTCGAGGAGCCGCCGCCACGTGTGATCTTCGTGTTCGCGACCACCGATCCGCAGCGAATCACGCAGGCCGCGGCACCCGTAATGAGCCGGCTGCAGCGCTTCGACTTCAAGCGCATCTCACCTGCCGAAGTGCGCGAGCGCCTCACGACCGTTCTCGCCGCCGAGGGCGTGGGGGCAGATGACGATGCGCTGGGAATGATCGCTCGAGCCGCCGACGGGTCCATGCGTGATGCGCTCTCGCTCACTGACCAGGTGCTGTCGATGGGGGAGGGTCGCCTCACGGCCGCCGCCGTGCGGAGCGCCCTCGGGCTCGTACCGGAAGATGAGTATCTCGGCCTGCTCGAGCTCATCGCCGAGCGGCGCGCCGTCGATGTCTTCCCCGCGGTCGGCCGTCTGGCCGAGTCGGGAATCGACTTCGCGGTGTTTCTCGCCGGGCTCGCGGATCTGCTGCGCGCGCAGCTCGCCGTCACCCTCGGGGGCGATGCACCGGACGTGTCGGAGCAGACCCGTGCGGCCCTGCGCGCGCGACGTGATCGATTCACGGCGCCAGATCTCCTGCGAATGCTCGGTGCGATCGCGGAGATCGAGCCCTTTTATCGCAAGAGCTCCCAACAGCAGCTCCTGCTCGAGACGTTGTTGGTGCGGTTTGCGCTGCTCGATCGCACGGTGGAGCTCGAGGATTTGCTCCGTGGGATCGGCGACGGTGGCGGCGCGCAGACCAGTACTCCGTCGACGAGCCGACGTGTGCCGGATGCGCCGCGACCATCCCCCCGCCGCGCGGAAACGCCAGCTGCCGCACCGCGCGCCGATGGCCCAGGTGCGGCACCCAAACCAGCCCCCCGTGCCGCGCTCGATCTCAACGTCCTGTGCGAGCGGTGGGGCGACATCGTCGACCGCGTGCGATCGACGGGACGCCCGATGCTCGTCTCGGCGCTCGAGCACGCCCTTCCGGTGGCAGTATCGGCGCAGGGCACGATCACGGTTCAGCTCGAGCAGCCGAACGAGATCTTCGAGAAGACGATCGAGAGCGGCGCTCCCGAGGTGCTGTCCGCGGTGGCCGGCACGTTCGATGGTGTCACGAAGCTCGTCGTGCGCCGCGTGGAGCAACCAACAGTGGCCACCCCGGATGTCCCGAAGCGTCTCACCGAGGATCAGGCTCGGCAGGAACGCGCGCAGATGCTGAGGAAGAAGGATCCCGCCTTGGACGCCGCGATCGAGGCGTTGGATCTCGAGCTACTCGAATAGATGATTGCGGATTGCTGATTGCTGATTGCGGGGTGATACGCAATCCGCAATCAGCAATCCGCGATCGTCATTGTCTAACTCCGCCACGCAGAATAGCTTCTCTCCATGGCCGACTTCACCAAGATTCTGCAGCAGGCGCAGCAGATGCAGGGCAAGCTGCAGCAGATTCAGGATGAGCTAGGGAACATGACCGTCACCGGGGTCAGCGGCGGTGGCATGGTGTCGGTCACGGCCGACGGCAAGGGCCAGGTACGCGCCGTCAAGCTCGACCCGAGCGTGGTGAATCCCGCGGACATCGAGATGCTCGAGGACCTGATCGCGGTCGCGGTCGCCGACGCACAGAAGAAGGCGACCGACCTCGCGCAGGAGGAGATGCGCAAGCTCACCGGCGGACTCCCGCTCCCCTTCAAGCTGCCGTTCTAGAATGTCGGCGATCGACGACCTCGCCACGGAGCTCGCGAAGCTTCCGGGCATCGGTCGGAAGACGGCACTGCGGCTCACCTATCATCTCCTCAAGCAGCCTCCCGAGCAGAGCAAGCGGTTGGCGACGGTACTCGCCGAGCTGTCCGACCGGGTGCATCGGTGCTCGGTCTGCTTCAATCTCACCGAGGCCGATCCATGCGGGATTTGCCGTGACGCGCGTCGCGACCGCACCGTCATCTGCGTCGTCGAGGAGGCGTCCGACATTGGGGCGATCGAGCGAGCGGGAGAGTTTCGCGGGGTCTATCATGTGCTCGGGGGGCGGCTGTCTCCCCTCGATGGCGTTGGTCCGGACGATCTCACCATTCGCCAGTTGACCGAGCGCATCGAGTCGGGCGAGATCCGCGAGGTGATCGTCGCGACGAATCCGAGTCTCGAAGGTGAGGCCACCGCTCTGTTCGTGCAGCGCCAGGTCGCCCCGCTGGGGGCAGCGGTCACTCGGATCGCCCGCGGAATCCCGATCGGGGGCGACCTCGAATATGCCGATGGCGTGACCATCGCCCAGGCGTTGAGCGCCCGGAGGGCCATGTGAATAACCGCGACGGGGTGCTCTACCTCGCTGGGGGCTTTGCTGGTGGCCTCCTGGTGGGCTTAATCGTCTGGAGTCAGCAGACACGCAGGTACCGGCGCGACTTGTTCAGCAGTCGCAAGCTGCGTCGGCTCGCCGCTTTGGGCTATCTCCGCGGACACAACACGACGGAAAACGTTCTTCTCCTGCGTGACTACGTGAACTGGGAGAAGCACGCCAAGCTCAAACGGCGCGGCCTGCGCATCCTGCGCCGAATGGAAGCGTCCCTCGCATAGGCTGAGACACAATGCCCGTTGGTGCAGCAAGCTGGTCTTTCACCGAGGACGATTTCGGCGCGATTCAGAAGTCGCTCCAGAAGTTCCTCAATGACAGCAATGCCCGGTGTGCGCTGCTCGTCGATCGCTCGGGACAGCTCGTCGCCACCGTCGGCGAGCAGCCGCGATTCGACCCCACAGCCTTCGCGACCCTCACCGCCGCCGACTTCAGCGCCAACGACCAGCTCGCCCGCCTCATCGGCGAGACCGAATTCAGCTCGCTCTTTCACCAGGGCGAGCAGGAATCGATGTACCTCGCGGACATTGCCCGCCGAGTCATCCTCGTCATTCTGTTCGACAATCGTACCACGCTTGGACTCGTGAGGCTCAAGGTGAAGCACACGGTCGATGAGCTCACGAAGCTCTTCGACCAGATGTTCAAGCGCGCCCAGGCCGGTGAAGACACGGCGAAGCCGAACATCCTGGCGGGCGCCGAGGATGAGATCGACAAGCTGTTCCAGTAAGGAGAGGGAACGGCAATGTCGATGATCAACTACGCGTCACGCGAGATCAACTGCAAGATCGTGTATTACGGTCCGGGGCTCGGTGGAAAAACCACCAACCTCGAGCACGTGTACGGCAAGGTGAACCCGTCGACGCGCGGCAAGCTGATCTCGCTGGCGACGGAAACCGAGCGCACCCTCTTCTTCGATTTCCTCCCCGTCGACCTCGGCACGATCCGCGGCTTCAAGACGCGCTTCCACTTGTACACCGTTCCGGGTCAGGTGTACTACAACGCGAGCCGCAAGCTGATTCTCAAAGGCGTCGACGGAATCGTCTTCGTGGCCGACTCGCAGATCGAGCGCATGGAAGCGAACCAGGAATCGATGCAGAACCTGTATGACAACATGCAGGAGTACGGCTACGACCTGACGCGGATGCCGTTCATCGTGCAATACAACAAGCGCGACCTGCCCAATGCGGCGAATATCGACGAGCTGCAGTCGGCGCTCAATCCCGGCTGGGAGATCTCCGACCCGCAGCGGCAGCGCGTGACGCCGGATCCCTACCACGCTGGCGAGAATCTCGTCGAGCAGATCAAAAGCGGGGAATGGGTGGAGCGCGCCCCCTACTTCGAGGCGGTCGCGGTGACCGGCGAAGGCGTGTTCGAGACGCTGAAGGCCGTCTCCAAGATGGTGCTGAAGACGCTGGCGTAGTCGCACGGCGCTTGCGCAGGTTCGTAGGAGCCTAGTCCTTCGCGTCCCGCGCTAATGTCACTGAATCTTCCCAACTCGCTCACGGTCGGTCGCATCATCATCTCGCCGCTCGTGGCGCTGCTGCCATTCGCGCCCTCGTGGTCGCTGCGGTTTGCGGCGTTCGTGCTGTTCATCGTCGTCGCGGTGACCGACTACTGGGACGGCAAGCTCGCGCGCAGCCGCAACCTCGTCACCCGTCTCGGTACGCTGCTCGACCCGCTCGCCGACAAGCTGCTGCTCCTGGCCACCTTTGTCCCGATGTTTCTCCTGGCCGGGAATGGGTGGGACGCCTCCCTCATCTCGCCACACCGGACTCCCGTCGTCGATGGCGTGCTCGGGCCGATGCTGCGCGCGGACGGCAGTGGCGTCGCGTTCCCCTTTCTCACGCCGTGGGGCCCGGTCGGCCTGCCCTGGTGGATCCTGGCCATCGTTCTGGGCCGCGAGCTGTTCATGACGCTCTTCCGCCAGGCGGCAGCCAGGCGCGGTGTCGTGATCGGTGCGATCGGCCCCGCCAAGGTGAAAACGGGATTTCAATGGACGTGGGTGGGTATCGCGTTCTTCTGGTTCGGCGCCGCCACGCTCGCCGCGCAGGAGCGCTGGACCGCGCTCCCGTGGCGCCTCTTCGTGTGGTTCAACGGCACCGCCGGCGTGTTGACGATGGCGGTCGCCGTGGCACTGACGATGTGGTCGATGTGGCTGTATCTGCGGAGATATGGGACGGTGTTTAGAGCGTAGGGTCCTCAGGGTCCTCAGGGTCCTCGGGGTCCTCAGGGTCCTCAGGGTCCTCGAGGTCCTCAGGGTCCTCAGGGTCCTCGAGGTGCGAGGTGCTCAGGGTTTCGGACCCTGAGGACCCTGAGAACCCTGAGGACCCCGAGGACCCTGTGAAGATCGAAATCATCACCATTGGCGACGAGCTCCTGCTCGGGTTCACCACCGACACGAACGCCGCCTATCTCGCGCGTGAGCTCGCGGCGCACGGCGTCGAGGTCGTGCGGCGCGCCACCGTTGGGGATGACGCCGAAGCGATTGCCGCCGCGGTTCGCGACGCGCTCGATCGGACCGGCGCCGTCATCACCACGGGTGGACTCGGCCCCACCGCGGATGACCTAACGAAGCCCGCCATCGCTGCGCTGTTCGGCCGGCGCCTCGAGATGCGCGAGGACATTGTCGCGATGATCGAGGAGCGCTTTCGGCTCTATGGTTTCAAGGGGCGGATGCCCGTGTCGAACCGACAGCAGGCGCTCGTGCCGGAGGGCGCGCGCGTGCTCGAGAATCGGCATGGCTCCGCGCCGGGCATCTGGATCGAGGATGAGCGCAACCGCTGGGTGGCGATGCTCCCCGGTGTACCGCGCGAGATGCGCGGTATGACGCTCGACGTCATTATCCCCGAAATCGTGGCGCGGATGGGCAGCGTTCGCGAGGTCGTGTGCTCGCGCACCCTCCGATGCATGGGCATCTCCGAGTCGCACCTCGCCGACCTGCTTGGAGATCGCGCGCGCGCCGTGCGAGGGCTGCCGGTGGCCTATTTACCGAGCATCGCCGGTATCGATCTGCGCCTCACGACGCGCGGGATGTCGAGCGCCGACGCAACCGCGCTCCTCCAAACCGCGATCGAGGAGCTCCGACCGATCATCGGCGAGCACATCTACGGGGAGGACGAGACCGACCTCGCTGATGTGGTGCTTCATCGGTCGCGTACGCGCGGGTTCCGAATCGCGGTAGCAGAGAGCTGTACGGGCGGCTTGCTTGGCGCCCGGCTCACCGCGATTCCGGGATCGAGCGATGTCTTCCTCGGCGGCATCATCGCCTACGACGACGCCGTGAAGGTCAACCTCCTCGGCGTAGATCCGGCGACGATTCGCGCGCACGGCGCGGTGAGCGAACCGACGGCGCGCGAAATGGCGGCCGGCATTCGCGACAGAATGGAGGCGGACATCGGCATCGCGATCACGGGAATCGCCGGCCCCGGGGGTGGCACGCCGGACAAGCCGGTCGGTCTCGTCTGGATCGCGGCCGACGTCGACGGGCAGGTTCGCGCCAGCCATCGCGTGTATCCCGGCAATCGCGAGGAGATTCGGCAACGCGCGTCTCAGGGCGCGCTCGACCTTGTTCGGCGGATGTTGGGTAACGCCTGAGGGCCCGGCCCGGCAGTTGCCCGTCCCAGTGTGGGAAGCGATGTTATTGAGGTACGCGTCGCGCTCACGCCGGCGACGCGGGCTCGGCAACGAAAACGAGGTCTACCGTGCGAGATGATGTGAAGTCGGGAGCCGACAAGACGGCACGCGAGCAGATGGAGCGCAACGACGAGGTCGCGGCGAGTGCCGGACCTCAGGGCGATGGCGTCCCGGACGATGCGGAGGTGACGAATGCCTCCATGCGTGCGGGTGACGCCGATGACGATGATGAGACGGAGGACAGCGCGCGCGTCTCCACCGAGTCCGACCGTGCGGTGACGGAGCTTCGCGACAAGTACCTGCGTCTCGCCGCGGAATTCGATAACTATCGCAAGCGGACCACGCGCGAGCGCGCCGAAAGCGGTGCGCGCGCGCAGGGCGAGCTGCTCAAGCACATCGTCGACTCACTGGACGATCTGGGCCGGGTGACGGCGGTGGACCCCACGTCGACCGACGCGGGCTCGGTCATCCAGGGTGTCGATCTCGTGGCGAAGAAGTTGATGAAGGCGCTCACGGCCGCCGGACTCGAGCTGATCGACCCGGTCAACCAGACCTTCGATCCGTCGGTTCACGAAGCCGTCGCCACGGAGCCGGCGCTGTCGCCGGAGGACGACCACGTCGTGTCCCAGGTCTTTCAGCCGGGCTACCGGTTCAGCGGTCAGCTCCTGCGTCCGGCGCGCGTCGTGGTGCGACAGTGGTCGCAATGAGACGGCGTTAGGCACGCATGGCCCAGACGAAGGACTACTACGCGGTCCTGGGCGTCTCCGCGTCCGCATCGCAGGACGAGATCAAGAAGCAATACCGTCGCCTGGCCAAGAAATGGCATCCCGATGCCAACCGCGACGACCCCAAGGCCGCCGATCGGTTCAAGGAGATCTCCGAGGCGTACAACGTCCTGGGCGACGCCGAGAAGCGTAAACAGTACGACGACATGCGCCGCCTTGGCGCGTTCGGCGACTTCGCGCAGCGTCGTGGCGGTGGCTTTGGAGGGGCGCGGCCTGGGGGGCCCGGTGGCCCGGGCGCAGCAGGCGGAACAGGTGCGAGTGGCGGCTTCCGGTTCGAGGACGTGGACATCGGCGGCCTCGGGGGACTCGGCGACCTGTTCAGCTCGATGTTCGGTGGAGGAGCCGCGAACGCACGCGGCCGACAGACCGGTCCCGAGCGCGGACAGTCGATCGAGACGACGCTGTCAGTCCCGTTCCGGATCGCCGCGCTGGGTGGCAAGCTGCCGGTACAGCTCGAGGTCAACGAGGAGTGTCCGGTGTGTCACGGCTCCGGCGCGGCGCCGGGGGCGACGCTCAAGACGTGCCCCGAGTGTAATGGCCGCGGCAACGTGACGTTCGGTCAGGGAGGCTTCGCCGTCAGCCGCCCTTGCCCGTTGTGTCTCGGTCGGAAGCAGGTACCAACCGAGCGGTGTCCCGAGTGCAACGGGACGGGAGAGAAACGCGTCCGGAAGACCGTCATGATCACGGTCCCGCCCGGGGTCGATACCGGCACGCGGTTACGACTCAGCGGCCAGGGCGGAAAGGGGCCTAACGGCGGTCCGCCCGGCGACCTGTTCATCAACTTCCAGGTCGAGCCCGATCGGTTCTTTCAGCGCGAAGGCAACGACCTCATCGCGAAGGTCCCACTCAACATTGCTCAAGCGACGCTGGGCTCACGCATCGCGGTGCGTACGCTCGACAACAAGAAGGTGACGATCAAGATTCCGCCCGGCACTCCGCCCGGGAAACGCTTCCGCGTGCGGGGGCAGGGCATCGAGCGCACCGGCCAGCGCGGCGACCTCATCGTCGAAGTCGATGTCACCGTCCCGCCGCACCTGTCGGATGAGCAGGAACGGCTGATGAAAGAGTTCGCGGAGGCGGGGGGGTTGAAGTACTGAGATTTTGGATGACGGCAAAGATGACAGAATTCAGAATACAGAATTCAGAATTCAGGAAAAACCAACGGGGAGCCAGCTTGTGGCGCCCCGTAGTCGTTTCTGAATTCTGTATTCTGAATTCTGCCATCTTTGCCGTCGCCCAAGGTCACGCGGCGAGCACCGGGAGTCCCGCGCGCATACCCTGCGCCCGCTCGATGAATCCCCCGCCGAGCACCCGCTCGCCATCGTAGATGACCAGCGACTGCCCGGGCGTGATCGCCGCTACCGGCTCGTAGAGCGCCAGCTCGATCTCGTCGTCACCGCGTCGTACGAGCTCGGCAGGGGCCGGGGCGGCGCGGTGACGTACCTGCACGCTCATCTGCGTGCCCACAGCCGGAGCCTCGTTCACGAGCCAATTCACGCCGCGGGCGACAATGCCACGACCGAGCAGCGCCTCACGAGGGCCGATCACGACGGCTCGCTCCGCCGGTTTGATCGCGACGACGTACATTGGCACGGGCGAGCCACCCGGCAGGCCGCGGCGCTGGCCGATGGTGTAGCGCGCGAAGCCATGGTGTTCGCCGACGACCCGACCGTCCGTGGTGACGATCGGTCCCGTCGCGAGTGACGGTGCGCCTGCGCCGAGGTGTCGCTCGAGCACGCGGACGTGATCGCCATCGGGGACGAAGCAGATGTCCTGACTCTCCGGCTTCTCGGCGACGACATCGAGGCCAAGGGCACGTGCGCGCGCGCGGGTCTCCGCCTTGGTGAGATCGCCCACGGGAAGCAGCATGCGACGCACGACCGCGCGATCGATCCCCCATAGGAAGTACGTCTGATCCTTGTTGGGATCATGGCCGCGCATGAGTTGGCCGTCGATCACGCGTGCGTAGTGCCCGGTGGCGATGAAGTCGGCGTCGACCGCGTCGGCCTTGTGAAGCAGGTCGCGGAACTTCGTGAACGTGTTGCAGCGTACGCACGGAATCGGCGTGCGGCCGCTCGCGTACTCGCTCACGAAGTTGTCGATGACGTCATGTCCGAACGCGCTCTCGAGGTTGAGCACGTAGTGCGGAACGCCGAGGCGCTCGCACACCCGCCGCGCGTCGTCGATCGAGTCGAGCGAGCAGCAGGGACGATCGGGCACGTCCTCGCCGTAGCAGAACAGCTTCATCGTCGCGCCAATGACGTCGTAGCCGCGCTCCACGAGGAGCGCCGCCGCGACCGACGAATCGACGCCACCCGACATCGCGACCAGCACCCGCGGCGGCATGATCAGCTCACCGCGCCGGCGAGCCGCCGCGCCTTGGAGATGAGGGCAGGGAAGAGCTCGGATACCCGCGTGATGCACTCGTCGGTCGTCATGGAGCCGAGGCTCATGCGCACGGCGGCGCTCGCGAGCTCGCGCGGGACGCCGAGCGCCTGCAGGACGTGCGAAGGCGTGACGCTTCCGCTCTGGCACGCCGAGCCTGACGAGCAGGCGACGCCGGCGAGGTCGAGCGCCATGAGGAGTGACTCGCTATCCGTCCCAGGGACCGACAGGTTGAGGATGTGCGGCGCGCGCGGTGCGCCGCGCCCGTGCACCACGGCGTCGGGAACGCGCTGGAGCAGTGCCGTCTCGAGCCGGTCGCGCAGGTTGCCTAACCGCGCCATCTCGCGCTCGCGCTCCTCGAGAGCCAGCTCGGCCGCCCGCGCCAGGCCGACGGCGGCGGCGACGTTCTCCGTTCCAGGCCGGCGTCCGCGATCCTGCGACCCGCCGTGGAGCAGAGACTCGAGCTGGGTCCCGCGGCGGATGAAGATCGCTCCGCTTCCCTTGGGTGCCCCGATCTTGTGGCCTGACAGGGTGAGCAGGTCGACCGGCGTCTCGCGCACGTCGATCGGAATTTTTCCGAACGCCTGCACCGCGTCCGTGTGAAAGACGATGCCGAGCGCCTTCGCGCGACGCGCGAGCTCGGGGATCGGCTGGATCGTCCCGATCTCGTTATTGACCCACATGATGGAGCAGAGCGCAACGTCGTCGGCGAGCAGCGCGGTGAAGGCGGTGACATCGACGATCCCGTCACTCGTGACCGGAGCGATGCGCTCCTCGGCGCCCTCACGGCCCGCCTGATGGATGCTGGCGAGCACCGCCTTGTGCTCGATGGCGGTGCTGATGACCGCAGTGCGCCCTGGATCGCGCGCGCGCCACGGTCCAAGCACGGCAAGGTTGTCGGCCTCGGTGCCGCCCGAGGTGAAGCAGATCTCGTCGGTGTTGGCGCCCAGACATCGGGCGAGGCGCTCGCGTGCCTCATCGAGCGCCGCGCGGGCCTCTCGCCCCCACCGGTGCGTGCTGGAGGGATTGCCGAAGCGGGGGCCGTAGAACGGCTCCATGGCCTCGAAGACCTCGCGACGGACGGGGGTCGTGGCGGCGTGGTCGAGATAGATGGGTGCGGGCATAACTCGGGAAATATAAGGGGGTTATGCGGCGGCCGCACGTGTTGCGCGGGTCCCCAGGCATTGCGGAGCTCGTGGCTGGGGATGAAGGGATCCCGTTTTCTGTGATTCCATCGCTGTGCGCAGCGTTCACCACGGCAATACCTTGATACACTGCCTTCAGGGTGTTGTCTGGCGGCCCGTTGCGCTCCGCTGTTCAAATATGCAGCGCAGGGTAGCGGACAGCCCAGGATCGAATTTGCTGCAGAATACGCGTTGTGCCGACGCGCGACCGTCGGTTCCACGCGCTTTGCGTGACCGGCTTTACGTGAACGGGCGAGACTGGCATCCATGAGTACTGAGACCGTCGTGCTGCGAGCATTCCCGTACGAGTTCGAGGCGCTCCTCGCTCAGCATGATCTCGAGATGGCTGAGATCCCATCGAGCGTCCTACGCGACACGTGGAGCCCGGTCGCCAGGCCCGAGTTCCGTCTCACGGTGCGGCGGGCGGACATGGAGCGCGCATGGGCCTGTCTCGCCGAAGCCGAGTGCGCCCGACAGGTACGCGCAGGCGATGGTCAGGCCTAAGTCGCGAGGCCTGCCGCACTCCTCCTCGCTCTCGGGCTCGCGCGGCGTTGCCGACCTATTTGATCCTATCCACGGTGTTTCTCGCTCTCGGTGATGAGCTCGAGCCGCGGACGAGAGCGCAACACCGATCCGCTTCCTGGCGGGTCCTTCGCCGATCTGCGCACTTGGCGGTTGGCATGGTCATTATGCTCCTTGTCCTTGCAGCTTTCAGATGGCGTCTGGTGTAGCGAGCTCGGGCTAGTATCACGACCGGCGGATACGACGCCGAGATGACCGCCCTTCACATTCGACAACTTGGCTGGGCCGATGCCGCCGCGTTTCACGCGCTCCGGCTCCAGGGTCTTCGTGAGTGTCCCGAGGCTTTCGGATCGACGTACGCCGAGGATCTGGCGATGCCAATGGACACGATCGCCGAGCGCCTCACCGCCGTGCGCGCGCCGGTTGGCCGCGTGGTGTTCGGAGCGTTCGATGGAGACAGCCTCGTTGGCGTGAGTGGATGCGTGCAGCAGGCGAAGGCGAAGGAGCGCCACAAGGCCATCGTCTGGGGGATGTACGTCGTGCCGGAGTACCGGGGTCACCACGTGGGCCGCCGACTCCTCGAAGCGATCATGGCGGAAGCGAAATTGTGGCCCGGCGTGGAGCGCCTAACGCTCACCGTCGTCGAGCGTGCCGTCGCGGCACGCCGGCTCTACTACGCGATGGGCTTCGAACCGTTTGGAAGCGAACCGGACGGCCTGCGACAGGATGGGATCCGCGACACCGTCGAGTACCTCGCCCTCTCGTTGCCGTCCGATGACGAGGCCTCTCGCCAGCGCACCGACGACTAGCGTACCTTCGCGTGCTGTGCGCGGCGGAGTGGATGTGGTCGCGCCGCCCAGGCTGTCTTGCGAGGGCATCGGCGCGTGACGAACTTTGCATCGCAATCCACTCGCGGCATATGGCGACGAAGCAGAAACGGTCCCGTTCCTTTCCAAAGCGAACATCCACGACGAAATCGCCGCCGAGGAAATCGGCGCCGCGGTCGAAGCGCTCATCTCCCCGGAAGCACGAGCCGACGAAAGCCTCTATGGGCGTTCCAATCGGATTCTCCGGCCCTGACGCGGCGTGAGCGAGAACAAGGCCACCGTCGAGAAGTACATGGACGGCTTCAGGAACAGCGACCACGACCTGATTCTGTCGTGCCTCACCGACGACGTCGTCTGGGACATTCCCGGCGCGTTTCACGTCGTTGGCAAAGAAGCCTTCGATCGTGAAATCGAGAACGATGCCTTTATCGGCAAGCCGGCAATCACGGTCACGCGCATGACGGAGGAGAAGGATGTCGTCATCGCGGAAGGCGCGGTGCGGGTGCAGCGCAAGGGCGGCGACTTCGCAAGCCTCGTGTTTTGCGATGTATTCGTCATGCAGCGTGGGAAGATACGTCAGCTGATCTCGTACCTCGTCCCGATCGGCGGCGCGAGCTCGTCCTAACGCGACTGCGAAAGGAAATCGTTCAGGGCGCGGTTCACTTCGTCGGGTGCTTCCTCCTGCGGCCAGTGACCGACCGGGAGCTCGACGACGCGCGCCGTTGGTAGGACGGCTTGCCACCGCTCGAGCAAGCGTGGCTTGAAGGCCGGATCCTTCATTCCCCAGACGAGCAGCGCGGGCAGTCCAGCGAGAGCCCGACGGCGCTCCCAGAGCGAGTCGTAATACGCGCTCGATCCGAGAATTGCGCGTGCGAGTGGCCACAGCACGCGGCTACGGGAATCCGCGTCGGGGAAGGGAGCGAGATACTGCGCATGGATCTCCGGCGTCAACTTGCGCCGATCGGCATAGCTAGACGGCGTGAGCACGCGTAGGGGAAAATTGGCGTGACGATACATGAACCGCCCGAACGCCCCGCCCATGAGTCGTCCCGCGCGCTTCATCTCACGATCGTCATCGAAGCTCCACATCCAGCTATTCAGGACGACGAGGCGACGAACTAGGGCCGTGTCGAGCGCGATCGGAAGGCCGATCGGCCCGCCGAAGTCGTGGACGACGAGCGTGATGCCGCCGAGACCAAGGCGATCGACGAAGGTACGGAGGACGTGCGCGTGCGACTCCGGTGTGTAGTCGAAGTCACGCGGACGGTCTGACAGGCCGAAGCCAAGGTGATCGATCGCGATGCAACGGTGTGTTCGCGAGAGATGGCGGATGGCGTCGCGCCACTCGAACGACCAGGTCGGGGTCCCGTGCACGAAGAGAACGACGTCGCCGGCCCCTTCGTCGACGTAGTGCACGCGAGTGCCGGGCAGCACCTCGAGAAACCGACTGCGGAAGGGATATGCCGAACGGTCCACCCAGGCCGGCGCGGCCGACTGGACGGGCGCATTCACCTCGGAAGGGAGCACCGGAGAGGGACGCATGATCCTGTCCTTGCAAAAGCGTTCCACTGAATATATAGGGTGGGCACCGCGCAGGGTCTCGACGCCGATGCTGGGCGATCCATCGCCTGACGAGCAGCATGGCCGACGAGCTGTCCGACCAACGTGAGTGTCCCATGGTTCCCGAGCTTCGCTACGTCTGCCCGCTGATCCAGGTCTTCGACATGCCGACCTCGCTCGCGTTTTATCGCGATGTTCTCGGCTTCGAGATCGTCGAGGCGGCTCCATCGCCCGATCGGACCAAGGACGATGACTTCGGATGGGTGTGGCTCCACCGTGATCGTGCCGACGTCATGCTCAACACCATGTATGATCCGGACGCCGAGCGACCGCCGTCGCCAGACCCCGCGCGCGTGGCCGCGCATGACGACACCGCGCTCTATTTCGGCTGCCAGGACGTCGACGGCTTATACGAGCATCTCCGCTCGCGGGGCGTTGCGGTGTCGCCACCGACCGTGGCGTCGTACGGCATGAAGCAGCTGTGCGTGAAGGATCCCGACGGCTTCACGCTCTGCTTCCAGTGGGCAGTCGACGCAGCTACTTCGGCTGCGTAGGGCCCCGGACCGGATCACCATGCCCGTCCGTCTCATGCGCCCCGATGAGGTGCCCGATGTGACCGAGATGATGCGAACGCTCTGGCCGGGCGGCGATAGCTACGACTTCTCCGACGAAACGGTTTTCGTCTGGGACAGAGGGAACGGCACGCCTGGCGGCTTCGTCTCGTTTTCGCTTCGTCCCTGGGCGGAGGGCTGCGATTCCACGCCCGTCCCGTACATCGAAGGCTGGTGGGTTGCGCCCGAGCTGCGCCAAGCCGGCGTCGGTCGGGCGCTCGTCGCGGCGGTCGAGCAATGGTGCAGGGAAGCGGGCTACCAGGAGCTGGGGTCGGATGTGGAGCTGGACAACACCGTCAGCCTGCGCGCACATGCCGCCATGGGGTTCGAGCCAACGCTTCGCGTGCAGTTTTTTCGCAAGCGGCTCACCGACTAATGGCTGCCGTGTTCCGACCCGGTGCCGCGCGGCGGCTAGGGCTGCCTAACGAAGCGCAGGAGGCCGCCGGCCGCCCGCAAGGTGCCGACGATCGTGTCGCCCCGAATCTGGCCGACGAAGAGGTCTGCGGTATCGCGCGCATACCAGTCAACGAGGAGAGCGAGCTCGACGCGACCGTCACGCGTGGTGCCGAGGAGCCCGCAGGTGAGGCATCCGCTCTGCCCGATCACCGGGCGCTTGTGATAGCGACCGCTCAGGGCATGGGCCTGGTCGGCGCGCGCCGCCCGCGACTCGACATACAGATCCAGGCGCAGGATGCGCGTCGAGAGCTGTTGCTCGGGGGTCCCCACGAATTGGAACATGCCGGCCTCGGGCTCCGTTTGCGGCGCCACCACGTGGTAGTCCTCGAAGCGCAATCGCACGAGCGACCCGAAGACGCCGATCCCGCCGGCGACACGGTTGATGAGACCCGTTCCCGAAATAGTGTTGCTGTGCGTTCGGAACCAGTCGTAGTAGTTCGAGTCCACGGCCGAGACGGTGACGACCTGTGGAAATCCCGGGATGAAGACCCGGGGGAGCGCGGCGACATCGATGTTGCGAAGCTCGCCCGATAGACGCACCCGCGTGGCGTCGGTAAAGAAAGACCGGGGACCGAACGGCGTCTCGATGCGCACGAGGTAGCTCCGCGCGCCTGGCGCCGGAGGCCATGCCAGCATGAGCGTGTCCCGTACGCGATCGAAGGTTGCCTGACCCGCGAGGAAAGCGGCGGCCCCGGCTGGTACCGACGTCGCGGCGGTGAGAACCTCGTTTCTGGTCGTTCGCACCGTGAGCTCGTACGTGCCGCCACGTTCGAGGGAATCACCGGGAAGATCGAATCGATAGACACCGCGCCCCTCGCCATCGCTCCTGACGACCGCGTCCTCACGCGCCACGAGCGTTCGACCAGTTGGCGTCGTCATCGTGACGATCGCACCGCTCTCGGCGATTCCCTCATCGCTGAGCACCGGGTCGAGCACCTCGAACGATGGTGCGAGGATCGCAAGCGTTCCATTCCGAGTGCGCTCGAGGAGCACGACCTGGCTCGGCGCGCTCGCGCTCAGCACGCCGTGCAGCGCGACCTGCGCCTCCGTCGATGGGATTCCGACCTTCTCGATCTCGCACGCCGCCAGGAGGACGGCGAGCGCGATCGCGGCGGAGGCTCGCCTAGAAAGCAACACGCACCCCCAGGCTCGGAAGAACTGGAAACTGCGAGATCGCTCGACGCGTCGGAGCATCAGTCGAGTAGTCGTAGAGGTACACGAAGACGTTCTGCGCGTTGTACGCGTTCACCACACTGAGGTAGGGCGAGACCGTCGCACCACCAAACTCGAGCTGTCGCGACACATCGAGATCGAGACGGTGCGTTGCCGGGAACCGCGCCGTGTTCCGTGCGCCCCCGAGCGCTTCGATCCAGAGTCGCGAATTGCCCGTTCCCCAGCTATCACGCGACGGGTCGTATACTCGGCGCGCGATTTCCCCGACGATCGGGGTATACGGGGTGCCCGTCGCTAAGCCAAATCGCGCGCCGAAACGGTATTTCGCGAGCCGCCATGTCGCGACCACGTCGAGGTCGTGCCGCCGATCGTGCCCGGGGGCCCAGCGCCGGCCGTCACGTGAGCGCGTGCTCACGCCGTACGAGTACGAGAGCCATCCCGCAAGCCCCGAAGTCGGCTGCCACCGTGCAAAGAGGTCGGCGCCATACGATCGGCCCTCCGCGACGAAAAACTCATCGCCGGGCCGCTGTGGATTCTCGGACCAGTTCGCTTCCATCACACGGTCGTAGCGCTTCACGAAGGCCTCGAGGCGAATCGATCCCACGTCCCGGAAGCGTCGCTCTGCGCCTGCCACCCAGTGCCAGGCCGTCGCCACCGGCGTGAGGGAATCGCTCGCGAGCCACACCTCGAAGTAGCGTAACGGCCCGTCGCCAGCCATCGAGTGCATCCACTGCGTGACGCGACCCGCTCCGGCGGTGAACGCGAGCTCGGGCGTGGCGAAGTACTTGACCGAGACGCGCGGGGAAAGCGCCGCCCAGTCGCGCCCAGACAGCGCCTCCGCGCGGAGTCCCCACTCGAGGAGCCATCTCGGTGACGGGCGCCACAGGTCATTGATCCACGCCGCGGCGGAGATCGGACGCTGCCGCAGGTCGAAGTCGGTCGCTCCGGTCTCCGTCGAGCCTGACGAGTAGCGGAGGCGATGCGTGGCGAGCTCGTAGCCGATGGAGCGGTCATGTGCCGCCGTACGCGCCACGAGAGAGCCGGTGAGTCGGAAGTCGCTGACTTCGTTGCGTTGAGCGAATGCACCGTCGCCGAGGTCGAGCAGGGTGGAGAAGTGCGATCCGGACACACGTTGCTCGAGGGTGGCGCTCTCCCCCAGGCGAAGCCCGATCACCGGGATACGGGCGTTGGCGCCGAGCTCCTTCGAGAGGGTGACGCCGAGAACGCGATTGCCCCAGGTGAAGGCCCACCGGCCCTCGCTCGCCCTCGATGGTGCGGAGTCACTCTCGAACTCGGAGAGGTTCGCATCGAGGACATCTTTCCCCAGATATGCGGTCACGGCGAGGCGCACGTCACCGGGGAAGGCGTAGGCGGCGCGCGCGTGCACATCGCGGAAGTGGTAGGGAAGAATGTCGTCGGTGAACATGGAGGTGACGGCATCGGCGTAGGTCCGGCGCCCCGCGATGCTCCATGTCCCGCGCTCACTGCCTAACGTCCCGGAGAGCCGGGCGGTGGCACCGATCACCGACAAGTCCGCCGAGGCGTGGACACCTGGCCGCGCTTCGTCGGCGGAGCGGACGTCGAGCACGCTGGAGAGCCGGCCGCCGAAGCGGGCAGGGAACGCACCCGTCATGAGCTCGATGCCCCCGACCGTCGCGTCCATGAACGTGCTGAACAGCCCGCCGAGGTGAAATGGATTATAGATGGGGTGGCCATCGAGCAGAATGAGATTCTGATCGGCCTCGCCGCCACGAACGTTCAGACCGGTGTTGAAATCGTTGCGCGCAACGACCCCGGGAAGGAGCTGCACGACGCGAACGACATCCGGCTCCCCGACTCCGGGAACCCCCTTCATGGCGGCCGCGCCGACCGTGACGGTCGCAACGTTCGGCTCGGAGACGAATGCTTCCGCGTCCGTCGAGATCGCGTCGACCCGGATGGGAGAAAGAAGCTGCGCCTCGCGCTCGAGGATGACCTCGATGTGAGCGGTGTCGCCCGCAGCGACGAGCAGCGGGCGGTCGACGAGCCGATAGCCGAGCAACCGCACGCGCAGTGTGCGCGGGCCCGCCGGGACGCGGTCGAGTACAAAGCGTCCGTCGGCGGCTGTGGTCGTGGCGACCGCGCTTCCAACGATGGTCACTGCCGCGTTCTGGACGGGGAGAACCGCGGCGGCGGTGTCAGTGCGGGCGGAGACGCGGCCAACCACGACGCCCGTGGAAGGATCCTGGGCGGCCAGGAGGCTGGGCAGGAGCCAAAGCAGGGGAACCGCCGCTGCCCGTATCGCCTCGTTACTTCTCACGCCTCATTCCTCCGCGTAGCTCTTCAGAATCGCCCGCACCGGCGCCGCATCCAGGTCGGCAAGCAGGAGCGGATAGGCGATCAGCTCGTACACGCCGTCCGCGATCGATCGCAGATCCAGATTCTCGAGATTGAAGGCGCCGCCGCTGAAGAGCGCCTTGTGCACGTCCAGTGTCTTGCTGTCGAGTCCATCGAGCGAGGGCGTGTCGACGCCTAACAACACCAGGCCACGTCCGAGGAGCACACGCACCGCGTCCACCGACAGCACCGGCCATCGTTTCGGAAACGACCCCCCAGCGACACTGCATTGCGTGCGCAGCAGCAGACGCTCGACCGGCCCCCGTGATGGAAGGGAGGTGAGATGGTCGATCTCGACGCGGTCGATCGCGGGGTCCACCGAGCAGACGAACGCGCGTCCCGCGAATGCGCTGAGGGGCAGCTCATGCGAGGCGAGCCACCCGTCGTGCACGTGAAGGGGCGCGTCGGCGTGCGTTCCCACGTGCGGGCTCGTCGTGATCGCGGAGAGATTGACGCTGCCACCTGCCGCGAGCGTCATCGTCCAGCCGCACGCGAATGGCCTGTCGCCCGGCCATTCGGGTGTGCGCGATCCCATCGGAATCGAGATGTCCAGCTCCCTCACCGCGGCGGCGCTCCGGAGTCCGATCCAAAGAACCGGGCGCGCACTTCCCACAGCTTGGGGAAGAACCGCTGCGAAACGGTCCGCTGCAGATACTTCGCGCCGAGCGTGCCGCCGGTGCCGCCCGTGAGCGGACCGATGATGCGCTCGACGAGCTGAACGTGTAGATACCGCCACAATGCGAACGACTGCTCGTACTCCAGGAGACTCTCGGCCAGCATCAGCAGAGGTGACTGCGCGGGATCCTGATAGACGGCTTCCAGTGTCACGTCGTGTCGCTCGAGCAGGTCATCGAACAGCTGCTGGAGCGTGGGACGCGCAAGCCATTCCCTTACCACCGCGGGTGGCTCTCCGTGCTCCTCGAGTGCGGCGAGGAAATGCGGCTCGCGCAGTCCCGACGCCGCCTCGAGCGCGCGGAACTGCGCACTCTGCGATCCGCTCGAGGAGCCGAGGTATCCGCGAAACTCGGCGAAGCGGTGCGGCGGGAGCGTGTCGAGCGCCGAGAGCTGCGCGGTGACGATGCTCATGAGCGCGTTGATGCGCTTGAGGGCGAACACGCTCGCCAGCACATCGCCGCGCTGGAGCTGGGTCACGAGCGCCTCCAGCTCGTGGAGCAGCACCTTGAACCAGAGCTCGCTCGCCTGATGCACGACGATGAAGAGCAGCTCATCGGGATGCTCGGGCCTCGCGCGCGGACGCTGCAGGGTGAGCAGCTCGTCGAGCGCAAGATACGACGGGTACGTGATCTCCCCGCCAGCAGCGGGCGCGGAATGATTTGTCAAAAGGTCGATACCTCGAGCGCCACGATGTCGTCGACGCGCATCGTCTCGTGCGTGAAGAACGGTTCGCCGTACCGCGTGCGAATCTGCGATCCGTAGTGTGCCGCCTGGTGCCGCACGATGTCGAGGAGGGGATCGCCGTTGGGATACACCTCGCCGGCCTGCGTGACTCCCTCGAACTGCGAGGCATAGCAACGGATCGCATCGAGCTTTCGCTCGAAGACGTCGCTGATATCGACGATGAACGTCGGCTTCACCGCGTCCTCCCGATACGTGAGAGAGTGGACGACCTTGAACGGCCGGTGCGCTGGAACGCTTGGCTCCACCTTCGCGAGTCCGGCGACGAAGCAGGCATCGCGCACGAGCTCGGACGCGATGCGGTGATCGGGGTGCCGTCCGAACGACGCCGGCGCAATGACGACGCGCGGCCGCAACCGGCGGATGGCCGCCGCGACCTTCGCGCGCGTCTCGGGCGTATTGACGAGTGCGGCGTCGGGAAATCCCAGATTTTCGCGCGCGGTGACGCCCAGGACCTCCGCCGCGCGGTCGGCTTCCCGCGCGCGCACCTCGGCGGACCCGCGCGTTCCGGCCTCGCCTCCGGTGAGATCGATGATCGCCGTGCGTCGCCCGCGTGCCGCCGCCGCGAGCAGCGTCCCGCCACAGGTGAGCTCGACGTCATCCCGGTGCGCGGCAATGGCGAGAAGGTCGACCGACATGGGGAGGGAAGATAGTGCTATGATTGCGGATTGCGGAATGCGGATCACGACCCACCCGCAATCCGCAGTCCGCAATCCGCAATCATCCCTACTCGTATCTCAAGGCCTCCACCGGCTCCAGCCTCGCCGCTCGATTCGCCGGAAGCAGCCCGAACACGATACCGATCGCGATCGAGACCGCCGCCGCGATCGCGGCGGACCAGATTGGGACGCCGGCCTCGATGTCCATCACACGGGTGACGAGCGTGCCGAAGATCAGGCCGAAAGCGATGCCGATCGCACCGCCAATACCGGTCAGCGTCGCGGCCTCGATGAGGAACTGAACGAGAATATCGCGGCGCGTGGCACCCAGTGCCTTGCGAACGCCGATCTCGCGTGTGCGATCGGTGACGGACACCATCATGATCGCCATGACCCCAATACCGCCTACGAGCAGCGCGACGCTCGAGAGCACGATCATCACGAGAAAAAAGATGCCGGTGATGCTGTTGAACGTGTCGAGAATCTGGTCCTGCGTGATGAGGTCGAACGTGTTCGGCTCACCCGGCCGCAGCTTGCGCATGTTGCGCAGCGCTACCGTCACCGCGTCCTGGGCCTCGGCGACGGTTACCCCCGCGCGAGGTTTCACCACGATCCAGAGGGCGTTGGTCCTGTCGATCGTATACTGCTGGTCGGCCATGCGAAACGGGATGATCGCGCCGATCTCCTGGCCTGGAGGCGCGAAGATGTTCTCGGGAGGCACGTACAGCCCGATCACGCGCGCCGGCCGTCCCGCGACCTGCACGCGCTCGCCTAACGGGTTCACATAGCCGAAAATGCGGCGCGCCATCCCTTCGTCGAGCACGACCACCGGGGCCCCGCTGGCCAGCTCGGCAGGCGTGAACCACCGACCGTCCACGAGCTCGCCGCCCTGGACTTCCTGGTACCGCTCGTCCGCGCCGAAAAACGTGATCATCTGCGTGCGCGTGCCGCGGTAGTCGAGACGGCCGAAGAGCTGCGCCCAGATCGCGCTGTAGTCCACCTCCGGCAGCTGCGAGAGACGCTCGGCATCCCGCGCCGTGAGATCGGGGCGAATGCGAACTTCCTTGGGCAGCTGATCCGGATTGAGCGGCGTCTGCGAAAAATACTTGATGACGTAGAACGTCGTCGGGCCGGCGATCTCGATCGTATGCACGATCTGCTCGCGGATACCCTGGACGATGGCCGCCATCGCCATCACCGTCGATACCCCGATCACGACGCCGAGCACGGTGAGCGACGACCGCAGCTTGTTGGCGCGTAGCGTGTCGAGCGCGATCCCAAGGTTCTCGGCGAGCGCCCCGGCGCGGACGACTCGGAGGGACGGCACGACGGGACTCATTCGGCCCGCAGCGCTGCGATGGGATTGAGGCGCGCCGCTCGTGAGGCGGGGTACACCCCGAACAGCACGCCGACTCCGGCGCCGAGGGCCAGTGCGAGCACCACGGACCAGAGTGTCACGCGCGCGGGCAGCGGGGAGACGGCGGCGACGAGCTGCGCGAACGCCCACCCCGCAGCCACGCCGCCAACACCACCGAGGGTGGCGAGCGCGATCGCCTCGGCGAGAAACTGCCGGCGGATGTCACGGGCACGCGCGCCCACGGATTTGCGAATGCCGATCTCGCGTGTCCGCTCGTTCACCGCCATCAGCATGATGTTCATGATCACGATCCCACCCACGACGATACCGATCGCGACCACCGCCGGAATCGCGCTGAACAGCACCCGCGTGAGCCGCTTCCAGAAATCAACGAGCGCGTCCGCCGTCTCGACCGAGAAATCATTGTCTTCCCCCGGTCTCAGACCATGTGCGATGCGCATCGCTTCCTCCGCCCGCTGCATCCCGCCGGCGACATCGGCTGCTTCCGCCATTTTCACCGAGATGGTGGTGGTCTGCCGCCGGCCGTACAGGCTCTCGAAGGCGCTGAGCGGGAGCATCACGAAGCCGTCGAATGATTGGCCAAGGACGCGGCCCTTCTTCTCGACGACGCCGATCACCTCGAAGCGCTGACCGATGATTCGCACGTATCGGCCGATCGGGTCAGCACCCTCGAAAAGACGGTCGGCGATGTCCCAGCCGAGCACGACGACCGGTCGCCGCTCGCGCACATCGATCTCGGTGAGCGGGCGCCCGGAGGCGAAGCGGTAGTCCTGCACAACCTGGTAAGGCGGCGTCACGCCGAAAATGAGCACGTCGCCCACGACACGGTCACGCCACTCGACGTCGGCCTGAGGGGTCGGCCACCCGGAGGTCATCCCCACGGCGACCGCACGTGGAATTGCCGCCGCAACGCTGCGCGCGTCGTCAGCGGTCACGCGCGGACGGCGCTGGATGCGCTTCCATTCCTCGTCGTCGAAGAAGCCCACGCGAATGGGGACCCGCCGCACCTGAAACGCGTTCGCGCCGATGATCGCGTCGGCGATGTTCTCGCGGACGTAGGCATTCATTCCCTGGATGATGGCCACGACGGCCACGAGAAAGGCGACCGAGACCACGATGCCGAGCGTCGTGAAGAACGACCTCAGCGCGTTCGCGCGCAGCTGATTGAGCGCGACCTTGATGACGTCGGCGTTGCGCATCGTCTGTGAACGATCTGCGCCCGCGATTGGTGTCACAAGGACTTGCGCGCGCCGCTGGGAACGCTAGCTCGTCTTCTTCGTGGGCTTGGTGCCCTTGCGCACCGGAGGCTTCACCGGTGTCTTGGTCGCGGTTTTGGTCGCGGTTTTTCCGGTGCCCGGGATCGACACGCGCGCGGCCAGGGTCGCGCTGGCGCCGCTGCCGGTCACGCGTGCCACCAGCGACTGCTCGACGGCATCGCGGCCGAGCGTCCAACGGGTGCGAGCGCGCCCCTTGTCGTCGGTGACGACGCGCGCGGGTGAGAGCGCTCCCGCAGTCGCCTTGAAGGTCACGGTCGCGCCCTTCACGACGTTGCCGAATTCATCCGTGACGCGGACTTCGACACCATCGGCGAGGAGCTTGCCCGGCGTCCCTATCGCCTGCTTCGGCGTGAGCTCGATCGCCGACGCTGCCCCCGGACGGGCGGTCGCATTCACGATGAGTGGCCGAGGAATGCCCTCCACGCGCACTGACATCGAATGCGGACCGGGCTCACGATCGAGCGTCCAGACGACGCGCGCGATGCCGCTCGTGTCGGCCATGATCGCGGAATCCGCGACGGATCCGCGGACCGGCGCGAAGTACACGATCGCACTGGGCACCGGATTGCCCGCGCGGTCGAGGACCTTGATCGCGACCTTCTTGCCGAGCGCTGCGCCGACGGTCCCTGTCTGCGTGTTGCCGCCGACGATCCATGCGGTCGACGCCGTCCCGGGCTTCGCGGTCGCGGTGAGCACGATAGGGGGGACGGCGCGCGTCGTCCCGACCTGCGCGCGCAGTCGCTGCGTCCCCGCGCGATTGGAGAGTGTCCACTCCACGCGCGCTTCGCCGAGCGAGTCGGTCCGTGGCGCGAGCGGGGTGAGAGCGCCGCCATCGAGTGCCACCCACCCTACAGGGATGTCGGTGAGTGGGCGCCCGGAGGTATCGGTCACGCGGATCGCCACAGGGCGGGGAAGCTTCGCGCCGATGTCCGCGAGCTGGGCGGTGTCGATCGCGACGATGCGCGTTTCCGCCGCGACAGGTTCGGCGTCAGCGGTAACGGTCAGCGCGCTGTCGATACCCTCGGCCATGACGAGGAGGCGCCGCGATCCAGGAATCGGACCCAGGCGCCACACGGTTTTCGCGCGCCCCTCGGTGTCTGTCGTCGCCGTGTCGGGCTCGGCTGAGCCCTCACCCGTCGCGGGCTGGAAGCGAATCTTCGCCTGAGGAATCGGGAGCCCGTGTCGTGACACGACGCGGACGACGATCGGGAGCGGAAGCGGTGCGCGCGCGGGCGCACGCTGGTTGTCGCCGGAGGCCACCCGCACGGCGAAGGGCGTCGGAAGCACCTTCACCGGCGCCTGCGTGCGAACTCCTTCGACGGTCGCTTCGAGGATAGCCCGTCCAGGACGCAGCGCCGTCGCGAGGCCATTCGAGTCGATCGCGACGATGGCGGTGTCCGTGGTGTGCCACTTCGCGAACAGGCCGGGAATGACATAGCCGCGGCGGTCCACGCCACGGGCGGAGATCGCGCGTTGCTCGCCGTCGCGCATCGTGATGTCGCTG
>DATFFP010000075.1:0-21655 GCA_035249985.1 Gemmatimonadaceae bacterium
GGAAAGATCCTCAGCCCCCGCAAGATCATCATCAACACCCGGCAGCGCCTGATGGAGAAGGCGCCCTTGCTGGTCGGCGACACGCGGGAAGTCGAGCACCCGCGCCTCGTGCATGGCGAGGGTGATGACGCCGGCGCTCAGACGGTTACCGAGATCATGGATCACCGCCTCCTCGATCAGTACATCACCGAGGAGGAGCTCTGGCAGTGTACGACCTGTCGAGCGTGCGTGCAGGAATGCCCGGTGGGAATCGAGCACCTCGACACGATCATCGACCTTCGGCGGAATCTCGTGCTCATGGAGTCGCGATTTCCGGCGGAGGTGCAGCCCGCGTTCGAATCGATGGAGCGCCAGGGATCCCCGTGGGCGTTCAGTCCAGGCGACCGTGCACGATGGGCCGACGGGCTCGACATCCCGACGATGGCGGAGATGGCGGAGCGCGGCGAGACGCCCGATGTGCTGTTCTGGGTGGGATGCATGGGATCGTTCGACGATCGGGCGAAGCGCATTACGGTGGCGTTCGCGCGCATCATGCAGGCGGCACGCATCCGATTCGCCATCCTGGGGCAGGAAGAGCAGTGCAATGGCGATCCCGCCCGGCGCATGGGGAACGAGTATCTGTGGCAGACCCTCGCGCGCGCCAACATCGAGACGATGGACCGCTACCAGGTGCGAACGGTCGTGACGATCTGCCCGCACTGCTTCCACCAGATCGGCAACGAGTACCCACAGCTTGGTGGCGACTATGACGTCGTCCATCACTCCACGTTCATCGAGCGGCTGCTCGACGAGGGCCGCATTCCGTTGGCCGAGGGTGATGGTGACGCGCGCAGCATCGTGTATCACGATTCCTGCTATCTCGGGCGTTACAACGATGTCTACGACGCGCCTCGTGAGGCGCTGCGCAAGGCGCTCCCCGTGCTGACGCTCGCGGAGCCGAAGCGCACGCGCTCGCGCGGACTCTGCTGCGGCGCCGGGGGCGGTCGGATGTGGATGGAGGAGCGCGAGGGGAAGCGCATCAACATCGAGCGCACCGAGGAGCTCCTCGCGACGGGCGCCGACGCGATCGCCACGGCATGTCCGTTCTGCATGACGATGATCTCGGATGGGGCCAAAGCGAAGGATGCATCGACGCCCGTCATGGACATCGCTGAGGTCGTAGCGTCGAGGCTTCCCGCGCCCGGAGCACGAACAGCATAACCACAGAGGCACCGAGGCACAGAGAACGGCCAACTGCGGCGTTGCAGTTGGCCGTTCTCTGTGCCTCGGTGCCTCTGTGGTTATGCCGTCATGTCCTGGCGACTCAAAGCTTCTTCACTACTTCCGCCGCGGCCCTCCCACCCTTGAGCCCGAGCCTCTTCATGGCCACCGCCAGCGCGAACGCTCGCTCGGCATCGGAGACGTTCCCGGCCTCGAGGCGCGCGACGAGATCATCGTAGATCGCCTGCCGCTCGGCCTCGCTCATTGCGGCGGCGCGCGCGGCAACGGGCCCATCGGCGCGGAGCTCGCGAAACGTCACTTCGAGCACGCGCCGGTGGTCGGTGTACCGCGGATCGTCGCGGCCGGCCGCGGCGGTCTCTCGTGAGGCGGCCCGCACGAACAGCGACTGGTCGGACTTCGTCGCCGGTGGGCGCCACACGCTCTCGAGAAAGCGATGGCCTTCGGCCTCGCGCGAGCCGCCGGAGATGTCGAGCAGGGAACGCCCGATCCACCGGATCACCGCCCACGCGATGCCCAGGAGTACAATTGCCTCGGCGAGGTACTTCGTGCTGGCGCTCACGCCGAGGTGACGACGGCGCCGAGGGCGCCGTCACGCGCTCACTTCTCGACGTGGATCGGCACGCTGGCCTGCGTCGTGTCCCAGCGCATGACCAGCACGCCGGAGCCGTTCCGGGTCGGCTCGATCGCGATGGTGAACTGCTCGACCGGCTCACCCAGAGTCGCGACCTTCATTTGCGTACGGCCGACGTCCTGGGTCTTGTCGTAGTCCGTTCCCCATTGGCCGGTCTGGCGGTTGATGATCAGCGTCCAGCCATCGCGGCCGGGAATGGTCCAGAGCGTGTACGTCCCACGCGGCACGGGGACCGTTCCGATCCTGAGATCGCGGTCGGTGCGGAAATGCGTCGCCTCGTTCGCTCCGGTGCGCCAGAGCGCGTCATAGGGAACGAGAGCGCCAAAGATCGCTCGACGGCGCATGGATGGCCGTCCGTAATCGACCACGAGATTCGCCGAGCCGATGCTCTGCGTAGTGGTATCGCGAGGGGACAACATGCGCGGCTTGCTCTCCTGCGCGAGAGCGACGCCGGGCACAAGCGCGAGCGTCGCGACGACGAGCGCGCGTGAAGGAAACGACATTCGATATCTCCGTCAGAGCTGAATTGCGAGAACGAGGAACGACGAACGAGGAAGCTGCGGACCGAGCATCATCAATGCATTCCTGCACTTCCTGGTTCCTCGTTCGAATGGATGACCTCCCTCATACCCGAGAGATAGTGCCACGGTTGTCATGAGGGTGTTCGGATTCGGAGTGAAATGCTGGCTGCCTAGCCGGCGCGCTGAATCGAGAACAAGGTGATCTTCTGGCGAATGGCGCCTTCGACGAAGGGACGCGTGTCGCGCTCGATCCTCGTGAGGCCCCGCGCCTGGCAGGCTTCCACGAACTGGTCCACCGCGATGCGGCCGGGATCGGCGATGATCGCGGTGCCTGTGGGCGAGAGCGCGGCAGCGAGTGCGTCGGCCACCAGCTGCGCATAGGTCATCTCGTACAGCACGTCCGCTGCGACGATCATGTCGTACGTGCCGAGGTCGCCCGGAAGTGCACGCCAGTCGATCATGCGCACCGCGGGCTCCCGCCGGAGGTTCCGCCACGCGTTCGCGCGAGTGAAATGCAGCGCGTCCTCGTAGTAGTCGCTCGACACGACGCGGAACCCCGCCCGCAGCGCGGTGATCGAGACGATCCCGAGTCCGCAGCCGAGCTCGAGGAACGAGCGACCGCGTCCTGCCTCATCCGAGAGACGCTTCGCCAGAATCAGCGACGAGGGCCACACGTCGGCCCAATAGGGGAGCCGTTCATCGCGAACGTAGTCCGCTTCGCTGATCAGATCGTCGGAGTTGCGTGGCTTGAGAATCGAGAGGGACTCGTCCGCGACATCCACGTCGACGATCGTCGTGACGAAGCGCGTTTCGAGATCGCGCACCAGCCCGTCGCCCTTCACATCGAGAACGCGGCCGCGAGCTGCGTGTCCTCGGTGAGCAGGAAGGCATGGACGCTCTCACCCGCTTCGAGGCGGGGCCGCTCCTCCGGGACGATGAGCAGCGCTTCCGCGCGCGCCATCGACGTCAGGATTCCCGAGCCCTGCGGGCCCGTTAGGCGCGCGAGCAGCTGGCCGTCGTCTCCCGGTCGCACGGTCGCGCGCAGGAAGTGCGTGAGCCGTGCACCGATCGAGACCGGCTCCTCGAGCGTTACGCGCACCGGTCGCCGGAAGAGCCGCTCGTGGCCGAGCATCCTCCGAATGGCGGGGCGAACGAAGAGGTCGAACGTCACCATTGTCGAGACGGGATTTCCTGGCAGTCCGATCCAGGGTCTGCCGCGCAACAGCCCGAACCCGAGCGGAGCGCCGGGACGCATTCGCACGCGCCAGAACTTGAGCTCCACGCCCATCTCGTCGAGCACGCGCCGCAGGTGATCGAACTCGCCCACGGAGATGCCAGCGGATGTGACGATAAGGTCGCAGTCCGCCGCTCGGTCCAGACGCGCGCGGATATCCACGGGGTCATCACGTGCGGTTCCCACGTGCACGGGAACGCCACCGGCTGCGCGAACGAGCGCGTCCAGCGTATAGCTGTTGGAGCTGACGATCTTTCGTCCCGCGCGCACTTCATCGAACCGATCGAGATCGACGAGCTCGTCCCCGGACGTCAGGATCGCGACGCGCGGGCGAGCGTAGACGTCAACCCGGTCATATCCAATGGACGCGAGGACGCCGAGTTGCGCCGCGTGCACGGGCGTTCCCGGCTCCATCACCCGCGCGCCCTCGCGAATGTCTTCGCCGCGGTAGCGCACGTTCTTGCGGGCATCGCGCGCGTTGCGAACGACGACGGTACTCGTTCCGCCGTCGGTGTCTTCCACGCGAACCACGGTATCCGCGCCCTCGGGAAGCGGAGCGCCCGTCATGATGCGCGTGGCGGATCCCGGTGCGAGCGGCTGGCTCGGAAACCTGCCTGCCGCGATCGTCTCGAGGACGGGCAGCGTCACCGGGGCTTCGGCCGACGCGTACTCGACGTCCGCGGCGCGCACGGCGTATCCGTCCATCGCCGAATTGTCCCAGGCCGGAATCGTGATCGGCGAGATCGCCGGGGCCGCGAGCACACGTCCCAGGGCGTCAGGGAGGGCTACCCGCTCGACCGGGCCGCGGGCGACGTCGGCGAGAATGCGCTCGACCGCCTCCGCGACCGTGAGCACCTAACGCGCGCCGGCCGTCATGCCCGCGAGTCGGGCCACGATGCTGTCCTGCACGCGCTCGACCACGCGAACCGGCACCGTCCAGTTGTTGCACAAAAGGCTGTAGATCAACAGCCGCCCGTCGGCCGAGGTCACGTAGCCCGACAGCGAGCGAGCCTGCGCAACGAAGCCGGTTTTCCCATGCGCGTTCGCTTCCGCGTACGTGCCCTTCATGCGGTTGGCGAGCGTCCCATCGACTCCGGCGATCGGCAGGGCATCGTAGAACACGGTGAACGCCGTGTCCCGGCGCATCACCTCGAGGACGCGGACGATCGTCTCGGGCGACAGATAGTTGTAGCGCGAGAGCCCGCTGCCATCACGCACGACGAATCCATCGCGGGTCGCGCCCCACTCGAGCAGCTGACGCTCGATGACGACCCGGCCGCTGTCGGGGATTCCCACGCCCGTGCGCTCGAGCCCCAGCGTGCGCAGCAGAATCTCACCGATCTGATTCTGCGAGGGCTTCTCGAACGCCGGCATGATCTCGCGCAGCGGCAACGACAGGATGACGGCGATGGTATCCCGCGTCGTCGGAGACCTCCCCCTCGATACGGAATCGCTCTCCGCGACCGAAAGGCCTCGAGCCTCGAGCGCCTCCTTGAGCGCCGTGATGTACGCCGTCGGCGGCTCCGGATGCGCGAAACGAACCATCTGGCTGTCGTGCGGCGCGATCGTACCGCGAACGACCAGGGTGCCTGGCGAGGAGTCGCGCTCGACGCGAATCGACAGTGGAGTAACGAGTGCATCGCCGGCCGTCAGCGCGGAATCGGGCTCGGGAACCGTTCGCGCCTCGATGCGGAGGCGCGGGTATCCCCGCGATGGGAGCACGGCCGCCGTGACCGGCTCACCCGGAAACGCACCGCCGCGGATGATGATCCGCGAGAATCCCTCATTGAAGTACAGCTCGTCGACGCCGGCCGAGTACGGCTCATCGACTTCGTCCCACGACCACCCGTAGCCGTAGATCGCCCCGGGGAACGCATCCCCTTCCGCTCGAATGCGTCCGTCGATGCGCACGATGCCGCGCGCCGCGATCGAGTCCGCGAGCTCGAGCATGGCGAGCATCGCGTCGCCGCGCATGTGATCGCTGGCCGTCGGATCGCCGCGACCGACCAGGATGAGATCACCGCGCAGCGCACCGTCGACGACTGGACCGGTCGACAGCAGGATGGTGCGGAAGCGGTAATCGGGACCGAGCTGCGCCAGGGCAACCGCGCCGGTGACGACCTTCATGTTGGACGCCGGCATGAACAGCTTGGCGGCGTTGTACCTAACGATCGTGTCGGCCCGCTCCGGATCCACGACCAGGATGCCCCAGTTCGCGTTCCGGAACTCCGGCGCGGCGACGACCGAGTCGATCCACCATCGCAACGCCGCCCGCTGACGCGCCGGCGTCGGCGTAATCGTGATCGGGGCGGTGGGCGTGCACGCCGCGAGGACCACGGCAGCAAGTATGAGGGCTCTGATCATGGGCGAGTCATCAGCTCACGTTCGACGAAGGCGGCGAGCTCCTCGAGCCACCGCGCGTTGCTCAACTGAAAGATAGACAGGGGCGCGCGGAAGTCATCCGCATCGGTCACGACTGCTCGCCAGGTGGCCGCGGTGTCCGAGGCCGGGTCCCACAGCGGCTTCTCATGCGCCGCGCGGCGGAAGATCTCGATCTTGGGCAACGCCAGCCGGGTGAACCCCTCGCAGACGACGAGATCGGCATCGGCCATGTGCCGCGCCGCGATCTCTTCGGGACGCATCTCGTCGCTCCACCGCTCGACGAGGGCGAACTTGTCCGGAGCGATCATGGCGACCTTCGCGGCATTTCCCTCGTGGTAGTGCCGGTACGTGTCGGTGGCGGCCGGGTCGAGGTTGAAGGTGTGCGAGCCATGCTTGATCGTCATCACGCGATGCCCGCGCCGGACGAGCTCGGCCACCAGGCGCACGACGAGCGTCGTCTTTCCGCTATGCTTCCGGCCCACGATCGAGACCATCGGCGGCGTGCCGTTCGGCGAGCGCGAGGTCATCGGGAGCGTTCACGTTCATGAACAGGACGGCCGGGTCTCCGAACCGTCGTACCTCCCGCTCGGGCAGGCGCTCCACGCGCACGTCCTCGAAGAAGGAGATGACGCGCATGTCGTTCGCGTCGAGCCTGCGCTCGATCGCCGGGACGCACGCCGGAGAATAATACGCGCATAACGGCTCCACGCCGCGCCGCGACCCGCTCTCGGGAAGGGCGGCATCCGCCCTCGCGCCAGCGTCGCGCAGTGCTCGCAGGAGGCCCGCTGGAACGAACGGCATGTCCCACGCGACGACGAGCACCGGTTGCCCGGCACGCACGATCGCCGCGTGAATCCCGCCGAGGCTTCCGCAGTTCGTGCGCACATCGGGGGCGAGCGGAAGACCGGGAAGCCATTCGTGCGCAGCCGGGTCGTTGGCGATCAGCAGGAGCGTGTCCGCCGCGTCGCGCAATGCATCGGCCACCCGGTCGATGACGCGGCGTCCGCCAACCCGCTCGAGCCCCTTCGGGCGTCCGCCATATCGCGACGCCGCACCGCCGGCGAGGATGACGCCGGTACATCCGGTCACGGCCGATGGAATTGCGGCTGTCCGCTGACCGCACGGCCGATGAGCAGCGTTCCCGCGCTGCGCGCGATGTCGACCGCGAGGGTCGATGGGACGGACGGCGTTGCCACCGCGCCCAGCCGCGCCCGCGCCGCCTTGAATGCGAGCTCGCCCGAGATGCGTCCGGTGACCAGCAGGGTGAGTCCTTCCAGCGTCCGTCCATCGAGAAGCGCCGCGCCAATGACCTTGTCGACGGCGTTGTGTCGCCCGATGTCCTCGGCGTGGTGAAGGAGCAGCTCGCCGTCGGTCAGCGCCGCGGCGTGAATGCCACCTGTCTCCTTGTACCGCTCCCCCCGCGCGAACAGCTCCTTGAACAGAGCGCGTGTCCGGGCCAAATCGAGATCGGGCGCGGTAACGGTGCGCCGGGGCAGGGAGCTGAGCGAGCCGAGAATCGTCGTGACCGCGCCGCATCCGGAAGCGAGAACGCGCCTGCGGTCCGCCGCTTCGACGTCGTTGTATCGTCCCGGCGGAACCTGCGCCCAAAAGCCAAGCTCTTTCGCACACGGCCGCAGGGAGACGAGGTCACTCGCCGACTCGATGTACCCTTCGCCGTGCAGCCAGCCCACGACGAGCTCGTCGAGCTGCGCGGGCGTGCACATCCAGGTGACGGCGGGAGCGCCGTTCACCTCGAGCCAGACGGGAGCCTCTTCGACCGCGTCAAGAGTCGGTGGTGGGGAGCTCATCACTGCATTCTGCGTCGGTCGCGCGTCGGGAACCAGGGGTCAGGAGTCAGGAGTCAGGGGTCAGGGGTGGAAAGGGGCCGCCGCGCTTCGCGCGTGCGGCCCTCATCAGATGAGCGCGGCAGCTACGCTGCCGCGCCTTTTCATCCCTGACCCCTGACCCCTGACTCCTGACCCCTAGATCTCTCCCCGCGGATCGGGCTCAAACCCCTCCGGCGTCGGCTCGTCAGGCGGGATCCACGCCGTTCCACGCTCGATCGCCGACTGCACGTCGTGGGTGCCGAACATCCGGGCGTTGAGGTCCTCCTCGAGGTGCTCGGCCTCATCGTTCACATTGTCAGGGCGCTGGCCGATCGGCTCGCCGCTCCCCTCGCGCGCATTCGCCAGGTGATCGTCGACGGCTTCGGGCTCCTCGTCGCGCCGGATCTCGTCGACCACGAGATCGTTGCGATAGCGCTTCAGCCCGATCACGTCGGCGAGAATGCGCTCGGCAACGCGGCGCTCCTCCTCTGTGCCGACGCGACCCGCGAGCACGACTTCGCCGTTCGCCGCCGTCACCAGGATGTTGTCGGCGTCGACCGAGTCGTAGTCCGCGAGCTGATCCCGCACCAGCGCGCGGAGCTCTTCGTCGCTGAGCTCGTCGAGCCGGAAGATGTCCTCGAAGTCGCGCGCCATGGGCTGCTCCTGCCTATCGAGAGAGGATGTACGACGCGCCGATCGTGAACACGCCGTTGTGTCTCCATTCCGAGGTCTTCCCCGCGAGCACCGGATCTCCACCGCCCTGGGGAATCGACCCGTACGTCGACGGGTAGTTCAGGCGGAAAAGATGATCGCCGACATCGAAGCGGAACTGCCAGCGCCCGCCTGGCGCCCATCGAACGCCAGTGCCGAGGACGAGTGCAAAGGGAGTGCCGATCGTGAAGTTCGCGGGATCGGCACGACTCCCGACGTTCGCGGCAACCCCAGCGCCAAACCGCGCGAAGGGAATCATTCCATGCCAGCTCTTCTGCCCGGTGAGATTCACCGTGATCCCGGCATCGAGGAGAAGCAGCGACACGTCCTTCGTACCCAGGTGTCGCGTGGCGGGCGGATTGAGTGGGTCGATGACATCACGCTTGGAGAACGCGTGGCCGGCGTGCACGCTGAAGAACGCGGGGCCGCCAATGCGAATCTCGTAGCGCAGTCCAACGATCGGCCCCGCCTGCGGACCCACGCCCGCGGACCCCTCGGCCCCACTGTACCAGCCGGAGTACGAGGTGATCTCCTGGCGATACGGCGTGTCCTCGAAGGGACTGTCCTGCGGCAGATGTCCCACCTGCGCGCTCATCGAGATGGGCGCGAGCAGGACGATTCCTGCGAATACGAATCTATTCACGACAGTGCTCCTTGAAGATCATTTTGAATCTCGATTAGTGATCGCATTTGGACAACTGCGTACTGCGTACTGCGTGCTGCGAACACACCAGGGTTAATCCGGTAGCGACCCCCTGTACGCAGTACGCAGTACGCAGTAGATCCAGGTCTTACCTCGCCCCAGACCGCAGATCTACCCCCGACATCTCCGGCGGCTTCTCCACCCCGAGCATCGCGAGCACCGTCGGCCCAACGTCCTGAAGCGCGCCTCCCGAGCGCAGGGGGCGGTCGCCATCAGGATCCACGATCACGATCGGCACCGGGTTGGTGGTGTGAGCGGTATGCGGACCGCCGGTCGCCGGATCGATCATCATCTCGCAATTCCCGTGATCCGCCGTCACGATCACGCGCGCACCGGCCCGCTCCGACGACGCGAGCACGCGCGCGAGACATTCATCGACGGTCTCCACGGCCGTGATCCCCGCGCTCAACACGCCGGAGTGACCCACCATGTCGCCGTTCGCGTAGTTGCACAAAATGAAATCGTGCTCGCGCTGCTCGATCGCGTTGCAGAGCACGTCGGTAATACCCGGCGCGCTCATTCGCGGGGCCAGATCGTACGTCGCCACCTTCTGGCTCGGTACGAGGAGACGCTCCTCTCCCGGATACGGAGTCTCGTACCCTCCGTTGAAGAAGTACGTCACGTGGGCGTATTTCTCGGTCTCGGCGGTGCGAAACATCGTCTTGCCACGCTCGCTCAGCACTTCGGCGACGATGCGCGACAGCACGAATGGCGGAAACGCGACCGGAATCGTGAACGTTTCGTCGTACATCGTCATGCTCGCGACGCTCACGCGCGGGCGATCGGTAACATCGAATCCCTCGAAGCCCTCTTCGGTGAACGCGCGGACGATCTGCCGCATGCGATCCGCGCGAAAGTTGAACAGGAAGAGTGCATCGCCATCTCGAACTTGCGCGACCGGCTGTCCGTCGCGCTCGATCACGATCGGCTTGATGAACTCATCGCTCTCCCCGCGGTCGTACGCCTCGCGAATCGCGTCTACCGGGTCCGTCGCGCGACCGCCCTCGCCCCGAACCATCGCACGGTACCACAGCTCCGTGCGGGACCACCGCTTGTCGCGGTCCATGCCGTAGTAGCGGCCGCCGAGGGTCGCCACTGGTACCCGGCCTCGTGACCGCTCGACGGTCTGCCGCATGAACTCCTGCGCCGATCGCGGGAGCGTGTCGCGGCCATCGAGCAGCGCGTGCAGCGCGACCCTGGGCACGCCTTTCCGCTCCACGAGGTCGAACAGCCCGAAGAGATGCTCATCGACCGCGTGCACGCCCCCGTTACCAATGAGTCCACAGAGATGCAGGGTCGTCCCCCGCTCGCGCACCTCGCGGCACAACGACTCGAGCACCGCGTTGTCGAAAAAAGAGCCGTCGCGAATCGCGAGCGAGATGCGGACGAGGTCGGTTGGGATCACGCGGCCGGCGCCGAGGTTCATATGGCCGACCTCGCTGTTGCCCATCTGCCCTTCGGGGAGTCCAACGGCGAGGCCCGATGCCTCGATAAGCGCGCGTGGCGCGCGCGACCAGAGCGCCTCCCAGGTCGGCGTGCGTGCGAGCGCGATCGCATTGCCCTCGCGCTCGGTGCGATACCCCCACCCGTCGAGGACGACGAGCACGACCGGGCGCCGACGTTGATTCGGCATCTTTGCTGAATGGTGTACGACTGATAACTTCGGCGCATCGGGCGCCAGCGAAATGTACGCGGCCTCCTACACGGCAACCAGCGATGCACGTCGTTCCGGTCCTCCTCGCCCTTCTCACCGCATCGTCGCTGTTCGCGCAGGCGACGGTGACGGCGCCTACCGAGCTGCGCGCAGCGCCGCGAGGTGCGGCGATCGCGACCGTGCGGGCGGGCACGGAGGTGCGCGTGCGCGACCGGCGCGGTGCGCTCTCGCGCATCACGCTCGAGGGGTACATCCACCGCGACCTCATTGGCGGACGACGGGACAGCTTTCCCATGTCGGTGCGCGCACCGTCCGGCGCGCGGCTGCGCGAGTCACCGGCGCTCACTGCCCCGACCATCGCCAACCTTCGCGACGGCATGGGACTCACCCAGGTCTCCCGGCGAGGCGAATGGGTCCGCGTTCGGCGCGTCGCCTGGATTCCGACCACGCGGCTGCGCACCGAACCGGCGCCGGAGACGCGCGAGCAGGCCGGATCGGTGGAAACGGTACAAGCACCCGCACCTCTGCCGACCCCCGTCCGAGCCCCGGAGCCGCAGATCGGGAACGGTCTGACACCCACGCGTCAGACCGCGATCCGGCTTGCCCCCGACGGCGACTCGATAGGCGCCATCCGTCCGGGCGCCGTGGTGGTCCCGCTCGCGCGCGATCGTGATTGGGTCCGCGTTCGCGTCGAAGGGTGGGTGCGCGAGAACGAGCTCCAAACGGTCGACACGACGGTCCAGACGCGCATGAGCGCGGCCGACCTGCGTGCGGACCCGGACGGCACGCGCGGGGTAATCGTGCGCTGGAACGTCCAGGTGCTCTCGCCGGTTCAGCGGGCCGACCCTCTTCGGCGGGAGCTCGCCGAGAACGAGCCATACGTCATCGCGCGCGGCCCCGACACGGAGAGCGCGCTCCTGTATCTCGCGATTCCGCCCTCCATGCTCGATGCCGTATCCTCGATCGCGCCGCTCACCAACGTCGTCATCACCGCGCGCGTCCGCACCGGCCGGAGCTCTCCGGTGGGCGTTCCCATTCTCGATCTCGTATCGATTGTCCGTCGCTGACGAGCGCGGCGTCGGCGCGCACGTGGCGCCGTCGCTCGATGCCGCACGACCGGCCGTTTCACCTTCATCGCTGACATGACCTTTCGCGCCCGCTTCCGCGAGTTTCGGCGCCGGCACCCCGGATTCCTCGCCGCGATCATCATCGTCGTGCTCGGCGTCCTCGCGATCGATGGATACCTCATCTACAAGCGCGACAAGTACCGCGCCGAGATTCAGCGATTGCGCGCGGGCATGAGCGAGTTCGAGAAGCGGCGCGCCGACGCCGTGCTGGCGTCGGAGGAGAAGCAGCTGCAGGTGATGGTCGAGCTCCTGCGACGGCAGGCGCGCGTCGACAAGGAGATCCATCTCGCCGTTGCCGTCGACAGCGCGTACATGGGCCTCGAGCGAGAGGGCGCGATTCTTCGCGACATGCGCGTGGAGATCGGCCCGGAAAAGACCGTGGGAACGGGCCCCGACACCGTGCGGCTCACGATCCCGCGCGGCACGCGCTCGGTTCTGCGGCTCCTCGCCGCCGGCGAGGGGTGGGAAGTCCCGCGGTGGGTGTACGAGGATCGCGGGTTGACGCCGCCTAACGACCGGATGGTGAAGGGTGCCCTCGGGCCGGTGGCGATCGTCCTCGAGGGCGGAACCGTCATCTACTCGATGCCGACCACGGGCCCGCTCAACGACTCGGCCTACGTCATGCCGGGTGCAGTGCGGGCGAAGGCGGAGGACCTTCGTGCGGTCATCCCCAACCTCGCGCGCGGGACGAAGGTGTACTTCTTCTGATTGGAGAACGGCAAAGATGACAGACTACAGATTTCAGAATGCAGCAAGACCCCTCCTGCATTCTGAATCTGTATTCTGAACGCTGTCATCTTTGCTGTTGACGGAACTTTAATTTCCGGGACACGTATCTGCGCATACCACTTGGGGAGCAGCCGTAATGAGCTTGAGACAAGCCTTCCGTGATGACCTTCGCATCTCGCTGACCGCCACCGGTCTGCTTCTGCTCGTCCTCGGGGCGAGCGGCTTCCTGGTCAAGCATGCCGCCATGGTGCGCTACGAGCGCGACGTGAACCGCATCGCGTTCAACGACAACTGGGAAGTTCTGGATGACATCCGGAAGCGCCTCGGGATGGTCAGCGACTCTCTCGAGCGAGCCCTCGAAGCCGCACCCGCGCCTCCCGGTGAGCAGCCCTTCATCGTCGTCAGCATCGAAGAGCGCCGGCTGTGGTACAAGCAGGGCGACGAGACGATCTTCACCACGCGGGTCGCGACCGGCAGCGGCAAGACGCTGGTCAAGGACGGAGGCCGCGACGAGTGGAAATTCGAGACGCCTCGCGGAAAGCTCGTCGTTCAGGGGAAGGAGATCGATCCGGTCTGGGTCCCCCCTGACTGGCACTTCATCGAGTTCGCGAAGAAGCGGGGCCTTGGGGTCAAACAGCTCAAGCGCGGGGAGCAGCTCGAGACCCCCGATGGCGGGGTCATTACCGTCGAGGGCAACGACGTCGTGAAGCAGTACGCCGATGGCCGCACCTACCCGCTCGAGTCTGGAGAGGGGCGCGAAATCGTCGCGGCAGGCAACGTCGTGATCCCGCCATTCGGCACCAACCAGCGCAAATTCCGAGGGGTCCTGGGCTCCCACCGCCTGCTGCTCGGCGACGGTTACGCCCTTCACGGGACTGACAACCCGAGCTCGATCGGGCAGGCGGTGAGCCACGGATGCGTCCGCCTGCGGAACGAAGACATCGCCTACCTGTATAGTATCGTCCCGGTGGGCACGCCGGTTTTCATCTACTGACTGACCACGCGGTCAGTCACACACCTCCTTTCCGGGGCGTGGTCGTAGCGGGAAGCCACGGTGCTGCCGTAATATAGAACGTCGGCGAAAGTCGTTTCCTGAAGGGGGTTCAGTGTCCGCAGGCTCACTGCGCGGGCGACCGCTAGTCCGGTCGATCGCGGTCGCATTCGCATTGTTCATCGCCCAGCCGGCTCTCGCGGGGGGCGACGCACTTCCGTCTCCTTCCGCCGGGATGGCCGCTAGCTCGACGCCGAGCTCCTCGGAGCTCGTCGTTTCCGACACCCTCCGGGGACGCAGCGGGAAGCTCACGGCGCGCTTTCTCCCCTACCTCGCGCGCCTCGACATTCCGATTCTCAGCTCGCTCATCGGCGACACCGTGGTTCGCACCCCCGGCGTGTACGTCTTGCGGGATAGCTCGGAATCATCTCTCTTCACGTTCATCGCCCTGCGTCCATTTTCCGATAAGGTGAAGGGGCGCGTCGGCGGCTACCGGATGGGCTACTGGCCGTTCGAGCGACGGAAGGTTCGGTCCGAGGCGTACGCCGGCCTCGATGGCTTCATCGAGGTCACGCCCGAGAACCAGGACACGAAGGTCTCAGAGCACTTCAAGCTCCGAGACTTTCTCACGAAGGACCAGCGCGACGTCTGGCCGAAGTATCTGGTGCTGGACACGAAGCTCGTGGACAAGCTGGAGCTCGTCATCGACGATCTGGTGAGCCGCGGCTACGACGTTCGGTATCTGTCCGTCATGTCGGGATTCAGAACGCCGCAGTACAATCGCAAGGGCGTTGGGAAGGGTCGCGCCGATGCGAGTCGTCACCAGTACGGCGATGCAGCCGATGTGTTCGTCGACAACAACCGGGACGGGCGCATGGATGATGTGAACCGCGATGGCAGGGTGGACACCCGCGACGCGCGCGTCCTCCTCCAGGCAGTCGACCGGGTCGAAGCCGCGTATCCGGGACTCGTCGGCGGCGCTGGCGTCTACGCAGCGACGCGCGCGCACGGTCCCTTCACGCACATCGACGCGCGCGGAACCCGTGCGCGTTGGGGTCGCATTTGAAGGCGCGCCTGCTGGCGGCGCTCACCTCCCGCTGGATGACGGCCGCGATGTTCGTCGTGGCCGCGCTCGCGGTCCTTCGCTTCTACGAGCCTCCCGAGACACTCCTCCAGTCGCGCTTCGGCACGCCGGTGCTTCCCCTCGTGCCACCCGCGACGCCTTCGGCCAGTGCGTTCGGCTTGAGTGGGGCGGTGCAGGTCCGCTTCGCGCTTCCCAACGAGGGCGTCGAGTATCCACTCGAGGTGCACGGCGATCCCACCGAGCTCGAGTACTCGTGGGTGCGTGTCACCGATTCCGTGGGTATCGACTCCATTCGGCCGCTCGACGGGGATACTCTGGTCGCCCCATCGGTGCCCGGGTTTTACCGACTCGCGCTCATGCGCGGACTGGAGCGCCGGATCCTCAATGGGCTCACCCTGGCGGTGATGGTACCGTTCGAGGAGAACCGAGGGGGCATTCTCGATGGCTACCGCATCGGCACCTTCCGCGCGGGGCGGCGCGGCGCGACCTCGGCGCGTCCCGATGGCTTCGTCCAGGTGCTCCCCGAGCTGGTGAATCTCCCGCTCTCGCGACACCTGCGGCTGGGCTCGTTCGTTGCCCCTGATGGGCAGACGACATGGCCGCGGTACGCGGCGCTCGACCGGCGGCTGCTCGACAAGCTGGAGCTCGTTTTCCAGCAGCTGTCGCGCTGGCGGCCCGACACGGCGACGGTGCAGCTGGCGGTCTCCGTGAACTCCGGATTCCGCACACCCTGGTACAATCGCCGAGTCCCGCGCGCCGCCCGTGACAGCCGGCACCAGTTCGGCGATGCCGCTGACGTCGTCATCGACGCCAACGGCGATGGACGTGTGACGCGGGAAGACGCGAACCTCGTCGCCGCGGCGGTCGAGATGGTCGAGCAGTCACACCCCGATCTCGCCGGCGGTCTGGGTCTCTATGTCAGCGGTCGCTATCGGCAGCCCTACGTTCACATCGACACACGCGGTACGCGCGCCCGCTGGCGGGGATAACGATGGCAAGCGACGAGGGAGCAGCGTCGGACACGAATCCGTTCCTTCGCGACCGGATCATGCGGAAGCTCGAGACGCTCTCCAACGATCGTCTCTACCAGGTCCTCGATTACGTCGAATTCCTCGAATCGCGATACGCCGAGCGGCAGCCCACGGCGGCGAGTGTTTTTCAGCGGTTCACCGAGGGACTCGAGGACACGATGCGCGCAGGCCGACTGTCGGCCGACACGATCGCGCAAACGATGGGCCTCATGAGCCGCGCGATGGGTGTCCTCTCCGGGGTCGCCGCGGCTGGCAAGTCCGTTGCATCGGATGTGGTCAATGCGGCATCGCGCCCCGCCCAGTGGAGTGGGACGCGCCCGCCATCGGGGCAGGGGGCGACGGGACAGAGCGAGGGGCAGCAGTCCCCCCCTCCGTCCAGTGAGCCGCCCACGCCCACCGACTCAGGAGGCGCATCGAAGTGAGCAGCCAGGCGGAAGTGCCAGCGGGTAAAGCGGGTGCACGCGGGCGAGCGGCGGGACGACGTCCTCGCGTCGAGGGGGAGCCAGCGGAGCCTCGCACGGGCGCGAAGCGCACGCTGGTCGACGTCATCAAGCAGATCCCGGCGTATCTGCGACTTCTGGGCGGTCTGCTCACCGACCGTCGCGTCTCGGGGGTGGACAAGCTGCTCGTCGCCGGGGCAATCGCGTATATCGTCTCCCCGATGGACCTGCTGCCGGACTTCGTCCCGTTCCTCGGCGAAGTCGATGACGTATTTCTCCTCGTGCTGGCGCTGCAGCGCCTCATTGCCAACGCGGGTCGTCGCGTGGTGGGGGATTACTGGGTAGGCCCGCTGGCTGACCTCAGCACGGCAAATCTGCGCCGGGTGCTTCTGGCGGCGACCTTCTTCCTGCCGCGGCGTATGCGCAGGCGCCTTCGGGCGATAGGGCGGGGCTAGCCGCTTTACTTTGCCTGGATGGCCGCCTACTTTTGGCCATGGCGACCACAACTCGACCACCATCACGGCCCGCTTCGCCGGCACCCCCGGCAAGCGGGCCGTCGCGCATCGAGGGCCCCCGCGGAACCGATCGCGTCCGCGCCGACGCCGCCCTCACCTTCGACGACGTCCTCCTCGTCCCGCGGCATTCGGTCACACACCCCAAGGACGTCGACACCAGCTCCCGATTCACCCGCGGAATCCCGCTGAACGTCCCGCTCATCTCGGCGGCCATGGACACGGTGACCGAGAGCGAGATGGGCATCGCCATGGCCCGGGCCGGCGGTATCGGGGTGATCCACAAGAACATGTCCATCGACCGGCAGGCCGCCGAAGTGGATCGCGTGAAGCGGTCGGAGAGCGGCATGATCCTCAATCCGATAACGCTCGGGCCGGACGCGACCCTGCGCGAAGCGAACGCGCTCATGCGCCGGTTCCGGATCTCCGGTGTCCCGGTGGTCGATCGGGACGGCCGCCTCGTTGGAATCATTACCAACCGTGATCTCCAGTTCGAGCGCAATCTCGACCGTGCGCTGCGCGAGGTGATGACGAAGGAGAATCTGATCACCGCGCCCGAGGGGACGACGCTCGAGGAAGCGGAGCGAATTCTCGGACGGCACCGGATCGAGAAGCTCCCCGTCGTCGACGCCAAGGGGACGCTGCGCGGCCTCATCACCGTGAAGGACATTCACAAGCGCCGGCAGCACCCCAACGCGAACAAGGATCAGCATGGCCGGCTGCGCGCCGCCGCCGCGCTGGGCGCCGGTGGCGACTTCATCGATCGCGCGCGCGCGCTCGTCGACGCAGGCGTCGACGTCCTGGTGATCGATACCGCTCACGGGCACAGTGATGGTGTTCTGCAGGCCACGTCGCAGATACGCGAGCTTTTCCCTGACGCTCAGCTGGTGGCAGGCAACATCGCGACACGCGAAGGCGCGGCCGCTCTCGCGGAGCGCGGAGTCGATGCGATCAAGGTGGGCGTCGGCCCCGGCTCGATCTGCACCACGCGCGTGGTAACCGGCGTCGGCGTCCCGCAGCTCACCGCGATCTTCGACGCGGTGGATGGTGCGGGCGACGTTCCGATCATCGCGGATGGCGGGATCAAGTACTCGGGCGACATCGTGAAGGCGCTCGCGGCCGGCGCATCGAGCGTGATGATGGGCTCAATGCTCGCGGGCACCGAGGAAAGTCCGGGGGAGTCGTTCCTGCTGGAGGGTCGCCGCTTCAAGATGATTCGCGGGATGGGCTCGCTCTCAGCCATGCAGGATGGCAGCGCCGATCGCTATTTCCAGGAAGGGGAGATGTCGGTGCGCAAGCTGGTCCCCGAAGGCATTGAGGGGCGCGTTCCATACAAGGGGCCAGTGGTGGATGTGCTCTTCCAGATGGTCGGTGGACTGCGCAGCGGCATGGGGTACGTGGGATGCGGCAGCATCGATGAGCTCCGGAGCGCGACGGACTTCGTGCGCATCACGACGGCGGGGCTGCGCGAGTCGCACCCACACGACGTTCAAATTACGAGGGAGGCACCGAACTACTCGCTATAGAGAGACGGCAAAGGCGTCAGATCTCAGAATACAGAATTCAGAGTTCAGAAACGACCACGGGGAGCCTAGGCAGGCGCCCCGTTGGTTTTTCTGAATTCTGAATTCTGCATTCTGAGATCTGACGCCTTTGCCGTTTGGACGAACTTCTATTGACAAACCCCTCTGCCAACGGGATTTTGCCCCGCGTCTTCCCAGTATCTCCCCCGCCAGAATCCCCCGCGGAGAAACCCCATGGGTCTATGGTCGAAGAAGAGCATCGCCCTCCTCCAGGCTGAAGCGAGTGGTGAGTCGCACGAGGCGACGCTCCGGCGTGCGCTGAGTGCCACGAACCTCACCCTCCTCGGGATTGGCGCCATCATCGGTGCCGGCATCTTCGTCCTGACCGGGACGGCGGCGGCCAACTACGCGGGGCCCGCGATCGTGCTCTCGTTCATTCTGGCGGGGACCGGGTGTCTGTTCGCGGGACTATGCTACGCCGAGTTCGCGAGCATGATCCCGATCGCCGGCAGCGCGTATACCTATTCGTATGCAACGCTCGGCGAGTTCATCGCCTGGATCATCGGGTGGGACCTCGTGCTCGAGTACCTGTTCGGTGCGGCGACGGTTTCGGTGGGATGGTCCGGGTACTTCGTCTCCTTCATGCGCAGTATCGGTGTCGACCTGCCGATGGAGTGGACCCAGGCGCCGTTCGCCTACTCGGCCGCCGAAGGGCTCTCGCGCACTGGAGCCATTCTCAACATTCCGGCGATCTTCCTCATCGCCGTGCTGACCACGCTGCTGGTCGTTGGCGTGAGGGAATCGGCGGGGTTCAACAACATCGTCGTCGCCATCAAGGTCGCGATCATTTTCCTGGTGATCGGGTTCGGCTTCATGTTCGTCAACACCGACAACTGGAGCCCGTTCATTCCGCCCAATACCGGAGAGTTCGGCCAGTTCGGCTGGAGCGGTATCGTGCGTGGTGCAGGGGTGATCTTCTTCGCGTACATCGGATTCGATGCGGTGTCGACCGCGGCACAGGAAGCCAAGAATCCACAACGAGACATGCCGATAGGCATTCTCGGGTCGCTCGCCTTCTGTACCATCCTCTACATTCTGATGTCGCTCGTGATGACCGGACTCGTGCCCTACGCGCAGCTCAACGTGCCCGACCCGGTGTACGTCGCGCTCGCGGCGGCCGGCCCGGGGCTGTCGTGGCTCACGAAGCTGATTTCGATCGGCGCCATGGCGGGACTTGCTTCGGTCGTTCTCGTCATGCTGATGGGCCAGCCGCGGATCTTCTATTCGATGGCGCGCGATGGGCTGCTCCCCGCCGTGTTCGGAAAGGTGCATCCGCGCTTCCAGACGCCATACATCACGACGATCGTCACCGGCGTGATCGCGGCCGCGGTGGCCGGGCTGTTCCCGATTGGCGTGCTCGGTGAGCTCGTCTCGATCGGAACGCTGCTCGCGTTCGTGATCGTCTGCGCAGGCATCTGGGTTCTGCGCGTCAAGTCGCCCGAGCTGCCTCGTCCGTTCAAGACGCCGCTCGTGCCGCTGGTCCCCATCCTGGGGATTCTGATTTGCGGCTATCTCATGTCGAGCCTTCCCGGCGACACGTGGCTCCGACTGATCATCTGGATGGCGATCGGTCTGGTGATCTACTTCGCGTATAGCGTACGCAAGTCCCGCTTCGCGGGGTCCCCGCCAACGCGCTGACGAGCGTCGCAGAACTCGCTATCTTTGACCGCGGCGCCCCTTTGTGGGCGCCGCGTTTCATTTCTCCCCTCGGAGGTGGCTGCTGGCGTCGACGTTGCTCGAGATTCCCCCGGCGCGCCGCGAGATCATTGCGCGGATGGGAGACGGGCTCCGAGAGGGGGCGACCGTCGTGCTGTCGACGCACGTCAATGCCGACGGCGACGGGTGTGGCTCCGAGGCCGCGCTCGCGCTATTGGTTGCGCAGCGGGGACTCGCTGCGCGCATCGTCAATCCGACACCATGGCCGGTGATGTTCGACTTCCTGCTCGCCGGCGTCCGCGAGGAGAGCAAGCGTGGCGCGGCCGGGCTCGCCAAGGCCGACCTGTTGATCGTCGTCGACATCAGCGATGTTCGCCGCCTCGGCACGCTCGCCGAGCCGGTGCGCGCGATGAAAGGTCCGCGCTTCGTCATCGACCATCACGTGCCGGGTGAAGAGCCCCCGGGCGACATCGTGCTCGCCGATACCGCGGCCTGCGCGACGGGAGAGCTGGTGTACGACCTCGCGCAGGTGCTGGATCTCGACATCACGCCCGAGATCGCGCGTGCGCTCTATACCGCGCTGCTCACCGACACGGGGGGGTTCCGCTTCAGTAACACGTCGCCGCGCTGCCACGCGATCGCGGGCGAGCTGCTGTCGCGCGGCGTAGACCCCGAGGAGATGTACCGGCGCATCTACGCGTCGGTGCCCATTGGCCGGCTTCATCTCCTGCGCGACGCGCTTCACACGCTGGAAGTGGATGAGTCGATTGGTCTCTCGTGGATCTCATTGCCCGCGGGCGTGATGGAGAAATACTCGCTGCGTTCCGAAGAGCTCGACGGGATCGCCGAGCATCCGCGATCCATCGCGGGAACGCGAATGGCGATCTTCTTCCGTGACCTGGGCCACGGGCAGGTGAAGGTGTCGTTTCGGAGCGCGGGTACCGTGGACGTCAACCGCTTCGCCAAGCGCTTTGGCGGGGGCGGCCACGCACGAGCGGCCGGCGCGCTCATTCCGGGGACGCTGGATACGGTTCGCACCCGCGTCGTGGCGGAGGCGCGCGAGTACCTTGCGACGGCCGACGCTCTTGGTCCCCTGTCGGCCCGCTAGGTAACTTTCGTCGTATGGCCAACCCCCTTCGTCGCTCCCGGCAAACGGTCGAGGACCGCATCGGCGATGCGCTCACGCAGGTGGCGATCATGCTTCGCCTCGATCGAGCCGTCCTCGAGCTGGTGACCTTCGAGAAGGCGACGGGTATCGCCGTCCTTCGCCTGCATGGCGACTGCCCCGATTGCGAGATGTCGGTGAGTGCGTTGCACGCCGGTATCGAGGCGCAGCTCCGCATGCGGGTACCGGAGGTGCGCGCGGTCCGCGCGCTCGCGGCGGACGCCCCATGACGTTGCGTGGACGCATCGTCGAGGCGTTAGGCGGCGTCACCAATCCACGCACCGGCCGGACCGTGATCGAAGGCGCGATGGTTCGCGATCTCGCGCTCACCGATGACGGCAAGGTCCGGCTCACCTTTCTGCTCGCCGCGCAGGATCCGGCCTCGCTCGTGCGCGACGTGCGGCACACCATCGAGCGCGTCGACGGGGTGAGTGAGGTCCGCGTCGACGTGAAG
>DATFFP010000076.1:0-17849 GCA_035249985.1 Gemmatimonadaceae bacterium
CGCTGGTGCAGCATGGCGATGTGCGGCAGCGCCGTGAAAGCGCGTAATTACTACTGGCGGACAAAAAAACGTCGCGAAAAAAAGATCGCGCGCTAGATTAGCCGCGCCGCATGGCGTCCAGGCCACCCTCCTCCCTCTCTGCCATGACCGACGCGATCACGAGTGCCAACCAGTGGCTGAACGGCATCGTCTGGGGCCCACCGATGCTCATCCTTTTGATGGGCACCGGGCTGCTGCTCACGATCCTCACCGGCGCCGTTCAGTTCCGGCATCTGGGAACCGCGCTTCGCGAGGTGCTTGGCAAGCTCGGGTCGAAGGGCGGCGGCGAGGGGAGCGTCACGCCCTTCCAGGCGGTCTCCACGGCGCTCGCCTCGACCGTCGGTGTCGGTAACATCGCCGGCGTCGCGACCGCGATCTTCCTCGGCGGCCCCGGGGCGCTCTTCTGGCTCTGGATCTCCGGCTTGTTAGGCATGGCGACCAAGTACGCGGAGATCGTCATTGCCCTGCACTACCGGGAGAAGGACGCGTCGGGGACGATGCGCGGTGGAGCGATGTACACACTCAAGAAGATTGGCCTGCCGTGGCTCGGGGCCATCTTCGCCGGGCTCACCGCGGTGGCGGCGTTCGGCATCGGCAACATGGTGCAGGCCAATTCCGTCGCCGAAAGTCTGAGAGCGAGCCTCGGCATCGAAGCGTGGATCGTCGGCATTATCCTGGTGGTGATCTCGGGCGCGGTGATTCTCGGCGGCATTACGCGAATCGCGGCGTTCGCGCAGGTGCTCGTGCCGTTCATGTGCATTCTCTACATCGTCGGGGGGCTCGTCATCATCGGGATGCACGCCGGCGATCTCCCGGAGGTGTTCGGGCTCGTGTTCCGGGGCGCCTTCAGCGGCTCGGCCGCGGCGGGAGGATTCGCAGGCGCCACGATCATGATGGCGATGCGCTACGGCGTCGCCCGCGGCCTCTTCTCGAATGAAGCCGGTCTGGGTAGCGCCCCCATGGTGCACGCGGCCGCCAATACCGACCATCCGGTGCGGCAAGGGATGTATGGCATCTTCGAGGTGTTCGTCGACACCTTGCTCGTCTGCACGACGACCGGCCTCGTCATTCTCGTGACGGGCGTCTGGGACAGCGGGGCAACGGGCGCCGAGCTCAGCCTTCGCGCGTTCGAAACCGGGCTTCCCGGCACGTGGGGCGATCTGATCGTCACCACCGGGCTCGTGCTGTTCGCCTTCTCGACGATCATCGGCTGGAGCTACTACGGCGAGACGGGCATCGTCTACTTGTTAGGTACCCGAGCCGCCCTTCCCTATCGCCTGCTGTGGCTGGTGTTCATTTATCTTGGCGCCACGGGATCGCTGTCCCTGGTGTGGGGGGTCGCGGACACGCTGAACGGGCTGATGGCAATCCCGAACCTCATCTCTGTCCTGATCTGTATCCCGCTCCTGCTGCGGCTGCAACGGGAGTTCTTCGCGAAACGATCGACCGAGGCTTCCGCACGGGAGTAGGCCATGGCGCCGAGGCTCGTGCGTCGTCGGACCGCCGGCGGTCGGCGAACCGAGCGTGGGACACGAGACGCCTCGTCCTCCCGGAGTCACACTAGCTTCGCGCCGCAGGACACCGCTCTTTCCTGGAGGTGGCGATGGTCCCGCTTACATCATTACTCGTCCCGATGCTCGTGTCGGCGGTCATCGTGTTCCTCGCCAGCTCGGTGATGAACGCGATCCTCACGTACCACTTCACTGACGTGACGAAGGTGCCTGACGAGGACGGAGTGAGAGAGGCGCTGCGCCGGTTCAACATTCCGCCGGGCGACTACATGATCCCGCGGGCGGCCTCGATGAAGGCAATGAAGGATCCTGCGTTCGCCGAGAAAGTGAACCAGGGGCCCGTGATGGTCATGACCGTGATGCCTCCAGGGCCGTTTCACATGGGGAGAAGCCTCGTGCAGTGGTTTTTTTACTGTGTCGTCATCGCGCTCTTCGCGGGATACGTCGCCAGCCGAACGCTCGGCCCCGCCTCTCCCTATCTCTCCGTCTTTCGCATTGTCGGAACGGTCGCCTTCATCGGATTCGTCGGCGGTCTGTGGCAGGATTCGATCTGGTGGAACCGCAAGTGGAGCACGACGGTCAAGCACACCGTCGATGGCCTCGTCTACGCCCTGCTGACGGCCGGAACGTTCGGATGGCTGTGGCCGAGCTGACGAACGAGGATCGAAGAACGACGAAGCGTGTGAGGGTGACGTCTGAAGCAGCGTCCTCGGTCCTGGTTCCTCGTTCCTCGTTCGGAACGGCTCGCCTCGGCGCGCTCCTCCTGGGAGTGAGTGCGTGCGGCGAGATGGCCCGCGACCGTGCCGGCGCCGATAGCGTGGCTGGTACGGATTCGCCGATCGTGATCGAGGGTGACTTCTCCGCGGCCCGCACCCCGTGTCCGGCCGGCGTCACCTACACGCTCGGCGATACGCTCGCATGGGCGACCCAGATCGAGGAGGGCAAGCGCGTCGTCCTCCACGCAGGCGGAGCGGCGATCGATACAGTCGAGGTACTCTTCGGGGTGCACCACGTCGGCCGGGATTCGCTCGTCTTTTTCCCCGTGCTCACCTACGAGGCCGATTCCGCGGAAAGGGCGACGATGTCCGCACCGCCGGCGTGGCCGACCGATCATGTTCTGTGCACACCGTCCGGGCGGCGGCTACTCGCCGAGATCGTGCCGTACTTCAACTCCGGCTTCTCGTCGCCGGCCGTGATCGATTCGGCGGTGCACTACTGGGGGATGAAGCCGGAGGGATCGCAAGGTAGCTACCGGCTCTACGCCATGCGCTACTCGCCGCGGCACGCACGCCTCGATTCGCTCTTCCTGCGTGAGGAGGCTCCCGCCACCGACTACCGATACTTCTACGCACCGCCGTTCGAGGAGGATGGAGCCATTGTCTTCGATGGTGGCGACGCCCGCGCGCTCGTCGATCCCGCGACCTGGCGACTGATGCGCGTCGAGCCGCGGCGCCCCCCGCCGGCACCGTAGGCATCGATGGCGATCCGCGTCGTCCGCCTCGGATCACCGCGCACGCCGGGGGAAGGCGCCCGCCTGGGAACCGTTAGGCGTCCGCCCCGCGGGGTGCGAAAGGAAGACTTTGCCGCGCGGGACTACTTCGACGTCTGGCTTCCGGAGCTGGCCCCCAGCGCCGGGGTCGTCTCGTGGGCGCTCTCGGAGCCGTGGACGGACGCACGGTGGAAACGGTACGTGCGAAGCTATCGTAAGGAGATGCAGGCGCCGCAGGCGCGGCACCTCATCGAGCTGCTCGCCGCGCTCTCGCACCAGACGCGCTTCTCGGTGGGATGCTATTGTGAGGATGCCGCGCGCTGTCACCGCAGCCTGTTGCGCGCATTGCTTGCCAATGCCGGGGCTTCGATCGAGGAGTCAACGTGACGTCACCTGTCGCGCTGGAACGAACGACACGCGCCGTCTATCTGGCGCGCAATCCGTGGGTGTTCGACACGCTGGTAGGAATGGCGCTCGGACTCCTCATCCTCGGGATCGGCAGCCGCATCGCCATGCGCATCATCGCGCATGCCACGAATGTCGCGCCAAGCTTTTCGCTCGGTGGCACGATGACGGTCGTGTCGCTGGGGGTGGTGAGCGGCGCGGCCGGCGGGCTGATCTACGCGATCCTTTTTCGAGTGCTTCGCGACCGCGCGACCATTCGAGCGGTGATTTTCGGAATCGTTCTCACGCTTCTCACCCTGCGCGGTGCCAGCCCGTTCACGCCGCTCACGCTGAGCCTCTTCCTCCCCCTCACGCTGCTGTACGGGGCGCTCCTCCACTTCGTCCACCGACTCCGCTTCCCCCCGCCGTCCTGACATCAGCCGCAACAGCCGATAGGGTGTTTGCCTCTGCGTTCGCCCGGTCCGCATCGCAACAGGCCTAAGAAAAGCGGTAGCACAGAGACACACGGAGACATCGCACAGAGACACACAAAGAACTGCAATTGCAAAAGCTTTTTCCAAAAGCACTTGCAATTGCAGTTCTTTGTGTGTCTCTGTGCGATGTCTCCGTGTGTCTCTGTGCTACCGCTATTTAACGACTCACCGCCCGAAGTCGACGTCGACCCGGGTGTACACGAACCGCCCGTTGTAGCCGAACGGCGACGCCGGCGGGTAGGGGAAGATGTCGAAGCCGTTGTTGTACGTCATCCGATCCGGGTAGGTGTCGAAGAGATTCCGCGCACCGACCGCGATCTTGAAAATGCGCGCTGCGGTGTAGCCCAGCTCGAGATCGAACAGGCCCTTCGCCCCGTAGGTCGAGACGTCGTCGCCGCTGTAGCTGTAGAGTGACGATGTGTATTTGCCGTAGTACGAGTGTCGCGCGAGCGCATTCCAGGCGCGGTACCGGTATCGCCCGGTCACGATGCTCCGCCATTTCGGACGCTCCTGCGTCATCGCCAGCAACCCTCCCTCATCGAACCGGCCGATCAGCTCTTCGTCGGTCCCCTGAAGCTCCGGGGGCAACGGAATGCAGCACTCGTTCGGGATCGTGGTCTTCGTGTAGTTGAACGCAGCGTTCAGCCCGAGCTCACCCGTCGTCGTCGGCACACGATAGTCCGCGGTGAGGTCGATCCCGCGCGTCCGGGTGTCGATCGCGTTCGTGAAATACTGCGCCGCCTCCGCCCGCGAGCCGATGCCGCGCAGAATCGCTGCCACGCTGTCGGTATCGAGAAAGCCGGTGAGGACGATCCGGTCATCGACGTTGACGAGGAAGAAATCGGCGGTGAAGGTCAGGTTTTCGGTAGGCGAGAGAGCCGCCCCCGCGCTGAAGTTTCGCGAGGACTCCGCCTCGAGGTCGCGCGCACCGAGCGCGCGCGCCTCACGCGAGTTCACGGGGAAGATGCCGACCTCGAAGGGGATTGGAGCGCCGGTAATCTCGTCGGCCTTGAAATTCGTGACTACGCTCGAGTAGAAGCTCTGGTTCAGCGACGGAGCGCGGAAGCCGGTGCTGACGGCGGAGCGCAGCGTCAGCCTCGAAGATGGCTGAAACCGCATCGCGAGCTTACCGGTGACCTTGGACCCGAAGTCACTGTAGTTCTCGAAACGTGCAGCGACGTTCGCCAGCAGCCGCGGCACGAGATCGCCCTCCAGGTCGACGTACACCCCGATGTTGCTGCGGTCGGCATCAGCCGCATCGTCGGGACGGAATCCCGGAAAGACCTGTGAGCCCGACGGCGCGATGCTGAGATCGGAAGCCGGATGGAATCCGTTGAGGTACGACGCCGGCTCACCGGCGATGATCTCGTAGTTCTCTCGGCGATACGCGGCTCCGATCGCGATGTGAACCGGTGACGCCAGGCCGACGTCGAATTCGCGGTTGAGGTCGACACTGAAGATCCCCTCCGACAGGCGCAGCTCTCCGGCGAAGAAGCTCGTCTGGTTCGGAATACCCGGGTCATCGGATGTGCCGAGTGTCCCGTCCTGCCCCGGTGCACACGGCATGTCGAGGCACGGACCTAACGACGTGTTGAGCGTGTTCTCGAGGTGGTACTCGAATGCATTGTGCCCGTAGGTGATGCCGAAATCGTAGCCCCAGCCTGCCCCCATCCCACGCGCGCCGACGACGGCGGAGAGGTCCACGACATCCGGCGCAAACCGCGGGAGGAAGCCGTTCGGGTAGATCTGTGTCCAGTTCCGCTCGCTCGACGGCGGACGGAAGTACCCGAAACCGGTTCCCTCGCGCCGGCTGTATCCGCCGAACCCATACAGCCCCGCGGCACCGGCGGAGCCGAGTGGCATCCGGAGCGTCGCGAACGTCATCAGATCCTTCGACGCCCCGTCACCCCAGTGGTGATTCGGCATCGGAATCGAATTGTTCTTGGTAACGAGGTCGCCATTGATCACCTCGTCGGCATCGCCACCGAACATGGGCTCGGAGTCCGGCCCGGCGCGGTTCGTTGGGTCGCGGTCGCGATACTCCGCGAACAGACTGACCGAGCCCCCGCCGAGCGGGATGCCCCAGCCGCCGTTGACGTCGATCGTGCGTCCATCACGCGGGAAGCTCGGACGATCGCCATCCACGGGCAGTGCCGCCGGGTTGTCCTCGCTGGTCATGTACTCGCCGAGATCGACGCTGAAGAAGGGCGCGAACGCTCCTTCCTTGAGGACGACGTTCACGACCCCGGCGATCGCGTCCGAGCCGTACTGCGCCGCAGCGCCGTCGCGCAGCACCTCGAGTCGCTCGATCGCGCTGGCGGGGAACGCGTTCATGTCGACGCCGCTGGAGCCTGCTCCCTGCCCCGCGCCGTAATAATGGATGAGGGCGGTGTGGTGACGACGCTTGCCGTTGAGCAGCACCAGCGTGTGGTCGGGACTCAGCCCGCGCATCGTGAACGGCCTGACGATCTCCGATGCGTCGGAGACGCTCTGGCGAGGGAAGTTCACCGACGGCGCGAGCTGCGCGAGAATCTGCGCCGTCTCGGTCGTGCCCTGGGAGCGAATCATCTCCGGCGTGAACACGTCGACGGGAACCGCCAGCTCATCGGCGGCGGTATGCGTCGCGCGCGACCCCACGACGATTGGCGCGAGGGTGTTGGCGACGTTGCGAAGGGTGAAGTCCTGCTGGACGGTTCCGCCCGCGACGACGACCACGCGCGGTGCCGGGGCGATGTCGACGTAGCCGATGCGTCGCACGCGGACGATCGCCGGCCCTGGTGGAACGGCGCTGAGGACGTACTCGCCAGACGCGCCGGTCATCACGCGCAGTGCGGTCGCCTCGACCCAGACCACGGCATCCGCGACGGGCGCTCCGGTCGTATCGGCCACGCGGCCGCGGATCGTGCCCCCCTGCGCCAGTGCTGCGACGGGCACGAGCACGCTCATCGCAATCGCGAACGCCACCAGCTTGAGGACGCCCCGCATAGTGCCTCCTGTAGGACCTGTGATGGACTGCGCTGGACATGGCATACGGTCGCAAGGGGCAAGCGTCAAGCGCGGCGCCCTTGCGCTCATCGCCGGAGGCGAGGAACCGCAGAAGGCCGCAGAAACTGCAACGTCAAAAGCGTCCACACGGATTACCGCCAATTGAACGGCAAAAACGCCACGGATACCGCAACTGCAATGCTTTGGGAACTGCAACACCCTGTGTGCGGACGAGGCTCCGCGTGCCATGTATACTTTCCCTGGGGGGTGTTGCACACAGTCTTGCAGTTGCCGTATCCGTGCACAGTTTCTGCGGGCCAGCTGCGGTTCCTATGCCTGCCATCCCAGACACAGCATCCGTAATATCATGTGAGCCGAGAGACCTCGGAGACCACGACTGATGCCTGGCCGGCGCAGCTTTCCTCCCAAGATTCTCGCCGCCATTCGCGACGGGCAGATTCTCGGCATCCGCGCCGGGACGGGACCGCATCGCATCATCGGCATCTGGGCGGTCGTCGTCCAGCAGCGCGTCTTCGTCAGGTCGTGGAGCCTGAAGCCACGGAGCTGGTTTCGCACGTTTCAGGAAGACCCGCGCGGCGTCGTCGCAGTCGATGGTCGCGAGATTCCGGTCCGCGCCGTTTTCACAAAGAGTGAGCGCCTCAAGGACGCCGTGTCGCGCGCATATCTCGAGAAGTACCACACCCCCGGCTCGTTGAAGTACGCGCGCGATCTTGGCCGCGCCAAGTCGCGCGCGACGACGACGGAGCTCGTCCCACTCTGAGCCAGCCGACACGCCTGAGCTTTCGACAGGCGGCGGCGGACGACGTGCGGGCGGTCGTTGCCTTGCGCACCGCCACGGCGCGCGATCTCACGGCACGATTCGGACGAGGCCATTGGTCGAGCGAGGCGACGGAGCGAGGCACTCTGTACGACATGCGCATCACCCAGGTGTGGGTGGCGCGGAGCGGACGCGCGGCCGTTGCCACCTTTGCGCTCGGCACGCGGAAGCCCTGGGCGATCGACCGTTCCTACTTTACCGCGTGCGAGCGTCCTCTGTATCTCACCAGCATGGCGGTGCGCCCCGATTATCAGGGGCGCGGTGTTGGACGGCGGTGCGTCGAGGAGATCAGTCGAATCGCTCGCGCATGGCCCGCCGATGCGATACGCCTCGACGCCTACGATGGCCCCGCCGGAGCCGGCGACTTTTACGCGCGGACGGGATTCCAGCACGTCGGCAGTGTGGTCTACAAGGGGAACCCCCTGGTCTATTACGAGCTGGTGTTGTAACTCCGAGGATGTCGAGGACGTCGACCTCGACGACCTCGACTCCCTGGAGCTCACCCATGGTCATCGATCGGCCTCACGATGGGCACACGGTCTTCGACGTGTTCGCGACGCGCGCGCGCAGGCGGACGAGGAAGTCACTCGTCGACCAGGCCGGTGCATGTACGGCCAGCGCATTGATCATCCTCGTGTTCTTCACCTCGTGGTGGCCGGCGGCCGCTGCGCTGGGGGCGGGGGCGAGCTACGCGTCGTGGGGTCTGCTCGATCGCCGGGCACGGTCGCGGCTGGCGACTCCTGCGCTACGCGCGCTGGCCGTCGCCGCCGCGCTTTTCGCGATCACGGCGGTTGTCGGCGTCGGATTCGCCGCATTCACGGGGGATGGACGCAGCCCGTATGGCACGTGTTACGACGCGACCGGTCGGGCATTCGCCTGTGACGCGCGCGGCGAGCGTCGCTGGTGAGGCTGCGAGCGCTCGGATGTCTCGCGCTACTCGCCGGTGCCTGCACGTCTTCGACGCCCGCTCCCGCGGGAGTGCTCCTCGGCCTCTCCTCGGGACGCACACTCTGGATCGCCTGGCCTAACGACACCGCCCGTTTGGTCACCGAGACGCCCCATCTCGTGATTCCGCGGGACGACGGCATGTGGTGGGCGGGCGTGGCAAGGCGATGCACGTTGGGCGAAGGTGGCGGCGGGTGGGTCGAGGACACCGTGTTCGTCTTCCTCGAGGAGGCGGTCTTCGTGGCTCCGCCAGGCGAAAACGCCCACGTGACTCTGACCGGCGTGCCATGCGACCAGGCGGAGCGAGACGTGCTCGCGGCGCGAGGGAAAGCGCCTTCGACCCCGTCGGAGACCGAGACAGCCGATGAGGCTCCCCCGAGCCGCGAGGAGCTGTACTGCTCCAAGCACACGCGAAGGATCACCTTCGCGTCGCCGACCACGCTGTCGCTCGAGATTCGCCACATCGGTACGGAGTTCTGCAGCCCGGCCTCGTACGCCACGTCCGGTGCAAACCGTGTGAGACGACTGGACTCGAACGAGCGCATCATGCTCCGTCCGTTACTCGACTCCGCGGCACTCGCACCCCTTCTGGCGCCCTTCAACGATTCCGTTGGCTGTGGCTACGTGGCGGAGGATCCGGCGGCGGAAGTGGACTCGGCGTGGGCGATCGGGCGATACGAAGGACGATGGGTGGCGCAGCTCTGGGTCGAAGGGCCCAACGTCTGCCGCGGCGGACAGGACATGGAGGGCGGTCCGCCGCTTCCGGCCTCGTTCACCGGCGATTCCGCGCCCCCCATCGCCTGGACGGACATCGTCCGCCAGCTGCCTAACGTCTTCGACGCCGCCGTCTCGCCCTCCGGGACCCATCTCCTCGCACGGCGGTCGGATTCGCTCATGATCCTTCCCCTGAAGGACGGCAACATCGGCGCGCCCCTCCTGACACTGCACATCGGATACGAGGGCGAGCTGTCGATGATTCGGTGGGCGACGCGGAAGGAAGCCGAGCGATGGACCCGGATACTCCCGACGCTTCAACCTCCGACCGTTCACGTTATGCCGGATACCCTGGCGCCGCCGAGGTGAGCGATGGTCAAAGCCCGGAAGTCAGCCTGGAAAACCTGCTCGAGAGGTCACAAGTATCGCGGCGCTCGCTGCGAGATCTGCTGGAAGCGCAACGGCTCGACGGGAGCCGCCCGGAAGCGGGGCGCCTCGAAACGCGCTCGTTGAGGCATGCCTCCTCGCCCGCTGACGCGCCTGCGCAAGTTGTGTCTCGCCCTTCCCGAAGCGCACGAGGTCGAAGCGTGGGGCGAGCCGACCTTCCGCGTGCGAAACAAGATGTTCGCGATGTACGCGAGCGGCGCGAATCACCACGGCGGCGGCCGGAACGCCGCGTGGTGCAAGTCCGTGCACGTCAACCAGGAGCTGCTCATCCGCGCGGCACCGGACCGGTTCTTCTCGCCACCGTACGTGGGACCGAGCGGGTGGATCGGCGTGTATCTCGATGATGGCTGCGACTGGACGGAGCTCGGGGACATCCTCCGCGAGGCGTACCGCCTCGCCGCGCCGAAGAAGCTGGCTCGGGCGTTAGGCTCCGACTAGTCGCGGACGTAAACCGGAATGCGCGACCGCACCGGAGGGAGTCCGCCGCGACCGAGCGTCAGGATCTCCAGCGTGAGCTGTCGCGCCTCCGACGGAGTGAACTCCACGTCCCACGCTTCGCCTGTCCCCATGATGAGGCGCGCTCCGCGCCTGATGGCCTGGTGGGGTGGGAGCGTCGCCCCGTCCTTCGCCACGGCGCGCCACCGCTGCAGTGCCGTATCCGCGAGCAGGCGGATCACCTTCGTATCATGTGGCGCAATCGCGAGGAAGCGCAGGCGGTAGGTCAGGCCTTTGCGAAGCTCCAGCGGCGCACCTGTCGTGTCACCATTCACATTTGGCGGTGACTGTGCCAGCGGACCGCTCGTGCTCAGCATGATCACGCGGTCGACCGTCGTGTCTCGCTGGTACCCCGGCTCGAGCACGAGGAGCGGCCCGTAGAGTCCGCCGCCCATCTGCGCGATCTCGTGAGCGTGAGTGTGGTACATGAACGTCCCCGCGCGCGGAGGGGTCATGCGTGCGACAAAGGAATCTCCGGGCGCGATGGCCGGCGCCAGGCGCTTCCCGATGCCACTCCAGTCTCCGACGCCATCGAAGTAGCTGTCGAGCTCGATGCCATGCCAGTGCACGCTCACGGGCTCGCGCGTCCGATTGATCACCGTAATCGCGGTGGGCTCGCCTCGCACGAGCGTGATCGTCGACCCTGGGAGACGAAGGGAATCGGCGGCGGGCTCCCGCTCGCCGTCCTGAAGGACGAAGCCATACGCGTGACCGGTGCCGTACACGCCGTCCTTCTGGGTAACGAACAGACGCAGCGCCCGGCGCGGAGGATCGGGGAGACGCGCCGGATCGTTAGGTCTCGGCCGCACGTGGATGCCCATCACCAGGCCGGACATGTCGTGCTCGGCATGACCCGCGTGACCACCGTTCGCCTTCGCCGAAGGGAAGAGCGCGGCAGGACGAGACCGCCCCGAGATGTGCTCCACGAGATGACAGTGGAAGAGCCAGTTTCCTGGCGTGTGCGGCGACCACGTCAGCGCCATCGTCGTCCCGCGTGCCACGAGCTCGGTCACGACCGTTCTACGCGCTTCATCGACAAGGAGGGTGTCGCGCACTGCGTTGCCGCGGGAGTCGACGCGATAGTAGAAGCCGTGCAGATGCAGCGGGTGACCGCGCCGTGTCGTGTTGATGAAGCGCCACTGCACGCTGTCACCGACCGTGTGGGTCAACCGCTCGGTGTGGGGCCAGGCGAGGCCGTTGAACACCAGCACCTCTTGCCGCCGCTCCACCGGCGTGCCGAACGGCGTCTGGTTGCCGCGCCAAAGCCCCATGACGAAGATGCGGTCCTTGGAGGGCCGCGGGGCGCCCACGGCATCGACGACGATCGCACCGCTCAGCTGGCCGTCGGCGTACTGCGCGAAGGGAAACGTGTCGCGCGACGTGCGCGCCGAATAGAAATACGTTCCCACAGCGCCCGCGCGGATCCTGAACAGCGTGGTTTGCCCGGGGGAGATGTCGACGCTGTCGAGCCGCTCGGACGGGCGATGCTGGAGCCCGTACACCCGCAGCGTTTCGGGAAGCGAGTTGCGTAGCGCGATGTCGATCTCCGTTCCAACCGGTACGCGCACGAGCGGCCCCGGGATCTGGGGGCGTTTCCCTTCCTCCGTGAATGCATAGATCGAAAGCTCAGGGCCGTCCCGGCCCTCGGGACGCCAGACGGCTGGCTGCGCCACCATTCGCAGCGTGAGAACGCCGTCCCGGAGCGTGCCGGCGGGCGTGCGATTGTCGTTAGGAATTACGCGGGGAGGGGCGGCCACGTCTGTGACAGTCGACGTCGACAGCAGAGCGACCACCCCGAGCGCCAGAATCTGCAGGGACTGCGGCATCGCGGGACCCATGGTGTCGGACCACGGATGCTATGGCGAACGGAGCACGGACACAATACGCAGGACGACCGCGCGTGGTGCCGGTGCGATGCCGGACGTATCATCGGGCATGAACCCGTCGCTGTGGCGCTGTGGGCAATGTGGCCGCGAGTTCGCGAACCGCCACCAGTCGCACGCCTGTGGCACCCACGACCTCGACCATCACTTCGCGGGAAAGCCGCCGGAGATCCGGGCGCTGTTCGATGCGGTGGTCGCGGCGATTCGTGACATCGGACCGGTCGAGGTCATCCCCGAAAAGACGCGCATCGCCTTTCACGTGCGGATGTCGTTCGCGCAGGTTACGCCGCGCCGTGCGTGGCTCGATGGCCACCTGGTGCTCGCCCGACGTCTCGAGAGCCCTCGCTTTCGCCGCGTGCAGACCTTTTCGCCGCGGAACCACCTGCACGTCTTCCGCCTCGAGCGCTCGGAGGACATCGACGCAGAATTTCGACGCTGGATGGCCGAGGCGTACGCGGTCGGGGAGCAGAAACACCTCGCGAAAGGCCCCGAGCGTGCGTAACGTGCGGTGTTCGATGACGGAGGCCCGGAATGATTCACCCGTTGATCACAGATGACCGCGATTGATGCGAGGCGGCTCCTGCTCGTCGCGCTGCTGGCCTGCTCGCCCGCAGGGCGGGATCGCGTCGACACCACGTCGCTCACCATGGATACGGCGCGCGACTCGGCGGCAGCCGCCGATACGGCGCCGCCGCGATGGGTCGTTCGCGCCGACGGAATCGGTCCCCTTCGAATGGGCGTGCCGCTCGCCGCCGCCTCGCGGACGTTAGGCGAGACGTTGCGCGTGACGCAGGCCGGCTGCGATCACGTGAATCCCACGACCATGCCCGAGGGCATCCGGCTGATGGTCATCGACGACACCATCGCGCGCGTCGAGATCGACTCGGCGGGCATTCACACCGCCGAGGGCGCTCAGGTGGGCGACAGCGAGTCGCGTGTCCTGGAGTTGTACGGCGCCCGGGCTCGGATCGAGCCGCACAAGTACACCTATCCGGACGGCCACTACGTCGTCGTGACCCCACCCGGCGACACGCTCCATCGCATCATCTTCGAGACGCTCAAGGGCCGGGTGACCACCTATCGCGCCGGACGCGTGCCCGCCGTGCAGCTGGTGGAGGGATGCTCGTGAAGCAGGGGTCAGGAGTCAGGGATCAGGGGGTGTCTGGGGCAGGTTAGGAGAGATGCCTGCCGTTCCCTCCTCAAACCCATTCCCTGACACCCCCTGATCCCTGACCCCTGACTCCTAACTCCCATGTCCAAACCCACCGTTCACTGCTATGTCTTCGACACGCTGGCTGACTGGGAGTACGGCTTCGCGGTCGCCGGGATCCACAACACTCAGTTTCACCGCGTGCCCAACGAGTGGCAGGTGAGGACGGTTGCGCCGGGACGCGATCCGATCGTCACGTCCGGCGGGGTGCGCATCGTTCCCGATATGCCGCTCGACGAGCTGTCACCCACCGACAGTCGCATGCTCATCCTGCCCGGCGGCGATACGTGGGACGAGGGAGGAAACACCCAGGCCGTCGAGAAGGCGCGCGCCTTTCTCGCGGATGGCGTTCCGGTGGCGGCGATCTGCGGAGCGACGGCAGGGCTCGCGCGCGGTGGTCTCCTCGACGAACGGCGCCACACCAGCAACGCGCGCGAGTACATCGCGGCAACGGGGTATCGCGGCGGAGCCCTCTATGAGGACGAGCCCGCCGTGACCGATGGCGACCTCATCACCGCCGCCTCGATGGCCCCACTCGAGTTCGCGTATCACATCTACCGCCGGCTCGATCTCTACGACCCCGATGTCCTCGAAGCATGGTACGGCCTCTTTTCGACGCGGAAGCCGGAGTATTTCGCGGAGTTGATTCGGCTTGTTTCGTAAGTCCCCCTGCCGCTGGAACGCCCGTGAACGTTCCCTTCTTTGACGCAGATGAGCGATACCGAACGAGCCAAGATGCTGCGTGGCGAGCTGTACCTGGCCTCGGATCCGGTGCTCGTCGGCGCGCGGCAGCGCGCTCGCCTGCTCTGGATGCGCCTCAACAGCTCCTCACCGGACAACGCGTCGGAGCGCCTCACGATCCTCATCGATCTCCTGGGCAAGGTCGCGCCGGGCGCGTGGATCGAGCCACCCTTCTACTGCGACTACGGAACGCAGATCGAGCTCGATGAAGACGTGTTCATCAATTTTGGCTGCGTCCTGCTCGATCCCGGCCCCATTCGCATCGGGGCGCAGACGCAGCTCGGTCCATACGTTCAGCTCTATACCGCCGATCACCCTCGTGAGGCTGCGGCCCGTGTGGCAGGACCTGAATTGGCCAGGGCCATCACCATCGGCAAGCGCGTGTGGATTGGCGGCGGCGCCATTGTCCTGCCGGGCGTGACGATCGGGGATGACACGACCATCGGCGCGGGCAGCGTGGTATCGCGGGACATCCCGCCAGGCGTCGTGGCGGCAGGCAACCCCTGCAAGGTGATCCGCAATCTGTAGGAACGGGCACGCGTTCTGCGCGCCCTGCTGATCAAAGAGGCGGAGGACAGTATGCGAGCCATTGGCATCACGCTCGCCTGGGCGAGCGTGGCATTGACGGAGCTTCCCGCGCAGCAGCAGCCGTCTGACGTCGTCCCGCGCGAGCTGGCGGTCGCCCTGCTCGACCGCTGGGGAATGTCGCAGAACCCGGTCGAGATCGTCGTCGGCCGCCGACCAGAAAGCTTCCCGGCCGACGCGCTTCCCCGGGAACGCATCAGGGTACTCGGCGGCTCGGAGCGCGACGAAGGGGGCGCGTCCGTGGTCGCCGAGCTTCCCGAGGCGCCGGATAGTGCGCGGGCCCGCCTGGCATCGCACCTCGACCGAGCCGGCTGGCGGAGCGCCGACATGCAGCGACACTTCGGGGGCTTCGTGCCGAACACATCCGACATGCCTGCGAGACTCTGTCGGGGGAACGCCGTTCTCTCGTACACCGTCAGGGCGCGTCCTGGCCGGACCGGAAGTCTTCTTCACGTGAGCGTGGTTTCCCCTGAACCGCGGTTCTCTTGTTCGAGAGAGGCCGAAGAGGCAGAGGCGCACCGTTCGATGAGGATGCTCGACTACCCGACCATGCCGCTGTTGGAGGCACCGCCCAATGCGCGGATGACCGGCTCCGGATCGAGCGGAGGCGGGCGGGATGCGCGTGAGGTATACACGCGGCTCGAGACCACGCAAAGTGCGGCATCCGTCGGAGCGCACTACGCCGATCTGATTCGGCGCGCCGGGTGGGTGGTGGGCGGGCCCGTACAGGCGGAGGGGATCGTCCTCTACCGCGCCGAGCGGCTCGATGACGAGAACGGACAGCTCACGGGCGCCCTTGCCGTTCTCGCGGTCGCGGGCGGCAAGGAGCTCGATGTGTCGTTCCGGATTGCGCGTCGCGAAAGGAGGCGTTAGGTGAGCCCGCGTTCAACACGGCCCGGTACCGCCGCGGAAAAGCCCCTGAGCGGGCGAGTCGCAGTCGTAGCGGGAGCGACACGAGGCGCCGGCCGCGGCATCGCGCGCGCGCTGGGCGAAGCGGGTGCCATCGTCTACTGCACCGGCCGAAGCGTGCGCGGGGAGCCCTCGCCATACGCCCGACCGGAGACGATCGAGGAGACCGCCGAGATGATCGTCGCAGCGGGAGGAACGGCCATCGCGGTGCGGGTCGACCACACCGAGGAGGCGCAGGTGGAAGCGCTGTTCGCGCGCGTTCAGCGCGAGCAGAAGCGGCTCGACGTCCTCGTCAACAGCGCCGCCGGCGAAGATCCGCGCATGGGTGGGTGGGAGCAGTTCTGGAAATCGGACCTGTCGTACCTCCCGGAGGCGTTGCGGCACGCCGTCGTGTCTCACCTCATCACGGCGAAGCACGGCGCACCGCTCATGATGAAGAAACGACGCGGCCTCATTGTCGAAGTGACAGAAGGGGATTTTCTCGTGAGTGGCAGCGGCAACATCATGCGCGATCTCTCGAAGGCGGGACAGAAATCGCTCGCGATGAGCTTTGCCGACGCGCTCCGCTCACACGGGATCGCGTCGGTCGCCATCACGCCCGGGTTTCTCCGCTCCGAGATGATGCTCCAGCATTTCGGGGTGACGGAGGCGACGTGGCGCGACGCCGGGAAGAAGGACCCGCACTTCCTGCAATCCGAATCGCCGCTCTTCGTCGGCCGCGCGGTTGCCGCGCTCGCTCAGGATCCGGACGTGCTCTCGCGCTCGGGCGACATCTACAGCTCGTGGGAGCTCGCGCGCGATTACGGCTTCGTCGACGCCGACGGCAGCCGCCCGGACTGGGGCGCACACTTCGCGAAAACCGTCGTCCCCGAGATGCCCGGCATGCGCGAAGGCGTCGAGCGGCACCTGCGACAGCTCGAGCGTCACGTTCGTCGCGTCAGGCGCTACCTCGGCGAGCCGAATCCCGATCCCGGGCATGCGACAGAGCCGCACGCGACCGCAGGCGCTTCGTGACCGACCCCGGACCCGCCAGCCCGGGCGTTCACTTCCCGCCGCCAACGCTCTTCGTGGTCGGTTTCCTGATCGCGGTCGCGCTCGACCGCTGGGTGGTCAGTCTTCCGCTGGGCGGCATCGATCGTACGGCACTGCTCATCACGGGCTGGACGCTGATCGTCGCCGGAATCCTGCTTCTGCTCTGGGCGATGCTGACGTTCGCGCGGGCGCGCACGGCGATCTATCCGTCGCGACCCGCGCGAACGATCGTGGCCACCGGGCCGTTTCGGTTGTCACGCAATCCCATGTACGTGGGCTTCTCCGCGATTTACATCGGGCTGTCCCTGCTCATGAGCATGGCGTGGCCCCTGGTGGTCCTCCCACTCGTCCTGCTCTCGCTGTACGCCCTCGTCATCCGCCGCGAAGAGCACTACCTCGGCCACGCGTTCGGAGACGAGTACGCGGCGTACCGATCGCGCGTGCGGCGGTGGCTCTGAGGAGACGTTGACGGGAGCGTGACCGCCTGCGACGTTAGGTAGCGTTTCAACCCAACCCTCGAATGCTTCGCCCCTCATGTGCACGTCGCCCTCTCGGGCTCGCGGTTTTTTTCGTCGTCGCCGTGGCGGCGGGCTGCGGTGATGGGGTCTCTCTGCTGCGCACCGCACCCGGCTACTACCGCCTGGTCTCCGTCAACGGGCAGTCCCTTCCGTATTTGTCGCCGCCGAGTATGGGGCCATTCGTACAGATCACACGTGGCGATCTCGTGCTTCGTCCCAATGGGACCTTCAGCCACGGGATCGGCGGTACCGTCGGGTTCGGCTTCGTCGTGGAGGGCACATATCGACTCTCCACTCGAGAGCTTGTGTTGGAAGGTACGGAGCCCATCGACGACGTTGTCGCTCGAGTGTCCGGAGACTCGATCATCTTCACATCGCCGGACTTCGCCGGTCAGCCGATGACGTTCACGTATCGCCGCGCGCAGCTCGGCTCGAGCACCGTGCCGTCGGATCGATACCGGCTGAGATCGATCAATGGCCGCACCGATGAGCCGCTGGTCGAATACGATACGACGATCGGTGACCAGCGGTCCGTCGGACAGGTCCTCTTCGATTCGCTGATGTTCAGCGACGGTGTCTTCTTCCGCCGGCATCGGTCCGAGTCGGCGATTGGCTACATCGACGGCGAGG
>DATFFP010000077.1:0-4879 GCA_035249985.1 Gemmatimonadaceae bacterium
CGAACGAGGAGCTTACGCGCATCAAGCGGCGGCTGGGGTCGAGACCCTGAGGCGGCAGAGGCGCTAAAGGCGCTAGAGGCGCTAGAGGCGCTAAGGGCGCTGGGGGCTCGCCTCTCGCGCCTCTCGCGCCTCTCGCGCCTCTCGCGCCTCTCGCGCCTCTCGCGCCTCACCCGACCCTAAACAGCTCGATCGCCCGCCCGTAGCGCTCGCCAAGCACCCGGCGCATGCCGGCGTGCTCGGGCCGCGTGAGCTCGGGGTCTTGCTCGAGAACGTCTGACGCAACTTCCTGCGCGAGGAGATTGAGCTCCTCATCGCGCAGCGGATCGGCCACGCGGAACGTCGGCACTCCGCTCTGGCGCTGACCAAAAAGATCCCCCATCCCGCGCAGCGTGAGATCCGCCCGCGCGATCTCGAAGCCATCCTCCGTCCCGGCGAAAATCTCCAGGCGCTGCCGGGCCTCGTCACCAACGTCGCCGAGCAGGATGCAATACGCTTCGTCAGCCCCCCGGCCCACCCGGCCGCGAAGCTGGTGCAGCTGCGACAAGCCGAATCGCTCCGGATGCTCGATGAGCATGACGGTCGCATTCGGGACATCGATGCCGACCTCGATGACCGTCGTCGCAACGAGCACGTCGATCTCGCCATCGCGGAAGCGGCGCATGGTCGAATCGCGGTCCGCCGCAGGAACGCGGCCATGGAGGAGCGCCAGGCGTCGGTGCGCGAAGGGCCCCGCGCCGAGCATCTCGAACATCGTCGTCGCGGCCTTGAGATCGGTTTTCTCCGATTCGTCGATCACGGGGTAGACGATGTACGCCTGCCGTCCCTTCTCGAGCTCTCGATCGACGAACTCGAGAATGCGGGGCCTCGCCGACTCGGGACGCAGTGCGGTTCGTACCGGAAGGCGTCCCGGTGGACGCTCATCGAGGGTACTGAGGTCGAGGTCACCATAGAGCGTGAGGGCGAGCGAACGTGGTATCGGCGTCGCACTCATGAGGAGTACGTCGGGACGCTCCCCCTTCTGCCCGAGCGCAGCGCGTTGCTCCACGCCGAACCGGTGCTGCTCGTCGATCACCGCCAGGCCCAGCCTTCCAAAGGTCGTGCTCTGCTCGACGAGCGCATGCGTACCCACCGCAATGAGCGGGGCGCCTGACGAGAGCCGTTCGGACGCATTGCGACGCTCACGTGCGGGAAGACTGCCCGTCACCAGAACGGGCCGGATGTCCATCGGCTCCAGCATCCGTTCCAGCGTCCGTGCGTGCTGCTCCGCCAACAGCTCGGTGGGCGCCATGATCGCTGCCTGAAAGCCGTTCTCCACCGCGAGGAGCGCGGCGAATAGCGCGACGACGGTTTTGCCGCTGCCGACATCGCCTTGAAGCAAGCGGTGCATGCGCCGGGGCGACGCCATGTCCTCGACGATTTCACGCGTCGCTCTCGTCTGCGCTCGCGTGAGCTCGAACGGCAGCGCTGCCTTGAGCGCCGACGTCAGCTCCCGCTTGTTCACGAACGTGATCCCTGCCCGACGCTCACGCGCCAGTGCGCGCGCGCGCAGCTGCAGGATGTGCACGAACAGGAGCTCCTCGAACGCGAGACGCATGCGCCCTCGCATGGCATCGGCGATCGAGGAGGGGCGGTGCACCAGGCGCAGTGCTTCCCCCAGTGGCGGCGAGCCAGCTCGCGCAAGGATCTCCGGAGGCAGATACTCCGTGACCAGGGCCAGCAGCGCGTCGAGATGCTGGTCGATCAGCGAACGGATCTGCTTGAACGACATCCCCTCGGTGGCGGGATACACGGAGAGCACGCGTCCCGCGTGTGTCCCTTCCGCCTCCTCACCGAGGTTGACGAATTCCCGCGGGTGCAGCTGCCGTCCGTGGAAAAAGCGCACGGGTCCGGTGAGCAGCAGCACATCGTTCTTGCGCACGGCGCGATCGAGGAATGGCTGACCCGGCCACGAGACCTCGATCATGCCGCTGTCATCGCGCACGACCGCCTGGAAGATGCGCAGTCCTTTCCGCGTCGGGATGACTCCCTTCGAGACCACGGTCCCGATCACCGTCGCGTCCATCCCAGGCTCGAGGGAGGCAATGGGCGCCACCGTGCTCGCATCTTCGTAGCGATGCGGCAGGTGGTAAAGCAGATCCTCGGCGGTGACGATGTTGAGACGCCGGAGTGCCTCGGCGCGGGCCGGGCCTACGCCCTTGAGGTACATCACAGGAGTGCTCAGGGATCGAAGAGGGCGAGGGGATCCCGGCTGCTGCACCGCTCTGTGATCTCCTCGATCCCTGAAATCTCCTCGATCCCCTGGCCTCATTCTTCCAGCAGCTCCTGCGCGTACTCCTCGGCGTCGAACTCGAGCAGATCCTCCGCCGCCTCGCCGACGCCGACGAACTTGATGGGTACATCAATGGCTTCGTGTACGGCGATCACGATTCCACCGCGCGCGGTGCCATCGACCTTGGTGACGATCACACCCGTGAGCGGCATTGCCTGCGCGAACGACCGCGCCTGCGCCACCGCGTTCTGTCCGATCGTCGCGTCGAGCACGAGCAACGTCTCGTGAGGCGCGCCCGGCAACCGCTTGGCGATGACGCGCCCGACCTTCTGCAGCTCGTTCATGAGATTGTCCTGCGTATGCAGACGGCCAGCCGTGTCGACGATGACGACGTCGGTGCCGCGCGCCACGGCCGCGTCGAGGGCATCGAACGCGACGGATGCCGGGTCGCTCCCGGGCTTTCCGCCGACGAACTCCGCGCCGGTGCGGCTCGCCCAGATGCGAAGCTGATCGATGGCGCCGGCGCGAAAGGTGTCGCCCGCGGCGAGGAGCACCGATCGTCCCTCGCGGCGCAACCGCGCGGCGAGCTTCCCGATCGCGGTCGTCTTGCCGGCGCCGTTGACGCCGACGATGAGGATGACGGCGGGACGCTCGTCAGGCAGGCGCAGTGTCGGGTCGCTGTTGCCATTCCGCAGCGCCCGCTCGACCCCGACCCGGAGCGCACCGAGAAACTCCTCCTGCGTGCGCACCTCCCCGCGCGTCGCCTTGCCCTCGACCTCCTCCACGAGACGCAGCGTGACCGGCACCCCGAAGTCGGCCTCGAGGAGCAGCTCTTCGAGCTGCTCCAGAGAGCCGGGCGCGACACCGCCACGCGCGAGCACGCCGACGTCCATGAGCGCGATGTCCTTGACGCGTTGCCAGAGCGACTTTCGCGGAAGGTCACCCGCCTTGCGGAGTATGCGTGCCATCGAATGCTCGAATAGAAGTTGGATTATCGGAGCCCACTGCGGCGGCGCAGAAGCCATTCCGCGCACAGGGCCAGCAACGCGAGAAGGATTGGCCATCCCTTGTCGCGGAGACGCGGCCGTTCGCCGGTGACCGCCCCTTCCCCGACGTTTCCCGACTGCACGGTGGGCAGCCGGGGCAACAGCTCACGGGCGCCATTCACCACCAGGAGCGCGGCTCCTCCGGCGACGGTCACATCGTACACCCCGGCGCTCAGAGCAGGGCTCTCGGCGATGGTGTTGTTCGCACCGAAACGCAGTGTCACCGAATCGACGCCCGCCGGTGCGCCGCGTCTCCGAAGCTGCACGATTACCGTCGAGTCGGCGCCGCTTCCGCGGACCCACCGCACCTCATCGCCCTCGCGGACGATCGCGTCGGCGGGCACGGCCGCGCGCGCATCGGTGCGCTGCGCGGCGAGCCAGTCGAATATACTACCCCAGAGCGCGTCATAGGCGTCGGCGCTGCGTCCGCCGCGGAAACGCCAGCGCCAGAAGCCGGCGGCGGCCACGACCACGACACGCCGCGGCCGTTCGACGCCGGCGATGACGGAGCGCCGGTCGAACTGGCGCGCGCGGGCGACGACCAGTCCGTCCCAATCGCCGCGTGGCGTACCGCTCCCCGCGACGAGGGGAGGCAGCGAATCCCAGGGAATCCCGCTCAGCGCGCTCGAGATCGGAGAGGCTGGCGCCGCCACGGGATACCACTCGCCCAGGGTATCGCGGACGTTAGGCACGAGCGCGAGCGCCCCCGATGCCGCACTGCGGGGCGCTCCGAAATGTGCCGTGTCACCGTGCAGGACCAGCAACGGCGCGTCGCGTACCGCGCGCCGCACCTCCGCTTCACCGATCGGGCTGAGGGGTCCCTCGAGCCGCCACTCGTCAGGCGTCACGCGAAAGTACGCGCGAGTGGGAAGCGAGATGGCGCCGCGCAGCACCGTCGTCATGAAGCGCGCATCGAGATCCGGTCGCGTGGACACGAGCACCGCCCGCGCCGCCCGAGCGATGTCGATCACCGTCGCCAGGGTATCGTTGGATGGCTCGACATCCGCTCCCGAGAGTGCAGCCGCGAATACATGCGGGCCGTCGGGTGACGCGAGCTGCACGCGCGCCGAGACGGTTCGCTCTCCACGTGACGGAAGCGAATCGACGGGCACGGTGGTGAGGGCACGTCCATCCAGCGCGAAGGTCAATTGCGCGTTTGCCGGCGTCTGCTCCGACGCCCGGACGGTCGCGCGAACCTCTACGGTGTCGCCACCCACCGCGGCGCGCGGCACGTCGAGCGCGATCACCGCGAGGTCGGTCGACGGAGCCCGTGCGATCACCTCGATGCGCGAGCCGGTCGGAAGCGCAGGCAGCTCGGCCGGATCATCGAGCTCTCCGTCAGTCACGATCGTGAGCGGCCGGCCGGCCGCGAGCGCGCGCTCAATGGCGGGCCGCGCGCGCGAGGCGCGATCGCCAGGTTGCTCCGGGATGTCTCCGACGCGCGCGCTGTCGCCGAACAGGTACAGCGAGTCGTGCGGGGCGGCGCGGGCCTGTCTCACCGCCGCGCGCCACGCGGCGGTGTCGCCGCCGCGCCGCCAGCTCGCCGACACGTCGAGCGCGACGA
>DATFFP010000078.1:0-34031 GCA_035249985.1 Gemmatimonadaceae bacterium
AGGGATGATGGCGAGTCGGGTGCGAGCGCGGCAGGGGATCTAGCCTGGCGCGCGAAGGACCGACTGCATTGACCACAGAGGCACAGAGGGCACGGAGGTACGGCGAACTGCTCAAGCAGCAGTTCGCCGTACCTCCGTGCCCTCTGTGCCTCTGTGGTCAATGCAGTCGGTCCTTCGCGCGCCAGGCTAGATCCCCTGCCGCGCTCGCACCCGACTCGCCATCATCCCTCTCATGTCAGACGTCGCGCATCCCCCCGAGACGCTCGAGGGGTGGTACTCGCTGCACCAGATTTTCCAGGCCGACCGAGCCGCCGTCCGCGCTCTACCTCCGGACTTGCTGTCGCAGGACCGGGATGCGGTGGCGGACGCGCTCTCGGAGCTCGCCAATCCCATCGAGGGTGGCTGGAGCGTCCCCGTCCTTCTCATCGGGTCGCGCTCGGATCTCATGTTGGTGCACTTTCGACCAACCCTCGATTCCCTGCGCGACGCGCAGCACCGGCTTTCTCACTTGCGGCTCATGGAGTCGTTGCGGGTCACGTCGTCGCATCTGGGTGTGACCGAGGCCGGTCTCTATCACATTACCGCCGAGCTCGTTCGTGACAGCGAGGCGCGGGGCGGCAGCATCGGTGACGAGACCTATCGCGCGCGGCTCGGTGAGCGCGTCGAGCGCGAGCGCGCGAGCGAGCACGTGCAGCGCCGGCTGTATCCGTCGCTTCCGAGCGACATGCCATATGTGTGCTTCTACCCCATGTCGAAGAAGCGCGAAGCGAACGCGAACTGGTACACACTGCCGCTCTCGGAGCGGAGCGAGCTCATGCATCTGCACGGCCAGGTCGGCCGCAGGTACGCCGGCCGCGTGCAGCAGATCATCACTGGCTCGATCGGGCTCGACGAATGGGAGTGGGGTGTCACACTCTTCGCGCGCGAGCCGCTGGAGTTCAAGAGGCTCGTCACCGACATGCGGTTCGATCGAACGAGCGCGGTGTACGCGGAATTCGGTGAATTCTTCGTTGGCAAGGTGGTGGGGGCGGGGGAGTGGTTAGGCATGCTGGGGTAGAGCGACGAGGAGCGAGGAACGAGGAAGCTCCAGACTGAGATCCGTGTGGTCGGTTGAAGTGGACCTGCCCGCGGGGTAGATTGCGGAACTCCGCCGGGAAACCGGTCGGACGGGACGTGGCGCAGCCCGGTAGCGCACCTGAATGGGGTTCAGGGGGTCGCGGGTTCAAATCCCGCCGTCCCGATTACCAACGGATCCGTAGGCACCCTGGGAGCGGAGGGCTTCGCGCGAAGCCCTCCGCTTCGTCCTATTGGTGCCTGGCACAGGGACGCTCCGGATCGTCGGCTGATCCGGATCAGACATGTCCGCACAGGACAGTGGCCCCGTGTGGCGACCGTGCCATCGACGCGCGCTAGCGCCCGGCGAGAACTCTCCGTCGGACCGATGTCTCCGCCTCGAGGCGGCCGCACATGATGTCGCAGAGCTTGTACACGCTTCGGTCGGCAACCGCGTAGTACACGTGCAGACCGTCCTTGCGGCGGGTGACGAAGCCGAGCGTATGCAGCATCTGCAGGTGCTTCGAGACGTTCCCCTGTCCGAGACCGGTTTCGTCGACGAGCTCCGTGACGGTTCGCTCCCCCTCGCGAAGAGTGTTGAGGATCTGAAGCCGAGCCGGCTCTCCGATCGCCTTGAAGCGCTCGGCGATGATGTGCAGCAGCTCGGGGGTCAGCTTGCGGTGTCCCACCATCCACTCCCATGAATGACTGTATGGCAATATAGTGGCAGAAACGCTCCGTGGCCACTTGCCGGATCGCGAGGCAGCACTATATTCCTATACAGTAGTATATATACCCTGACGAATCCGGAGGAATACGATGGTGCAGTCGCCGGCGATTCCCGCCGTCATCCGCCCGCCCGAGCTCGCCGAGCTGCTGAGCGAGCACCCCGAGATCCGGCTGCTCGACGTTCGCACGCCCACCGAATACGAGACCGTCCACATCCGCGGCGCCTACAACGTCCCGCTCGACCTCCTGAGTGAGCACGGCGCTGAGATCCGCATCAACGTCGCCGAGCCCGTGGTCCTCGTCTGCCAGTCCGGCCAGCGGGCGCGGAAGGCCGAGGAAGCGCTCAAGGCCGCCGGGATGCCAAACTTGCACGTGCTCGATGGCGGCGTGAACGGCTGGGTCGCCGCCGGAAACCCGGTCGTGCGCCGCGCCGAGCGATTGTCCCTCGAACGCCAGGTGCGCATTGCCGCCGGAGCGTTGGCGGCCATCGGCGGCATCATGGCGGTGTTCATCAATCCGCTGTTCGCACTGCTGCCGGCGGTTGTCGGAAGCGGGCTGGTGTTCGCCGGCGTCACCAACACCTGCGGTATGGCCATGCTCCTCACGCGACTGCCGTACAACCGTGTCGCGACGTGCGACGTGGCGGCGATGGTCCGCGCGCTCAAGTCCGGTGCGCCCCCGGCCCCGTCCACGCGGGCGGAGACGGCGCGCCGGGCGCCCGCCTGTCCCGCCTGCTGATCGCATGGACGCCGTCGGTCTCCTCCTCGCCTCGGTGATGGGCCTGTCGCTGGGCTTGTTAGGCGGCGGAGGGTCCATTCTCACCGTGCCGATCTTCGTCTACGTGCTCGGCTATGCGGCGAAGCCGGCGATCGCGATGAGCCTTCCGGTCGTCGGCGCGACCAGTCTGGTCGGAGCGTTCGGCCACTGGCGCGCCGGGAACGTCAACCTTCGTCAGGCGTTCAGCTTCGGGATCGTGGCAATGGTCGGCGCGTATGCAGGGGCACGGCTGGCAGTCCTGGTGAGCGGCGTCGTGCAGCTCACGCTGCTGGCGATCGTAATGCTCGGCGCCGCGATGTCGATGCTCCGGCAAACGGGAGCGCGACCGACCGCGCTCGGCACTGTCGACGCGGAACCGGTGTCTCGATGGCTCGTGCTGGTCGTCGGCCTCGCGGTGGGAATGCTCACGGGTCTGGTAGGCATCGGTGGCGGGTTTCTCCTCGTTCCCGCGCTCGTGCTTCTGGCTCGGCTGCCGATGAAGCAAGCCGTCGGCACGTCGCTGCTGGTGATCGCCATGAACTCGGCGTCCGGGTTCGCCGGGTATGTCGGACAGGTCGATGTGCCGTGGCGCTTCATGGCGATGTTCACCACTGTCGCGATCGGTGGAATTCTCGCCGGGACGTACCTCGTGCGCTTCGTGTCGCAGCGGGCACTCAAGCGTGCGTTTGCCGTGTTCCTGCTGGTCATGAGTGGTGTCATCCTGTACCAGAACCGCGGCGTGTTCTCGCCGTAGCACGTTTTCGAGGAGATTCATCATGCTGCTCAAGCGATTCTACGATGACAAGCTCGCGCAGGCGAGCTTCCTGGTGGGATGTGCCGCGACCGGGGAGGCGCTCGTGATCGATGCGAACCGCGACGTCGACCAGTACCTCCGGGCGGCCGAAGCCGAGGGTGTTCGCATTACCCGCGTGACCGAGACGCACATCCATGCCGACTTCGTGTCGGGAAGCCGCGAGCTCGCGGCGCGCACCGGTGCACAGCTCATCCTCTCGGACGAGGGCGACGCCGATTGGAAGTATGCATTCGCTCGTGAGGCAGGCGCTCGTCTGGTGAAGGATGGCGATCGCTTCATGGTCGGCAACCTGAAGATCGAGGTGCTGCACACGCCGGGACACACGCCGGAGCACGTGTCCTTCATGCTCACGGACACGCCCGCCACCGACATGCCGATGGGCGTGTTCACCGGCGATTTCATCTTTGCGGGTGACGTGGGCCGTCCCGATCTGCTCGAGAAGGCGGCGAAGATGGTGGGGACGATGGAGGCAGGCGCGCGGACGCTTTTTCGCAGCATCCAGCGATTCAAGCAGCTGCCTGACTATTTACAGCTTTGGCCAGGTCACGGCGCCGGCTCGGCGTGTGGCAAGTCCCTTGGTGCGGTCCCGTCCACGACGCTCGGCTACGAGAAGCTCGCCAACTGGGGGCTCGCCACGAATGACGAAGCGCGGTTCGTTCAGCAGGTGCTCGCGGGACAGCCAGAGCCGCCGAAATACTTCGCGGAGATGAAGCGCATCAACAAGGAAGGGCCGCGCATCCTTCACGGCTTCAACCGCCCGGAGCGTTTGCCCGAAACGAAGCTCAGTGGAGTCCTCGCGGATGGCGGCGTCGTGATCGACACGCGCCCGTGGTCCGAGTTCGCCGTGGGACACGTGCCGGGAACCATCAACATCCCGCTCAACAAGTCGTTCACGACGTGGGCCGGCTGGCTCGTGCCTTACGACGGCCCGTTCTACCTGATCGTCGACGATGCGTGCACACCGTGCGTGGACGAGGCGGTTCGGGACCTGGCGATGATCGGGCTCGATCAAACGTCGGGCTACTTCGGGCGGGACACGATCGAGGCGTGGGCCGCCGACCATCACCAGCTCGCCTCGATCCGACAGATCTCGGCGAACGAGCTGGCCGCGGAGATGCGAAAGGGAAGCGTCACGGTAGTCGACGTGCGTGGCGCGACGGAATGGGAGGCAGGGCGCTTGCCCGGTGTATCCAACGTCCCGCTCGGCTATCTCACGGAGCGACTGGGGGAGATTCCACAGGACAAGCCGATCGTGGTGCAGTGCCAGGGCGGAGCGCGCTCGGCAATCGCGGCGAGCGTTCTTCGCGCGAAGGGACTCGAGAACGTCGTGAACCTCGTGGGAGGGTTCGCCGGCTGGGAAGCGGCGGGCCAGCCGGTGGAGCGAGGCGCGCCGGAGTCGGCGGGCTCCCGTCGGGTCGCCTAACGTGGGGCCCAGCGGAAACCGCCGCCTGGCATGGCCAGGCGGCGGTTTCTTGCAACGGCGACCGAATCAGTAGCCGGGGTTCTGCGTGATGTTCGGAGCGACGTCCCTCTCTTCCTGCGGAATCGGGTACAGAATCTGGTGCGGGTCATCCTCGAGCCCGAGCACCTCGATCGCGCGGCCGGTGCGGACCAGATCGGGCCAACGGAAGCCCTCGAACGCCAACTCGAGACGGCGCTCCTGCCAGATCGCTTCGAGCACCGTCTGCATGTCACTGCCAAGACCCGCAACCGTCAGCGCGGGGAGTCCGGCCCGAACTCGAGTCCTGTTCAGGTCATCCACCGCCAGCTGAAGCTGCCCGAGACGCGCGTACGCCTCGGCGCGGTTCAAAATGACTTCGGCGAAGCGGATCACGTGCAGATCGTCATCGCCGTCGCCCGTGATGTACTTGTTCGCGAACGGCTCCAGGCTCGCCGTCGTGTCAATGCTGAAGTCGGCGCGCGCATTGTCAGGCGACCAGTCCGCCATGAAGTTCGTGTTCGCGCAGTTCACGCTCGGATCGAACGCGTTGGCCAGCGCGCACGTCGGAGCGAGCTCGTAACGGCCGCCGAATCCGCCCTTCGCGCGGTAGTACCAGCCGAGGCCATGCGGCTCGGCAGGCTCGTAGTTGAGCTTGAAGATGTCTTCGTCCGTGCCGCCTTCGACGGCAAACAGGTCGTCGAACTCCGGCGCGAGGTCATACCCCATCGCCTCGACTTCGTCGGCCGCCTCGACCACCCCCGTCCAGTCTTCCATGAATAGCAGCACGCGGCTGCGAAGCGCCCAGGCCGCGCCCGTTGTCGCTATTCCCGGATCATCGGTGGTCTGGATGAGTGCGATCGCCTGATCCAGGTCCTCGAGGATCTGGGCGTACGTCTCCGCTTCGGTGGCACGGGCGATGCCCGCTGCTTCGTCGAGGCTCGCCGGCGTGGTCAGGCGCAGCGGCACGCCACCCCACAGCTTGACGAGGTTGTGGTAGCTCAACGCCCGGAGGAAGTAGGCCTGTCCGAGCAGATCATCGCGCTCTTCCTCATCGAGGCCGGGCACTCCGGGAAGCTTCTCGATGATGACGTTCGCGCGATTAATGGCGGCGTACAGCTGCTCCCAAATGTCCAGGATCGTTCCGTTGGCGGCCGAGAGGGCATTCCGGTCCGCTTGACGGTAGGTGTCGAACGTTCCGCTGTGGCGAACGTCGTCCGCCGACAGGTCCGAGAACACGTTGAAGTCACCGCTATAGTACACCCACGTTGCGTCGTCCTGGAGCGCATCGTATGCGCCGGCGATCGCCGCGCGCGCCGTGGCGGCGTCGATGATCGCGACGTCGGCCGCCACCTCGTTCACGGGCTCGACCGAAAGCGTGTTGTCACACGCCAGGGCCAGGGCCGCGACCAGGGCCGGCAGAGTTCGTCTGATTCGCATGTATCGTCTCGTCTCTTGGAGAAGAAGTGTATGAAGTCTCGAGTGCATGCGCGCTCAGAACGAGCCTTGCACGCCGAACGTGATCGTACGTGCGAGCGGATACGAGTAGAACTCGTTCGACAGGGTCGTTAGGGACCCCGATCCGCCGCTGTTCGCCTCAGGGTTGAACCCGAGGTAGTCGGACCACGTCTTGAGGTTCCGTCCGGACACGAAGAGGCGCGCGTCGCTCATGTTGGCCAACGCGGCGAACCGCTGGGGCAGCCGGTAGCCTAACGTGATCTCCTGAAGCCGAATGTACGACGCGTCCTCGATCCAGCGGCTGGACGGAATGTACGCCAGTGAGACGCCATCCCAGCTCGCGCGCGGGACGTCGGTGATGTCGCCCGGCTGACGCCACCGCTTCAGCACGTGGCGGAGCTTGTTATCGCCAAGACTCCACATGCCATCGTCGGCGTAGGCGCGAAGCGCGTTGTAAATCTCGGCGCCCTGGCTGAACTGCACGAAGGCGCGGAGATCGAAGCCCTTGAACGAGACGGTGTTGGTCATCCCGCCCCAGTAATCCGGGTGAGGGCTGCCGACCACCATGCGGTCATCGGGATCCTCTCCCGTCTCGCCGTCACCATCCTTGTCGAAGAACATCGCGTTGCCGTTGTCGGGATCGACGCCGGTGAAGAGGACCGTATAGAAGGCGCCCATCGGGAGCCCCTCTTCGAAGCGGTTGATGCCGTCGAACCCGCCGGGGAACGGCTCTTTGTTGTAGAGCTGGGTGACTTTGTTCTTGTTCCAGGAGATGTTGAAGTTGGTCTCCCAGCGGAGGCCATCGCGCGCCGACGGCTGGAGGTTCACCGTGTTGATGCCGAGCTCCCAGCCTTGATTCTCGATACTGCCGATGTTGTCCCAGACGTCGTTGAATCCGGTCGTGCGCGTAACGGGGCGCTGAATGAGCAGGTCGTCCGTCTCCTTCAGATACCAGTCGGCGACGAGATTAACGCGCCCGCCAAAGAGCCCGACGTCGAGCCCCACGTCGTACTCCCGGTTCGTCTCCCACTTGAGCTCGGCATTGGCGACGTTCTCCGGCGCGATGCCCGGCGCCCCGGAGTACTTCGCTTCCTCATACTTCGCGAGCGGCGCGAAGTCATCGCCGATGTCCTGGTTGCCCGTTTCGCCGTAGCTGACGCGCAGCTTCACGTCGGCCAAGCGCTGCAACGCGGCGAATGCCGGCTCATCGCTCATGATCCAGCCAAGCGAAATGGCCGGGAAGTACCCGTACCGATTCTCCCGACCGAACCGCGAGGAACCGTCGGCGCGAATGCTACCGGAGACCAGATAGCGATCGGCGATGGTCGCATTCGCGCGGCCGAAGAACGACACCAGGTTGTGGCCGGTGCGATCGCCATCGTACAGCGTCACGTCGGCGGCGTTGCCCGGATACTGGAACTGCGTGTGCGCGAAGCCTTCGCCGCGGAGGAAGTCGTTCTCCTCCGTGTTCCACTCGACAGACGACCCGGCGGTCAGGTTGACTTGAGCGAAGCTACCACCATAATCGTAGCCGAGATAGCTCTCGATCATGTACCGGGTGGCGGTGTTGTTCGCCTGCGTCGAGCGGCCGCGCGCGCTTTCGCCCGCCGAGCCGATGACGTTCGGCGACTCCCACGCGAGGTCGCGCAGGTTGAGGACGTCGTACCCGCCGCGACCGTTGAGGCGAAGGCGATCGCTGATGCGATAGGAGCCCTCGATGGTGCCGTAGGTCCGCAGCGTGCGCGATTCGTTGAAGCTGAGCTCGCCCACCGCCACCGGATTGATATAGGTCAGCGGAACGTCGTCATCGACGCCGACGACGTCGGTCGGATCGGTGAAGCTGCCGTCGGAGCGACGCACCGGGAACATCGGCAGGTTCGCGATGGCGTTGGCGTAGACGCCCTCGATGGTGTTGTCGTTCTCGATGCGCTCGTGCACCTCTCGCGAGAGTGCCAGCGACGAGCGGAACGAGAGACGGGACGTCGGATCGAAGTCCAGGTTGGCGCGAACCGTCTGGCGATCGTACCCCGACCCGAGGACGATGCCCTTCTGGTCGAAGTAGGATCCGCCGACGAGATAGCGGACGCGCTCGTTCCCGCCGTCGACTGAAAGGAAGATGTCGCTGACGGGCGCCGTGCGCAGGACCTCTTCCTGCCAATCGGTGCTGATCGCGTCGTCGACGCCCACCTCGAAGACCGGGTCGTAATCGTCGTTGGTGAACGCCTCGTTCGCGTACTCCACGAACTCCCGCGAGTTCAGCAGCTCGAGCTTCTTCGCCGTCTCCTGAACGCCGGTGTAGGCGTTGAAGGAGAACTTCGGCGCGCCGGCACGACCGCGCTTGGTGCGGATCATGATGACGCCGTTCGCGGCGCGCGATCCATAGATCGCCGCCGACGCCGCATCCTTCAGGATGTCGATCGACTCGATCTCGTCGGGGCTGATGCCGGTGACGGCGGTGATGTCCTGACCGCCGAGCGCCATCTGCCCGAAGTCCTCGCGCAGCATCGGCACGCCATCGATGACCCACAGCGGCTGGTTGCTGGCCGAGATCGACGCCGCGCCGCGGACGCGAACGGTGATGCCGACGCCTGGATTGCCGGCGTTCTGAATCACCTGGACCCCAGGCGCCTTGCCCTGCAGCGCGGCATCCACGCCGGCGACGACGGAATTCTGAACCTCCTCGCCGCTGACGGACGACACGGAGCTGCTGAGCTCGCGCCGAATGCTCGTGCCGTAGCCGGTGGCGACGATCTCGCTGAGCACGCGGGCAACGGGCGTGAGCACGAAGTCGACATCGGCCGACTGATTCGCGCCCACCACGACGCTTCGCTCCACGGGTGCGTAGCCGAGGCGCTGCACGCGGAGTGCGACCGTTCCCGGCGGCACGCCGCGCAAGGAATACCGACCGCCCTCATCGGTCAGCGTACCGCGCGTGGTCCCGGAGATCGTGATCTGTACGCCGGGCACCGGCTGCTGATTCGATGAATCGGTGACCGTGCCGGCGATCGTGGCGGTGCCCTCTTGGGCAAGCGCGCGATTCGGCGCGAGCAGTGCCGCGACCACGGCCATCGTGGCGAGGATGGAGCGGGTGCAGACATTTACGTTCATGGGTGCGCCTCCTTGGGGGGCGTGAGCTGACGTGCGGCGTAGCGAGCCGCGATCAAGGCGTTGTCATCGCGCTGTGATGGCAGGCGGTCAGCCCGGGGGAATTCCGGAGCGTGAACGATGCGATACGAACTTGTTGCTGACAAGTGGCGCCTCACGGTCAGCGTCGTGTTCACGGTAAGTGACCCCGTGCGCGCGGCGACCGTTACAACTCCTTACATATTCCCTACTCGTTCTCTACTCGAGACTGGGCTCGTAGTCCTGCTCCACTCGCGGGCGCACGTGATCGGCGCCGCGCTCGAGGATGCGCGCGCAGGTATTCCAGCGCAGAATCGCTTCGTCGTTGCCGGGCGGGCGCAATGCTTCGGCGCGCTCGTACAGCGTCATCGCCTTCCGAAACCACTCGTACGCGATCTCCCCGGCGCCGGGCGCTCCGCGGCGGAGCTGCGCCTTGGCGCGGCGCTCGTAGATGATACCCTCGTAGTACGCGCGCTTGTAATCATCGCGGAGCCGCGGCAGCACGTCGCGCGCGCGCCGTTCCCCCTCCGCCGGCGCCTCGGGAAACTGATCGGTGATCGCCAGGAGCAGCGTGATCGCCGCCTGCTGATTCTCCGGCGCCACCGCCAACACGTCGAGGCAGATGCTCTCCGCCGCCGTGGGCTCGCCGAGGAGACGATATCGCTCGGCCTTCTGAAGAGCGGCGGGAACGCCGTCGCGCGAGATGGGCTTGAGCTCGAACATGGGGTCGATTGCGGATTACGGATTGCGGATTGCTGATTGCCAACAAGATCGTGCTCGCGCCGAAGGTCTCATGGGCAATCAGCAATCCGCAATCCGCAATCTCATTTCCTCCGACTAAAGATCTTCACCAGCTTTCCAATCGGGTCGTAGAACTCATCGATCACGCGTTCCTTCAGTGGAATGATCGCGTTGTCGGTGATCGTGATGTTCTCCGGGCACACCACGGTGCAGCACTTCGTGATGTTGCAATAGCCGATGCCGTGCTTCTGCTTGAGCGCGGGAACGCGGTCGGCGACGTCGAGCGGATGCATCTCAAGCGCCGCGACGTAGACGAGGTAGCGCGGACCAATGAACCCGTCATGGAGCTGGTGATCGCGCAGCACGTGGCAGACGTCCTGACACAGGAAGCACTCGATGCACTTCCGGAACTCCTGCACCCGGTCGACGTCTGCCTGTGCCATGCGCCACGTCCCATCAGGGGCGTCGGGCGGACGGGGGGTGAAGGGCGCGATCGTTCGCTTCACCTCGAAGTTCCAGGAGACGTCGGTGACGAGGTCGCGCATGCGCGGGAACGCGCGCATCGGCTCCACCGTCACCGGCTTCGTCAGATCGAGATCGCTCAGCCGCGTCATGCACATGAGCTTCGGCATGCCGTTCACTTCGGCCGAGCACGAGCCGCACTTGCCCGCCTTGCAGTTCCACCGCACGGCGAGGTCGTTCGCCTGCTCGGCCTGGATCTGGTGAATCGCGTCGAGCACGACCATCCCCTCGCTGACGTCGGTCGTGTATGGCACGAGCTCGCCGCCGGTCGCGTCGCCGCGCCACACCCTGAAGGTCGCGCGACCGGTGGGCTCGGGTTTGTGATCGGGAGGAGCTTCCTCCTGCACCCGCCCTGGCTCGGCGAGGTCGGGTTTGAGTACGTCGGTCACCATTACTTCATCTCCTCGATGACGCCCGCGAGCTCGGCGGGAAGGGCGGGAATGGGGCGGCGCGACAGCTCCATCCGTCCGTCGCCGCCTTTTTTCACGACGATGTTGAAGCGCGCGTATTCGGCATCCTTGTCGGGATAGTCTTCGCGAAACTGCGCGCCGCGGCTCTCCTTGCGATCGAGCGCCGCGCGCGCGACGGCCTCGGAGACGGTCAGCATGCACCGCAGATCGAGCGCCGTGTGCCATCCCGGATTGTACTCGCGGTGCCCGGTGACGGCGACGTGTGACGCTTCGCCCACGAGACGCTCGATGCGCTCGAGCGCGCGCAGCATGTCCGCCTCGTTGCGCACGATCCCGACGTAATCCTGCATGACATCCTGCAGCTCGTGCTGAATCTGATACGGACCCTTCGCTCCATTCGATGGCCGCTCGAAGGGCGCCAGCGCGTCGCGCACCGCCGCATCCGCTTCGGTTTCGCCGACACGCGCGGCGGGATTGTCCTGCGCGAAGCGCGCCGCGTATTCCCCGGCGCGTTTGCCGAACACGAGCAAGTCGGAGAGCGAATTGCCGCCGAGGCGGTTGGCCCCATGCAGGCCCGCGGCCACCTCGCCGGCGGCGAAGAGACCGGGCACGCTCGACATCTGCGAATCTCCGTCGACGCGCACGCCGCCCATCATGTAGTGCGTCGTCGGCCCCACCTCCATCGGCTGCGCGGTGATGTCGATGTCGGCGAGCTCCTTGAACTGGTGGTACATGCTCGGAAGCTTCTTCCGAATGTGCTCCGGCGCATTCGGAAGACGCCGCTTGATCCACGCGATGTCGAGGAAGACGCCGCCGTGCGGCGAGCCGCGCCCTTCGCGCACTTCGCGCACGATCGAGCGCGCGACGTGATCGCGCGTCAGCAGCTCCGGTGGACGACGCGCCGCCTTGTCGCCCTGCACGTAGCGCCAGCCCTCCTCTTCATTGTCCGCCGTCTGGGCCCGGTAATTCTCCGGAATGTCGTCGAACATGAACCGCCGCCCTTCGCGATTGAGGAGCACGCCGCCCTCGCCGCGCACCCCTTCCGTCACAAGGATGCCGCGCACGCTCGGCGGCCACACCATTCCTGTCGGGTGGAATTGCACGAATTCCATGTCCACGAGCTCGGCGCCGGCGTCGTACGCAAGCGCGTGGCCGTCGCCGGTATACTCCCAACTGTTGCTCGTTATGCGAAAGGCCTTCCCGATGCCGCCGGTCGCCAGCACCACCGCCCTGGCGCGCCAGAGCCGGAAGCGGCCCCGCTCGCGATCGTAGCCTAACGCCCCCGCCACGCGGTCGCCGTCCTTGAGCAGGCGGACGACGGTGCACTCCATGAAGACGTCGAGGCCGCGGTGAATGCCATGATCCTGAAGCGTACGGATCATCTCGAGGCCGGTGCGGTCACCGACGTGAGCGAGGCGCGGATACCGGTGGCCGCCGAAGTTGCGCTGGAGGATTCGGCCATCGGGGGTTCGATCGAACAGCGCTCCCCACGCCTCGAGCTCGCGTACGCGCGCCGGCGCCTCCTTCGCGTGAAGCTCCGCCATGCGCCAATTGTTCAGATACTGGCCCCCGCGCATGGTGTCGGCAAAGTGCACACGCCAGCTGTCGCGGTCGTCGACGTTGGCCATTGCCGCCGCGACTCCTCCCTCCGCCATGACGGTGTGCGCTTTGCCCAGGAGCGATTTGCAGACGACACCGACGCGGGCGCCGGTGCTTGCTGCCTCGATGGCCGCTCGCAGGCCCGCGCCGCCGGCGCCGATGATCAGGACGTCGTGCTCGAGCGTGTCGTACTGCGGCATCAGAGGATTCTCCAGTCGGTCCACACCCCCGAGGCACAGAGCCTGACGTAGATGTCGGCGAACGCGACGCCGATGAGGCTCATCCACGCCCATCGCATGTGCCGGCCGTTGAGGCACGTCACGCACGAGTACGCCGTGCGGCGAACGGGGGCTCCCGAGAGCCGGTCGAGGTGGCCCCCCACGATGTGGCGCAGCGAGTGACACCCGAGCGTGTAGCCACCGAGGAGAAAGACGTTGAGGGCGAGCACGAGAGTGCCGACGCCGATGCCAAACTCACGAGCCCCCGTCGCGCTGTCGACGAACCAGAGCGCCTTGTACACGTCGTACAGGAGGATGCCGAGGAAGATCAGCGCGATGTAGAGGAAGTACCGATGAACGTTCTGCAGCACGAGCGGGAGCGTCTTCTCCCCGCGGTAGCTTTTCCTCGGCTCCCCGACGCTGCACGCCGGTGGGTCGGCCCAGAACGCTTTGTAGTACGCGCCGCGGTAGTAGTAGCAGGTGAAGCGGAACAGGGCAGGAAAGGGGAGGATGATCAGAGCGGGGGAGAAGGGGAGCCACCCAGGCCACCACCCGGGACGAGGTCCGAACCACGCGTGCTCGGGGTCGCCAAAGAGGACAGGCGAGTAGAAAGGCGAGAGGTAGGGGCCCCAGGTGTAGTTGGCATTCTGAAAGGCTGCCCACGTCGCATAGATAAGGAAAGCGGTAAGGATGGCCAGCACGATCGCGGGCTGCACCCACCAGGCGTCACGGCGCAGGGTCTCGGCGAAGCCGCGGCGAACGGGGAGCTGGATGGAGGACATTTTGAGCGCTTTTCGGTGAGGTCTGGCGGAAGGTGCTCAAGACGCACGCGCTGGACAAGCGCTTCCAGCTCTTCTCCAGCGCTATTCCAGCGCCAGTTAAGCCCCTCAAATACCCATCGAGATTCCGAGCAAGGCCGGTTAACTTTCGGGGGCCCAGAGACCGGCCGCCACGCCCAGGACGTCGACGTTGCGCCGGTCTCTTCGCATGATCACCCCCGACTGGAGAGGCGATGTCACGTTCGCTCGTCCGACAGATCGCGCTCGCGGCCGGCTCACTGGTCACGATCGTCGCAACCGTCACGACCGTGCGACCGGTGTACGCCAACCGGCAACCGGTGGTCGACCGGCTGCTCGCGGCCAGCTGGCGGGACAGCGTGTACGACCGCGCACCCTGGATTCAGGACAGCTCGACGGCCGCCATGGCGACCGCCCAGTTCGACGCCGACCAGCGTGCGTTTGCCGAAGATCTGGTCGCGACGGGCGCGGTCGACGAGGAGCGCGCGGATGAGCTGGCCTCGTTCGCGGTGCGCGAGGCGTACGTCAGACGAGTGCCGCCCGCCCTCGTACTGGGCGTCATGCTCACCGAGAACCGGGGTCTCGCCTCGACCGCTCAGTCGAACGTCGGCGCCGTGGGACTCATGCAGATTCACCCGCCCGCGTGGAAGCGCAGTCTTGGAAGGCTGTTCGGGACCAACCTTCGCGACGACGAGACGAATCTCCGCTACGGCGTCTTCATTCTGAGCCACTACCTGCGCCGCGCGCGTGACCCCATGGGTGGCGGCGAAGCCTGGCGGCACGGCTTGCTGCGCTACAATGGCTGCGTCCTCGGGACGAACACGCGCGACTGCCACCGGTATCCGGACATCGTTCGGGCGCGCGTCGAGGAGCATGCGCGCGCGCTGTGCGGAGGTCTTGGGTTCGAGGCGTGCGTGAAGCGCCCGCTTTTCCTTACCCTGCGCGAGGAAGCGGAGAACGTCGATCACGCGCGTCTTGGCGCCGGGCCAGTGGTAACGCGCTGACACCCCGACGGCTGCCCTCTCAGGTTCTCGGCTTGATGAGCAGGGAATCACCTGTCCGGATCCGGTCGTTCGCCATCGCGTTGAGCTGACGAAGCCGCTCGGGGGTCGTGCCGTACTGCGTTGCAATCGAGCTGAGCGCTTCCCCTCGAGCCACCTTGTGCCAAATCGGTTGGCGCGCGCGCTCCACCGCCGCCAGCCGTGCGAGGGCGATAGCGTCGGCATCTTCCCGCATGGTGCGCTGCACCGTCGATAGGTCCGCGACGACCGCGCGGACCGACGGCCATTGCTCGTCACGAGCGGCCCAGCTTTCCCGCACGTCCTGCGCGCGCAGCGTGATACCACGCGACGTCCCGAGCATGACGCGACCGGTGTCGACGCGGACCGTCGTGTCCTTCGGAAGATCGCGAATCGTGGGAAGGCTCGTTTCCGCTTCGCGCGTGAGCGGGTCGGGCGGCATCAGCGTCAGCAGCAGGAGTCGCCGATCGGTCGCCGCGAGCACGGCGTGGGTAGACCGGAAATAGGAGAGCGGACTCCGCCAATAGAGATAGGCGCTCGCGCGCAGCGTCTCGCCCGGCTCGAGCGCGTACGTCGAGAGCTCACGCGTGAGGATCGCGCGCGCCGTGACGGGGTCGAGGTGACCTTGCCACAGCGCGTATCCGCCGCCGAAGAACAGGACGATGAAGCCCAGCACCACCCCGGCCGTCGCGAGGACGCGGCGGCGCCGCCGCCGCGGTCGGATGACCGTGAACTCGCCGGATTTGGCGTCGTCCAGCGTGACGTACTCGACCTCGCTCACTTCGATCCCAGATGGTCCCGCGATCACCACTTGTCTCCGGTCGGCCAGGGAACGCGACGCGCGCGTGCCGTTGAGATATAATCCACCGTGCTTCAGACGTACTCGAATCTACCGCTCCAGCGCTATGCAAACCCGATGCTCCTGAGGAGATTTTACGATCCGAAGCTCGCGCAGGCGAGCTACCTCATCGCGTGCGCCCGCTCCGGTGACGCCATCGTGATCGACCCTAATCGCGACGCCGAGCAGTACGTGCGGGCGGCGGATGGCGATGGCGTTCGGATAACCTTCGTGACCGAGACGCACATTCACGCGGACTTCGTGTCGGGTTCGCGGGAGCTGGCCGCGCGGACGGGTGCTCGGATGTATCTGTCGGGCGAGGGCGGGTCGGATTGGCGCTATGACTTCGCCGAGGCGGACGACGCGGTAACGATCGGCGATGGCGACACGATCGATGTCGGTAACGTTCGGCTGACCGTCATGCATACCCCCGGACACACCCCCGAGCATCTCACCTTCCTGGTGACCGACCGCGCGGTGGCCGACGAGCCCATGGGGGCGGTGACAGGCGATTTTCTCTTCGTGGGCGACGTCGGACGCCCGGACCTGCTCGAGCGCGCGGCGAAAGTCCAGGGGACGATGCGCGACAGCGCACGCGCGCTTTTCGCCAGCCTCAAGCGGTTCTCCGAGCTTCCCGACTGGCTTCAGATCTGGCCGGGACACGGATCCGGCTCGGCGTGCGGCAAGGGTATCAGCGCCGTTCCGCATAGCAGCCTCGGCTACGAGCGCCGCTTCAATTGGGCTTTCGCCATCACCGGCGAAGAGAAGTTCGTGCGCCAGGTCCTCGAGGGGCAACCGGAGCCGCCCGCGTACTTCGCGGAAATGAAGCGCGTGAACCAGCGCGGTCCACGCGTGCTTGGCCCGCTCGTGCGGCCAGACCGGCTCGAGGCGGCTGGCGTCATCGAGGTCGTCTCGTCAGGCGGCACATTGGTGGATACGCGCCCCGCGGACGCCTTTGCCTCACGTCACATCCCTGCGACCATCAACATCCCCCTGAACAAGTCGTTCTCGACCTGGGCGGGATCGATCCTGCCGTACGACCGTGAGCTATATCTCCTCGTCGACGACAACATCGCCGACCGCGCCGATGAGGCGGCACGCGATCTGGCGATGATCGGCCTGGACCGCCTCGCCGGGTATTTCGGGGTGGACGCACTGTCGGCGTGGGAGGACAGCGGCCGCCCTCCTGGTGTCGTGCCCCAGATGAGCGCGAGCGAGCTTGCGCCCGTGATGTCCGACGGTGACGTGCAGGTCATCGACGTTCGAGGGGCAGGTGAGTGGGACGCTGGTCATCTGCCGGGCGCGTCGAACATGCCGCTGGCCACGCTCGCCGCGCGCGTCGCGGAAATTTCTCGCGATCGACCGGTGGTCGTGCAATGCCAGACGGGAGGCCGATCCGCCATTGCGGCAAGCCTGCTGCGCGCGAGGGGCGTAGAGCGGATCGCGAACCTCCGCGGCGGCTTCGCGGCGTGGCGGGATGCGGGGCTTCCGGTCGAGAGGAACGAGGGCGAACAATGACGGCGTTCCGAATCCAGACTGCAGAGTTGGGCGTGTAGTTTTCTGAAATCTGTATTCTGAATTCTGTCATCTTTGCCGTCTTTCCCGATGCCGATTCGCTCCGCCAATGATTACCCGTTCGAGATCCGCCGCTCGGCCATCCAGGGTCGGGGCGTGTTCGCGACACGCCGCATTCGCAAGGGCGAGCGCATCATCGAGTACACGGGCGAGCGGATCTCGAACGCCGAGGCCGACAAGCGGTACGATGACGAGCGCATGCGCCGGCATCATACCTATCTCTTTACGCTGACCCAGCGGACGGTGGTCGATGGCGGCGCAGGGGGGAACGAGTCGCGATTGATCAATCATTCGTGCGACCCGAACTGTGAGGCGGTGATCGAGGACGGCCGCATCTGGATCGATGCACGACGCACGATACAAAAGGGTGAGGAGCTGGCGTACGACTACAAGTACGAGCGTATCGGCGACGACGACGAGGCCGACGAGAAGAAGTATCCGTGCAGGTGTGGGGCGGCGCGGTGCCGGGGGACGATCCTGATCCCGAAGCGAAGGACGAAACGGCGCCGTCGCGGGAAGGGCAAACGGCAAAGATGACAGAGCTCAGAACACAGAATTCAGAATTCAGAAAACGACCACGGGGAGCCATTGCGAGCTCCCCGTTGGTTTGTCTGAATTCTGAATTCTGTATTCTGAATTCTGTCATCTTTGCCGTCCCCGCGATTCCCCTGACCGCGAACGTACACAACTCTTACACCGGCCCGATGTCCACGCGCGATCTTGGCGGTGTCTCTTGTATACGCGGGCGGATGCAAGGCCCGCGCGTCCTCGACCCCCGGAGGCTCCCATCGATACGCCTGGTCGGTTCGCGATTTTGACGCTGGTGGCGCCGGCGCTCGCGCTGGCGGTTTCGTGGAGTGTCGAACGGTGGCGTCGCGCGCTCGTCGCGCGTTCCCAGGAGCTGGCGCGTCGCGCAGCGGAGCTGGAATCGAGGCTCCGCGATGCACATGGCGAGCTTGGGCATTGGGAGCAGCGAGCCGCATCGGCGGCCTCCGCACTCACCGGTGTGTCCGCTGCGCTTCCAAGGGATATCGTCACGGCCGAAGATCGCATCGCTCGGCTGGCCGACGACCTCCGGGAAGCGCTCGCGGACAATGCCGCGAGGCAGCTGCGGGTGATCCCTGCGACGCGATCGCCGGCCCCGCGGCGGGACGACTGGCGTTCTGCTGCAGTGCCGCGCGAGCGGAGCGCCTAGGCAACGCGCCAAGGACGCGCCCCTGCACGGTGCGCCTCGTCCCGCGCTCCGTGCGGATCGTCCCGCGTCCTTTGCGCGGGCCGGCGCCCCGAGGCATGCTGCGGCGCGCGTTCCCAAACGCACGCCTCACGATTCAGCCCGCATGTCCGCGTCGACCACTTCGAGCAGCGAGTCCCCATCGGGACCGAGTTCGGACGGCGGTTTACCCCCTGCGGGTACGCCACGGTCATTTTCACGCCCGAATGCCTGGCTCGCGGCGGTAGGAATCTGGGCCGCGCTTGGGCTCGTGTCGCTGCTCCCGCGGTCGCTCCCTGACGACGCCGTCAACGCGCAACCCGGCCCGCGACTGCTGTATCACCTCGTCCACATCCTGACGCTGGGAGCACTCACCGGGACGGTCGTCTGGGTCACCCGGCGGACCGAGGCGTGGCGCACGTCGTCGCGCGTAGTCCTTCACGTGGCGCTGGCCGCCGCCTTTGCCGGCCTCGTCGTCGTGATCGACGCGGTGGCACTGCAAGCCGCCGTGCCTAACGCCTCCACCCGGCAGCCGCTCGCGACCTTCGAGCTGCACTTCCTCGCGTACTTCGCGGTGCTGGCCATCACCCACGCGGTCGATTTCTTCGCGTGGCGGCGCGACCAGCGCATCGACGAAGCCCGGCTCGCGGCGCGATCGGCGCGTCTCGAGACACAGCTGGCGCGCACCGAGCTGCAGATTCTGCGGTCGCAGCTCGACCCGCATTTTCTCTTCAACGCGCTGCACGTCATCTCCGAGCTCGTGCACGTCGACCCGTCGCGCGCGGACCGCATGGTCGCGCGACTCGGCGACCTGCTGCGCATGTCGGCAGCCCTCGCGCAGTCGAACGACGTGGCGCTGCGCAAGGAGCTCGAGTTCGTCAACGCGTATCTCGAGATTCAGGAAGCGCGCTTTGGCGACCGGCTTCAGGTGATCCGGCATGTCGATGCGACCACGCTCGAGGCGGCGGTGCCGAGCCTCGTCATCCAGCCGCTCGTCGAGAACGCGATCCGGCACGGAACATCTCGGCGTGCCGGCGCCGGCCATGTCGAGATCGTCACGCGTCGCGCGGGCAGCTCGCTGATAATCGAGGTGCTGGATGACGGGCCCGGTCTCCAGGCTGATCAGGTGCCTGACGAGGGAATCGGCATCGGCCACACCCGGGCACGACTGGCCCAGCTCTACGGTGCCCGCGGCGCGCTCGAGCTCGAGCCGCGGGCCGGAGGAGGGACGACGGCTCGCATCCGACTGCCGTTTGCGAGGGCCAGCCGTCGAACGGCGAGGACAGCATTCTCGGTCCGGAGCGCCGACGCATGACGCTGCGTGTGCTGATCGTGGACGATGAAGAGCTCGCGCGGCAGCGGATCCGCCGGCTGCTGGCCAACGAGGACGACGTGGAGGTGATCGGCGAAGCGTGCGACGGCACCCAGGCGGTCGAAGCGATCCGCGCGCTCGCCCCCGATCTCGTCTTCCTCGATGTGCAAATGCCCGAGGTCGATGGGTTCGCCGTACTCGAACGCTTGCGGCCGGAGCCAGTTCCAGCGGTCGTGTTCGTGACGGCCCATGACGACTATGCGGTGCGCGCGTTCGAGGTGCACGCCGTGGACTATCTGCGCAAACCCTTCGATGCGGCGCGATTCAAGGAAGCGTTCTCGCGAGCCCGCCGGCGCCTCGCGGGCGCCGATGTGGAGGAGCGAGCGCGAAGGCTCGACGCGCTGCTCGCACAGGTTGAAGCGCACCCGCCGCGATCCCGCGAGCGGCTCATGGTCCGGAGCGACGGCCGGCTCTACTTCGTTCGCATCGACGACATCGACTGGGTCGAGGCCGCCGGCAACTACGTGAAGCTTCACGTCGGCCGGGACACGCACCTGATGCGCGAAACGATGGCCGGGATCGAAAAGTTGCTCGACCCCTCACGCTTTCTCCGCATTCATCGCTCGGCGATCGTGAACCTCGACCGCGTGCGCGAGATGCAGCCGTGGTTCTCCGGCGAGTACACGGTGATTCTGCGGGACGGAACCCAGCTCCGGCTGAGCCGCGTCTATCGCGATCGTCTCGAGACCTGGATGCACGGCCCCCGCGGCTAGCGGCTCGTCCCCACCGTTTTTCGTTCGTCACCGGCCACGTGCGGTCCGACACTATTTCGTTGTCGGGCTGCGTGCCGGCCCCCAACCTCCCGCCGAACATCCATCCATCCACTCCCCCAATGCTCGAGGAGGGGAAATGCGAAGACATTTCCGTCTGACGTTGGCCGTGGCGGCTGGGGCACTGGCATTGCCCGCGGCCGTGTTGGCGCAGGATGGCGCGACCGTCACCGGCCGCGTCACGAGTGAGGCAGGCGCTCCGCTCGCATCGGCGAGCGTATTCATCGATGGGCTGAACATCGGGTCGCTCACGCGGGAAGACGGCGTCTACAGCTTCGTCGTGCCCGCCGCCCGCGTGCAGGGACAGACCGCGACGCTCACGGCCCGTCTGCTCGGCTACAAGGCATCGACCGTGCCGATTACGCTTGCGGCCGGCACCATCACCCAGGATTTCCGGCTTGCGCCGAACCCACTGCGGTTAGGCGAAGTCGTCGTCACCGGCGCGGGAACGGTGACTCAGGCGGAGAAGCTCGGCAACGTCCGCAACTCGGTCGAGGCGTCGGAGATCATCAAGTCGAACGAGGCGAACGTGGTGCAGGCGCTGGCGGCGAAGGCGCCCAACGTCGAGGTGACCCAATCGTCAGGCGAGCCGGGCGCATCGTCCTACATTCGCATTCGAGGGCAGCGGACCATCACCGGCGGCGCGCAGCCGCTGTTCGTCGTCGATGGCGTCCCGATCGACAACTCGAGCTTCTCGACGTCGAACTTCAATCCGATCGACGAGCTCGGCACTGGCGAGATCTCGGGCACGACGCAGTCGAATCGCGCCGTCGACATCAACCCGTCCGACATCGAAAGCGTCGAGATCCTCAAGGGACCGGCCGCCGGCGCGATTTACGGCGCGCGCGCGGGGCAAGGCGTGGTGCTGATCACCACCAAGAAGGGCCGCGCGGGCCAGACCCGCTATGCGTGGCGCTCGTCGGTCTCGCTGGACGACATCGCCAGGAAATATCCGTTGCAGCGTCGGTATGGCCAAGGGCTCTTCGGCACGTCCGCGCTTCCGTGCAACGACATCAACAAGGGAAGCTGCTTCCGGAGCTGGGGGCCTGATCTTCAGGGCGGACCGACGTTCGATCACTCCGACGAAGCGTATGACACCGGCGTGACCTGGGACAACACCATGACCGTCTCGGGCGGCAGCGATCGCACGACCTTCTACCTCTCACTGGGGCGCCTGAACCAGGAAGGCATCTTCATCGGCCCCAACAACACGTTCGAGCGCACGACCGTGCGTCTCAACGCATCCCATCGGCTCACCGATCGCCTGACGGTGTCCGGTAACGTGGCGTATGCGGACAGCCGGGGTGACTTCATCGGTCGGGGCAACAACGTCAACGGGCTGCAGCTGGGGCTGCTCCGCACACCGCCCGACTTCAACAATTTCCCGTACCTCGACCCGGCGACCGGGCTCCATCGCTCGTTCCGGCTCCAGAATCCGTCGCCCTTGTCGAGCAGCGATTCACGCGGCTTCGACAATCCGATCTTCGTGCTGCACGAGCCGCTGAACAGCGCGAAAGTGGGTCGCGTGTTCGGGAACGTGAATACCGAGTGGCTGCCCACCACCTGGCTCAAGGTGAGCCACACACTGGGAGCCGACTACGCCAACGATGAGCGGCTCGAGGGCGCGCCGCAGGCGTCCTCCGATGTGTCCGCCGGCGGGCGCGTCACCGAAGGGACGATCACGAACTTCGAGCTCGATCACAACCTGGCCGCGACGGCAACGTGGACGGCGTCCCCGTCCCTCGCCGGGACCGTCACGTTAGGCCAGAACCTCAGCATCTCGAACAACCGGCAGCTGTCGGTAGTCGGGCGGACGCTCGTCGCTCCGCGGCCGTACAAGCTCTCGAACACCGTCAATCGTGATCTGCCGATCGATCTCGAGACGAACGTTCATCGCGAGTCGTACTTCGGCCAGTTCACGGCCGACCTGTTCGATCAGCTGTATCTGACGGCGGCGGTGCGGAACGATGGCTCGTCCACGTTCGGCGAGGAGGACCAGCGCAACTGGTTCCCCAAGGGCAGCGTCGCCTGGACGTTCACCAACTATCTGGGTGAGCAGCCGTGGGTGACGTTCGGCAAGCTCCGGGTTGCCTACGGTGAAGCGGGTACCGAGCCGCTCCCATACTTCACGTCCGACATTTTCAACAGCGGCTCGATCCTGTTGACGCCCATCTCGCAGGGCACTGGCTTGTCGCCGAGTCAGGGCGGGCGTGGTGGCCTGTACTCCTGGATCGTGAAGGCAGCCGATCGCCTGCTGCCCGAGCGTACGAAGGAGTTCGAGACGGGCTTCGACCTTGGTCTGTACCGCGACAAGGCCGACATCAGCTTCACGTTCTACAACGCCATCACGTCGGACGTGATCCTGTTGACGCCCCTGGCCTCTTCGACAGGATACTTCACGCAGCCGCAGAATTCCGCCGAGTTCCGCAACCGGGGTTATGAGGTGGCGCTGAACATTCGGCCCCTCACGTCGCAGAACTTCGCATGGGACATCGGGCTGCAATGGGCGCGCAATCAGAGTCTCGTGACCCAGCTCGACGCCGCGACCTTCATTCCGATCGATGGCACGAATACGCTCACGCCTTACGAGGTGGCGAAGGAAGGATCACCTGTTGGCGTGTTCTACGACTTTGGGTGGGTGCGGTGCGGCGTCAGCCCGAACGGGATGAACGCGGCGGTGAATGGGGTCGATCTGGCGACTGTCTGCTCCGGGCAGCCGCAGGGCTCCCTGTACATCGCGGCCAACGGGTTCCCCGTCGCCGATCCGAACCAACGTGTGCTCGGCGATCCGAATCCGGATTGGACCGGCAGCGTCCGCAGCGGCTTCCGCTACAAGAAGTGGGAGCTCTCCGGCCTGCTCGACATCCGTCAGGGCGGTGACATCTACAACGGCACGCGTGGCGCGCTCTACAGCTACGGCACCCACAAGGACACGGAGCAGCGTGCCGCGTGTGATGGGGACGTGTGCGTAGGAAACGAAAAGACGTTCGGTCGGGGAGGATGGTTCGACGGTCCCGTGGTAGGACCGGGCGCCGGGACGGCGGTGCCGATCGGCGAAAACTGGTATCGGCAGGGACTGGGTGCCGGCCCGTTCGCCGGCAACTCGGAAGGGTTCATCGAGGACGGGAGCTATGTGAAGCTGCGCGAGCTGTCGCTCGGCTACACGCTCGACAACGCCTGGGTTCGCAACACCATCGGCCTAACGAGTCTGGACCTCCGGGTGGCCGGGCGCAACCTCAAGACGTGGACGGACTACACCGGCTACGATCCGGAGACGAATCTGGGCGGCGCCATTCAGAACACGCGCGGCTATGACTACTTCAACATGCCGCAGACGCGCTCGTTCGTGTTCACCGTGAACCTGAATCGCTGACCTCACGAGGATGATACCCATGAGACGATATCTCGCGATCGCGCTCGGCGGACTGCTGTTCGCCGGCGCGACCGGCTGTACGGACTTCCTCACCAGGGATGGGGTCGGGAGCGACAAGGATCCCAACAACCCACGTGAGGCGACCCGGGACCAGCTGTTCATTGCCGCGCAGGCGGCGCAATTCGGCATGCAGGAAGCGAACATCGGCATGTTCGCGTGCCTGTTCATGCAGCAGTGTGGGGGCGTCGGTGGCCGCTTCGTACAGTTCCGCGGCTGGTATTTCATGACGGAGGTCGACGCCAACTCCGACTTCATTCAGCTGTACAGCGGTGGCGGATTACTCGATCTGCGACGAGTGCAGGAGATCTCCGAAGAGGAGGGAAACCGCGAGTACGCGGGGGTCGCCAAGATTCTCGAAGCCATGCTGATCGGGCTCGGCGCGGACGTCTTCGGCGACATTCCCTATCGGGAGGCGGCGCAGTTCGAGACGATCAAGCATCCCGCCTTCGATCCGCAGGCGCAGATCTACGCCGACATTCAGGCACTGCTCACCGAGGCTATCGCCGACATCGAGAGCGGCGAGGGTGAGGTACCCGCGCCGCTCGATCTCGTGTACGGCGGCGACATGGACGCGTGGGTCGAAGCGGCGTACACGCTCAAGGCCCGCTACTACCTTCACACGGTGGAGCAGCCGAACAACGGCGTGGATCTCACGGCGTATCAAAACGCCATCGCCGCCGCGAACAACGGGATCAGCTCTCCGGACAACGATCTTCGCGCGTTTCACGGAAGCGCGACGTCCGAGCGCAACATCTGGTATCAGTTCTCTCAGACCACGTTCGGGCAGGACATCGTCGCCGGAAAGCCACTGGTCGATCTCATGCTGGCGCGGAACGACCCACGGCTCGACGACTACTTTGGCCTGAATGCGCACGGTACGTATGGAGGGTACGACGCACCAACCGATGCCACCGATCCGGACGACATCTCGCCCTTCACGGGAAGCGCCCGGAACGTGCCGAATTTCCGGCAGCCGCTCGTCACGTGGGAGGAAAACCAGCTGATCCTGGCCGAAGCCAAGCTGATGACGCAGAGCGCGGCGGCGGCGCAGCCCCATTTGGATGCGGTGCGAGCGCAATACGATCTCGCGCCGGTGCCAGCGACGCTCGAGAACATCATCCTCGAGAAGTACGTGGCGTTGTTCCAGAACATCGAAGTGTGGAACGATTACAAGCGAACCTGCTTTCCACGGTTGACACCGGTTCCCGACGCGGATTTCGGACATGGATTTGGCGACGAAGTCCCCGGCCGGCTGTTCTATGGGTCGACCGAGATGAACGCCAATCCCAATACGCCGTCGGTTGGGGACCAGCTTGCGGAAGGCGGCGTGGCCGGTGGGCGCCCGGGCGTGGGAGGATTCAGGAACCCGAATGACCCGAATGCGTGTCCGTGATATGATTGCTGATTGCGGATTGCTGATTGCGAAACGAAACGATGCGCAATCCGCAATCCGAAATCCGCAATTCGTTCTCCTCCTCGCAGTGCTTATTGTTGCGGGCGGCTGCCATCGCTACGAGCCGGTGACAGCCGCGACGGTGGCGAACGGGTCGAGCGTGGCGGTGTCGCTAACCGACTATGGCACCGCCAATCTCGGCCGGCTGTTGGGCATGGGCGTCGGCATGGTGGAAGGAAATCTCGTCTCCGTATCGGATAGTGCGTACACACTCGCGGTGCAGGTCGTGCGGCAACGCAACGGCGTCGAGACGTTCTGGCGAGGGGAGCAGGTGGCGATTCCGCGCACCGACGTCGCGGAGATTCGCCAGCGCCGGTTTTCGCGCAGCAAGAGTGCGCTGGCGACAGTTGCACTCCTGGCGGCGGCGTATGGCGCCGTCGAAGCGTTCATAGGGACAGGGTCCGGCTCCGCGCCGCCCGGCGGCTCGGGCGGTGGCGGGCCGCGGTAGTCGGAAAATGCCGATTCCGGAGGGGTGCAACGCACGCGATCCCTCCAACTGACCGTGCGGAGCGAAGCAAAACACCGCGACCAGGAGACGCGGTGCCCTCCGGGTCGGCGAGTCGAACGAGGAACAGGGAACGGGGGAGTATGCTCGAGCGCGCCAGAGCATCCCAGCCACTTCCTCGTTCCTCGTTCCTCTTTCACCCGTTCACTCAGGCTTTGCGGTTGCGCGCTTCAAGTATTCCCGCCGGGGCGTTGGAAATGATTCCATTCACGCCTAGTCCCCACAAGCGTCGCGCTTCCGCTGGCTCGTCCACCGTCCAGACGTGGACCGGAGCCTTGATGGCTCGCGCACCGCGAACGATCAAGCCCAGCGGTACCGGAACTCCGTAGTACTCGTTGGGCGGACAGATCGCCCGGTACGGCACACGGGCCGGCTTGAGGCCTGCGGCCGTGCGTGCCATGAGCTGCAGAACATCGCGTCGGGACGCTCCGCATGTGAAGGGCGGCTCCAGGAATGCATTCAGGGAGCCGGCCTCGAAAGCAGCGACGACGGAACGGGGCGCCGCCTTGAAGCGCTCGAGGACGCGGCGCAGAGCCCACTGTGCGTGAATCGCCTTCACTTCGATGAGCATGGGCATGTCAGCGGGAATCGCGGCCAGGACTTCCTCGACCGTCGGAACGCGGATCCCTTGCTCGCGATAGGGATACGTCTTGCCTCCATCAGCCGTAAAGCGGGCTCCGGCGTCGAGCTCGCGAAGTCGGCGCAACGACATGCCGGCGATCGCGCCTTCCCCCGATGTCGTCCGCATGACGGTAGGATCGTGCATAACGACCGGAATGTCATCGGCGGTGACGTGTACATCGAGCTCGATGGCGTCGACTCCCTGCTCGATCGCGCGCAAGAAGGATGGAAGGGTATTTTCCGGGACCTCGGCCGACGCGCCGCGATGGCCGATGACGGGGTGGGCAGTGGGATCGAGAAGAATCATGGAGCGAGCGAGCTGACCGAGTGCAGGTGATCGGATCAAGGGAGGAAAGGCAGCGGGGCTGCAGACGTTCGCAGCCCCGCTCCTCGTCTAGGCAGACCGCGGACCGTTGCCCCCGCGGCTGCTTGAGTCTCGATCGATCCTCTAGAATGTCACCTGCAGCTGCGAAAGGATCAGACGACCGAGCTCTGGCGCTCCAATGAACTCGCGGTGCTTGTCGCCGAACAGGTTCTGCACGTTCACCGACAGGATCGTGTTCGAGGCGAAAGGCAAGCGATATGCCGCGGAGGCGTCCATGACGGTGTACGACTCGATCCTGCCGACGAAGACGCCGGAGTTCATCGGGAAGGTCTCGATCCACCGGCCGCGCAGATCCACCGTGAAGCCGGTCGGCTGCTCGCGGTACGCGATGCCCAGTGCCGCCTTGTTCTTTGGGGCGTTCAAGGCGACGTCGGAGACGCCTCCCACTTCGCTCCTGGGGAAGAAGTTTTTGTTGACGAACGAATACGACCCGTTGAGCGACACGCGGTCAGTCATGAGCACATCGAACGCGAGGTCAGCGCCCCACCGGTCGAGATCGCCGAAGTTCCGGTAGGTGAGGATGAGCTCCGGCGCTTGCGTGAGCGGATTGTCCGGCGTCACGACGCCGATGGGCGTGCTGGCGATGGCCGTGGCGGCGATCGCCGCCTGGGCCGGCGCGATGCCATTCGCGATCAGGTACCCGGCCAGCTGAGGGCCCGCGAAGTGCGCCGTGGGCGTCTCGACGATCAGGGGACCCACGAAGTCCGTCTTCTTCTCGAAGTACACGTCGGCGGCGAAGCGGAGGCGCTCCGCGACGAGGCCGTTGTAGCCAACCTCGTACGTGCTCGTGATCGTCGGCTTGAGTCGGCCGATGTCACGCACGTCGCCAGGTTGAACCGCGAAAGGCTGGTTCTCCGCGTTGCGCGCGAACATGACCGTCGGCACTTGCGCGGCGGTGGGCCGCGGCACGGCCGAGATGTTGACCCCCGCCTGTGCCGCGACTCCCTGCGCAACCGCCCAGAAGTTCGTGACGTCCGCTGGCAAGTACTGCAACGGTCCACCGAGCCCGGCAGGGGTGAAAGGCGACTTCATGCAGAGCGTGTTGCCGTTGATCGCCGTGCAGTTCCGGCGGAACTGCAGCCCGCTTTGCGGCACGCCGACCGTGCGCACGTTGTAGGGCCCGAGCTGCTGCGCGATCAGGTCGAGGAAGAGATTGTTCGTGGTCGGCGTATTGAACGCGCGGTTGTATGTAAACCGTACCGTATGACCGGTGTCGGGTTTGAAGACGAGCGCGGCACGCGGCGAGAAGACCGGATCCTCGAGCTCGCTGTGATCGTCCCCCCGAAGGGCGAGGACGAGATCGAACATGGGGCTCAGTCTGGTCTCGGACTGGATGTACCCGCCCAACTCCGCGATGTCGTCGATCCCTTCGTTCCGGCCGTTGATGGTTCCATCGGTGCGCGGCTCGGTCTTCGAGTAATCGATGCCATAGATGAACGACTGCCGATCGCCGAAATCGAGGCCGTGCTGGATCTGCCCAACGATCACGCGAGACTTGTCAATCACGCGCTGTCCGGTGCGCAGCAGGTAGGTGTCCGACGTGTTGCTCGTATTCAGGAATGCCTGGGCGAAGAGCCGGTTCCAGCGAAAGCGCGCCTGACCGAAGTCGTAGCTCCAGTCCTTCGCCTGCGCGGTCCCAATGCCGGTCATCTCGAGCGCGCTTCCGGCGAACGCGCGACCTCCGGTGAACACCAGCTCGGAGGCTGGTGTGGGACGTACGTCGAAACGGACCTCACCCGACCAGCGCTCGACGTCGAAATCCCGTGGCAGAGTTTCCGCCGGATCGGTGTACTCCCAGTCCTCGCCCTTGAGAATCTGTCCGGAGATCTTGTAGCCGAAGCGCTCGCCCGATGTGCCGGCGTGGCGAACCGCGCCGCGCAGCAGGCTGCGGTTGCCCGCACCGACGCTCACCGTCGTACCTCTGGACTCGAACGGCGACTTGCTGATGATATGCATGACGCCGTTGGCCGCGTTCGGTCCGTAGAGCGCTGCGCCCGGGCCCAGGACGACTTCGATTTGGCCGACATCCTCGTTGGGCGTCGCGATGAGATACGGAGTGTTCACACGAAGCGACGGCACGGTGGCGTAGCGATAGTCGCTGATCGTGAGCATCGCGCCGGAAAAGACATTGTTGAACCCGCGCACCACAACGTTCCCGCCCTGCACACCAGTGCTCGCGTAGTCGACGCCCGGCACGGACCTGATCTGATCGACGGGCGTGAGTGTGGGCCGCTCTTCAATGATCTGCGGGGTCACGACCTCGGTGTGCGACGGGGCGTCCTGGGCTTTCTCGGGAGTGCGGGATCCCGTGACGACGGTGGGGTTGAGGACGATGGCGACAGCGGAAAGGGCGATGTCGACCTCCGCCGTGCCGCCGGCATCCACGACGACGTTCCGTCGCTCCATCTCGCCGTAGCCAATGCGACGCACCGAGATCGTATACGTCCCGGGGGCCACCGAGAAGCGATACTGTCCCTCATCATTGGTCATCGTGCCGCCGGCCGACGACCCGGTGGCGTGCAGGGCCTGAACCGTGGCACCCACGACAGCGCGGCCGCCATCGGCGTCGGTCACGCGCCCGCTGATCGTGCCATTCTGCGCGGCGGCGCCTGGAACGACGAAGGTCAGACTGGCGAAGGCGAACGCGAGCGTCCTGCGGATAGACACGACCATCACGCACCTCGGCATAGTGGATGAGACGGACTGGGCGCCAGTGTGCTGGATGCGGGGGGCGATCCAGCCGCGGATCGAGTACGCGTGCTCCGGCAGCGGGCGTGAACCCGGCGTTGGGGTCGCGCGTGACGCAAGGGTAGACGGGTGAGGGGCCACCAGCCATACGCGAGTTGACGTATGGCCGCGTCGAAAATGTCGTAGGGCGTGCATTCCGGCAAGTGTGCGTCGGTGCTGGCCTTGCCTCACGCCGACGCGCATCTTCTCCCACGTATGCCTTCTATCCCCGCGCGGTTCGCTCGCCCCGGGTCGTTCGCGTCCTTTGCGCTCCTCGCCATAGGGTGCGCTCCGGCGCGGCCGGAGATGGGGCTCGATCCGAACCGACACGCGATTCGCGTCAACCAGGTCGGATATCTCCCCGCGAGCCCGAAAGTCGCCGTGCTCTGTTCTCTCGATACGGCTCGGGTCCGCGAGTTCACCGTCGAAACGAGCGATGGTCGGCACGCCCTCGGCCCCGTACCGGCGGTGGCGACTCGGCCGTTCGGTCCGTGCGCGTCCACGCATCGGCTCGACTTCTCTACCGTGCGCGCGGAAGGGTACTATCGACTCGTCGCGGCGGGAGTTCGGTCGCCGCTCGTGCGGATCTCGCGGACGGCGTATGAGGGTCTCGGGGACTCGCTGCTCTGGTACATGCGCCAGCAGCGTTCCGGGTACAATCCGTTCTTTCGCGATTCGGTGCACAAGAAGGACGCGCTCCTCGTCGACCACCCCACGCGTGAGGGCGAGTTCATTCCCGTGAGCGGCGGATGGGCGGACGCGGCTGATTACCTCCAGTACGTCACCACATCGGCGAACGCCACGTACGTGATGATGATGGCGTACCGCGAGGCGCCGCACGTGTGGGGTGACGCACATCTCGCCGACGGTCTCCCGGGACCGAATGGTGTGCCCGACGTGCTCGATGAAGCGCGGCACGGGCTCGAGTGGCTGTTGCGCATGTTCCCGGAGGACTCGCTGATGCTCAACCAGCTCGGCGACGACCGCGATCACGCGTTCCTCGACCTCCCGACCACCGACTCGTCTGATTACGGATGGGGGAAGGGTGGTCCGCGGCCGGTGTATCCGTGCACGGGGAAGCCTCAGGGACTCTTCGCCAACAAGAACCGCTCGACGGGCTTCGCCTCGACGGCCGGGAAGTACACATCAGCGTTCGCGATCGGCGCGCAGATCTTTGCCGACCGCGACTCGGCGTTCGCACGCCGGCTCCGGGAGCGCGCCCTCGTGGCGTACGAGATCGGCCGAGCGCGGCCAGGGGTCTGTCAGACCGCGCCTGGCAGGTCGCCCTATTTCTACGAGGAGGACAACTGGGCCGACGACATGGAGCTCGGCGCCACGCAGCTCTTTCAGCTCACGAAATCGACGCGGTATCTCACCGAGGCAGCGGAATACGCGCGGTTGGAGCCGGTGACGCCGTGGATGGGCGCCGACACCGCCAATCATTATCAGTGGTACCCCTGGCACAACAACGGCCACTACGAGCTGTGGCGTGGTGGAGGTGCGGCGGAGCGAGCCACCGCGGTTGGATATTATCGCGAGGGGCTCGAGCGCATCGCGCGCCGCGCCGACAATGGATTCCGCGTCGGCATTCCATTCATATGGTGCTCGGCGAACCTCATGGTCTCGCTGGCGACGCAGGCGCGCCTCTATCGGGAGATGAGCGGTGACAGTCGCTTCATCGACATGGAGATGGCGGCGCTGGATTGGATTTTCGGAGCGAATCCATGGGGGATGTCGATGGTGATCGGCATCCCGAAGGACGGGGTGTTCCCGCGAGATCCGCATTCCGTGGTCGCGAAGAATCTCGGCGTCGTGCTCACCGGCGGCCTGATCGACGGTCCCGTGTACCGATCGATCTTCCAGAATCTGCGCGGCATCCACCTGTTTCAGCCCGACGAGTTTGCCGCCTTCAACGTCGGCCACGTCGTCTATCACGATGACATGGGCGATTACTCGACCAACGAGCCGATCATGGATGGCACCGCGAACCTGACCTATCTCGTGGGTGCGGTTGCACGTGATGGCGCGCGGGCGGCGCCCTGAGCGACGTGCGACAAAACATCTCGAGCGGCACACCCTGGGAGCCCATCGTGGGCTATTCCCGCGCCGTCCGCGTTGGCAACGCCGTGTACATCTCCGGAACCACGGCGACGGATGCGTCGGGGCGCGTTGTCGGACCTGGTGATGCGTACACCCAGACGCGGCAGGCGTTGAGAAACATCGAGTCTGGCCTGGCGCGCGCTGGTGCTCGACTCGCGCACGTGGTACGGACGCGCATCTACGTCACCGACATTGGCCGCTGGCAGGAGATCGGTCGCGCCCACGGAGAGACATTTGGAGCGGTGCGACCGGCGACGAGCATGGTCGAGGTCCGCCGGTTGATCGACCCCGAGATGCTGGTCGAGATCGAGGCCGACGCCGTCATCGACGACGACGTGTGACCTGAGCCCAAGTCGCCGCTTCTCCGCGCCGTCGTGAAGATGATCCACGTCACGGAGCGAAGCGGCCCCGAAAATGCAATTTCACACCGCACGTGGCGCACTCTTCGTGCGACCGCGCCATTCGCGCATCACGTCGTGCCACGTTGAACGTCGCAAGAGGAAAGACAAATGAAGCTCAAGCGAGATCTGCACCTCGAGATCAGTCGCAAGCTGCAGAACAGCGTCAGCGTGAAGGTGTTTGCCTTCCGCGCCGACCGCGATGCAGAACGCGTTTGCCTGGGCGCACTGCACATGCCCGAATCCTACATGCGCGTGTTCCGGAGCATCCTCGAGTACGGCTCGGTCGTGCTCGGTGCGCGCGTAACCGTCGGCGGCTCCTATTTCTCCTCGGGGCCCATCCTTCCCGACGATGCCATGCTCAGCAATCCGGCACCCTAACGAGTCAGGGTCCTCAGGGTCCTCGGGGTCCTCAGGGTCCTCGGAAAAACGTCTTCGCACCCCGAGGACCCTGAGGACTCTGAGGACCAGGTCGCCTTCGGCGACCTACTCGCGATTGTGATCAACCCCGCTCGGAAACGCTGACCTGCCTCACAGCGGTAATTCCGCGCCCAGCGGTCAAATTGTCCGTTTTCGCTCGGTGACGGGGCCCTTTGGGGGAGCGTCTTTAGAGTATCCAAGGAGCCCCCATGCAAGACCAGATCGTCGAGCGCTGGGAGACGCAGAACGAGGCCGGGCGACGGTTTTTCGGCAGGGGCGATTTCGCTCGTGCCGAGCAAGCGTTTGCCGCGGCCATTCGTGAAGCGGAACAGCTCGGCGCCGCCGATTTGCGTCTCGCGACGAGCCTCGCGAATCTCGCGCAGCTCAAGCTGCGTCAGAAGAACTACGACGAGGCGGATCGGCTCTTTCGTCGCTCCTTGCAGATCCGTGAGAGCACCCTTGGAGCGGATCACGCCAGCCTGGTGCAGACCGTCAACGGCCTGGCGGCGGTGTGCTACGCGCGTGGCGACATCGACGCCGCCGAGCCGCTGTTTCAGCGCGCGCTCGGCATTACGGAGCGCCGGCTCGGCGCGCAGCACCCCGACATCGTCACCAGCCTGAACAGCCTGGCGCGCATTGCGTTCAAGCGTAACGACTACGGCGCCGCTGGCCCCTTGCTCGAGCGACTGCTGGTGCTCAAGGAATCGACGGTCGGCCACGACCATCCCGAGGCGGCGCCGATTCTCGGAAGCCTGGTGAAGGTGCGCTGTGCCGAGGGCGCGCTCGACGAAGCGGAACGCCTGGCCCGGCGTGTCGTCGCGATCCGCGAGAGTGAACAACCGCCCAGCGAGATGACGCTCGCGTCCTCGCTCGAGCTGCTCGCGGATGTGCTCGCGCGGCTTGGCAAACGCGATGAGGAGCGGGCCACACGACAGCGCGCCACGACGCTGCGCGGACATCCCGCGGCGACGGCCGGCCTCATGCCGCTGAACCAGCGACACACCCCGGCGCGGCAGGTCTCGGAGGCTTCCGAAGTGTCGGCGGTACCGGAGATGCCCACGGACGTGTTCGATCCCCACCCGACTCCGTCCGGGCTTCGCCGAAAGGTCGAGCCGCCGCCCCCGCCCGCTCCCGCGTTAGGCGATCACGCGTTTTTTCTGCCGGACATCGGGCCCAACGATGTGATCACGCCGATCCCCGAGAGTGCGCCGCGCGCGCCGATGCCGTCGCCCATCTCGCAGATGCCACGCATTTCGATGGATGAGTCGACCGACGCGATCGTGACGCGGCGGAAGACGCCTCCGGCCGCGCCACCACCGCTGCCCCAGGCGCCACGCACGGTCGAGCCCAACACGAGCGTGGAAGGTGCTGGTCAGGAGATTGTTCCGATTCCAGCGGCGCCTCCGCCACGCCCGGCGCCGCCCGTCATCGCGCCGGCGCCTCGACGCAGCACCCCGCGTCAGGTGCGACCCGAGAAGCCTCGTCCGCGTCCGCGCCCGCGCCGTCGTCGTGAGTCGGCCAGTCCGAGGCCGCCCCGCCGCGGCGGC
>DATFFP010000079.1:0-24202 GCA_035249985.1 Gemmatimonadaceae bacterium
GATCTCGATGTCGGTGAAGGGGAACAAGGTCGAATGCGCGATCAATGGACAAACGGTCGCGTCATACGACAAGTCGGCGGTGGTCACGGCGGGGAAGCTCAAGTCGACCGACGGCGTCTACGGCATCCGGTTCGCGCACAATACCGACGGACGGGTTACCGGTCTGACGAAGACGCCGTAGGGCGGAAGGCAGAACCAGCCGACGCGCGCGCTCGACCCGATGGGGAGACATTGGATGCTGCCCTGTTGCCCGAGGAGCCATAATGGGCGACGTGGGGATTCTCAGGACCACGATCGGCGTGGAAAGCCACCAGCGTCGCGGAGACGTGCGAGAGCTACCCGAGACGTTGGTGGACACCGGGAGCGAGTATTCCTGGATCCCGCGGGAGGTCCTCGAGAGCCTCGGTGTCGGAGTCGAGCGCGCCCATCGGTTCAGAACGGCCGACGGGCGCGTGGTCCACCGCGTGACGGGGTACGCGATCGTTCACGCCGGTGGCACGCGCACGTCGGACGAAGTGGTGTTCGCGGAGCCTGGCGACATGGTGCTGCTCGGAGCTCACACGCTCGAAGGACTCGACCTTCGCATCGATCTCAACGCCAAGCAGCTGGGTCCCGCCGGTCCGGTGCCCGCCGCGGCAGCATGAGCTTCTCGGCGTGACCTTCGAGGCTCCGCTCTTCGAGACGACACGTTAGGCCCCCCTGTTCTACCTTCTCCAGCTGGTGGGCGCGGCCGTATTCGCGGCGAGCGGCGCTCTCGCCGCAGGGCGACGCCGCATGGACGTGCTGGGCGTCCTGGTCATCGCGATCGTCACGGCCGTCGGCGGCGGGACGATACGCGACGTACTTCTCGACCGCCATCCAGTGTTCTGGATCGAAGACCCATCGCATCTCCTCGCGGCCGTCCTCGCCGCCGCGGTCACGCTCGTGTACGCGAGGCTCCGCCGTCCGCCCACCCATTCGCTGGCAGTCGCGGATGCGCTCGGTCTCGCCCTGTTCACGATCAGTGGCGCCCAGATCGCCGAACGCGAGATGATCAACCCGATCGTCGTCGTCGTGATGGGGACCATGACGGGCGTCGCGGGCGGCGTGATCCGCGATGTGCTCTCGGCCGAGATCCCGCTCATTTTTCGAAAGGGCGAGCTGTACGCAACCGCCGCCATCGCCGGGGCGATTCTCTATCTGCTGCTCGAGGCCGCCGGGGTCCCGCGACAGATCGCCGCGCTGACTGGAATGGCGGCTATCGCCGCGCTCCGCCTCGCGGCGATCTTCTGGGGGCTGCACCTGCCGGTCTTGCCGATTCGCGACGACTGATCGGCTCCGTGGAGGGAGTCGCAACCTCTCGCGGGCCTAACGTGCCGCCATGCTCCCTGCCGTCAGCGTCTCCTCCATTACCACACCGAGTCGCTCGGCGCCTGATCCCACAACGACGTGGACGACGGTGTCGGACACGCGGAGGGTGCCCGATGCGCCCGCCGCCTGCAATGCCCGGTCGTCGACGCGTCCATTGTCGCGCACCTCAACTCGAAGGCGGGTCATGGCGACGGGCTCTACGCCCTTCAAGTTGGTCGTCCCACCGAGTGCGTTCACTATGGCCGCAGCACGCACGCGATCCTCGGCGGTTGGCTCGACGCGGACGACGGCCGGCGCTCCGCGCGCGGCGGACACCGCGACCGCCGGCGGAGCCGCCACCGGACCCGCGCTCCGCATGTATTCCTCCATCGCGGTCTTGAGATTCTCCGACCGGGTCCCGAAGATCGCCTGCATTCCATCGCCGACTTGCATGACCCCGGACGCGCCTAACGCCTTCAGTGCCGCGGGGCTCGCCTTCGAGACGTCATTCAAGTCGACGCGCAGCCGCGTGATGCATGCGTCGAGGTTCTTGATGTTCCCCGCCCCGCCGAACGCCGCCACGAGCCCCGGCGCCATTCCGTCCCCACTCGCACCCGCCGGTCCCTCGGCTGCCGGCGCTGTCACATCCTCCAGCTCACGGCCCGGCGTCTTGAGATCCATCTTCAAGATCATGGTCCGGAACAACCCGTAATACATGAGCGCCCACAGCGGCCCCAACCAGAGGAACCACAGTCCGCGCTGCGAGTTCGGGAACAGCACGATGTAATCGATCAACCCGTGCGAGAACGTCGTGCTGTGACGAATCCCGAGCTCGACGCACAGGAAGTACGCGACCGCGGCCAGCAGGGCATGGATCGCGTACAGCACCGGTGCGACGAACAGGAACGCGAACTCGATCGGCTCGGTGATCCCAGTCAGAAACGACGTGAGCGCCGCCGAGATCATGATGCCGCCGATCCGCTTCCGGTTCTCCGGACGAGCCGTGTGCCACATCGCCAGCGCCGCCGCCGGCAATCCCCACATCTTGAAGAGATACCCGCCGGCGAGATTGCCGGCCGTGGGATCGCCCGCCGTGAATCGATAGATCTCGCCGCGAATCACCTTCCCCGTCTCATCGACGAACTGCCCGACCTCGAAAAAGAACGGCACGTTCCAGATGTGGTGCAGCCCGAAGGGAATCAGCGAGCGCTCGACGACGCCGTACACCGCGAACGCGATGTTGGGGCTACTCGTGGCCGCCCAGTGCGAGAACACGTCGATCTGGCGGCCGATGGGGGGCCACACGAAGCTCAACACGATGCCGGCGACCACCGCCGCGAACGCGGTGAGAATCGGCACCGACCGCTTCCCGGAGAAGAATCCGAGATACGGCGGCAACTGTACCTTGAAGAATCGATTGAACAGGATCGCCGCGACCGCGCCGATCAGGATGCCGCCGAACACCCCGGTCTCGATCGACGGAATCCCCATGATCTGCCGCGGCTCGTAACCGACGAGCGGCGCCATCACGCCCATCGTCGCCACCATGACCGCGAAGCCGACGACCGCCGCCAGCGCCGCCACACCGTCGTTCCCCGTTAGGCCGAGCGCGACGCCAATGGCGAAGATCAGCGGCAGGTTGCCGAAGACGGCACCGCCCGCCTGCGCCATCACGTTCGACACGGTCTCGGGGAGCCATGCGAACTTCGCGGCGCCCACCCCCAGCAGAATCCCCGCCACCGGCAGAACCGACACCGGCAGCATGAGCGACTTCCCGATTTTCTGCAGCCACCCGAAAGCCGCCCGCCCAACGCTCATAGCAATCTCCCGAGAAACAAAAGGAATTAGGGCAACCTGATCCCTCCTCCCTACAACCCCTGACCCCTGATCCCTGACTCCCAACTCCTGCAGTTCAGGTATGTCGCTTCGCCACCAGGGCACGGACCTCCGCCCCATCAGCGGCATCCAGCGCCTGACGAGCAGTCTCTCTGCACTCCGAAAGCACGAGTGCCCGTACGCGCGCCTTCACGGCGGGCACGATCGGCACGCTCACGCTCAGCTCGTCGATGCCCAGTCCCACCAGCACCGGCACGGCCTGGAGATCGCCGGCGAGTGCGCCACAGACGCCGACCCACCGCTTGTGCTTGCGCGCACCAGTCACCGTGCTTTCGATGAGCCGGAGCACGGCCGGATGAAGCGCGTCGACCTGTGACGCGAGACGCGGATTCGTTCGATCCATCGCCAGCGTATACTGCGTCAAATCATTCGTCCCGATCGAGAAGAAGTCGGCGTCCTCGGCGAAGCGATCGGCCATGAGCGCGGCGGACGACGTTTCGACCATGATCCCGACCTGAATTCGCGGAACGCCCAGGGCCGCACGCTCCTGCTCCACCAACTGGCGCGCCGCGCGCCACTCGGCGAGCGTGGAGATCATCGGGAACATCATCGCGACCTTACCGACTTTCGACGCACGCAGAATCGCACGAATCTGTGCGCGAAATGGCTCGGGGCGGTTCAACGACAGGCGCACGCCGCGCTCGCCGAGGAAGGGATTGGCCTCCGCTCCCATCGGCATGTACGGGAGCGGCTTGTCGCCGCCGACGTCGAGCGTACGAATCACGAGAATGCGATCGGGACCGAGCGCTCGCGCGATCGCTTCGTAGGCGCGTGTCTGCTCTTCCTCGTCGGGCGCAGTGCGGCGCTCCATGAAGAGGAACTCGGTACGCAGAAGCCCCACGCCTTCGCCGCCGACTTCGGGAACCTGTCGCGCTTCCTTCTCGTCTCCGATGTTGGCCACGACTTCGACGCGATGCCCGTCGCGGGTGACCGCTGCCTCTGCCGCCACGGCGAGGTCGGCCGTCCGCTGGCGTGCCGCCACCGCCTGTCGCTTCGCGATCTCACCTTCTTCGGCCGCGGTCGGTCCCATGTGCAGCGTCCCGGCGTCGCCGTCGAGTATCACGCGCGTCCCGTTCGGGATGTCGAGCACGCGCGGGTCGATACCCGCGACGGCCGGAATGCCAAGCCCGCGCGCGAGAATCGCGACATGCGATGTGGCGCTTCCCATCGTCGTGCAGAACCCGCGCACCCGTGTCCGATCGAGCGTCGCGGCATCGGACGGCGCGAGGTCTTCGGCGGCGATGATCGAGTCGGCCGGGACGTCGTGAGGAGTGTCATCACGGCCGACGAGCAGATGAAGTACGCGACGCCCGACATCGCGAAGGTCGGCCGCGCGGCCGGCGAGCAGTGCGTTCTCGAGCGCCGCCAGTCGGTCCGACTGGGCAGTATACGCTTCGCGCCAAGCGAATGCGGCGCTCGCACCCGCCCGGATGTGCTCAGCCGCGGCATCGAGGACTTCTGGATCCTCGAGCAGCTCCTGATGCGCCGCGAAGATGGCGGCGCGATCGGCATCTGCCTCGGTCGCCATACGCGAACGCATCGCCTCGAGCTGAAGGTGCGCGGAGGCAATCGCGGCCTCGAGCTCGCGACGCTCGTGGTTGGCGTCGGCGGCTCGCTCTTCGACGACGGCGTCATCATGTCGCAGCTGAAACACCTGCCCTACCGCGACGCCCGGCGACGCGGGGACACCTCGGAGCGCCCCGTCATTGCGCGTCGGCGGGGCAGCGGTTCTTGGCGCGACCAGTGAGCGGTCGGGTTGTCGCTGCGCCGGCGGCGCCGCTCCATGCGACGCGGCGAGATCGGCGCTCAGCGTCCGCGTGATCCCCGCGATCGCCTGCTGTGCGTCCTCCCCGCGCGCCACGATGGTCACCGAATCGCCGCGCCCGACCTCGAGCGCCATGATCGACACGAGACTCCGTGCGTTCGCCTCGCGGTCGCCCTTGACGAGTCTGACGTCGGACGTGAATTGTCGGGCAGCCGCGGCGACGACGGCCGCGGGTCGTGCGTGCAAACCGGACTCGTGCGTGATGACGATCGGCCCCGAGCGGACGGCGTCGCGGTGGAGCTCGACGCCCTGCGGCGTGGTGAGCCCGCCGGTGCCAATCTCGAGGAGGAGATCTCCAGCCCGCACTTTTCCCGTTCTCGGACGAAGCGAGGTGACGCGATCCATGTTCGTCACGAGCACCGGGGAAATCAGGCTGACCGCGTTCGTCGCGATGTAATCGGCGTCGAACGTCATGAGCTCATCGCCCTTTCGGACGTCGTCCCCGGCTTTCACGCGCGCGGTGAATCCCTTGCCCTTCAGCTTTACGGTATCGAGTCCCACGTGAATCAGGATCTCGAGCCCGAAGGCCGAGAGCGTCAGTGCATGGCCGGCTCGATGCACCTGGAGGACGCGACCATCGCAGGGTGCGACGACGCGCTGGTCGAGCGGGTCGATCGCGATCCCGTCGCCGGCCAGCCGCTGCGCGAACGCCGGGTCCGGGACGTCATCGAGGGGAACGAGGATCCCGGAGAAAGGCGCGAAGATGGTGGCCGAGGGGCCATCGCGGGGGGTCATGGCTCGGTTGGGGCGCCCCCGGGGTCGCTTTCGGCTGGCGCCTGCGATTCGCCGGTCTCCTCGCCCCGGGCTTCCTCCTCCCGGCGGCGGCGGTCCTCGCGCTTGGCGTCCTTTTTCGCCTTCCGATCCATCTCTTTCTTGCGCTTCTCGAAGCCGTAGTTGGGTTTTCTGGCCAATGTGGGAGCCTCCGCTCCAGCCGTGCTTCCAAGGGGTGAGGTAACCGGCAAATGATGGTCGTGCGAGGGCGAGGGCGCCAGTGCGAGGGCACCTAACGAGGTGCCAGGCAAGGGCAACACCTTGTGTTACCGCAGAGGGCCCGGAGGACGCGGAGGAGCATCAAAAGCGAAGTACTCTTCGAAAAACTTCGCATATGGCGTTCCTCCGCGTCCTCTGCGCCCTCTGCGGTAAAAAGGCCGTTCCCTGACTCCAGGTCATGAGAGTCCGCCTCGCTCCGCAATAAGCTGCATGGCCGGTTGGCTGACGAAGAGCTTGTGGCGGTACCGTTTCCCCCAGGAGAGCGGCGTTACATCTCGATACTCGCGCAGGATGTCTTCCCCGTATCCCGGATGAAGCTGCTTTCGCAAAGAGGCCCGCATGTTGGGATCCGCGCCGTGGTCGAGGAGCAACCGGGCGAACGGCGCATCCTGCGGGCTCAAGCCGCGGTTCATCCAGTAGGCGGGCTGCGACACGACGGTCGCAAAGAGTGCGGTGTGCCCGCCAAAGCCCTCCGCGTCGACTTCCGCCTTCGCATCGGCGTCCATGCCGCGGTCGAGGAGCCAGCGGGCAATCTCGAGCTCGTCGTAGTCCACGCACATGTGAAGAAGCGTCGTGCCTTTCAGAGGCGTTCCCTGAGTCGCGAGCACTTCGTCGTGGCAGCCCAGCTCGGGCGGGTAGATCTCCTCGTGCGCGAACGTCCGCCGCAGCATCCGCGGGTCGCGCTTCAAATGCTGCTCGAGCAGATCGATCCGGCCGCGGTGCAGCGCCATGGTCGGCGTGTCTGGAAGCTCGAGCCCGTGCTGCACGTACATCTCGAGGATGTCGTGCTTGGCCCTCGGTTTCCGGCTATCCGTTTCGAGAACGACATGAACCGGTGCGATCCGCCTGCCGTCGGCATCGTGTACACGTGCGCCAAGCTCGAGCTGTAGCGCGGTTCCTGAGGCGCTGAGGGTGTAAGCGGGGCCCTCGAGCGCGTCGGCGGGCGGCGGTGGCGACCCGGCCATCTCGTGCAGCATGCGCGCGGTGTCGGTTTTCCCCTGCAGAGTTGCCCGCTCGATGGCTGTGGTCAGATCAGTCGCGCCACGCTCATGAAGCATCTTGATGATACGGTCGTGACCGAGGTTTGCCGCGTACGTCAACGGTGGACCCCAGTTCCCGCGGCGGATGAGCGCCTCTTCATGGATCAGCCGCGGGGTTTTCGTGACGAGCCGCCTTACCGTGTCCACGTCATCGCGCCAGATGGCGTCGATCAGCTCACATGCCTGGGCGAGACGCGGCCAGCTCGGCGCCTCGTAGCTGCGCGCCAGAACGAGTTGGGCATCGGCGAGCTTGACGGTCGCCGGATCGATCGTCTCGGGATGATACGCGATCAGGTCCGCGATCGCGTCAGGATCGCTCGCGTGGATGGCGCGAAGGAGATCCTTCGCCTGGTGCTTGAGCTGGTCGAGATTGGGACGAACGGGCAGGTGTCGAGCGGACATGACGAGCCTCCTTCGGAACGGCCCACCGTCCGCTGTCGGGCCAAGGAGGTTCGTGAGAACCAGCGCCGATCGTTAGGCCAGCCAGGTGGACTCGGTCCTTCCCGCGGACAGGAGGCGTCCTGAACGCCTTGTCCTGAGCATACGGTCGGCTGGGATCACGGTCAACGCTATCCCGGAGAGGCGAGGCCCCGGAGAAATGCGATTGCCTCGTCCACCCGCTGGAAGCGGTCCTCGGACCGGTTGCCGCTCTCGTACTCGACCTGAATCGTGATGCCGATGACGCGACGGCCACCGCTCGTCTCTCTGCGCGCGGTCGCGTCGGGGCGGCCAGGCATGGACGTCCCGAGCAGCGTCAGCGTCTCGGCCCGCACGGCGTCGACCCCGGCACCAAGGGATTTGAGGACCTGCGCGGCAATCCCCCGCTCTTCGCGAAGCAGGCCCAGCAGTAGATGCTCCGTGCCGACGTACTCGTGATCGAGCTCGCGCGCCTCCGTCATTGCGAGCTCCAGCACCTTCTTCGCCCGCGACGTGTAGGGCAGATCGGGGCCGGTGGCCTGCGCTGTGACGCCTTTCCTCACATGACTCTCAATCCCTTCGACGACCTCGTGAAGATCGATGTGCAGGTTCCGCAGGACGGCCGCGGCCACGCCCTCACCCTCGCGGATGAGGCCGAGGAGAATGTGCTCCGTCCCCACATACTCATGGCGGAGACGCGCGGCTTCCTCGCGGGCCATCGCGAGAACCTTTCGCACTCGCTCAGTGAAGTTGTACCCGTTCATGGCTGCCTCGCTGTGCTATTGGTGCTCTATCGTGGATCTGAGCTCGAACAGTGGAATCGCGGAAGGCCGCAACAACTGTAACTGCGACGGCGTTGACCACGGATTACACGGATGCAGAACGGCAAGCTGCACGGATACGACAACGGTAACCGCAAGGGCTTTTTGAAACGGCTCCAAGTAAAAGAGCGTGATTGCTTGTTGCGCCTTACCACGCATCGGGGGTGCAGCTCTAAAAATCCTTCGCAGTTGACGTATCCGTGCAGTTTGTCCTTCACATCGGCGTCAATCCGTGTCCAACGCTTTTGCGTTCTCGCGGCCTGCGCCGGATCCTCACCTCCCAACCTGGGCCCATGAGCGTATGGCAAGATCAAAGACCGCGAAAGCCTCCGCCCCGAACCAAGCCCGCGAAGCGCTGACCTGGCTCGAACGGAAGGGAACGAAGAAGAATCGCGATGGCATGGCGCGGTATGCGATCGTGGCACCAAAGGCCTTCGGCGTCTCCGTCGCGGACATCCGGATGCTTGGGACGAAGCTCGGGCGCGATCACGAGCTCGCCGCGGCGCTTTGGGACAGCGGCTGGTACGAAGCGCGGATGCTGACCGCGTTCGTCGAGGAGCCCCACCGTGTCACGCCGGCGCAGATGGACCGGTGGGCGCGGGATTTCGACAACTGGGCGATTTGCGACGCGCTGTGCTTTCATCTGTTCGACCGCACTCCACACGCCTGGCGGAAAATCGAGCAGTGGAGCAGCAAGCGCGAGGAGTTCGTCAAGCGCGCGGCGTTTGCGCTGCTGGCCAGCGTCGCCCTTCACGACAAGGACGCGCCTGATGCGCCATTCCTGCGGTCGCTTCGCTTCATCGAGAGCGCCGCGACCGACGAGCGCAACTTCGTGAAGAAGGGGGTGAGCTGGGCGCTGCGCTCCGTGGGAAGGCGCAACAAGAAGCTCAACGCAGCGTCGCTCGAGGTGGCGAAGCGGTTGTCCGAGTCGAAGGAGAGTGCGCCACGCTGGGTCGGAAAGGACGCACTCAGGGAGCTGGCGAGCGCGGCCGTGCAGCGTCGGCTGAAGCCCGCGCGCTGACGACCCGCGTTTGGCTCGATGCGCGCACCGGCCGCAGCAGTTGAAGACGGTCGTTGTTTCGCGCGACGGCGACCACTCGCCCACTCGAATGCCGCAGCGGCTTCATGTCGCGCACCTGCCCCTGGATGAGCACCCCAGTCTCCGCCAGGTCTACCGAGCGGAACCGGCCCGCCCCGTCTCCGCGCAGCAGCAGACCGTAGCTCGCGTCGTAGCGGCCGAGCAGGGGTGTCACGCCGTCGAAGTTGCCGCCGAGCAGAATATCGACGTGGCCGTCGCCATCGAAGTCCTCGGCCATGGCTGCGTAGACCGGCGCGAGTTGCGCCTCGACGGGCAGTGGCTGAAGCTCGAACGTGCCGTTGCCCCGGTTCACCGCCAGCGCGCTCGCGAACTGATACGCTTCGAGGACGGTGGCCCTTTCGAGTTGATCGCGCGGGAAGATGTCCTCGACGCGGGCCGCGCCGAATTTCGCGTACGAATCGTACTTGCTCCGGAGCTGCGGCATCGCGCGCACGAAGTCATCGCGTCCCATCAGCGGATAGCTCACGCCGTTCTTGTAGAACGTCAGGACCTGCTTGAGCGCATCGGTCTCGAAGAAATCGTGCACGTAAAGCCGAGCGGGCTCGTCCTCCGAGGCGCGGATGTACGAATTGAGACCGAGGTTGCCGAGCACGAGATCAGCGCGACCGTCAGCGTTCACGTCGGCGGCAGTCACTGAATTCCACCACCCGTGGCTGCGCTCGAAGCCGTCGATGCGGACCTTCTGCAGTCTGCCGCCGGCCGCATTCCGCAGGATCGTTACCGGCATCCACTCGCCGACGACGACGAGGTCGAGCCGAGAGTCGCCGTCGTAGTCCGTCCACGTCGCGGAGGCGACCATGCCGATGCGGGAAAGCTCCGGCGCCTTCTCGCGGGTGACGTCGGTGAAGCGGCCGCTGCCGTCGTTCTGAAGGAGATGGCTCGCTGGCGTGAGGCCATAGCTCCGTGCGACAACGCGACTGCCGATGAAGAGATCAGTGTGCCCGTCACCGTTGAAGTCGCCTGGCGCTACGGTCGATCCGTTTTCGAAGATCGCCGGCAGGGCGTCGCTCGCGCGCCGAAAGTTGCCGCGCCCATCATTGATGTAGAGTCGGTCGCGGAGGGCTTCGTGTTCCCCCCAGAACTCGTTTCCCCCGCTCACGACGTAGAGATCCGCGTGTCCATCACCGTTCGCGTCGAAGAACGCCGCGTCCACGTCTTCGTGCAGACTGTCGGCGTTGAACACGTGCTCGCTGCTCGGGCGGAAGCTGCCGTCGCGGCGCTGCACGAGCAGGCGACCCGCCTGCCATTTCGCGCCACCGATGTAGATGTCGTCCAACCCATCGCCGTTCACGTCGCCGGTGGCGAGAGCGGGACCCTCCGTGGAAAGCCGGTGCGGAATGAACGGCTCGCGGTTGTAGTCGAAGAACATGTTCTCGCGATGCGTGAAGTCCATCCGCCCCTCGCTGGTCACGTCCGCGAACAGGGGCGCCAACGTCGAGGGCGTGTACTCGTAGCGGCCCGCGGCCTCTCGCTGCCAGAGCGTCAGGGTGCCATCGACCGCCACGTTGGTCAGGACCTGCCAACGCCGGTCGGGCCAGATCACGGTGAGTGAGTCGATCGTCGGCGTGGAGCCCAGCCCGAAATGCAGGCGCGGCTCGACCGACGACTGGAAGCCGCGCGTCGGCATCTGCTCGAGCATCTGGCGCGTAGCACCATGCCTGACGATGACCTTGGCGCCAATGCCCGCGGTGTTCGCCCCCTCACCGCGCAACGCAACCGTCAGGAAGTGACCTCCCTTCTCCCGCGCGCGGCTCTTGTAGATCCTGGCCGGCCCGTTGACGGTGTTCACGATGAGGTCGAGCGCGCCATCGTTGTCGAGGTCGGCGTACGCCGCGCCGTTCGAGAAGCCCGGCTGCGCCAGCCCCCACGCGTCCGCCTGATTGGTGAACGTCAGGTCGCCGTTGTTGCGAAACGCAAAGCTCGCCAACGGCACCTGCGGCATGTGCTGTAGCAACGTCATGTTCTGCTCGGTGAGACGATCGGGCAGCGACATGGCGAGCGTGCGCTGGAACTCGGTGTTGCTGACGAAGTCGATGTAGTCGAGGTCGTTCGGACGGCGGTAGATCCCGTTCGTGATGTACAGATCCTTGAGCCCGTCGTTATCGAGATCGGCGAAGAGGGGCGCCCAGCTCCAATCCGTCGCGTATACGCCGGCGAGGTATCCGACTTCGCTGAATTGTCCGGCTCCGCGGTTGAGCTGCAGCGTGTTGCGCGCGAACTGGGGGTGATAGCCGGCCTTCACCTTCAGATCGTAGATGTTGAAGTCTTCGGCGTTCGCGGACGTCTTGAGAATGTCTTCGCGATCCGGCAGCATGTCGACCACGATGAGATCGGGCCGGCCATCGTTGTTGTAGTCGGCGGCGTCGACGCCCATGGAGGAACGGCTCGTGTGCCCCGTCGCGCGGCCGATGGATTCTGTGAAGGTGCCGTCGCAGTTGTTGATATAGAGAAAATCGGTCTCCTGAAAATCGTTGGCGACGAAGAGGTCGGGGCATCCGTCGAGGGTCAGGTCACTGGCGATGACGCCAAGCCCATATCCCTCCACGCCGCCATGGATCCCCGCCGTTTCGCTCACGTCGACGAAGCGATTCCCGTCGTTTCGAAAGAACCGGTCTCCGGCCCTGGGGTGTCGCGGTGATCGCTGCGGCTTGTTGCTCACCGATCGCTCGAGGTGGATCGAGTTGTTGAGCAGGTACATGTCCAGATCGCCGTCGACGTCGTAATCGAAGAACGCCGCCTGGGTCGAGTAGCCGGCGTGCGTCAGGCCGTACTCCTGCGTGCGATCAGTGAAGGTGCGGTCCCCGTTGTTGATGTAGAGGATGTTGCGGCCCTTCATGGTCAGGTAGTTGACCGCCGACACGTAGAGATCGAGATGGCCATCGCCGTTGACGTCGGCCATCGTGACGCCGCTGGACCATCCCTCCGGTCCTTGAACCCCGGCGTTGTCCGTGATGTCCTCGAACCGGAAGTTGCCTTTGTTGAGGTAGAGCCGGTCTGGGCCGAGGTTCGAGGTGAAGTACAGATCGGTGAGGCCGTCGTTGTCGATGTCCCCTGCCGCAACGCCCCCACCGTTGTAGTAGTACAGGTAGTTCAGGATGTTGAACTCGCGGCTCTCCGGCAGCTCGTTGACGAACGTGATGCCCGTCTCCTCGGGCAGGAGGAGTTCGAACAGCGGTGTGGAGCTCTCGGCGCGATCGCACGCCGCGAGCGCCACGGCGGAAGCGGCGACGGTCGTAAGACGACGAAACGAAAGGGCGAGGGCGGCAGTGATGCGATGCACGTTGATTCTAGACATCAACTGAAGTTAGGCGATGGCCCGGCATGACTTGATCGAGGAGCGGCTGACGCATTCCGCCATCGGCGCGTTCTTCGACGTATACAACACGCTCGGTTTCGGATTCCTCGAATCGGTCTATGTCCTGTGCCTGGAACGAGAGCTTGCTGTCCGCGGCCATAAGGTCAGTCGCGAAGTATGGGTGCCCGTGCTGTACAAAGGTGAGGAGGTATGCAAACAGCGCCTGGATATGGTCGTAGACGGGAAGCTCATCATCGAAATCAAGGCAACTCCGGACTTGCCTAAAACAGCTACGCGCCAGCTGTACAACTACCTTCGGGTTACCGCTCTGAGGGTCGGCTTGTTATTCCATTTTGGGTCCGAACCCAAGTTCTATCGTCTCGTCGGGCCGCGTCAGGCTGACATCACGAACGGGGGCAGTCGAAACGGATCACACGGATAATCGGAAGCTGCCGGATCTGTTCCATGGCGCCTGATCCCTCCTCGCGCGGTTACAAAATTTTTTTTCTCTTGCTGCTGGAGTGGAAAGTTCAATGCCCAGCGATCAGATCCTGCCTCTTCCGTTCATCCGTGTGATCCGTTTCGACCGCCCCCGGTAAGAGATCTCAGCCAGATATTGCAGTTCTAGAAGACGAGCTCAACGCGCCGGTCGAATGCGAATCGCCTGCCCACCACCCGGCGCCAGCACCAATCGCAGCGTCGATGCAGAGGTGACGGGGCGCCGCGAAATGGCCACCGGCAACGGGTTCGTGAGCCAATGCGCGTTCGGTCCGTCGGCATAAATCTCGGCCACGTAGCTCCGCCCCCGCGGCAGGAACGACAGCGGCACGGTGAATGTCCGCGCCTCCTCATCGGTGATTGCGCCGACGAACCACTCCGGACTGTTGCGCGCCTTGCGCGCAACGACCACGTAATCGCCGATCCGTCCGTCGATTACGCGCGTCGTGTCCCAATCCACCGCGACATCGCGGATGAACTGGAAGGCCGGCTGGTTCGCGTAATTCTCCGGAAGGTCGGCCGCCATGTGCATCGGGGAGTACAGCGTCACGTACAGTGCAAGCTGCTTGGCCAGCGTGGTACGAACGCGCGATTCCTCAGGGCGCCGAGGACGACCCGTGCTTCGCTCGTAGAGGATGTCGAAGATGCCCGGCGTGAAATCCATCGGGCCGGCGAGGAGCCGCGTGAAAAACAGAATCGTCTCGTGCTCGGGAGGATTGCCTCCCTCACTGCCCCAGGCGTTGTACTCCTGCCCGCGCGCGCCCTCGCGCGTCATCATGTTCGGCCAGGTGCGCCGCTCCCCGGTGTCGTGAATCGGCTCGTGCACGTCGAGCATGATGCCGTACTTCGCCGCCGTCTCGATCACCTTCCGATGGTGGCGCACGGCGAACTGCGAGTAATGCGAGTGGCCGCCGCCGACCGTGTCGGTGACGTAGCCCGACTTGATGGCATCGATCCCGAGCGAGCGGTAGAGCGCGAACGCGCTGTCCATCTGACGTTCGTAGTTCTCGAGGCCACCCGACGTCTCGTTATGCGCGATCAGCTTGACGCCCTTCTGCCTCGCGTACGCGGCGAGGCCCGGCAGGTCATAATCGGGATACGCCTGCGTGAACGAAAAGGCGTTGCGGTTGGCGATCCAGTCACCATCCCAGCCGACGTTCCACCCCTCGACGAGCACGCCGCCCAGGCCGTTGGCCGCGGCGAAGTCGATGTACCGCCTCGTGTTCTCCGTCGTCGCGCCATGCTTGGGGCCCGAGCCCCACGTCATCGTACCGATGTGCATCCCCCACCAGATGCCCACGTATTTCATCGGCTTGATCCACTCCGTATTCGCGATCGCGCTCGGCGGGTTGAGGTTCAGCCCCAGCACCGACGGTGAGAGATCGGTCGCCCGATCCGCGATCTGAATCGTCCGCCACGGCGTGATGAAGGGCGTTCTCCCGCGAACCTTGATTCCATCCGCCCACGGCGCCAGCGTCGCGCGCAGCGTTCGCGCCTCCATCCCGCGCCCGGCGAGGAACATTCGAGCATAGTCGACCAGGTGGGCTTCATGAATGACGATGAACGTGCGCCGGTCGCGCGTCTCCATCGTCAGCGGCGTCTGCACACTGTCGATCACACTCACCGGCGATGATGAATAGAGCATCTCGGACCGGTCGAGCCGCGGGCGGTTGGACGGGATCCACCAGGCGCGCGCGTCGTCCGCCATCGCGAACTCCGTGAGCTCCTGCATGATCGCGAACTCGCCCAGCCCGGGCTGCTCCGGCAATTCGTACCGGAAGCCCACGCCGTCATTGAAGACCCGGAACACGACCACCAGCTGTCTGTTCCCGGGCGCGCCTTCACTCACGGAAATGCGACGCTCGTTATGGCGGTCCCGGACGCGCGCGACCTCTCCCCACGGCTGCGTCCACACCGTGTCCACCGTGCTCGAAGTCGAGCCGGTGATGCGCAGTCCGTCGCGCAGCGGCGGGGCCCCCTGAAACTCGAAGCCCAGGCGCGACGGGAGGAAGAGCGCGCGATTGTCGCGCTGGATGCTGTAGTAGAGCCCGCCCTCTCGAACGTCGACCGTGACTACGGTCCGGCCGTCAGGCGATTCCACACGCACCGGGGCCTGGGCCGTCGCGGCCGCGGTGAACGTCAAGAACGTTGCGGCGAGTGTCAGGCCGGGGATTGGTCGCATCCTCATGGGCATCTCAGTGGTCGTCTCGTGGGTGGGCGGAAAGCCGTGCGCGTTGTATATTCTAGGAGCTCCTCACAACCAGCCCCTTCTTTGCCCGAGGTTCCAATGACCTCGCTCTTCTCTCGTCTCGTGCTGCCGCTTGGATTCGCGGCTGTGCTGTTCGGTTGCAAATCGGCTCAGCGGTCGAATGACCCCACTCCGCCGCCTTCAGGCAGCGAGATCACTGCGAAGGACATCGACCAGGCGCCCGGGCAATCCATCGAAGAGATCCTCAGAGGGCGGGTCGCCGGCGTCACCGTGACCCGTACCGAGAGCGGCATTGCCGTGCGCATCCGCGGCGCGTCCTCAATCTACGGCAATAACGAGCCGCTGTACGTCGTTGATGACGTCGCCATCCAGCCCGGGGCAGGCGGAACCCTGACGGGCCTCGATCCCTACGACATCGAATCGATCGAGGTCCTGAAGGATCCCGCCGATACCGCCATGTACGGCATGCGCGGAGCCAACGGCGTCATCGTGATCAAGACCAAGCGCGCAGCCCGCAGGAAAAACCCGGGCTGACGTCGGTCGCTACCCTTAACGGGGAGCGGCTGTCGCAATCTCGGTTCGCGCGCGGGTCCGCACACGCTGTAGGACCAGCCCGCCCACCCCACGTCCCTGCCCAATTCCGGCCTCGATGGCCATCCGATAGTGGATGCCGCCATAGAGACGGCTGATCGCTGCTTCCGCGGCCGCCTCGTTGAACGAGCTGAACGAGCGCACCGGCAGACCGAAGGCCATCTCGGTACTGTCGGTGAACGCGAAGCCGTCACCGAACACGTCCGTCAGTACGGTGGCGGCCGCCGTCGAGATGACGCTGTGGCCACTCGTGTATTCCGGGAACGGCGGCGTTTGCAGGAGTGGCTCCCACGCCTCGTCCAGGTGCGCGTTGATCATCGTCTCGGGACGCACGACATTGCTGCGGAACTTCTCATCCCACGAGCTGATGAAGCCGTCGGCGAGCGCGAGCGCCGTCAGTGTGTACGCTTCGGCCGACTGGAGCAACGACGCGCGTGACTTGTGGGCCGCCGTGGCGACGATCCCCATCCAGTGCCCGCCGGGTGTGATCTTCTTCGTCGCGTACATCGCATGTCCGCGCACGTTCATTACGTAGGGATTGCAATCCCAGAATGCCGCGATCGCGCGCTGCTCCTCGGTGACATTCTTTCCCGCCTCGTAGACTTCCTTCACCTGCTCGAAGAACGGACTTCCCTCCGTCATGTCGAACGCATGCGGGGGCTTCGGCCGGAATTGGCTCGAGGAATCCAACACGAACGGGCGCACCTTCGCCCAGTTCGGCTCGACCGCGTCCATGTACGCCGGCGGCGTCGGCCTCCACCGCGCTTCGTCGGACGTGACCGTGTACTTCGGCATGCCGCGCGTCTGGAGGAAATTGTCCTTCTTCGACCAGGCGAGAATGTGCTGGGCGATTTCATCCCCGTAGGCCACCGACCGCTGGAACACGGGCTCCGGCACTCCCAAGTCACGAACGCGCTCGTGCATCGCGGTGCGCAGTGAATCCATGCGCTTCTGCGAGAAGGTGAGCGCCTTCCCGACCGTCATGAACGCGTGCACGCCGGCGAGGGGGAAGTAGTACTCGGAGTCCGGCCTCGGCATCGGCACGGCGGTCAGTCCGTTGACCTGCCCCGCGAGCGTGCGATACGTAGAGTCTTCATGCCGTAGCGCCTCATATGCGGCGACGGTCGCGTACGCGTACGCGCGACTCGCCTGCGGCGGGCTGAAAATGTCGTACACGATGACGTTGGTCATCTGCTGGACGGCCGAGTGAAGCAGCTCGGCGTCGGGCGGCTGCGCGCGGTAGTCGCCGCTGGCGCTCGAGCAGGCGGTCTGCAGGACGCATCCCGCCAAGAGTATCGTTGTGTGTCGCGATACGCTCATTCGTGCCTCACGTGGTCAGACACGGTTTCCGATGCGGGGGCCGCGAACCTTGGAACTGCCGAATGGCACGAATGGGACGAATGACACGAATACAGCGGCTGTTAACAAGGCAGTGCCGCATTCGTGTCATTCGTGTCATTCGGCAGTTCAGTCATTGGCCTGGCGACTCGAGGATGACCCACTGCGCGCGTGCATACGACGAGATTCCGCCGCCCGGAACACCAGCGGCCGATCGTTGTTGCGAGTGACGACGTACAATTCCCCCTGCCGCGTTCGAACTCGCTGAATGTCGCGCGCCTGCCCGGGAACGAAGAATCCGCTCTCGACCGGGCGCCGAGGAGTGAATCCTCCCGTCCCATCGCCGCGCAGGAAGAGGCCGTAGCCCGCGTCCATCCGTCCGATCTCCGGCTTCACCCCGTCGAAGTTACCGGCAAGCAGCAGATCGAGCGCTCCGTCCCGGTCGTAGTCGCCAGGGAGAATGCCATAGATGGCCGTTGTCTGTGCCTCGATAGGCAGCGGGACGAGCGTGAACGATCCGTTGCCATCGTTTCGCGCCATCGCGGTCGCGAATGTCCGCACCTGCTTCCGCACCGCACCGGCGAGCTCCTCGGGTGAGAAAATGTCCGTCACCGTCTGCTGCGCATAATCCTTGTACGCCAGATACCGCGACTTCAGGTACGGAAGCGTCTTGATCAGGTCGTCGCGAAGCACGATCGGATAGCTCGTGCCCTGCATGTAACACGACACGATCTGCTCGTTGTATCCGTTGTTGTCGAAATCCTTGACGTACATCGTCACCGGCTCGGCCTCGCTTGCACGCAGCCGCGTGTTGAGCCCGAGATTTCCGACGATGAAATCGACGCGGCCATCGCGGTTGAAGTCGCCGGCGACGATCCGGTTCCACCACCCCTCACTCTTCTCCAGCCCTCGAGCTTCCAGCTTCTCCAGTTTTCCGCCTTCCGCATTCCGCAGTATCGTGAGCGGCATCCACTCGCCGACGACGACGAGGTCGAGTCGCCCATCGCCGGTTACGTCGCTCCACAGCGCGTCGGTGACCATCCCGATGCGCGCGAGCGACGGCGCGAGCTCCTCGGTGACATCCGTGAACCGACCGCGGCCGTCGTTCTGCAGCAGCGTGCTCCGCGGATCGGTTCCGTAGGCTCCCGGAACAACGCGCGCGCCGACGAAGAGATCGACGTCGCCGTCACGATCATAATCGGCCGCGACCACGCGCGAGCCGCTGATCGCGTCGTGCGGAAGTTGTCCGGTGGTCTTCCGGAAGTTTCCGCGGCCGTCACCGAGGTAGAGTCGATCCTGCAGCGCCGGGGCCATCTCGGAGAACTCGTTGCCGCCACTCACCACATACAGGTCGCGGTGGCCGTCGCCATTGGCATCGAAGAAGACTGCTCCGACGTCCTCGGAGATGCGATCCTGCTCGAAGCCTGTCTGGTCTCTCCTGTCGAAGCGACCGTCGGCGCGCTGCACCAGTAGTTGGCCAGCCTGATCCTTCGCGCCACCGATGTAGAGGTCATCCAGCCCATCGCCATTCACATCAGCCACCGCCATCAAGGGTCCTTCCATGGAGACCATCTTCGGCATGAGGCGTTCGCGATCGAAGTCGACGAACGCGTTCTCGCGGTGCACGAACTCCAGCCCTGTCTGGGTCGTGATATCGGTGAAGAGCGGGGCGGAACGAGGCGCGTCGGGTTGCACCGGCGCCGCGGCCGCCTCGGACTGCTTGACGGTGATGCGTTGGTTGGCGGCCACACCCTCCAGCCGACTCACGCGCCGGTCGGGCCATTCGATCATGACCAGGTCGAGCGTGTCCCGTGCTCCGACGCCGAACGTCACCACATAGTCGACGCTGGATTGAAACCCACGCGATGGAGCCAGCTCCTGAAAGAACAGCGTGTCCCCGCTCCGCACGGTAATCTTCGCCCCGATGGCGAAGCGGTTGGGAGCGTCGCCCTCCAGCTTGACCTGGAGAAACCGATTCGGTGACTGCGCGCGAGCGTTGTTTCGGTAGATGAAGGCTTCCTGATTGACGTTGTTGACCACGAGATCGAGTGCACCGTCGCCATCCAGATCACCGTACGCCGCGCCATTGGAGAAGTTGGGCTGATCGACTCCCCACTCGGTGCTCTTCTTCGAGAAGGTGAAATCGCCGTTGTTCCGGAAGGCGTAGTCGGGTAACGGGGTCTCGCTCATCGCGTTCACGAGGCGCACGAAGTCCACCCGTTTCCCGGCCTGCATCGAGGCGCGCATCGTCTCGTCGTTGGCGAGGAACGAGATGTAATCCTGCGACGTCAGGTCTCGTGCGATCCCGTTCGTGACGTGAATGTCCTTGAGTCCATCGAGATCGAAATCGGCGATCAGCGCGCTCCAGCTCCAGTCCGTTCGGGCGACGCCAGCCATCTGGCCGATCTCGCTGAACGTCCCATTTCCGTTGTTCAGGTGCAGCATGTTGCGCATGAACTGGTGGTGATAGTCGTTCTCGAGCTTCGCCTGGTATACGTCCCACCCCTCGAACTGCGAGGTCATCTTGAGGCGGAAGTTGTCCTCCGGAAGCATGTCGGTGACGTAGAGGTCGAGCATCCCATCGTTGTTGATGTCCGCCATGTCGAGACCCATGGAGAACATGCTGATCGAGGGCATCTGCTCGTCGAGCCGCTCGGCGAAGGTCCCATCTCCGTTGTTGATGTACAGGTAGTCGCGCTCGAAGAAATCGTTCGAGACGTAGATGTCCGGCCAGCCGTCGCCGCTGACGTCGCCGATGGCGACGCCGAGGCCGAAGCCGATCTCGCTGCCAAAGATGCCGGCCTTCGCGCTGACGTCGACGAATCGCGTGCCCTCGTTATGAAAGAGCTTGTGTCCCCCCAGCGCATTGCGAACGTGCCGAATGTTGCGGAGCCCGAAGCTGGAGACCGGCCGAAACGAATTGTTGACGAGGAACATGTCCAGCCGCCCATCGCGGTCATAGTCGAAGAATGCCGCGTGCGTGGAGTACGACTCGTCCGCGAGCCCGTATTCGGCTGCCTTTTCCGCGAACGTCGGCACGCCTTTCGAGCTGAGCCCGGTATTGATGTAGAGCTCGTTGGCGCGCCGCTCTCCCGCGACGTTGCCCGCATAACAGATGTAAATGTCGAGCAGCCCGTCGGCGTTGACATCGGCGAGCGTGACGCCGGTTGCCCAATAGCCAGTTCCCTTCACGCGCGCCTCGTCGGTGACATCGCGGAAGCGGAACTTTCCCTCGTTCAGGTACAGACGAGGGCCGCCGAGGTTTGACGTGAGCACGAGCTCGGGCAACCCATCGCCGTTGAGGTCGCCGAGTCCAACGCCGCCGCCGTTGTAATAGTTGCGGTAGGTGAAGACGTTGAGCTCGCGGGTCTCCTCCAGCCGATTCACGAAGCTCACGCCGGTGTAGCTGGACGGAAGCCGCGTGAAGAGAGGGCCATCCGCCGACGGTAGGGCTCCGTTGGCGGACGACCCATCGAGCCCGGAGCACCCCACCACGAGCGTGAGGCTCGACAGCAGAACACTCCGCGTGAAGAGCCTTGCCGGCATGCCGTTAGGCGCGTGTGAGACCATTCGACTGCGACGAGGGAGCGAAAACAATGAGGAGTGAGGAGGGAAAAGACGAATTCCTCTCTCCTCACTCCTCACTCTGTTGAACGACGGTGCTGCGGTGCGACGCTCAGTACCCGGGATTCTGATCCAGCTCGGGGTTCGCGTCGATCTGCCCCTGCGGAATTGGCATCAGGACGGTGTGCGCCTCTGACTCCGGCTTGAATTCCCAGGCCCTCGTGTACTTGCCGTGCCTGATGAGATCCTGCCGACGCTTGGCCTCGCCCGCGAGCTCGAACAGACGCTCTTGAAGAATGATGTCACGCGTGAGTGGACCCGCGAGTGGCTCATCCGGCTCGAAGACGCGCGCGCGCAGCGTGTTCACGAGCGTCAGCCCTGCCTGACTCCCCAGCTCGAGCTGCGCCTCCGCCTTGATCAAATAGATCTCGGCGAGACGGAAGAACGCGAAGTCGTTGCCGTGCTCCTGATTCACGTGGTTCGGATCGCTCGGCCACTTCGCGAGTCTCGCTCCTTCGGCCTCCGTGGCGGCTCTCTCGTCTGCGATGCTGACGGTGAAGATGAGCGGGTTGCCCGCCCGATCCTTGGCGGGCTGGTTGTTGTCGAAGTTGATCTGCTGCCCGACGAGGAAAGCATCGCGGCGCTGATCGTTGGCATCGAAGGCGTTGTAGACTTCCGCGATCGTGGCGAACCCGTTCCAGGGCGTCGGCGCGTTGAGCTGGTTGTAATGCAGCGCCCGCATCAGGAAGTTCAGGCCCAGGTCGGTGGCGTTGAGCAGGTTGACGACGAAGATGTTTTCCTTGGAGGTGTTGTTGGTCGCCGTGAAGTTCGATCGCCAATCGGTCGCCAGCACATAGCCGGCGCTCGAGTTCAGAACGCTGTCCGCGTGGTTGATCGCGAGCTGGCAGGCCGAGACGCCACCGATCGTCACGGTGCTGCACGAGTTGTAGCTCGTGGGATTCGGTGCGGCATCGTTGCGGAAGACACCGGCGTTGAGATACATGTTCGCCAGAAGCGCGTCGGCGGCCCCGCGCGTTACGCGACCATGCTCGCCTGCCGGACGCGTCGCGGGGAGCGCGCCGCGGACTGCCTTGAGCTCGGTCTCAATGAAATCGAAGATCTCGGTTCGCGTGGCTCTCGGCCGCGTCTTCAGCTCGGTATCCTCGACCAGCGGAACCCCGCCGAACAGATCCATCAGCTGGTAGTAGTAGAACGCGCGCAGCAGCCGGATCTCGGCGTTCACCGCCGCCTGATTGGCGATGGTGACCCCTTCCATATTCTCCAGCAGCGCATTTGCGCGGACGACGCCCGTGAACGCCGTGACCCATGCGCCATTGATTTGGGCGCCGCCCGACGGGCTGTTCGCCGCCCACTCATGCTTGTCGAGCTCGAGCCAGATCCCATTGTCGTACCAGTCGTTACCACGCGTCGGCACGATGTGCTCGTCCGACGAGACCTGGCTGACGTTGTAATAATCATCGAGGGTGGGGCGGAGCTGCGCGTATACACCCGCGAGCGCCGAGAGCACCTCCCCCTCGTTCCGGAAGAAGTTCTCCGGGGTAATCGCACTGACGGGGGTTTCTTCCAGGTCGGTGCAAGCGGTACCGGAGACGAGCGCTGTCATCGCGAGAATGAGTGCGGACAGGCGCGTCTTGGTCGAGGTTCTCAAAGTAAGTCTCCTCATAGGGCCCTCAGAACTGAACGCGGAAGCCCGCCGTGAACGTCCGGGCTTTCGGGTAAGTGACGTACTCAATGCCGCGCGATGCCAGGCCGGCATCGGTGTGCACCTCGGGATCGTACCCCGAGTAGTCCGTGATCAGGAACAGGTTGTCTCCCGAAACGTAGACGCGAACCGGTCGCGGTGCTCCGCCGAAAAACGCCGGAATGTCGAGCGTGTAACCGAGGGTGAGATTCTGCAGGCGGATGAACGAGCCATCTTCGATCCAGCGCGAGGAGAAGATCGCCGGCTCGTACACGCCGATCGGATCGGTCAGGGCCGCCCTCAGGAAGTTCTTTCCCTGGAGCGCATTTCCCTTCGTCGAATACACGAGCGCCCCGTTGTTGAACACCTCCTGGCCGAACTCACCACGAAGGAGGAAGCTCGCGTCGAACTTGCGCCAGTTCATCTGACTCCGAAGGCCCAGGCTGAAGTCAGGGTTCGCGTCACCCAGCACTTCGTAGTCGTTGGCATTCGGGCTCGTGGTCTGGCCATTCGTGCAGCCGGAGGTGGTAGCGCTGCACTTGAACAGCTGCCGGCCCTGCGCGTCGACCCCGAGGAAGACCGGTCCAAAAAACGTCCCTAACGGCTCCCCGGGCATGATGCGCTGAGAAACCTGATTCGACTGTCCCTGGCCGCTCACTCTGCCGCTGGTGATGTACGTGCGGCTTCCGAGCGAGACCACTTCGTTCTGCTCGGCCGCCAGGACGAGCCCCGCCTGCCAGGTGAAGTTCTGACGCGCCATCGCCAGCGCATCGAGCGAGAACTCGATGCCGGTATTCTTGAGGCTTCCAATGTTCTCGAGTCGTGTCCGCACGTTCGCGGGCTGTGGAACGTCCACCTCGAGAAGCAGATCCTCCGTGTCCTTGATGTAGTACTCGAGCGACCCGGTGAACCGGTTGTTCAGGAAGCCGTAGTCGATGGCGAAGTTCTTTTGAGTCGTTTCCTCCCACTTCAAATTGGGATTCACGTTCTGCGTCTGCGTAATCGCGGTGATGGCAGTGCTTCCGAAGGCCGCTCTCGCCCCAGGCCCCAACAGCAGGAGCGACTGGTAGGGCTTCACAGCGGCGTTGCCTTGCTTGCCCCAGCCAGCGCGAAGGCGAAGCTCCGAGACGAAGTCCGGAAGGAAGTCGCCCCTGCTCACCCGCCACGATGCGGACACGGCCGGGAAAAGCGCCCACTTGTTTCCCGCGCCAAATTGTGATGCCCCATCGCGTCTCAGCACGCCGGTGATGTAGTACGTGTCATCGAAGCTGTAGTTCGCGCGGCCGAAGAACGACACGAGTCGGCTGTCCTCGCGCCACGAGAACGGAGGCACCAGCGTCTGTCCACCGCCGAGGTTATAGAAGCTGAAGAGGTCGGTGATGTAGCCGCGGCCCTCCGCGCCAAACTCCTCGGTCGTGTACTCGTTGAACTCATAGCCGCCGACGATGTCGACCGCATGCACGTCGAACAGCGTGTTCCGGTACGTCAGAAGCGTTTGGAGCGTCTTCGACAAGAGGTTGCGATCGACCTGACGCGCCAGGCCCTGGAATTGGGAGCCGACCGGGTTCTCGTCGGGGAGGTACGTTTG
>DATFFP010000080.1:0-26673 GCA_035249985.1 Gemmatimonadaceae bacterium
GTACAACAGAGGGCGATCATTTGGGCGCCCTGTGTTGTACAAACCGGCGCTCGAAACGAGTCCCCGTGTCGCCTCGGATAGTTAGGCTGCCACGCGCAAGGCGAATCTGGGCGGCGCTGACGCTCGTGACGATCGCGGCGCCATACCCGCCGCACCGCCGCGTCCCAAAGGGCTTGTCCGTCCATGGCGAACAAGCGAAAGGAGAGTACTCCTCCCTTGCCACAACCAACATATACCAACCCCGGGGGCTTGCGGCAAGACCCGGGTCGTGCCGCATAATCGCGCGCCAAAACCAGAACCTAACGGGAGGCGCGATATGCGTGGGTCGTTATCGATGGACGGGTCCGGAGCGTGGCGATGATCGAGCATGAAGTGGTGATCGCGGGAGGCGGCCCGACGGGGCTGATGCTGGCGGGCGAGCTCGCGTTGGCGGGCGTCGGCGTCGCGATCGTCGAGCGGCGCGCCAATCAGGACCTCTCCGGCATGCGCGCGGGCGGCCTCCACTCACGCACCATCGAGATCCTCGATCAGCGCGGAATCGCCGATCGGTTCGTCTCGCAGGGAACGGTACATCACCACGGCGCGCTGGGATTCTCGATGATCTTTCTGGACCACAGCGACTTTCCCACCCGCTACAACTACGTGCTCGGGCTGTGGCAGAGCCACATCGAGCGCATCCTGGCGGGCTGGGTCGGTGAGCTGGCAGTGCCGATCCACTACGGCAGCGAGGTCACGGGTTTCGCGCAGGACGAGGGTGGCGTCGACGTTCAGCTCGCAGACGGCACGTCACTACGCGCGCAGTATCTCGTTGGCTGCGACGGAGGACGGAGCACTATCCGGAAGACCGCCGGCATCGAGTTCCCCGGGGCGGATCCGACAACGAGCAACCTGATCGCCGAGGTCGAGCTGGCCGAGGAGCCGCCGGAATGGGGCATCCGCCGCGATGCGCTCGGCATCCATTCTCTCGCCAGGATGGAGGATGGGCGGCGCGTACGCGTCCTGGTGACCGAACAGGACGTCGGACGCACGAGCGACCCCACGCTGCGCGATCTCAGCGAGGCGCTCATCGCCGCGTACGGGAGCGATTACGGGGTTCACAGTCCCACCTCGATCTCGAGGTTCACCGATGCCGCTCGGCAGGCCGCAAGCTACCGCGAGGGACGCGTTCTGCTGGCGGGAGATGCCGCGCACATACATCCGCCGGACGGTGGACAGGGTGTCCAGCTCGGCGTGCAGGATGCGGTGAATCTGGGATGGAAGCTGGCCCAGGTCGTGAAAGGGATCTCGCCAGACACCCTCCTCGACACCTACCACGCCGAGCGGCATCCCGTCGCTGCCCGCGTGCTGCGGAACACGATGGCGTCGGTCGCGCTTCGCCGCGCCGACGATCGCACGAAGGCCCTGCGCGATACGATGACCGAGCTCCTTGGAATGAACGAACCGCGCAAGCGACTCGCCGGGCTGCTGTCCGGTCTGGACGTTCACTACGATCTCGGCGAGGGACATCCGCTGCTCGGGCGCCGCATGCCCGACCTCGACCTGGTCACCGGCAACGGCCCGCTGCGGATGTACACCCTGCTGCACCGTGCCCGGCCGGTGCTCCTCAACCTCGGTGAGCGCGGCGGCTTCGACATCACTCCATGGGCCGATCGTGTTCAGCTAATGGACGCGACATACGATGGTAGCTGGGAGCTTCCGGTGATCGGCGCGGTCGCTGCTCCCACCGCGGTGTTGATCCGCCCCGACGGTCATGTAGCCTGGGTAGGAGACCCGAGCCAGGCGGGACTCGCTGATGCGCTGACCCATTGGTTCGGACGGCCTAACGCGGCGTAGCGCAGGGCTGAAGGATTGCATCATCATTTTTTACCGCAGAGATCGCAGAGGACGCGGAGGGACCTTCAATTGCGGGAGCCTTTGGAAAAGCTTTCGGCAGTTGACGTTCCTCTGCGGCCTTTGCGTCCTCTGCGGTAAAAAACAAAACAAGCCCAACTACAAGCGATTCACGATTCGGCGAATCCCATCCATGAGCCGGGGGACGTTGAAGTTGAGCAGCAACCCAAGCTTGTAGCCGCCAAGCTTCAAATACGAGAGCAGCTGTGCATTGTGAATCGGTGCCAGCTTGCCGACGGATTTCACCTCTACGACCACTCCCCCATCGACGAGCAGGTCGATGCGGTACCCGAGATCGATACAGATCCCGTCATAGAGTACGGGGAGAGGAAGCTGCTGCACCACGAGATGGCCGCGCTTTCGAAGCTCATGAGCGAGGCATCCCTCGTAAGCGCCTTCGAGCAAGCCCGGCCCAAGTGCCGTGTGCACCTTGATGGCAGCGTCGACGACGCCACCGCTCGAGTCGTTGAGGCCCATGCCGCGAAGCATGTCTCTTCGGTGCCTTTTGACATCATCATTTTTTACCGCAGAGGACGCAGAGAACGCAGAGAGAACCGAACTGCCAAAAGCTTTTACAAAAGCTCCTGCAGTTGAAGTTCCTCTGCGTGCTCTGCGTCCTCTGCGGTAAAAAAGACCAGCCTACGCCCGCGCTATCATTTCCCTGGCGAGCGCCGCCGCCCGCGCTCGACTCCCCGCACCGAGCTTCTGGAGAAGCGCCGAGACGTGGTGATCCACCGTGCGCGTCGACAGGAAGAGACGCTTACCGATCTCCCGATTCGACAGCCCCTCCGCCAGGAGCTCGAGCACCTCCATCTGCCGGTTGGTGAGGCCAGCAGGATTCGCGCGGGTACTACGGCGCGGCCCGCGCGCGAGACCACGAACACCACGGCTCTGCAGCTGGCGTCGCACGATTGCGGCCGCCGGCGTCGCACCCAATCCCTCGAGGATCTGAAGAGCAGCCCGCTGCGCTTCCTCATCTCCCGCGCTGAGCGCGAGTGCCTGCTCGTAGGGACAGCCCAGTCGCTCCCATGCCTGCGCCGCGTCGCGCCAACGTCCCGCCAGCTCGGCTGCGAATGGGTCGGGCAGGCTCGCCGGCACTGCGCCTAACGCACCCACGCGCCTGAGCCACAGCGCGATCCGCCCGATGTCCCAGCGACTGCCAGCCTCCATGGCCATGGAATACGCGCGCATGGCTTCGACACGCACACCGTCGAGATCACCGCGGAGCCACGCCGCCTCGGCCCTCGCGGCCGCGACGGGGGCGATGCGCTGCAGCTCTCCCGTCGACAGCGCGCGCTCCAGCGCCTCGTCGAGGACGGCCTGCGCGCGCCGATCGCCGCGGCGCGTGTACACCGTGCCTAACGCGGCCAGCGAGGGCAGCCGGACGACGGTGGGGGCGTCGTCGCGCCGCAGGACGTCGGTGGCGTCGGCTTCCGCCTCGTCGAGGCGCCCCAGCTCGGCATGCAGCCGAGCGCGCCAGCCGCGCAGATAGAACGCGAAGCTGTCGATGTCACGCGTTTCGGCGTACTCGATCGCCTCGGCCAGGAAACCCTCCGAGGCGGCGTAGTCCAGCTCGACGATCGAGTCGCTGATGAGCCAGGCGAAACCACGCATCGCGTGCTCGTGAAGACCATGCTGCTGGGCTAACCTGATCGCCCGCAACTGGTTCTCGCGCATGCCGCCCGGATCCAGGCACGCCGCATTAGTGAGCGCGTGGACCAGCGCGTCGGGGTCGCCGAGCGCCTCGGCCATCGCGACCGCCCGGTCTCCCCACTGCGGGGCGAGATGCCGCTCCTCGGCGAGAATGTGGAGCTGCGCGCGCGTACTGTACGCCATCGCCAGCTCATGGCTGGGACCTAACGGCTCGAGGAGAACGATCGCCTGCTCGGCGCATGCGGCCGCATCGGCACGGCGCCCCTCGAACCATGCCAGTCGCGAGAGCCAGCGGAAGTCGTCTCCCTCTCGGCGACGGTCACCGACCTGTCGCCACAGCGTTAGCGCCTCCTCGCGTGCCCGAACCGCATCCGCGATCCGGCCATTCAGGTGGACCTCGTAGGACCAGGCATCCAGCAGCGCCGCACGCTCCGCGGGAGGCGACCGGTCTGCATAACGAAGCGCGCTTTCACAATGCGCTGCCGCCTCACGGTGAGCGCCGAGGGACGCCGCCTCGCGCCCGGCAGCCGGCGCGAGACGCAGCACGGTATCGGCGTCGCCGGCCCGGTCGGCGTGGTGGACCAGCCGCGGGAGCATTGTCGTACCGCCATCGTGGGATTCAATCGCCTGGATCGTCCGTCTGTGCAGCTCGGCCGCGTACGCGGGCTCGAGGGAGTCCTCCCAGACTCGTCGCGCCAGCTCATGCCTGAAGCCGACGGCGTCGCGGGTGGCGCGCAGGATGCCCGCGTCGACGCCCTCCTGCACCGCCCGAGCAGGCTCATCCAGCATTCGATCGAGCAGCCACCGCTCGATGCGGCCCGGCACGATCGAGACGACGTGCAGCACCGCGGTTGCCGCGGGCGTTAGGCGCGCCGCCCGCGCCAGCACGGCGTCCCGCACCGATGCGGGAATCCCACCGCCATCCGTCCCCAACACCTCGGTGACGTAGAACGGATTCCCCCCGGTAATGCTGTGAAGGTCCTCCGCTCGGCGTCCCGCGGCCGTCGCAAGGCGCGCCACCGCGTTCTCCGAGAGCGGCGGCAGCTTGAGGCGCCGAGCGGATCGCGCCGGGAGCTCGCCGAGTACTCTGCGGAGGGGGTGGGTCGCGTCCACCTCATCGTCGCGGAAGCTGAGGACGAGAAGGCTCTGCGTCTTGTCGATTCGTCGCACCAGGAACTTGAGCAGGTCGAGCGTCGCTTCGTCCGCCCAGTGCACGTCCTCGAAGATGGCGAGCGTCCTCGGCGACGGACGAGACAGCTCATCGAGCAGGCTCAGAAAGACCCGCTCGCGATCGACGGTGCCGCGAGTGACCTCGCGCAGCACGCCCGGCGTCTGCCGCGCCATGTCGAGCAGCGGACCCAGCGGGCGCGGCGTGAACAGCGCGTCACAGGCGCCCCAGAGAACTCGCGTGCGACCGTCGGCGGTCTGGAGGCGATCCGCGAAGCGCTCGAGCAGCGTCGTCTTCCCGATGCCCGCCTCGCCGCTGACGAGCACGGCACAACCTCGCCCGCCGGCGGCGCCGGCGAGTGCTACATCCAACTCGGTCAGAAAGGCGTCGCGCTCCAGGAACATGCGCTAGTTACTCACAGTGAAATGCGCAACGAGCCTGTTTTAACCACAGATGGCCACAGAGGGACGGGGACTCTTTGAGGACCAAGGCGTGTCGCCCTCGTCCGAATGGCCACAAATACTGCAAAAAACAATTTGCTGTGTTTTATCTGTGGCCATTTGGACAACGGATAAGGCCCTGGCTCCTGAGGAGTGCTTGTCCCTCTGTGACCATCTGTGGTTACATGCCCTGCCCAATATGGGCATTCGAGCTCGCCCGTCCAGAGACGTTCACGTCAGGAACAACAGGATCCCGGACGCGGCGAGAGCAATCGACCAGAGCAGGTCGGTATTGATCCATAGGCGACGGAGCGCACCGACGCCCGTTAGGCGGAATGCCACCAGGGCGGCGGCAGTCATGGCGAGCAGCATGGCCGCGCTGTGAACGACGAGTACGGCGATGCCCGTGGGCGGAGCTCCGTGGTGTGCATGAGTCGTCCCGAACAAGGCAGGAAGAAGCATGAGTCCCGCGCCATGCGACGATGCCATCACGAACGACCATGCGACCAATCCACCGGGTCCAAGCCGCATTCCACCGCCCCGTGGATGCGCACGACGCCTGATGACGAGCACCGAGGAGCCGAGAAGCAGCGACGCACCGATCCACCTTAGCGTGTCGGTGGGGACGAACGAATCCGCGAGCGCGGCGGCGACGACGACGACCGCCACCGACGCGGCGTGGCCCAGGAAGATCGGCGGGAGTGCCTGCATAACGGCGCTCGCGCGCCGCTCCTGCAACCCGAGCGCGGTCGCGAGCAGCCACCCCATCGCGGGGTTCAGTCCGTGATAGGTGCCGAGCAGCCCGATGACCATCCAGCTCATCGCTGCCTCAGGGGAAGCAGAAGGAATCGGACGAGGCGTCGCCTCCCTTGAGACGCACCTGGTGCGGGCGCATGTCGCCGAAGTCCATGAAGAAATCGGACGCCGGCGTGAGCTCACCATCGGCGTTCACATCCAGTCGAGCGAGCCAGCCTCGAATGCCACGCGGATAGAACTGCGCGTCCCACGCGAGGTAGAGCGAATTGGTCACGTAGACGCGACGGCCATCGCGACTCAGCTCGATCATTTGCGGCCCGCCGTCGAGTGGCCGATTCGGCTCCGACGGATGGGCGGTGCGGCGCACGATGCCCCCGAGATGGACCGAGGACACGAGCTTCGGCGCCAGCGGGTCCGTGACGTCGTAGCGTCGGAGCTCGCCCGTTCCCCAGCACGCGACGTAGAGGAACCGGTCGTCGAGCGAGAGCGCGATGTCGCTCACCAGCGGCGGCACTGCGCCGAAGGGCACGAGCGCCGGGGGAAGGATCGCCGCGTCGGCCGGCTCCGCGGGGATGTCGATCACCTTTTTCGCCTGCCACTCTTCGCCATTGTGAAACCAGGTCCAGATGGAGCTCGAGAGATCCGTGAGGTTGAGCACCACGTTCACGAACCCGTGGCGCTTCGTCGGGTCGTGGGCCGGGCGCAGCTCGAGCACCATCTGGTTGTCGTCGCCGAGCATGAGCGACTGCACGTGACGCCGCGCGCGCAGATCCCAGAAATGAAGCCGGCGGCCGTACTCCTTCGCCATCAGCAGCTCCGGCTGCACGCCATGCTCGACTTGCGCCGGCGTCCCCCATTCGCTGGTGACCATCGTGTCCCATCCGAGGTGCCACCAGAAGTCGTACGCCAGCCGCTGCGGTCCGCGCTCGATCTCCCACGGCCCCAGCGGCTCGAAGGTGTCGTGGTCGAGCACGAAGATTCCGCCCGGCGCACCACCGGTCGCGCTGCCGATGGCGCTGACGTAGATGCCGTCGGGACCGCAATGCACGGTATGCGGACGAGAGTATCCCGTTCGCGACGCCAGCTCTTCCGGCTCGATCACCTTTACTACGCGCGGATTCGCGGGATCGGGCTCGGTGTCGACGATGTACATCCGCGATGAGCGCAGCCCCGGCACGACGAGGTAGCGCCGGCGAGCGTGCGGGTGCGGCGCGTACGGGCAGAGCGCGGCGCTGCACGCATTCCAGCCGAAGTGGTGCAGCTCGTCACCCGCGTATGGCAGGTCGAGTCGCCCGATCGTGGTGCCTAACCGTTCGGAATCGCGGTCGCAGTCGACGACCGCGATCGCGTCGGGCCGCCCGTCGCCCGGCGTCGGATTAATGAGGGCGACGTACGCCATGGTCTCCGGCGGCGCTTCCATGGCCGCCCGCGGCGACGCGTAGAAGGTCGGGTCGGGGAGCAGGCGGCGCATCGTGTCAGAGAGCAGTGTGGCCATGAGTTACTCCATGATCGAGTTCGAGTGCATCGTGGTACGAGTCAATGGAACCGCAGCTGGTCGGAGAAACTGCAACGTCAACGGCTTGCGTCACGGATTAACACGAATTGTGAAACGGCAAAACGACACGGATAAGGCAACTGCAAGACTGTTTGGAACAGCTTTTAGTGAAAACGCATGATGGCATGCTGAGCCTCGTTCGCACCTAGGGTGTTGCAGTTCCCAAAGCTGTTGCAGTTGCCGTATCCGTGTCGTTTCGCCGTTTCAGCATTCGTGTTAATCCGTGACGCGAGCTGTTGACGTTGCAGTGTTCTGCGGCCTTCTGCGGCCATCCGCGGTTCCTGCACGTGCTCTCCCTATCCTAGAATGACGTCACTAGCGGAACTCGAACGTCAGCCCCGGTCGCCCACTCGGCAGCTTCTCGGGAATCAAGCGCCGCAGATGCTGCGGCTGTGCCTGCGGATCGAGGAGGCCCTGGCCGACGAAATCGATGAGCCACTGAATCTCTTCTTCGCTGAGCTGCATCGGCGTGCGCAGCAAAGGATCCAGCCTCGCCAATACCGGCGACGTCGGGCCGAGCGGGCCCTGTAGATCGCCGGGCAAGCGTGCCGTCGTGTACGACGCCGCCGCCCTCTGCGCGTCGAGGTGATACCGGATTGCATCCTCGAGCCGGGTGAATGCGCCGTTGTGCATGAAGGCCGGCTGGAGTGCCACGTTGCGAAGCGGCGACGTGCGAAAGGCATAACGGTCCGCCGGGTTGCCGGTCACCTGCTCGAGCCCGAAGTCCTCGTTCGCGCCGGGGCCGTCGAACGTCATGTTGCTGACCGACGGCGCGATCTGTGGAATTCCGGCGACGTGCTGCTTGAAGTCGCTGAACATTTCGTTCGATGCACCCGCCACGGCATGGCACTGGACGCAACCCGCCTTGCCGAAGAACAGCACGGCGCCGCGCTTCTGCGACGGAGTCATCGCGTTGAGCTTCCCACGGGCATAACGATCGACTGGCGCATCCGCGAACACGAGCGTGAACTCGAACTCGGCGATCGCGCGCGCGAAGTCGTCGTACGTGATCGGGTTGCCCGCCTTCACATGCGCAAACACGTTTGCAAAGCGGCGCCGATAGTTGAGCGTCTCGTTCAGACGCTTGATGACTTCGGCGCGGATGTCGTCGTTGTTCCCCGGAAAGTGGAATCCCGCGGCTTCCACGCGCTCCGTGGGCGGAATGAATGCCTGCGCCGTGAGGAGATGCGGGAGGTACGACAGGCTGGTGCCCTCCGGGGCAGGAAAGACGAAGCCGCCGCTGTTGTCGAACGGATCGCCCGACGGCGCGTGAAAGCGCGAGTTCCACATCAGCGCCGGGTAGAACACGTTGTTGATCACCATCGGCGTTCGCCGCTGATTGCGCGGTCCGCTCCGGGACGGTCCGACGATGCGATTGTTGTCGACGCCGATCGCGATCGGCTGCGTGTCCCCGAAGCCGTTCGTCGGTGAATGACAGCCGCCGCACGAGTTGTCGTCGTTGAGACCCTGAATCGGGTCGAACCAGAGCTGGCGGCCGACGTCGGCGAGCTGCCGATCGATACGGCGGCCGAGGCGCCACTCGACGGTGCTCGCCACGCGTCCGGTAAAGCCGTGACGCGCGAGATATAGGCGCAACACGTCATCGAGATCGCCACCGTCGATGGCCGAGGCCGAAACGGTCGTGGGACTCACCGCGCGTGAAGGCTCCAGGTCGGAGCAGCCACCTAACGCGAGTGCCACGCTCGCTACTCCGAGGATACGACGCGACGTGATGCGAAGGTCCATGTCTATCTCCGGTGGACTAGTGCTCAACGAGTCCGGTGACCGCAGAAGGCCGCGACAGGACACAGTTGGTCCCTCGCAGGTAGCCTTTCCCCTCGTCCAGTGGCCGCAGAGAAAGCCACACATTGCCTTTTGCAGTATTCGCGGCCCTTCGGACGAGGGGACAACGGCTTGCTGCTCACAGAGTCCCCGTCCCGTTGCGGCCATCAGCGGTTACATGCCGCTGCGGCCACCACCCTCGGCAGCGCACGAGACGCGAGGATTCGACTCCGCGAACAAGCCCTCCGGGTTCTGCCGCCACAGCCAGATGTGCAGGCCCCACACTCCGAACTCGTCCTCGGGCTGGAAGGCAGCGCCAAGGAACTCGGGTGGTTGGGCATTCGTCCACGCCACGTACGGGACCGCGAGCTCGACGCCTACCAACCGTGCGCTGCCGTTCTCGCCGGGTTCGTAGATCAGTGCCTCGGGCATGGTCGGATCGATGACGCCGTCGAGTCGACCAGGATGCACGTACACCGCTCCAACGGGTCCTTCATCGGGCCGGCTCTCGCAGCCGTGGAGGAACACAAAGCCGTCGTCTGTCGCTGCCTTCAGATCGTGGTAGCGCGCGGTGGCACGGCGGAGGGCGGCGAGGGCGCGTGCCCCTTCTGCATCAGCGCGGGTGTTGGCCGCTCGAAGCGCTGGCGTTTCTGGCGCGACCGGCGCCTCCGCGGCGCAAGCCGCCACCAGTGTCGCCACCGCGACGAAGGTGGCGAGCCGCGCGCGAGGGCGTGATGTGGGGGTAGTCATATCGATCTCCTGAGGTTGGATGCGGGTGGCGTGAGCGTCGCGACCAACCTGCGGAGTCGGCGCCTGTCGGCGCGTCGGCGGGACTGCCTATTTTTCGGCGGCGGTTACCTATGTTACGGGCCCTTTGTTTTTTAGCCGCAGAGGACGCAGAGGCGCAGAGGAACTGCAACTGCCAAGAGCTTTTCCAAAAGCTTTTGGCAGTTGCAGTTCCTCTTCGCCTCTGCGTCCTCTGCGGTAAAAAAATAGCGGGACCAGTGTTCGTCGAATGGTATTAAGCCGACGAGGTGATCAAGGCCAACTTCACCTCGATCACCTCGACGACCTCGACGACCTCTGCCTTACGGGACCGACGCGTCGCACTCCTGAGCGAGCGGGTTGTTCAGCTCCTCGAAGGGAATCGGCAAGCTCACATCGTTGCCGTACGTGCCTCCCTGCGAGTAGGCGCCCGTCGGAAACACCGACGCGGCCGTTCGATCGTACTGCCGAACCAGGCGGCGCAGATCGCCGAGGCGGTGCGCCGTCAGCCAGAGCCAGAAGGCGCGCTCGCGGAACATGAGATCGACGCGCGCCGCCGGCGTGCCGGGATCAGTGAGCTGGCCCAGTCCCGCCGCCGTGCGAAGCGCGTTGAGCGTGCCCAGCCACCCCGTCGTATTCCCTGCTGCGAGCTGCGCCTCCGCCTCGATCAGCCGAGCCTCCGTTCCACTGGCGAGCACGACATCGACATCCCGCTCCGGATACTTGAGTTGATGGAACATCGGTGTCACGCCATCGAAGCCGACGCCGTCATCCGGATCGAGCTCGAAGGTCACCCGGGGATCGGCCGCGGATCGGTAGGGCAGACCCGTCCCGCCCTCGTTATCCGCCACCGTCCAACGTCCCTGAATGTTGACGTAGGCGAACACGCCGTTCTCCTGACGCGCCGTGTTGTCCGAGTGCTGGATGTGAAAGACGAAATCATCCGGCACGTCAGCCGCGACCGCCGCGGCATCCGCCGGCCGATCGAGGTTGAGCAGCGCCCGCGCCTTCCCGACCATTGCCAAATACTGCTCCGGCGTATCGGCCTCCGACGCGGCGATCGCCGCATCGAAGCGCTCGATCGCTTCCGTGAAGAGCTCCTGAGTAGAAAGCGGCGGGCCGAACTCCGTGCCGCCGGCATCGGTCAACGTGCTCACCGGGACGCCCGAGCAGAAGTTCTCTCCCAACAGGATGTAGCTGTACGCCGCGATCGCCAGCGAGAGCGCGTGCCCTGACGTGTTCGGCGCGAACTCCTGATGACGCCGGGCCGAGAGCTCCGCCGCGGCGCGGGCGCGGTGAACATAACTGTACGCCGTGTTGAGCGTCGTGTTGACGTTGTCGATGTCGCGGCGGTCGATCGGAACGCGCGTCGGAAAGCTCTCGGCGATCTCGAACTCGTCCGCCAACAGCCCTCCCAGATTGACGAGTCCCTCCGTCACGCCGGCGTTGTCACCGCTGTACGCGAGCTGAAAATCTCCGAACGCACCGGCGAGCAACACCGGCAGCGCGTCTTCGCCCGTCAGCGAGCCCGGGGTCGCCACATCCGGATCATCCACGTCCAACAGATCCCCGATATTGCACGCCGACGCCGCCATGATCAGCCCGACGCCGAGCACCGTTGACTTCAATGAGTTTTTCATGGCTCACCACCCCACGTTGATGCGCGCCGTGAAGTAGCGCACTTGCGGCTGCGTATTGAATTCATCGGTGCTGAAGTTCGTGTTCGCGGCGTTTTCGTTGGCCTCCGGATCGAAGCCCGTGTAGTCCGTCCACGTCTTGAGGTTCCGCCCGGCGAGCGTCAGGCTGACGGACGCGACGCCCATGCGGCCTGCCCACTGCTCAGGCGCGTTGAGCGTGACCGCCAGCTCGCGGAACTTGACGAAATCCGCGTCCTCGACGAATCCCGCTTCGGTGCCGAGCAGCGTCGCCATTGCGCGTGCCTGCTCCTCCAGCGGCGCTGACGCGTCCTGGAGCCCTCGGCACGTCTGCGTGAAGTTGCAGCGGAACCGCTCGGTCAGGTTGAGCAGCTTGTGTCCCCCGCGGTACTCGAACAGTCCGGAAACGCGCACATACCTGAACAGTGTCAGGTCCGGCGTCACCGACAGCATCCGCTTCGGGAACGGCGTACCGAGGCCGACTGGCTCATCGGCGACCACGACTTCATCCATGGAGATCAGCCCGTCGCGGTTCGCGTCGCTGAACGTGTATGGCGCCTGGTAGTAGGAGCCCGGGGGCAACCCCTCCTTGTGAATCTGGAAGTCGGAGTTGACCGGAATCGGCTCGATGCCTTCTCCGAGCTCGAGGATCCTGCTGTTGGCGGTGGTGCCGTTGAGCGTCAGATCGAAGCTGGCGTTAGGCATGTCGAACACCTTCGCCTTGAGCAGCATCTCGAAGCCGTGGTTTCTCACCCGCCCGATGTTCTCGAGCCGGAATGCCGTCGCTCCGAGTGAGCCCGGCAGATCACGCGCGATGAGCGCATCGTACGTCGTCTTGTCATACCGGGTCAGCTCCAGGGCGAGCCGGTCGCCCAGGAATCCCAGGTCGAAGCCGAACTCGTACTCCTTCGATTTTTCCGGCTTGAGCAGCGCGTTCCCGGCGCCGAAGCCCGTGGCTTCGCTTCCGATCGTGACCCCCGGAACGTCGACGTCGCTGATCATCACCGACACGGGCGAGAAGAACTTCGCCGCATCGCGGAAGCTGGGGCGCTGTCCCGATTCGCCATACGCGGCGCGGACTCTGAACGCGCTGAGGAAGCTGACCTGCGGAAAGAATGGCTCCTCACCAACGACCCACGAGAGACTCGCGGCCGGGTAGTTCACGAATCCAAAATCCTGGCCGAACGCGCTGTTGTCGTCGCCGCGAAGGGCCAGCGTGACGAACAGCCGGTCGCGCCAGGCGACTTGCTGCTGGATGTACGTCCCGACCGTCACGTTCTCGGTATTGTCCTCATCCACCGCGAACAGCGATGTCACTCCCTCGAGTGAGCCGACCCCGGGGAGCAGGTTCTGTCCGAAGGCCTCCGTCGAGCGGAGCACCTCGCGGACGTATTGACCTCCCAGCGTCGTCGTCGAGCGAATCGTCGGTCGCAGATCGAACGCGCCGGTGAAGCTGAGATTCGCCGTGTACGCGAAGTCCTGATACCGCTCGGATTGGCGGAATCCGCCCTCCAGCCCGAACGCGGTGATCCTGCCCGCCGGCAAGAGGTCGTGGTCGAACCGATTCACGACGTCGAGACCCGCGCTTCCCGCCGCGGAAAGCCAGGCGAGCGGACGCCAATTGGAGCTGAGCGAGCCAGTGAACCGCTCGACATCCTGTCGTGTTCTGAACTGCTGCGACTGGTCGGCGGTGATCGCGAAGTAACCGCGATTGTCTGGGTTGTCGAACGCGCTTCCCAACAGGCCACCGCCGAGCAGACCGAGGGCGTTGTTGTCGTTCTGTGGGAGGCGAATGCGGTTCGAGACGTATCCCGCGTTGGCGGTGAGCTCCAGGTCGTCGCGCAACCGCCCGAAGACGTTGGCGCGCAATCCGACCTTGCGCGTCGTGTTCGCATCGAACACGCCTTGCTGGCGCTCGAAGTCGCCGCTCACGAAATAGGTGACGGCTTCTCCGCCGCCCGTCACGTTGAGACCGTAGTCCTGCCGCCACCCGTCGATGAAGGGCGTTGCATCCGAGAGCAGCGGCGAGTATTTCGCCAACGAGTCCTGGCGAATGGTGCAGAGACCGTCCGTGCGGTTCGCGATGTTGCAGTTCGTCGTGCGCGTCGTTCCGTCCGCACGTGGCGTCGTCAGATCGCCGATCTGGCGATAGTTGAAGGGAAAGTCCGACACCTCTGTGATCGTGCCTTGCTCGGCGTAGAGTGAGAAGCGCGTCTTCCCTGGCCGGCCACGCTTGGTGGTGACCTGAATGACGCCATTCGCGGCTGCCGTTCCATAGAGCGCCGCGGCCGCGGGGCCCTTGATGACCTCGATGTTCTCGATCTCATCGGGATTGAGGTCGTCGAGGCGCGACGGGAGCATGCCTCCCACGGCGATTCCCGAGGCGACGGTGTTGTTGACGCGAACGCCGTCGATGATGAGCAGCGGATCATTCGCCAGTGAGATGCTGTTGGTGCCGCGAATCCGGATCCTGGTGCCTGACCCGAGGGTGCCACTTGTGAGCTGGACCGCCACACCCGGCGCGCGCCCGGTGAGGACCTGAGAGAAGTTGGTGATCGGTGCGAGGTCGAGCGCATCCACCGCGATGGTACTCGTGATGGCGCCGCTCTCACGCTTGCGCTGGGTCTCGCCGGTGGCGGTGATGACCACCTGATCGAGGTTGACGGCGGCAGTCCCGAGCGTGAAGTCGGCGGTCGCCGTTTCGCCAGCGCGGACCGCGACCGTCTGCGTCGAGCTCTGGTAGCCGAGGCGCAGCGCGCGCAGCTGTCTGGAGCCGGGCGTCACGCGAGTGATGCGATACTCTCCCCGATCGTCCGTGACGGCGCCGACCTGCGTGCCCACGACGACGACCTGCGCGCTCGCGATCGGCTGCTGCGTGTCCCGGTCGATGACGCGGCCCGAGATGGCGCCGCTCTGCTCCTGCGCGAACAGCGCGCTGGGAAGAAGCATCACCGCGCACGTGACCTTCACGAACTGACGATGCAATTGGATCATGTCCCTGCCTCCGCGTTGCGAATAGGCGTGACCTACGGAGAAGCGCGCCGGCGAGGCAGCGCCTTCCCCCGAATCGCGACGTTCGAGGCGGGGATGGGAAAAGACAACGAAGTTGTGATGAATGCCGCTCGGGAGGGACGAGACGCCGGTGGGCGGGGACGGAAAACCACTGCGTACTGCGTACTGCGTACTGCGTACTGCGAGCTCAACCCCCCACAGGGTCTAGGTCGCAGCTCGCAGCTCGCAGCTCGCAGTACGCAGTACGCAGTACGCAGTACGCAGTGGTTCTTAGGGCCTCACGAGCGTGATGACGACCTCACCCGGCCTCACATCGACCCTGGCGCCCGTGCACTCGAGCTGCAAGCCATTCGTGTCGATGCTGACGCGGTCGGCGTCGTTCGAGACCACGGGGCTCGCCGGCCCGGCGATGATCACGCGCCGCACGCCGTTGAACAGAGGATGCGGCCCCAATCCTTCGGTGAGTGCCACCATGTCGACGGAGCCTTCGTCGATCGCGGTCATCCTGCACCGGTTGTTCTCGAGGCTCAGGAATCGGGTGTGAAGCAACCCACCATTGACGCGCTCGATGTTGAGTGGGTCGAAGCCGCGCGGGCGAAGCGGCTGGCCTCCGAAAGCGATCACGGTGACGCGCCATCCCCTCGCGGAGTCGAATGCCTTGCGCCGCCCGACGCGACTCGTGGCGACCGCCTCCGCGTCGCGGCGGGCCACCTCGATGATCTGCGCCACTCGAGCGGCGGGGAGCGCGCAGCCTTCGCCGGGCGACTCGGCCGCCCCGACAAGAGCGCCGGCAAGAATCTCGTCGAGCCGCTGCCGGTCGTGCGCCTCGAGCGAGTGCTGCCATTGCGGGCGGATGCCGTCGAGCAGAAAGGCGATCCCGGCCCCGATGGTGTAGCTGCGCAGGCGCACGTCGATGGGCGCAAACTCATCGACGGGAATGTCGACCGTCGTGCGGCCTAACGCGAGAAGCTCGACGTAGGTCGCCAGCCCTTCGTTGAGCTCCGTGCCGCGCTCGTAGGCGGAGAAGGCCGAGTCCATCGCCGCGAAGCGCTTCGTCCGGTAATCGATCGTCAGGCGGCCCAGACACGCGGCGCGCGAAGGGCTGGCGGTGGCGAGCGCCTCCCGCAGCGCTTCGCTCTCGAGCCGACGGAGCGCCAGAAGGTTGGCGTCGTCGACCGGGTAGAGGAAAAGATCTCCCTCGTTCGCCTGCCAATCCGGATGATGCTTCCGCTGAAAGACGTGAAACGCCTCGTGAATGGCGGTGGCGGCGAGCGTTGACGCCGAGTCCGGCGAGCGCGCTCGATCGACGAGGAGGGTCGCGGTGGGGACGTCGCCGATGTTGGCGCTCGAGTTCGCCGTGACGGCCGGGTGACGCCCTTCGCGGACGTGAGATCTGATCGACGAGATCGAGGACGGCTGAAAGTCCGAGGGGGGACTCGGGTGCCGGAAAAGCCATGTGCTCTTTCCATCATAGATGGCGAGCGGGATGGCAAGCGGGTCGAATCCCGGCCAGAAGCTGCGAATCGCCGCGATGCGCTCGACTTCTCGCGCGGTGGCCAGGGCGGTGGCCGGCTGAGCGCTGAGCGACGCCGTCAACGACCCGCTTGCAAGCGCGACGACAAAGATGTGTCTCACGGCACGATGTCCTTCCGCTATGTGACTGAAGAATAGCCATGATTCTGGTTGCGAGCGACGGCAGTCGGCGAAGGAAGCCAGTCGACAGGAGGGCAGAGGCCACCATCCCGTTAGGGTCACCTAACGTCCGGCCATCTTCGGCTTCCCCTTGGCACAGGCACCGGAACGAGTGACCCTGACCGTTGACGGCAGCCAGCCTCGGAGATTATCCTCGCAGTCCCACCCTCCGCCCCCTTTTCGAGCCGTTCGCCGTACTTTCGGAGCTGAGTTGATGCCCCGCGTTTTCCCTGTCTGGGCAGTTCGATGCATCGTCGTATTGGCCGCGGCTCTCGCGACAGCCTGCGGAGATTCGCCGACCGGCCCGGCCATCCAGCGCCTGGCGGTGCTCTCCGGCGCTGGAGCATCCGACACGGTATTCGCGATTCTCCCGAACCCGCTGGTGGTGCTGGTCCGCGATGAAGCCGGGATGCCGGCGTTAGGCGTTCCCGTGCGCTTCGAGGTGCTCCGTCCGGCGTTCCCCACGAACTCCGTCGGCGCGTTTCTCGCCACGAACCCGGAGCGCACGGGATCCGGCCTGGTCGTGATCGACACCACTGACGCGAACGGCGAGTCGCGCATCTACGTGCGATTGGGCACGCTGGGTGGACCGGTGCAGATCGTCGTCGACGCCCCGAGCCTGGGTCTGTCCACGTCGACCACCTTCACCGTCCTTCCCGGCGCCCCCACAGGGGTTCGCGTGCTGCCGGGGGACAGCGCGATGTACGTGGGACGCAGCTACAACCTTCGTGGCGCGGTGATCGACCGGTGGGGAAACGCGCGCCCCGATCCGGTCACGTATATCTCGACCGCGAACACGATCGTGAACGTCGATGGCAGCGGTCGCCTCACTGGTACGGCCATCGGCCGCAGATCGATCGTTGTGGCGGCGAACGCGTTCCGCGACACGGCGTTCGTGAGCGTCGTCCCCGAGGGAGTGATTGCCACACACAGGATTCGTGTCTCCAGCCTCGATACGGCCGCTGTCGTCTTCACGAATCTCGATGGATCGGGTTACGAAGTGCGGCCCCTCGTCTATTGGGCTCAGCCGCGCCCCGATTGGTCAGGCTCCGGTGACGCCATCGTGATCGAGGACGCCGGCGCCCTGTTCGGCGAAGAGATCAGCCGCCTCGTGACGATGCGCCACGGCGACGGATCAACGGTGCCACTGAGCAGCAGCCCTCCCGCTGGCAATCAGTTCTACCCGCAGTACTCGGCGGACGGGGAGTGGATCTACTTCGCGGAAGATCCTCCCGGCGGCGGACTCGATCTCTGGCGGGTACGGGCGGACGGCTCTGGCGCCGAGCGTCTCGGACCGCAGGTGAGTCACGGTTACAACGACACGAAGCCATCCGCGTCGCCGGATGGAGGTCGCGTCGTTTTCGTCTCGGACCGCCTCTGCTGTTCGCAGTCGCTCTTCATCCTCCACATCGATAGTCGCGCGATCGATACGCTTCGCTCCGAGACCGGAGCGAACTTCTATGGCGACATGCCCCGCTGGTCCCCTGTCGACGACGACCGCATCGCATACGTGGACAATCGTATCTGGTTGACCAGCGCCAGCGGCGGAGTGCAGCAGGCCATCACGCCGGCCGGGAAGCGATACGTGGGCGGAATCGACTGGTCCCCCGATGGACGATGGATCATCGCCCGGTCGGCCGACGATGGCTTCCTGCATCTGATCGAGGTCTCCACCGGGCTCACGCTCCCGTTGGCCTTCACCGGTCGCCTGTGGTCGCCGGCCTGGCGCCCCTGAGCAACTCTCTCGCATCCGTGATGACACGTCAGCGCCTCGCCGTTTCACTCGCCCTCGTTTTCTCCGCCTTCGTCGCCGCATGCGATGACCCGACGGGCCTGACGAGCAATCCATCCACTCGGGTTACCGTCGGCGACACGGTCGGCGCCACGATCGAGTCGGGTGGCGACCCGCACGTGTTCACGTTCGAGGCGGATCAGGGCGACACGATCGCGGTGTTCCTCCACGCCACAGCCGGTGCGGTGCATCTGGTCGTGCTCGGCCCCGATGCCTCCACCCTCGCCACCTTGGGCGACACTGGCCGTCAAGGCGCGCTCGAGGAGCGTGCGGCGGGGCCATTCCTCACCACTGTCTCGGGAACGCACACCGTGCGCGTGGCGGCCGTGGGCTCGGCGGGCGCGACCTTCCGCCTCAGGATCGTGGCGACTGCACGCGGTCCCGAGCGCCGTCCCGCTGCGCTCGTGCTCGGCGACACCCTTCGAGGCGAAGACCTCGAGACGCCGCTCGATGTCGACGAGTTCGCCTTTCAGGGCCAGCAGGGCGACGAGCTCATCGCATACGTTCGCGCGCTCGCCCCGCACCCTCGCGCGCCCATCTTGATGCAGATCTTCCTCGCCGGTAACGATCCTCGGTTTGGGGGCCTGGCGTCGGCGACGAGCGACACCATCGCCGCCGATCTCGAGGCGAAGCCGACGGGACGCTTCACCCTCCCGCAGACCGGAGAGTACCGAGTTCGGGTTCAGATTGGCGATAGCTTCTTCGGGGGCGGCGGCGGGTACGTTGCCGGATACCCGCGGGGCTACGAGCTCCAGGTGCGGCGGATCGTGCGCGCGCCAGAGCGCTCGTTAGGTCCCCTCGTTCCCGGCGACACCCTCGCCGCCGAGGCGATCGACTACGTCGGGGACCTGGACGAGTTCACGATCAATGCGCCCGCCGACCGTGAATACAACCTCTTTCTCGAGCGATCAGGCCCGGGACCGGGAGGCTTGAGCGTCCGGGTGCTCGGGGCGACCGAGCCCTGGGGAGAGCCGGTGGCGACGGCGACACCAGGCGCGCCCCTCCGCGCGACCGCGACAGGTCGATTCAGGATCCCCGCCGGGGCGACGGTGCGAGTCCACGTGGCCGGCGATGCTCATGAGCGTGCCTATCGTGGACCGTACCGGATCTTCCTCTACCCGGTGAGCTACGCTCCCGAGACCGCGAGTGCATCCCTCACACTCGGCGACAGCATAACGGGCGAAGCCATTGAGCTCGCGGGCGATGTCGATGAGTTCACCCTCACCGTGCCCGATACGTCGCTGGCGAACTTCGTGATGTGGCGCGATGGGCGCGAGACGTCCGACCACATGAGTCTCTACGTCATCGACCTCGGCACAGGGGCGCTGGTCAGGTCCACCGAAACCTGGCACGCCGGCTCGGAGGGCGTGACCGGGAGCGCGACCGGAACCTTCAGCCTCCCGGCAGGCACATATCGGTTGCGCGTCAGCGGTGGCGACACGCGCGGCTTCGGCTATCGAGGCGCCTACCGTGTGCATGCACTGGCGATCAACCCCGCTCCCGAATCGGGCCCGTCCGCGATCGCCTTTGGTGACACGGTGGTGGACGCGGTGGAGCCGCTCGGAGACATCGACACCTTCACGTTCTCGGGCCGGCTCATGCAGCACGTAGGGGTGCGCATCGAGAGCGTGGACGGCGAGCCCCTGACGAATCTGTTCGCGCTCGTGAGGAACGCGCGAACGAGACAATTCCTTCAAATGCAGTGGTACGACGCCACGCGCACCCCACGGTACGATCTGCCCGAAGACGGGGAGTACACGATCGAGTATCTGGCGTCCAACGGAGGGCGGCTCCTGCGCGAGCACGGGCCGTACCGTCTCATATTCGACACGTTGAGCACCGCGCCCGAGCACCACGGAACGACGGTGACGCCAGGCGATTCGATCGTCGATGAATCACTCGATTTCGTCGGAGACATCGACTACTACGTTCTGACCGGCGCGCCGGGCGAGGAGCTCACGGTGATGTTCATCGGCGCCGGCTCCCTCACCGAGCTCGACCTCTTCGACCTGGACACGCGTGTGCGCGTCGACGGGACACCGAGCGCGGGCTTTCTCCAGAACACCGGCCGCTTCAATCTGCCACCGAGCGGGCGGCTCGGACTGCGCGTGTACGGCTCGAGCTCACAGTTCTCCGGAGTCACTGGCCCCTACCGCATCGCCGTGCTGCGCATCGATCGCAGTCCCGAGCATGTGGGTGCGCAGATCGACGTCGACAGCATCATCGATGGGGAAGCGGTCGATCCGGACACGGACATCGACGAGTTCACGTTCAGTGCGCCAGCCGGTGATCGTGTCGACGTGTACTTCCAGACTCCACAGGGTGTGTGGGGTTGGGAAGGACTCGAGCTCGAGCTCATCGACTCGGCGACGGGAACGATTCTCGGAGCGGTGCGGAGCGTCGGCCCCACCCCGCGGCTCGATGATCAGGGCACTGGACCCATCGTATTGCCATCGACGGGGAATTACATGATTCGCGTGCGCGGTGGACTGGACTGGTATGGGCATGGCCAATACCGCTTCCAGGTGAAGAAGCTGCCCTGACGCGCTGCCATCGTCCATCGCCATTTTTTACCGCAGGAAACGCAGAGGCCGCTGAGGGAATTCAACTGCAGGGGTTTCCAAAAGCTTTGGCAGTTGAAGCTCTCTGCGGCCTCCGCGTCCTCTGCGGTAAAAAAGCTCAGCGATCCGACAGGGCTCTTCGCCGACCGCCGCGCACCGCGGGCTCGATCTCGGCCGCCCGCGCGAGCTCCTTGTGGATCCGCCCAACGCGCTCCACCTGCCCCTTCGCCGGGAATCGCTCGTAGAAGCCGTCCGCGCGAAACGAGCGCACGATCTCACGCCACGGCGACAGCCGCCGCTCCCACCGCCTAACGCGCCCCTCGGCCGGATCGGCATCGGCCGCGGCGAGGTCGGCGCAGACGCGAATCATCGCCTTGATGGTGACCGAGCTCGTGACGAAGTATGCGGGGTCCCCCCACGCGTCGTCCCACACCTTCTCGGCCGCCTTGAGAAAGTCGCGCACGACACCGTAGAACCGCTCGGCGTGCCGCGGCTCGGTGCCCGCGCGCTCGATTCGCTTCCAATCGGCGGTGACCCAGCGATGGATCTCGTTGAACAGCTCGGCCTGGAGGATCCACTTCTGCTGGCGACTGCGGCCGCCGAGTCGGTTGATGCGATAGCGGAGCGGACTGTCGCCCTCGCGATAGAGGAAATCGACGACGCGCGCGGCGAACCGTTTGTCCGGCGCCGCCCACGAGACTTTCTCGTACAGATCGACGAGGTGACTCTTGTTGATGCGCGTCGGCGTCGAGTTGATGATCACGAACATCTCGGTGGCGAAGTCTGCACTCTTGCCATCGAAGATCACGCACGGGACGTGGATCGATGCTGCTTCCTCGGGCCGCTCGGACCTGTAGAAGCGCAGGGCTGCAAGACGGTGCTGGCCGTCGATGATCAGGAACTTGCCGCGCGGCTCCTGGAGATTGCCGACGTTCTCGAACCGCCCAACGGGCTCGAAATCGAGACGCTCCTCGGTGAAGAGCAGGACGGCGCCGGGAATCGGCGGCTGGCTGACCGCGGTCTCGTAGAAGTTCGTGATCGCGCGAACCTTGGCCTTGGACAGCTCGCGCTGAAACGCCTTGTCCGACCGCTCGATGCGGGCGATGAAACCGGCGATCTCGTCTCCCTCGGCGGGCGTCTCGGGGGCGATCTGCTCGCCTTCGCCGTAGTAGCGGCTGATGAACTGGACCTTGTCGAGGAGGTCGTCTCCGGGATAGGAGACGAAGTAGTAGACGCTGTCCTTCTGCCGCACCTGGGTTGCGAGCACGACTGGCCTCCTGACGCAGTTCCGCGAAGGTTGGCGGAGGTGGCGCGACGAATCAACCGGGCCAACCAGTGCCTGACCCTCGGGTGAGCCTGCGCCGTCGCCGAACTCCGCTCCCGCCCCGGTCCCGCGTGTTCAGCGCCTCATTGACCTCGACGCCCATGTTGGACACGTAGTCGGACAACCGGCGTAGCCCTGTCGGCGATTGCAGGCGACTCCGGGCGGGATACCGCGTTAGGCGGCGGCAGCGCGCCTCCTGACAGCGCGGAAAGGGCCGTCCCCGCGCCGCGGAAATCGAGGAGCATGAGCAGACTCGGCCCGCTCAAGAGAACGGCCGTGTCCCCGGGCAGCACCAGCAAGGGCCGCCCGAGCTGCGGCGTCCGGATCATTTCCAGCAGGTCCCCCGACGGTACCGCATACCGAAGCAGGTACGACGGCTCCCCGGCATGCTCGCAGGTGGGATAGTTGAACGGCCAGCACTCCCGACTCGCGGAGGCATACACGGCAGTTCCGGCGTTGGAGATGCGCGTTTGCCCCGACACGTAGCCGGTGATACCGATCTCGCGCACGTGACGGACCTGCGCGTCATACAGATGCGATCCGCTCATGAAGTAGCGTGCATCCGCACTCATCGAGAGCGGCTTCCACAATCGCTCAGCCGGTCCACTTGGCAATGCCACGAAGCGATGCCCCACGGCGTCGTACACGCTCTCAGTTGTAGACGCGCCAAAAAGGTGCGTCCACTTGCGGTCGGGCGTGCGCACCAGCGGGATGTCCTCGTCACGCCAGCCGCTGTAGACGATCGTCTGCGACCCGGTTGCCAGGTCGAGCACGACCACCTGATCGGTCTGCCATCGAACCGACGTCGAGAGACTGATGATGGCACGCCCGTCCGCCGCGACGCGCACATTGCCCACCCAGGGATTGACGGCGAACGGGCCGGTGTGGCCGATCGCCGCGCTATAGTGCACGCGCAAGGTGTCCACGCTATACGGCGCGGTACGGACATCGACGATCCCCAGATACACGCTCCCCTCCAGCGCCACGAGCAGCGTGTCCCCACTTGGCGTCAGGTCGATGGATGCCGGGCGGGCTGGCAAGTCGACCGCACCCCTTTCCGTCATCGTCGACACATCGACGACTGCCACCCGCCGGCTCGCCGGCTGGGACACGTAGAGCACATCGCGCGCTTCGTCATACACAGCTTCGTCCGACGCCGATGGCGTCGCAAGCGTTCGCATCGGACGCTCGATGAAACGGTACACAGGCGCCGAGCCCATGTCCTGCTCCCCCAGCACGCCGCTCAAGTCGCGAGCGAAGGCCTTCATCGCCGGCGCTGTGCCGGCCCACCCGTTCGGTACAACGAGGCGCAGAACCGGTCCCTCGTTGATCGAGGCGGCGGAGACCCGCACGGAATCGCGCACGTTCGCCGGCGGGCCGAGGGCGTACCCGATCCACGTGAGATAGTTGTTGTCGGTCGCGCGGATGTTGACGTCGACCGTGCTTCCCGCGATCAGGCTCACGTCGTGCGCCACCATGTGCGCCTCGTAAGGCGCGTACTGGCGCACGACCGCGTCCGGAATGGGCGGGATGATGTCGCGCACGGCAATCGTCTTCGACGAGCGGGCCGACACGATCTGCCCCGACTCGGAAACGATCGCCACGCTCAGCGTGAGTGGACCATCGGGCAACGGCGCCGGAACGGTGAACTGTCCGGTGACGTCGCGAATTCCCTCGGGGACGTCGAGCGTGTCCGACGCCTCGATGACGCCGGAGAACTCGAGAAGCACGCGAAGCGGGCCCTGAGCATCCGGCAAGTGCATGTCCACCGTGACGAGGTCGCCCGGCGACGCCTCGAACGGCGTCACGTTCAGCACGATGGGGCCGACGGCACGGTCCGGTGCGTGCGGGTCACTGCACGCTACCAGCGCGAGGACGAAGGCGAGGTGGCGAAGATGCGTCATGCCGGTACTTCACTGCTTGGTGGGGCCAGCCGTGGCCGGCGAGCGGTGCTCAGCGGAGGGTTCCCGAGCGGGACTTCAAATATCGATTCGCTCGTGAGGCGCGCAAGCCCGTAGATTCGCCGCCGCTGACAATCCTGCGCCTGCCCGTACAAACGGTGTCTGATCGGCCCCTCTATCCTCATTGCGGCGAGTGAACCGTGCGCCCGGTCGCACTGACGCGGCCCCCCTTGGTGAGCCCCTTCCGGTTAAGTCGGACAAAGTCCGATTCATCTTAAGTTGGACAAAATCCGATCGAGCTTGAGTCGGACAAATCCGATTTATCTCGAGTCGGACAAAATCCGATTCACCGCGCGGGGCAGCGATGACATACCTTCGACGTCGCTCACCCATGATTCGGTCATGCTTCAACGACCACAAAGCTCGCGCCTCATTGCTCGCTTCTCCGTGCGCCTGCGACGCGAAGGCGGATCGCTCAGCATCACCGTCCCACGCTACATCGTCCGGCACTGGAAGCTCGAGGCAGGCATGCGGCTCGTCGTGCGCTCCACGGACCAGGGGATTCTCCTCTTCCCGCGCTACTTCCTTCCCTATTCAAGCCGGCTGAGGCACCGGTCCGCGTCGCAGCAGCGGGAAGACGAGAGCGATCCCCGCCGCGCCGAGCCCGAGCGCGAACGAACCGACGTATAGCCAGGTGTATTGGCGCGAAGGTGTCGGAGATCCACCCGCTACCGCCAGGGTTCCCCCCCCTCCCCGGTGGTGGCGAGAGCTGGGCGAGAGCTCGGCGAGAATGCGCCGATGGCCGCCGGGCATGTTGGGCGCGACCCCGTTCGGAAGCCACCTCACCGGAGACGTCCCATGCCTCGCCGTCGCCCCCGCCCGCTCCCATTGAGCCTGGTCGCGCTCGCCCTCGCCGCCTCGTGCACCGACCATCCCACCGCGCCCGAACCCCCTGAAACTCGGCCCCACCTCGACATCTCGGCCACCGCTGCCGATCCGGTGACCTTCTGCAACCCCGCATCGATCAGCATTGCCGACAACGCGCGCGCGACCCCGTACCCATCGACGATCGACGTGTCGACGGGCATCGCCGGGAATTTTCTCAAGGTCACGGTGACCCTGAACCAGGCCAACGTTCCCGGGGTCCAGGGCCTCGATGTCCTTCTCCAGGGTCCCGGGGGACAGACCGTCATGCTGATGTCGGACGTGGGCGGCTCGGGCCGCTTCCTCAATTCGGTCGTCACCTTCGACGACGACGCGCTCGCGCAGATCCCCGCGGCTACGAATTTGGGGGGTGTCACCTTCTCCGGAACGTTCCGGCCGTCGAACTCGGGCACGAACGACCAGATGCCGAGCCCCGCACCGCTGGAGCCGTACGGGTCGACACTGGCGGTCTTCGGAAACGCCAACCCTAACGGCGCATGGACGCTGTTCGTCCGCGACGACATGCTCTTGAGTGGCGGCACCGGTACCATCTCGGGTGGCTGGTGCATCGGCATCAAGCCGCTGAGCTCCGTCCCGGTCGCGAACGCGGGCGGCCCCTACTCCGCGATCGAAGGTGCGCCGATCGACTTCGACGGCTTACTCTCGACGGACGAAGGGGACGACATCGTGTCCTACGCCTGGGATTTCGGCGACGGTACGACGGGCACCGGCCCCACGCCGCAGCACACCTACGCCGTCATGGGCACCTACACGGTGTCGCTCCGAGTGACGGACGCCGAAGGCGCGGTCGATGACGCGACCGCCACCGTGAGTGTGCTCAACCAGCCTGGCACGTCGGAGAGTTATTGCAACCTGACGCCGATGACCATCTTCGACGCCGGCCGTGCCAGCCTGTATCCGTCGACGGTAACGGTTTCCACCGGAATCGCGGGACCATTCAAGGTCACCGTGACTCTCAAAGGATTCACCACGGCGCTGCTCACGGATCTGGACGCGCTCGTGGTCGGCCCCGGCGGGCAGAAAGTCATGCTGATGTCGGACGTCGGCGGAGCGAGCGACTTCCAGAACGCTACGGTGACGTTCGACGACGATGCGACCCTCCAATTCACCACCGGCACCGCCGTCCTTCCGAGCGGGACGTACAAGCCGCTGAACAGCGGCGCGTTGGAAGCCATGCCGACACCTGCGCCCATCGAGCCGTACGGCTCGGCGCTCGCTGCGTTTGCGAGCAGCAGCCCTAACGGAACGTGGAGTCTCTTTCTTCGAGACGACACCGTCCTTGGCGGGGGCAACAGCTTTGTCGGCGGCGGCTGGTGCGTCGACATTACCGAGCTGGAGACGAACTCGCCTCCGGTGGCGAATGCGGGCGGTCCGTACGAGGGTGTCCAGAGCTCGCCGATCACGTTCGACGCAACGGCCTCGACCGATCCCGACAACAACATCGCGACGTACGCCTGGGACTTCGGCGACGGCAGCGCCGGCAGTGGCGCGACTGTCCAGCACACGTACGCGAGTGGCGGGGAGTACACGGTGACTCTGACCGTAACTGACGCCGGCGGTGCAAGCAGCTCCGCGACGACGGCGGCGAGGGTGGCCCACGTCCGACCGACCGCGACGTTCGACGCGCCAGCCACCGCGACGGAGGGAAGCAGCGTGACGATGTCGCTGACGTCACCCTCGCGCCCCGATGTTCGTTATGCGTTCGACTGTGGTGACGGCTATGGTCCCATGGGGTCGTCCACGAGCGCCGCGTGTCCGACCAGGGACGATGGGTCGCTGCCG
>DATFFP010000081.1:0-53360 GCA_035249985.1 Gemmatimonadaceae bacterium
CGCCGCGGCGGCCGCGATGAACCCCGCGAATAATGGATGCGGACGCGTGGGCCGAGAGCGCAGCTCGGGATGGAACTGACAGCCGATGAACCACGGGTGCGATGGAAGCTCGATCATCTCGACGAGCGACCCATCCGGCGAGAGCCCGCTGAACCGCATTCCGTGCTCGGCGAAAAGGTCGCGATAGCTGTTCGATACCTCGTACCGATGGCGGTGGCGCTCACTGACCTCGGGGACGCCGTACACGTCGGCGGCGAGCGAGCCCGGTCGCAGCCGGCACGGGTACGCGCCCAGTCGCATCGTGCCGCCCATGTCCGTCACGTGCTGCTGCGATTCCATCAGGGAGATGACAGGGTTGGCGCACTCCGGAGCGAACTCGCTCGAGTGGCTGTCATCCAGACCACAGACGTTGCGCGCGAACTCGATGATCGCGGTCTGGAGTCCGAGACAGATCCCGAGGAACGGCAATCCGCTCTCGCGTGCGTGTCGAATGGCGTCGAGCATTCCTTCAATGCCACGAACTCCAAAGCCACCGGGAATCAACAGGCCATGGAAGGCGTCGAGAACCTCGGCCGCTCGCTGCGATGACGTGAACGCGTCGCTGGAGATCCACGAGATGTCGATACCGACATCGTTCGCGATCCCGCCGTGGATCAGCGCTTCCTGCACGCTCTTATAGCTATCGACGAGCTCGGTGTACTTCCCGACCACGGCGATGCGAACCCGATCACGAGGTGCGGCGATCGTGTGCACCATGTGCCGCCAGCCGGCGAGATCAGCGGACGTCCCGCCCAGGCTCAACCGCTGGACGACACGGGCATCGAGGCCCTGTTCGTGGAAGGCGATCGGGATCTCGTAGATCGTCGGTACGTCGCGGCTCTCGATGACGCAGCCGAACTCGACGTTGCAGAAGAGCGCGATCTTGCGCTTCACGTCGGCCGATAGCGGACGCTCCGTTCGGCAGATGAGAATGTCCGGCTGAATTCCGATCTCCATGAGATCGCGCACCGAGTGCTGCGTCGGCTTCGTCTTCACCTCACCGGTCGCCGTAATGAACGGCACGAGCGTCAGGTGAATGAACAATGCATTGTCGCGCCCGATCTCGTGGCGGAACTGTCGAATCGCCTCGAGGAACGGCAGTGACTCGATATCGCCAACCGTTCCGCCGATCTCGACGATGACGACGTCGTTCTCCGGAGCGAGCCGCTTCATCGCCATCTTGATCTCGTCCGTAATGTGCGGAATCACCTGGACCGTCGACCCCAGGTATTCGCCCCGCCGCTCCTTGGTAATGACGTTCAGGTAGATACGACCCGTCGTGACGTTGTTGAGCTGCGAGAGCGATCGATCGATGAATCGCTCGTAATGCCCGAGGTCGAGATCGGTCTCGGCGCCGTCATCGGTCACGAAGACTTCGCCGTGCTGGAACGGCGACATGGTGCCGGGGTCGACGTTGATATACGGATCGAACTTCATCATGGTGACGCGCAGTCCGCGCTCGACGAGCAGCCGGCCCAACGAGGCGGCCGCGATGCCCTTGCCAAGCGACGAGACGACACCGCCGGTGACGAAGATGTACTTGGTGGTCTGCGAGGAATGGTGTCCGGGAGCCGTTTGCATCACGCCCGTCCGCTCATGAGGGTAGTCCACCGATCGTTCGCGAGTCGCAGGTCCTCTTCCGTATCGATGCCGCGCGGTGCTTCGTCGTCCAGCACGGCGACGCCGATGGCCATTCCGGCTGCCAGCGGGCGCAGCTGCTCCAGCCGCTCGACACGCTCCAGCGGATGCGGCGGGAGCGCTACCCACCGCGCGAGCGCGTCACGCGTGTACGCGTAGATCCCGAGGTGCTGCAGAATCGTCGCGTCACGCTCGGATCGGTCGGCGTCATCGCGCAAGAAGGGGATTCCGGCGCGGGAAAAGTACAGCGCCCGACCGTCATCGGCACGAACGACTTTCACCACATCGGGCGTGTCGAGCACCGCCGCCGGCGCGGGGACGGCCGCCGTTCCCAGCGGAAAGGCGCCACTCGCCACGAGCTCGAGTGCCCCTCGCGTCGCGTCCGCCGGAAGAAAGGGCTCATCTCCCTGCACGTTGACGATTACCTCGTAGCCGGCGAACTCGGGTTTACGTGTGATCTCTGCGACGCGGTCGGTGCCCGATGGGTGTCGCGGGTCGGTGAGCACGCATTCGGCCCCGGCGTCGCGGGCAGTGCGGGCGACTTCATCGCTGTCGGTCGCCACCACGACGCGATCAACGAGCGCGAGGGCGGTGAGGCGTTCCCAAACGCGGACGATCAGTGGAGCGCCGCCGAGGAGGCGAAGCGGCTTACGCGGGAGCCGGGTGGCGCCGAGGCGGGCCGGGATCACCGCGAGTGTCGTCACGGACCGTGGGGAAGCGCGCGCGGCGCTGCAAGATTCACACCACGAGTATATCGTCTACCGCGCCAAAACGCAAATCCACCTCAAGCTTCGCGCTTCTGACGACACTCCACGCAGATCGCGCGGCCGGTCAGCGCGGCGCGCCAGCGGCTCAGCGTGTCACCGTGCAGATCCGCCGAGCACAGGATGCGGTCGCAGCGCTGGCACAAGCCTCCCTTGATCGGCTCGAACGGGAGACTACAGCGCTCGCATTGCATGTACACCGTGGGCGACCGCTTCATCATCATGCTCACGCGCCAAGCTACATCGCGTGACCGCCCCGAGCAATCGACGAAGGGGACTCGACAGCAGCGCTCCTGACTCGCCATCCTTGGTCGACAGCACGCAGCATCTGGCGAGACCGTTTCACCTTCAGCTCATCGTGGCGAGCATGGACAGTTCGCGCGGCATCGGCGACAGCTCACGAGGACGACGTGGCAGCAAGGCGCCATACTTCCTCAAGCCGGAACGCGAAGGAATGGTGTCCGTCTACCGGCGACCGGCGGGCAATCGCATCGAGCCCAAGCTGTGCGGCACGATGCCGAATCGCGCGATGGCTGCGGCGCTCGTGGGCCAGCTGATGCGGGCCGAATCAGTCGTCAAAGACCTCTTTCTCGAGGCGACCGACGACGGGATCGAGGCGCTTGAAGCGGTGCTGCTCGCCTGCCGAACGTCGGTGATGGAGCGTGGCGCCGGACGGGCGGCCAATGCGCGCCCTGGTGCCGGCCGGCCGGGAGGCGCGAGGCGCCGCGGACGGCGTCGCGGCGGGCCACGCGACATCTCGGGGGGCGAGTCGGATACATCGCCCTCCCCCGAGCTAGATCAGGAAGGCTGACGCGGGTTCTAACCCGCGTGCTCCAGCGCCGCGAGCGTCGCGGCAACCGGTCGGGCCGCGTAGCAGTGGGGTCCGCACGGCGTGAATCCCGCGCGCTTGAGTAGCCGGCGGTAGTGCGCGGCTGAGCGCGGCCGCCACCCCCGCGTATCGCCCACGACCTCGTCGGTGGTGGCGAACAGCTCGAGAAAGGCCACGCCACTCGTCAGGCGCCCGAGCGTTCGCGCGGTGCGCTGGAGCGCGTCGTCGGAAAGGAAATTCAGCACGCCACTCGCGATGACCACGTCGAAAGGCCCGCGTAGCGACAGCGTCTCGAGCGTTTCCGCCGTTCCACGCCGAATGTTCCGACGGCGCCCGTATCGCCGCACGACGTACTCGCTCGGGTCCACGCCGACGTAGCGCAAACGGGGACGGCGCGCGAGCAGTGGCGCTCGCCAATTCCCCTCACCGCACCCGACATCGAGTGCCGAGCGCACCGGCCGCTCGAGCACGTACTCCGCAATCCCGAGTACGAGCGCGACGCGGCGTGCGATCTCCGCCCGATCGAGCACGCGGCGTCGTGGATCGCGGTACCACCGGTCGAAGTACGCGCGATCGAAACGCGTTCGTTCCGTCATCGGCGAGTCCCCTTGGTGGCGCCTCAGCGAACCAGCGCGAGTCCCGCCGAGAGCTTCGAGTCGCGCGAGACGGGATCGACCGTGAAATCCACCTTGACCGGTCCGACGCGAAGGCGCAATCCGATGTTTTGCTCGAAGGGCGGCAGCGAATCGACGCCGGCCATCCCGATCATGTGGCGGAGCATGATGACCGGCGATCCCACGATCGGAATCTGAATTCGCTCGATCGGAATCGAGTAGCGGCTCTCGAAGAAGACCAGCCGATCCCCGCCAAACTCCAGCAGGGAGAAGGTGGGGAGCGTTCCGCTCCCCCCGAGATACGCAAAGCGCTGAGGCGGCGCGGTGTCGCCGAAGGTGTGAACGGCGTGAGCCTCGAAGGAGAACGTGTGGTTGCGGAACGCGGGAAAAGCGACCGCAGCCTCGAGCGTGGCCTGCGTGAAGCGCGAATCGTCAGGGGTGTCGAGAGTCGTCTCGGTCAGCAGCCGCGTGCTCAGCGCGACCGCCTGCCGCTCCCAGTCGAACCGCCCGCCGGCCAGAGCAGACGTGATCCGGCCATGCAACACCTGCGGATTCGGACGGCGCATCCCCTCCTCGACATCGTTTCGTCCGAGCACGCTCCACGGTCCACCTGCCGTGACCGACCACGCACGTTCGGTCCGGCCCCCAATCTCGAGCGCCAGCATGGTCGCGGCGCGCTCCCAGCGTCGCTGGAGGAGCGCTTCCCCTCGATCCGCGCGCCAGTAGTTCCGGTAGTCTCGCCCGACGAACAGCGCCGAGATGAAGTTCGCGATGTCCGACTGAATCCAGGTATCGTTGGTGAACGTCCCCCGCGCGGCGCGGACCTCGAGACTCGTCAGGCGGCCGAGGCCGAGTCGTGCCCTCAGGGATGGATCGATTGCTCCAAGGTCCGATTGGTAGGTAATCAGCGGGTCGATCACGATACGGCCGGTGTCGAGCATGAAGCGCGGACCCCAGGGCACTCCGAGGCCGTCCACCCGCGTGTAGGTCGGCAGGCGGAACCCAAACACAATCGGGAACGTGAGCGTCTCGCTTCGCCTCGGCGAGATCACCCGCCAATCGAGACTGAAGCCGCCGTCCGGAGAGCGGACGATGTCGTACGTCACATCCCGGAAGCTCTCCATACCCACCCCGACCGTCGCGAGTGATGACGGATACACGCCACCTCCGATCGCGACGGCCCGTCCATCGATCGCCGCCCCCGGGTGGAGAAACAGGTCTCCATCGACGACGATGACATCGCCGTGGACAATGCTCGCGACGGTCGCGTCGCCGCCGAGGATGAGCACGCTCCGGTCGATCGTGGAATCGCGCGGGAGATGAACGACGCTATCCGGGGTGATCAACCACAAGGGGCGCGCCAGGACTTCCTGCAGGATCACGCCTGGCCGGCCCCGTCCCGGCGTTCGCAACACGACACCGTGCGGCTCCTGCGCGGCGAGGGCGTCGCCGGCAAGCGCGATCATCGCCGCCGCAACCCAGGGACGGACGCTCAACATCCGGCGAGATCGAGGAAGTTCCGGAGCAGCTGCTTTCCGTGCGATGTGAGAATCGATTCCGGGTGAAACTGCACGCCCCACACCGGGTACGTCCGATGTCGGACGGCGTGGATCTCATCGGGGTCGTCGGTGCCGACCGCAAGGATCTCGAGTGATTCCGGCAGCGTGTCCCGCTCGACGACGAGGGAGTGATAGCGCATCACTTCCATGGGGCTGGGGAGGCTATCGAACAGGTCCTTCCCGTCGTGAACGATGCGCGATGTTTTTCCATGCATGACGCGCCGGGCTCTGACCACGCGCCCGCCGTATGCCTCTCCAATTGCCTGATGCCCAAGACACACGCCCAGGATGGGAATGCGCGCTCCGCACGCCTGGACGATGGGGACGGTGATCCCCGCCTCGCCCGGTGTACAGGGGCCCGGTGACAGCACGATCGCGCGTGGAGTCATCGCCTCGACATCGCCGACGGTGACCGCGTCATTGCGCCGGACGACCGGCGCTTCGCCGAGCTCGCCGAGGTATTGAACGAGGTTGTAGGTGAACGAGTCGTAGTTGTCGATGACGAGGATCATGCAGCGGCGCGTCAGCCTCGCGGATGAAACTGCCTGTGGACCGTGCGCAGGTATTCCCGATCGACGTGAGTGTAGATCTGCGTCGTCGAGATGTCAGCGTGCCCAAGCATCTCCTGTACCGCGCGCAAATCGGCGCCTCCTTCGAGGAGGTGTGTCGCAAAGGAATGCCGGAGCGTGTGGGGCGAGACGTGCTTTTCGAGACCGGCCTTCTCGACGTACTTGCGGAGCATCTTCCAGGCGCCCATGCGGGTGAGCGGAGTGCCGCGCGCGTTCAAAAAGAGCACGCCCTTCCCGGCTCCCCGCTCGAGGCGCGGCCGGAGCTCCCGCACGTAGACCGCGACGGCCCCAATGGCTCGGCGTCCGATCGGCACGAGGCGTTCCTTGCTTCCCTTGCCGAAAACGCGAAGCAGCGCGTCCTCGAGCAGCAGGTCACGTATCCCGAGCGAGATCCACTCGGAAACGCGAAGTCCTGCTCCGTAGGCGAGCTCGAGCATCGCACGATCGCGAAAGGCGAGTGGCTCATCGAGCGTGACCGCGTCGAGAAGCCGCTGGACTTCTGCCGCGGTCAGCACGTCGGGGAGGGTCAGCCATCGCTTCGGAGTATCGATCCGCTCGCTGGGGTCACTGACGAGATGCCCTTCGGAGATCAGGAAGCGGAAGTAGGTGCGGACGGCGGAGATGTTCCGCCGAATCGATGCCGGAGCGAGACCAACGTCCTTGAGGTGATACACGAAATCGCGCAGAAGGCGCGGAGACGCACCCAGCGGTTCGCGGACGCCCTTGGTTCGTGCGTAGCTGACGAACCGGCCGACGTCGCGCGCGTACGCGTCCGTCGTCCGCAGTGCCGCTCCCTGCTCCAGCGTCAGGAAGTCCCCGAACCGCTCGAGGAGAAATGCGCGATTGACCTCGTCGTCGGTGATCACGTGGATCGACGCCGTCTGATCCAGAACCATCCGATCGCGACGATCGCGATCGCTCCCGCGATGACTGCCGCCGTCACTCCGGCACCGCGCAGCCGCGCCTGCAAGGTTTCCCAATCACTCCCCACACGATACGCGATGACGGTCACGACGCCATACCAGATGGCCGATGCACCGGCGATGGCGAGCGTCGCGCGGAGTGGTGGGACGCGGAGTGCCCCAGCGAACGGTGGCACGAGCGCTCGCAATCCCGGGATGAATCGACTCAGAAACAACGCGAGGATGCCGCGACGCGCATACATGGCCTCGAGTCGCGATTCGTTGGCCCCCCCGCCAAAGCGCAGCATCCACTTGTGTGCGTACTGCGTCCCATAACGGCGTCCGAGTGCGTACACGAGAAGTGCGCCACCGACGTTTCCGAACCACGTCGCGAGAAAGGCGCCCGTGAGCGTCGCCTGCCCGCGTGCGGCCAGGAATGCTCCGAACGCCACGACGGTGTCTGCGGGAAGAGGCGGAAACACGTTCTCGGCGGCCGATACGACCGCGAGCGAGGCGTACAATGCTGCCGGCGGGAGTCCGGACAGCCAGGCGAGGACGTCCTCCACTCAGCCTCGCGTGAGCGTCACGACCGCAATGCAGGCAAGCCCTTCGCCCCGCCCGATCCACCCCATTCCTTCGTTGGTCTTTCCCTTCACGCTCACGTCGCCGATGGCGACTCCCAAGGCGCTGGCGAGAGCACCTCGCATGGCGTCGCGATAGTCGCTGATTCGCGGCTGCTCCGTCACGACGCTGACATCGGCGTTGGCCACTCGCCATCCCGAGGCACGAACGCGGTCGGCCGCGAGGCGAAGCATCTCGACCGAGTCGCGTCCCTCGTTGGCCGGATCGCGATCGGAGAACATCTGTCCAATGTCGCCGGCTCCGGCGGCGCCCAGCAGGGCGTCGGTGATCGCGTGCGCGACTGCATCCCCGTCCGAATGGCCAGCGAGGTGCACCTCACCGGGAATGTCGACTCCACCCAGCCGCAGCGGCCCTCCCGGCGCAAAGCGGTGGGAGTCATAGCCGATGCCCGAGCGCATGCTCACGCCGACAGGTTCAGGATGCGAATGGCGAGGGCGGCGGCGTTTTTCGCGTTGTCGATCCCGACCGTGCCGACGGGGACACCGCTCGGCAGCTGCGCGATGGCGAACAGTGCGTCCAGGCCGTTGAGCGGGCCCGACGCGAACGGAACTCCGATGACGGGCAGGTCGGTGAGCGCGGACACCGCACCTGGCAGCGCGGCCGACAGTCCGGCTCCGGCAATGATCACGCGAAACCCACGTGACTTCGCGGTGCGCGCCAGCTCGGCAGTGCGGTCGGGGTCGCGGTGAGCGCTCGAGACGATGAACTCGTACGGCACGTTGGCCGCATCGAGCATCGCGAGCCCGGGGGCCATCTTTGCCTCATCGGACTTCGAGCCGACGAGGACCAACACCAGAGGCGCGCGCGAGTCGCTCACGCCGCTGCGCCCGCCGGCATAATGATCGAGTAATCCTGACGGCGGCGCGCCGGAGTGAATCCCGCGTCGACGATGAGTCGCTCCATCTCGTCCGTCGTCGTGCGGTGGGTCGTATTCGCCGCCGAGACGACGTTCTCCTCCAGCATGAGCGAGCCGAAGTCGTTGCACCCAAACCGCAGCGCGAGCTGACCGATCTTCATCCCCATCGTGACCCAGCTCGACTGCAGGTTGGGCACGTTGTCGAGAACGATGCGGGCGATGGCGACCGTCCGCAGGTAATCGACCGCGTCCGTCTTCTGCATGTGTCCGAACTCGGGGGTGTTTTCCGGCTGCAGCGGCCAGCAGATGAAGGCGGTGAATCCGCCTGTTCGCGACTGCACACCGCGCACGCGCTCGAGGTGCTCGATGCGCTCGGCGAGCGTCTCGCCGATCCCGTACATCATGGTCACCGATGTTTTCATCCCCTGCTCGTGGGCGAGCTCCATGATCTCGAGCCACCGGTCCGCCCCGGCCTTCTTCGGAGCGGCGATGTCGCGCACGCGCTGCACGAGGATCTCTCCGCCACCGCCGGGAATCGAATCGAGGCCGGCCCCGCGAAGCTCACGAATGACCTCCCGGGCGTCGAGGCGAAACAGCTTCGCGAAGAAATCGACTTCGCTCGGCGAGAACCCGTGAATGTGAATCGGATGGTACTGCTTGATGTAACGCATCAAGTCGAGGTACCACTCGAACGGGATGTACGGGTTGTGACCGCCCTGAATGAGGATCTGCACGGCGCCGAGCGCCTTGGCCTCGTCGATCTTCGCGCCGATCTGTTCGAACGAGAGCGTGTAGCCCTCCTGGTGCTTCGGACGCCGGTAGAACGCGCAGAACCCGCAATCGGCGACGCAGACATTCGTGTAGTTAATGTTGCGGTCCACGATGTACGTCACGATGCCATGCGGATGCTTTGCCTCGCGGACGCGGTCCGCCTCGATACCGAGCTCGAGAAGCGGTGCGTTCTGATAGAAGTCGAGGAGATCGCGCATATGATCGCGGGTCAGGAGTCAGGGGTGAGGGATCAGGCGGCCGGCAGGAAGGCCAGCGTCCCGTTAGGCACTTTCCCTCTTTCCACGAGGCGGCCGAAGAACGTCGTCAGGCCCGCCAGGTGTGGATACGACAAACCGTAGTCCAGGCCGGTCAGGTACTCGAGACATTTCTCCGGCGCGACACCGGTGGTCGTCGACGCCTGCGCCGCAAGCTCATCGAGGTGCGCGAGCCCCCAGTCACGCGATTCGATCAATGCCGCATGCACCGCGAGCGCTTCCTTCACCGGCGTCGACCGAAGGGCGACCCACACCGCGAACACGAACGGTAGTCTCGTCCACTGCTTCCAGACGAGGCCGAGATCGTAGACGTGGGGATAGCGCGGCGCACCGGGCGTCCCCGCGCCGAGCAGCAGTGCGGCATCGCCGATCACGAGTCGGGCGTCGTGCTCCTCCCGCTCGAACCACCGCACGTCGCTGAGCTCGGCGTCGCCCGCAACGAACCTCGGTGTGCATCGCCACACGTTCTCGAAGAGCAACTCGAGGAGCGCTACGCTCGTCATGGAGCTTCGGCTCACGAGCACCTGTCGCCCGCCGAGGTCCTCCGCGCGGTGTCGCGAGAACAGCATCACGCTGCGGACCGGTCCGTCGCAGGAGACCGCGAGGTCCGGCAGGAGCACATAGCGACTCGAGTCGCGGGCGTATTCGACGGCGGAAACGACGCTGACATCGAGCTCTCCGCGCGCAACGCGGCCGTTGAGCTCGGACGGCGTGCCGTTCACCAGCGTGGCGTCGAGCCTCACAACTCGACGGTCGATGGCGCCGTACACCGGATAGCAGTTGATGTACGGGATGCGACCGACGCGCATGGCTACGCGGCCTCCGCGCTTGGCGCCACGTCGAACCGGCGCAACTCCCGGTAGAACGAATCGCGCTCGACCGGCACCTTCCCCGCACCGCGAATGAGACGCACCAGCTCGTCGAGCGGAATGCTTTGCGGCGTATGCGCGCCGGCTTCATGGTAGATCTTCTCGCGCACCACGGTGCCCTCGAGGTCATTCACCCCGAACGACAGCGCGACTTGCGAGAGGGCGGTCGTCACCATGATCCAGTGCGTCTTGACGTGCGCTATGTTGTCGAGGAAGAGCCGGCCGACGGCGAGATTCCGAAGGTCGTCGAACCCCGTCGTGGCCGTGCCCGCGCGTCCGAGCTGGTCGCCGAGCTCGTTATGGTCGGGATGGTAGGCGAGGGGAATATAGGCGAGAAACCCGCCGGTCTCGTCCTGAAGATCCCGTAGCATCGCCAAGTGTTCGATGCGGTCGTCGATCGACTCGACGTGCCCGTAGAGCATGGTGCAATTCGACCGAATACCGAGGCCGTGCGCGACGCGATGCACTTCGATCCAGTCCTCGGCGGCGAGCTTCTTCTCGGCGATGGTCGCGCGGACCCCTTTGCTGAAGACCTCGGCGCCGCCACCGGGCATGGTATCGAGGCCCGCTTCGCGAAGCGCCACGAGCACGTCGGCAATCGGCATCTTCTCGATGCGCGCGATGTGCGCGATTTCGACGGCGGTCAGCGCCTTGATGTGGACGTCCGGGTGGCGCGTCTTGAGGCCGCGAAACATCTCGGCGTAGTACTCCAGACCGGCCTGCATGTCGAGCCCGCCGACGATGTGAAACTCCCGCACATAGGGATTGGCCGCCGCCTCCGCGTAGGCCTGCTCCATCGTGTAGCGGTAGGCACCGTCTTCCTTTGGCAAGCGGGCGTACGAACAGAAGACACACGTCTTCCGCAGGATGCAGACGTTCGTCGGGTTGATGTGCTGGTTGGCCGCGAAGTACACCCGATCACCATGTCGCGCACGGTTGACCGCGTCCGCCAGAGCGCCGACGCCTAACAGGTCGGGTGTGCGGAAGAGATAGGCACCCTCCTCGGGAGAGATGCGATCCCCCGACGCGACCTTGTCCGCAATGGGCCGCAGCGCCTGGTCGCGGATCAGCGTGCGATCGATGTCGCAGCCGAGGCCACTCATTCCGGGTACCGCCGGACGGCGAGTGTCACGTTGTGGCCGCCAAACCCAAAGCTGTTACTCAACGCCGCTCTCATGTCGCGAGACGCCGTCTGGTTGGGCGTATAGTTCAAATCGCAGTCGGGATCCGGAGTCTCGTAATTGATCGTCGGCGGAACCCTCCCTTCGCGTACCGCCAGTGCGCTGAAGATGAACTCGACCGCCCCAGCGGCGCCGAGCATGTGGCCTGTCGCCGATTTCGTCGAGCTGACGTTCACGGCCTTCGCGTGATCTCCGAAGACTGCCTTGATCGCCTTCGTCTCGTTGAGATCGTTGGCGGGTGTGCTCGTCCCGTGGGCGTTGATGTATTGGACGTCGGCGGGCCCCAGCCCGGCATCCTGCATGGCGCGGCGCATGGCCCGCTGTGCCCCTTCCCCATCGGGCGCAGGCGCGGTGAGATGATACGCATCGCCGGTGGCACCGTACCCGACGATTTCCGCATAGATGCGCGCGCCACGCTTCTTCGCATGCTCCAGCTCCTCCAGCACCACGACGCCCGATCCCTCGCCCATCACGAAGCCATCGCGTGTGGCGTCGAAGGGTCGCGACGCCGTCTCGGGCGAGTCGTTCCGCTCCGAGAGCGCTTTCATGTTGGCGAAGCCGCCGATGGCCATCGGGGTGACGGTCGCTTCCGCGCCCCCACTGAGGATGATATCGGCATCGCCGTACTGGATGGTCCGAAACGCATCCCCGATGGCGTGCGCACTGGTCGCGCACGCGGACACCGTCGCGTAATTCGGTCCCTTCGCATTGAACCGCATCGACACGATGCCCGCCGCGATATCGGCGATGAACATCGGGATGAAGAAGGGTGAGATCTTCGATGGGCCGCGCGCTTTGTACACGTCGTGCTGCTCCTCGAACGAGCGCAGCCCACCGATGCCGCTGCCGATGATCACACCGGTGCGCTCCGGATCATACCCGTTTCCCTCGGCGAAGCCGGCGTCCTGCATCGCCTGGACGGCCGCCGCAACGGCGTACTGCGTGTAGGCGTCGGCGCGCTTCGCCTCCTTGCGGTCCATGAACTCGACCGGATCGAACCCCTTGACCTCGGCCGCGAATCGCACCGGGAACGTGGTCGCATCGAACTTGGTGATCGGCCCCGCCCCCGATTTCCCCGCCAGGATGGAACGCCAAGTCGTCGCCACGTCGTTGCCGACTGGCGTGAGGCATCCGAACCCCGTGACGACGACCCGACGCCGCATCAGGCCTTCACCTTCTCCCGGAGGTAATTCATCGCATCCCCGACCGTCCGCATCTTCTCCGCGTCCTCATCGGGAATGTCGATGTTGAACTCCTTCTCGAACGCCATCACGAGCTCGACGGTATCCAGGCTGTCGGCGCCGAGATCTTCCATGAAGCTCGCTTCATTGGTGAGCTTCTCGCGCTCGACTCCAAGCTCCTCTACGATGATGTCCTTGACCTTGTCCTGGAGATCGGGCATTGGAGGTCACTCCTCACTGGTTGAAGGTACGGGCCGCTGATTCCATCTAAACTTACATAACCATACCGCCGTCCACCACGAAGACCTGCCCCGTGATGTACGCGGCATGCTCGGATGCGAGGAACGCGGCCACGCCCGCGATGTCCTTCGGCGTACCGAGCCGTTCGAGCGGGATCTGCGCACTCAGTGCGGCGCGCGCCTCGGCCGTCATGGCCGAGGTCATGTCGGTCTCGATGAAGCCGGGCGCGATGACGTTCGCGAGGATGTTGCGCGACGCGAATTCCTTCGCGACCGACTTGGTGAATCCAATCAAGCCGGCCTTGCTCGCCGCGTAGTTCGACTGCCCCTTGTTCCCGATCAGTCCGACAACGCTCGAGATGTTGATGACGCGTCCCCACCGGCGCTTCATCATGCCGCGCGCCGCCGCGCGCACTGCCGCGAAGGCGCCGCGCAGATTCGCGTTCAGGACGGCATCCCAGTCGTCGTCCTTGAGCCGAAGCAGAATGTTGTCCCGGGTCAGGCCGGCGTTGTTGACGAGGATGTCCAGGGAGCCGAAATCGCGTTCAACCGACTCGATGAGGGACGCCACCTGCCCCGTATCGGCGACATCCGCCGCGTAGCCGCGCGCGTCGCCACCAAGCCCCTTTGCCGCATCGGATGCCCGTGTGGAATCGCGTCCCACGATGGCGACGCGCGCGCCCGCGTTTGCGAACGTGGCGGCGATCTCTCGGCCGATGCCCCGCGTGCTTCCGGTGACGAGGGCGACGCGCCCGCTCAGATCGATGTGCATCAGCTCACCAATGTGAGGAGCTGGTCGACTTCGCTCGCCGTGCCACAGGTGGCCGACTTTATCTGCGGCGCGATGCGCTTCGTGAGATTCGTGAGCACGTTTCCTGGTCCCATCTCCACGAACAGCGCGTCAGGGTAGGCTGTCGCCAGGCCACGCACGACGTCGGTCCAGCGCACCGGTGACGTCAGCTGCTCGAGCAGGAGCCGTTGCGCCTCCGCCGGTTCCGTGACTGCACGGGCGCTCACGTTGCTGAACACGGGGAACGCAGGCGCGCGAAACCGTGCTCGGCTCAGCGCCCGCGACAGCCCGTCACGGGCGACCTCCATGAGCGGCGAGTGAAATGCCCCACTCACCTTGAGCCGCACCGCACGCTTCGCGCCCAGCTCCTTCGCCAGCTCCATCGCGCGCTCCACGGCCGCGATCTCACCCGAGATGACGAGCTGTTCGGGCGTGTTGTAGTTCGCTGGTACGACCGACGCGCCATTCTCGGAAGCCCGGCGACACGCTTCTTCGACTCTTGCTTCATCGAGACCGAGAATCGCGGCCATGGCGCCCGGCCGCTTCACGCCGCTGTCGTACATGAGCTCACCGCGGCGCCGGACGAGCGTCGCCGCATCGGCAAGGCTGAGGGAGCCAGCCGCGTGGTACGCCGTAAATTCCCCAAGGGAGTGGCCAGCCGCCGCGCGAACGTGAGGAATCACCCTGTCCCGGGTCATGGCCCACACGGCCGCCCCGTGCGCGAGCAGAGCGGGCTGCGCGTTCTGTGTGGCGGTGAGCTCCTCTTCCGGTCCGTTGAAGGCGAGCGAAGACACCGACACGCCCAGGGTGTCATCCACGGTCTCGAACACCTGTCGTGCGTCCGGGGTGTCTACGAGGTCCTTTGCCATCCCCGGCTTCTGCGATCCCTGCCCGGGGAAGAGGAGTACGACATCCATGCGCGGCCTAGAAGCGCACGATGGTGGAGGCCCAGGTAAAGCCGGCGCCGAAGGCAACCATGAGCACCGTCGCACCTTCGCCAATGCGACCGGTCTCGAATGCTTCGTCCAGGGAGATCGGAATCGATGCCGACGAGGTGTTGCCGTACCGGTCGACGTTCACGTAGACCTTGTCCATGGACAGGCCGGCATGTTTGGCTGTCGCCTCGATGATGCGCACGTTCGCCTGGTGCGGGATGAGGAGATCGATGTCCTTTCCCGTGAGGCGCGCGGCGTCGAGCGCGCGATCGCACGCCTCGGCCATCGACCGGACGGCGTGCTTGAACACCTCGCGCCCCGCCATCTTCACGAAGTGCGAGCGGTCCATCAGCACCGCCTCCGTAATCGGCACCGTCGCGCCGCCGTGAGGCCGGTACAGGAGCTCGGCAAGGGTGCCATCACTGCGCATGAAGCTGCTCAGGATTCCCTTGTGATGTCTCGAGCGTTTGAGCACGGTGGCACCTGCGCCATCGCCAAAGAGTACGCACGTCGCACGATCGGTCCAGTCGACGATGGAGCTCATCTTTTCGGACGCGATGACGAGAATCGTCTCGGCGCTTCCCGAGGCAATCATCCCCTCGGCAACCGTCAGCCCGTACAGCCATCCGGAGCATGCCGCGGAAAGATCGAAGGCAGCCGCGCGCGTCGCGCCGAGCTCGGCTTGAATGTCGACCGCGGTCGCGGGCAGCAGCCGATCGGGTGTCGCCGTGCTGAGCAGGATCGCATCCACATCGCCGGCATGCACCCCAGCGCGCTGCATCGCGACGCGCGATGCCTCAGCGCCGAGCGAGCACGTCGTCTCGCCATCGCGAGCGATGTGCCGCTCGACGATGCCGGTGCGCTCGACGATCCAGTCGTGCGAGGTCTCGAGACCGATCGCCGCGAAATCATGGTTCGTCATCACGTGGGCCGGGATCGCGCGTCCCGTACTCACCACCTGCGCCAGTGGTCGCTTCACGAGGCGGACTCCTTGGCGGACTGCCCGAGGCGTCGGCCGATATGCTCCGTCATTCGAGACTCCACCGCGCGCAACGCGACGAGAATGGCGTTCTTGATGGCATTCGGCGATGACTTGCCATGCGAGATGATGCTGACGCCACGGACGCCAAGGAGCGGCGCCCCACCGTGCTCAGAATAGTCGAACTCTTTCGAGAACGCGCGCTTGAGCTGGCCCGGATCCATGCCGGAGCGGGCGAGTAGCGCCAGGACCATCGGTGGAACCGACTCGTAGAACTTGAGGAGCACGTTCCCGACGAACCCGTCGCACACCACGACATCGATCGGACCGCGCTCGGTCGCACCCGCCAGGATGTCCCGGCCTTCGACGTTGCCCAGAAAGTTGAGATCCGATTCCAGGAGCGTCTGGTGCGCCTCCTTTACGGCCGCATTTCCCTTCTCCGCCTCCTCGCCGATGCTGAGCAACCCAACCGCCGGATTCTTTCGCCCGAGGATGTCTTCGGCGTAGGTAGCTCCGAGCCGGGCGAACTGCACCAGCTCTTCAGCCGTGCAGTCGACGTTCGCCCCGGAATCGAGGACGACGACCGGATGGTTCACGGTAGGAAACACAGTGCCGATCGCGGGCCGAGTGAGCCCCTCGTGCAGCTTCAGGATCAGCGTCGAGGCGGCCATCTGGGCGCCGGTGTTTCCGGCGGAGACAAACGCGTCGGACTCGCCGGCGGCCTGGAGCTTGAGACCGACCGCCATCGAGCTGTTCGCCTTGGCGCGGAGGACGGCGGCAGGCTTATCGGACATCTCGACGACCTGAGGCGCCTCGACGATCGCGAGGCGGCTGCGCGCCGCCGCATCGCGCGCGAGCTGCGTCGTGAGCTCGCGCTCGATCTCTTCAGTGCGTCCGACGAGTTGGAGAGAGTGAGCCGGACCGAGCTCGCTCAGGGCGAGCAGCGCGCCGGCGATCGTCGCGTGAGGCGCGTGGTCGCCGCCCATGGCGTCCAGCGCGATGCGCGCCAAGGGTCAGCCTTCCCTTGCCGCGACCCGCTGTTTCCCCGCGTAGAATCCGCACTCCTGACACACACGGTGCGGACGCTTCATGCTCCCGCACTTGGGACACGCTTGCATGACGATGGCGGGCGCGATCTTGTGTGTGTTGCGTGCGCGCTTCTTCCGCTTGCTCGTCCGTCGCTTCGGAACGGCCATGGTGGGGTAAAGCTCAGTGTAAGGGTACGCTCAACGGGCTTCGCCGCGAAGCTTTCGCAGCGCATCCCAGCGGGTATCGACTTCAGGTTCACAAGTACACGCCGCGATGTTCAGATCGGCGCCGCACTTTGCACACAGCCCTTTGCAATCCTCGCGACAGAGCGCGAACGTCGGCGCGCTCAGCAGCCACTGCTCCCGGATCGCGGGCCGCAGATCCACGGTATGCGCTCCGGCCGGCAGCGCGAAGACGTCCGGGTCCTCGGCCTCCGCGTCGTCCGTCTCGGCGAAGATGAAATGGACCTCCTCGCCCACCGGGGCGGAGAGACCCGTGAGACAGCGGCGGCACGCGCCTTCGACGACGCCCTCGATGCGACCGCTCCAGTAGTAGCGCTCCGATCCCGCCGAGGATAAGCGACCGGTCGCATGCACGGCCGTTACGGGCTTCGGATCTCCCTCCTGCCAGACGGCGTCGTCTCTCGAAAGGAACCCGTCGACGCGCGCGGCCTGTTCGTGCAGGGCACCAATGTCGAAGGACAGCATAGCCACGAAAAATACCCGGGCCGTGCGAGTGGGTCAAGTCGGCGAGTGGCAGTAAGTTACCCACACGCGGACCTCGTGGTCCTCACTGGCAGAGCTTGAGCATCTCCCGGCGCACCCGTGCGGGGTCGTCGATCAGCCGAAAGAACTCCGCATAGTACCGCCGAGCCTTCTCCCGCTCGTCTCGTTCGAGCGGCTCGAGGTCGTACAGCGCTTCGATGGCCGCACGACGTTCTCGGAATCGGGCGAAGACAGGCTCGAAATCCTCGAGCACGCCGCAATAGCCCGAATAGAGACGCTCCTTCACACTCCGAATGGGCAACGATGTGTCGGGCTGCGCGTACCGCGTGGCGATCACGCCGGACCAGTCGAAATCGTACGGAACCGGGAAGACGCGGCCGGCGGAATCGGTGAGCAGCACGATGTTGTGCAAGGCACGGATCGACCAATCGGTATTCCCAATGAAGTACTGGAACACCGCCATGAACACGGTCTGCGCCGGATCCAGACGCGCGATGTGGGTGCCCGTGTCTTCGAGCACGCGCATCCGGTGCCGCTCGGCGAGGCGGTCCTCATGCTCGATGAGTATTCCATAGCGTGTGACAGGCTTCTCGCGACCCGCCGCGTCCTCGTAGGTAATGCGCGCCAGGCGCGTCCGCAGGCTGAGATCGGTGAGCAGCGCGTAGGCGCGGTAGATGAGATACTCCTGCAGAACGTATTGCTCGTACTGATCGGTGTTGCGGCAATGCGTGACCAGCTTGATGCGCCGCTCTCCCTCGAAGGGCGTGTCCCGGCCCGCACGCCGGCCGATCGAGAGACGGAGCGGTGGAAAAGGGCAGACCCCGGGTCGTCGCCGAAAGACGCCGCGCGTGCGGAGCTCGATCGCGGCACTGTCGACGCCTCCTCCATCGGCGCGTGACACCCTCGCAATGCCCTTGTGGTCGGTGCGCTCCTCCCCCCGATCGCGCAGGAGGGTGCGAATATCCGTGTGAACGGTCATTTGAAGCGGCGTGTCCGCCGCGAACAGCGGGCTCGCGCTCGCCGCGCTGTCCTGCGCCGGCGCTCCACGGCTCGACGCAAGGATCGCGAGACCGACGAGGGCGTGCCTAACGTCGCATTTCAGCATCATCGATGAGCTCTCCTCCCGCTTCGCGAAGCGCGGTGAGTACGGTGTCCGCCGTTTCCGATCGCTTGAGGCCCAGGCGATACTCGATCCAGTCCACTCCGTTCGGCTCATGGACGACGCCGCCATAGCGCACCCGCTTGGCGCGTGCGTCCAGGACCGGCTCGATGAGCGGACGGAGGCGTGCGACATCGGACGTGCGAAGCCGAAGCAATGTATCCGCGCTCTTTCCGAGACCATCGAGCTCCGGCGCCGCGCGCTTGCGGCGCCGCCAGGCGCGATCGGCGAGTGCCTCGAGTTGTGTGGGAGGCAGCTTGGACAGCAGATCGGTATCGAGACGCGCGATAAACTCACCCGTGCGGTTCGCGGCGGCGAGCGTGCGCTCGAGACGCCGACGCGCATCTCTGGCGGCCGTCCGGGCAGGGGTTCGCGCGAAGTCGGTGGCCCACAGCGTCACGATGAGCAGGTTGAACACGACCGAAAGTGCAGCGGCGACGGGAAGACTGACCCCCGCGGCGAGCCCGACACCGGTGGCGAGGAAGATGTAGACGGCGTCCTTGCTATCCTCGAGCGTGTTGCGGAAGCGCACGGCGGCGACGATGCCCGCAAGGCTGAAAGCGAGCGGAATGCTGTTCTTGACCAGCACGACGACGCCCGCTACCACGACCGGCAGGAGCATGAGCGTGTGGACGACGGACTGCCGGAATCCTCGACGCTCGTGCGTGAGTGTATAAACCCACGCGACCGGCAGGGTGAGCAGGGCTGCCGCGACCATCGCGACGGTAGCCGCGATCGCGCCCTGGAGCTCCGGGATGCCTCTCGGCGCTGCGTCGGTTGCTCCTCGCGGCTCGAGCAGCTCGCTCAGCGAAACCGGTGGGAGCCATCTCACGGCGAGCGCAACGGCGAGCGCGAGCACCGCGTAGTAGGCGACGACGCGAAGTGGAACGCCGATCGCGACTCCCCCTGCTTTCCGAGCCGCCCCCGATGGGCGTCCAGTGGCCATGCAGTTCGTATCCCGGTTGGAATGCCGCGATACTATGCCAGAGGTAGTCGAGGATGTCGAGGTCGTCGACGATATCGAGGTGGAAAGCTGCTTCCTCGACGCTCTCGACCACGTGGGTTAGCGCGCCGCGAGCAGCTCCGCGTCCGAGAAAAAAAACCTCGCCTCGCGCTCGGCGTTCTCATCGGAGTCGGAGCCGTGGACCGCGTTCCGCTCCTTCGACTCCGCGAAAAGCTTCCGGACGGTGCCGGGCTTCGCTTCGGCGGGATCTGTTGCGCCGATGGCATCGCGGTAGGCAGTCACGGCGCTCGCCTTCTCCAGAACGAGCGGCATGCACGGACCCGACGTCATGAATGTCACGAGCGAGCGATAGAAAGGACGCTCGCGGTGCACCGCGTAGAACTCCTCTGCCTGCGCCTGCGTCAGCCTCATGACGCGAGCGGCGCGAACGGTGAACCCCTGCCCCTCGAGGTGCGCGATGATCTTCCCCGCCTTTCCGGCGCCGAAGGCATCCGGTTTGATGATCGCGAGCGTGCGAGCTCCTGCCATGTTCACCATCCAATGAGCTTGCGGACGATGTCCCCACGCGTGAGGAAGCCGACGAGCCGGCCTTCGCGCACGACGGGGACCTGTTCCACGTCCTTGTTGATCATGAGCGAGGCGACTTCCGCGAGCGGTTGCTCGGGAGAGACGCACAGTACCTGCCGCGTCATCGCATCGCGAACCGCGCGACGCGCATTCACGCCGTCCGGCGTGGGGCGAGGCGGCGCATCGCCCTGGAGATAACTGCCTAACAGGTGCCGAAGAAGATCGCGCTCGGCGAGCATTCCGACGATGACTTCGTTGTCCTCGACCACGGGCAGCGCCGAGATGCCGCCGCGGGCCATCTGGAGCGCGGCATCGCGCAGTGGCGTATCCGGCGTGGCCGTGCGCGGTCGTTGGGTCATGATGTCGCCGACTGCAAGCTGACGAGGAAGCTCGACCTCCGCGAAAGCCGGCAGCGCCGCCAGGGTCGCCGCGTCGGGTGCGGCAAGCATCTGCTCCACTGTGCCAGGACGTGACAACAAGCGGGCGACGGCTCCGAGCACCTGGAGATACCGGGCCGCCAGGCGGGGCGGCGCCACGAGCATGAGGGCGATCCGTGCATGTTGCACTTCCTCGGCGCCGAGCTCGCGCGCGATGTCGCGCGCCGCGACGCCGAGTGTAACGGCCAGCTCCCGTACGGCATCGGTGCGGAAATGCATGAGGAAGGCGCGCTCACCCATGGCGACGATGTCTTCCCCGCGCATCTCGTTGATGCGTTGCGCGAGCCGCTCCGGGTTCGCGATCGCGCCCGTGGCTTGCAGCCGCTCGTGGAGCGCGGTTGCCGCTTCGCGAAGCGTTCCGACCTCGAGTGGGACGAGAACGCGATCGGCCCGAATGACTTCTGACAGCTTCATCGCGATCGCTGTCGAACGAGGTCCACGACGTCGACGGGGCGTTTGGCGACGCCCATCCCGGCGTCCTCGAACGCCGCGATTTTCTCAGCGGCCGTGCCGGCCGATCCGGAAATAATGGCGCCCGCGTGTCCCATGCGGCGTCCCGGGGGAGCCGTTTGGCCAGCGATGAAGCCAATGACCGGCTTCTTCATCGTGTCCTTCACGAAGCGCGCGGCATCCTGCTCATCGGTGCCCCCGATCTCCCCGATCATGACGACTGCTTTCGTGGCGGGATCCCGCTCGAATGCATCGAGGCAGTCGATGAAGTTGGTCCCATTGATGGGATCGCCCCCAATGCCGACGCACGTCGTTTGTCCAAGGCCAGCGCGCGTGAGATGGTAAACGACCTCGTAGGTAAGCGTGCCGGACCGGCTGACCAGCCCAATGGGCCCCGGCGCGCAGATGCGCCCGGGAATGATGCCGACCTTGGACGAACCGGGCGAGATGAGCCCCGGGCAATTCGGCCCGATGAGCCGTCCCCCGCGCGCCTTCACGTAAGGATACACGCGCGTCATGTCGAGCACCGGCACGCCCTCGGTGATGCAGACGATGAGTGACAGCCCGGCATCGGCCGCTTCCATTATGGCATCGGCCGCAAAGGGCGGCGGTACATAGATCACGGTCGTGTTCGCCTTGGTCTCCCGTACCGCCTCGGCGACGGTGTTGAAGATCGGTACGCGGTTCTCGAAGCGCTGCCCGCCTTTGCCGGGCGTGACACCCGCGACGACCTTCGTTCCATACTCGATCATCTGCTTCGCGTGAAACGATCCATCGCGACCGGTGATCCCCTGGACCACGAGCCGCGTCGAGTCATCGATGAAGACGCTCACGCGCGTGCTCCTGCCGTGGCGAGCTCGACGGCCCGCTGCACGGCGGCATCCATCTCGGTCATGGCGGAAAACCCATGCTCCTGAAGAATCTTGACGGCAACCTCCTCGTTGGTGCCGGTCAGCCGAATCACGATCGGCACGCGCAAAGGCGACGCCTTGGTTGCCGTCACGATGCCGTTCGCGACGTCGTCCGTGCGCGTGATGCCGCCGAAGATGTTGAACAGGATCGAGCGCACGTGAGGGTCGCTCGTAATGATCTGAAGGGCAGCGACCACTTTCTCGGGATTCGAGGAGCCGCCGATGTCGAGGAAGTTGGCGGGCTCGCCGCCGTAGTACTTCACCAGGTCCATGGTCGCCATTGCGAGGCCGGCGCCGTTCACCACGCAGCCGACGTTGCCATCCAGCTTGATGAATGTGAGCCCGGCCTCACGAGCCCGGACTTCGGCGGGATCTTCCGCGGTCTCATCGCGCAACAGGGCCAGCTCCGGACGGCGATCGAGCTCGTTGTCGTCGATCCCCATCTTCGCGTCGAGCGCGACCACGTCTCCCGCTGGCGTGGTGACGAGCGGGTTGATCTCGGCGAGCGACGCGCCGCTGGCCCAGAAGGCCGTGTACAGCTGCTGCATGATCTTGGCGGCGGCGCGCGCCTGCTTGATGTCCGCATAGAGAAACAGTCCCATCTGCAGCGCCTGGAATGGCAGCAGGCCATATACCGGATCGACTGGGAGGCGCATGATCTTGTCGGGCGTCTTGGCCGCCACTTCCTCGATGTCGATGCCGCCAGCCGGGCTCACCATGAATACCGGTCGCTTCGACGCGCGATCGACGATGATGCCGACGTACGCTTCGGTTGCGATGTCGGCCGCCGGCGTGACGAGGACTTTGTGGACCGTCAGCCCCTTGATCTGCATCCCGAGGATCTTCGACGCGACCTGGCGAGCCTCCTCGGGTGTCTTGGCGAGCTTCACGCCTCCTGCCTTTCCGCGTCCGCCGGCGTGGACCTGCGCCTTCACCACCACGGTGCTCGCGTAGCGTCGCGCGAGCGCCTCCGCTTCGGTGGGCGTCATGGCGACGCCGCCAGGCGGGATGGGAATGCCGTGGTTGCGGAATATCTCTTTGGCCTGGTACTCGTGAATGTTCACTGGCTCTCCGCCGTAATCGTCGTCCCGGCTTCTCCGCGCACTGCATCGCGGCCCCGGCTCAACTCCGTGATGACCGCCCGACCTCCAGTGCGTCGAACGAAATCGACCGCCGCCCGCACCTTGGGCCCCATGCTTCCTTCACCAAACGTGCCTGCCTCATCGAGGTGCGCCGCCTCCTCAGCCGTTAGGCGATCCAGGCGGCGTTGCGACGGTGTTCCGTAATCGAGATAGACGGCATCGACATCCGTGAGAATGATAAGGAGCTGGGCATCCAGATCGCGCGCGAGCACCGCGGCCACCAGATCCTTGTCGACTACTGCATCCACGCCCTCCCAACCGAGAATCGCGTCACGATAGACGGGAACGCCTCCCCCGCCTCCAGCCACGACGACCGTCCCCGCATCGACCAGCCGCCGAATGCTTTCCAGCTCGTGAATCGCGATCGGCCGCGGGCTGCCGACCACCCGACGCCATCGTCCCCTCGCGTCCCGCTTTACCGCGTGTCCCTCGCCGATCAGGGCCTGCGCTCGCGCATCCGGAATGCCGTGGCCGATGAACTTCGTCGGCTCCATCAGCGCCGGATCGTCCGGCGAAACGTGAACCTGTGTGATGATCGTGGCGACGTCGCGCTCGCTCCCATGTCGCCGCAACGCGTTCTCCAGCGACTGCTGGATCATGTACCCGATCCACCCCGCCGTCGCCGCCACCAGGACGCCGAGCGGGTTCGCGGTGACCTCGCCGCGGGCCAGCTCGTTCCGCACCAGCTCATCGCCAACCTGCGGCCCGTTCCCATGCACGATGCACAGGTTCCATCCGTCGAGCGCCAGATCAACGATCGGTCCGAGCGCCGCGCGGGTGTGACGGAATTGGTCGTGGATGCTCGACCGCGCGGACGCCGGCGCCAGCGCGTTACCACCGACGGCGATCACAGCGGTCGCCGGTTCCGAGAGCTCTGACTCCGTCATGGGATCGGGCGCCGCAAGCTATTCAGCCCCTGCAAGGGGTGCAAGCTAACGTGGTGGCCGCGCGAGAAGCGCACCGAGGGCGTCGTAGGCTTCGCCGAAGGCGGGCCAATCTCCTCGCCGGAGAGCGTCACGCATCGCTTCGTACAGGCGGCTCGCGCGAGCGCGCAAGGATTCATCGGTGATAGGCTCGGCAGCGTCGGGATCGACGATGGCGCTCAGGCCAAAGGCGTCGGCAAGCGTACGCCCGACGAACACGCTGTCCTGGTCGAGGACTCCAACGCGCACCAATGCGGGCGGACCCTCCGGCGGCCACGCGTACGCGGATTGAACGAAGGTGAGCCGGTCGCTGAGCGGAACGACGCGCACGCGCCCTGCACGGAGTGAGGGCTCGCGCGGGCGACCAGGAAGCGAATCACGCGTGTGACGAAGACGATCGAGCACATCGTTCCATCGGATTGGGGGGCCATGCCGTTCGACCCAATAGGTGCCTCGCGTCCGTCCACCGGTCGCGATAATCACGCCGCGCACACCGCCCGCGTCGTCCAGGACTGGAATGGTCCAGGCCGCCGCCTCGTCGGATATCGGAAGCACGATCGACGGCGACGCCGGGGCCACGAGGCCGCTGTCAGCGCCCTCGTCGGCCGGTAGCAGGCCGCGCGGAGCGCTTTCCCCTCGGCGACCGTGCCGCGCGAGGATACCGGCTTGGAGATGCGCGGCGTCGAGCGCGGGGGGAATCGCCGCGGCAATGCTTGCCGGCACGCGTGACCAGTCGGAAAAAAGCGCGGGGAACCGCCGCACCCAGCTTTGGGCGATCGGATCGAGCGCAGAGTCCGCCACCAGCATTACGCTCCCCGTGTGTGCATCGACGAGCGCCGTCGCGGCGTGGCGCACGTAGCTGAATTCTTCCCCTCCCAGCGTGACATGCTGGCTCACGGGATAGTTCGCGGAGGCAGCGTACAGGTCGAGGGCCCAAAGCAGTCTGCCGTCACGGGCAATCGGGGCGACGCTCCGGCCTTGCACGAAGAAAGGCGCGAGCGCGCGCACACGCTCACGGACTCCGCGACGACGAACGATTCGCGGCGTCGGCCGCGGTGGAGCGCTGACGAGCAAGCGGAAGTTCTGAAGGCTCCATGCGTGTGCGAGCCGCGACAGCCTCGTCGTGAGCGCCGGTGCCGCGAGCGTCCCCGTGGTATCGGGAACGACGACGTAGCTCGTGGCTCCGTCGTACACGATGGGCGTGGGAATGGCGTTCGACTCGCGAGTCGATCGAGGGCTTTCGCGAACACGCAGCGGGTCGCCCCGCACGTCGGCGGAGGACGCGAGAACGCGCGCGAGCGTCCATCGCCCGGCAGCGAGCGTGTCCGATGGCGGTCCAGGGGCGTTGACGACCGTAGCAAGCACGCCCGACGGCGCCGCCGTCATCGCGGTCGCGTGCGTGGTCCCCTCGCTTTCCCGAGACCGCGACATCCATCGCGCAAGCGCCGGTTGCTCCCAGACGGCGACCGATTGGGTCGCATCCGCTCGCGACGAGATGAGCATCGCCGGGGCCGCGTTGCGCACGCGATCGATCCCGTACGCACGTCGTGTGTACATCGTGCGCGTCGCGACGTACGCCTGCGCCCGCACGGCCGAATCGGGGTCTCCACGGCCAATCAGCGGCGGAATCGCACGATCGAGCACGAGGCTCAGCAACAGCACGGTCGCGATGCCGATGAACGCGATCTTGACCTGTCCCGTCCACCCGAAGATCACCACCATGACGGCCGCGACCAGCGTCAGCACCGACAGCCCAAGGTTGATCGGGATGCGTCCGTCGAGATCGGATGGTGTGAGCGCACCGCCTTCCCCCGTGCCGGACAGCAGAACCTCGAATGCGTCTAGTCGGTGGCTCCATGCCAGCGTCACCATCAGCACCGCGCAGAGCACCACGAGGTGCCGTCGCACGTAGTTCGAGATGTGCAGACGCCCGCGCTCCCAGCGCAGGCTGGGTGTCAGGGCGTAGAGGAAAATCACGAGAACGGTGACGAGAAGCGCGGCGATCACCGACCAGTAGTAGAGCTCCCGCTCCACCGGCAGCCAGTAGACGTAGAACCCGAGGTCGCTCTGAAAGTGTGGATCCGCCTCGTTGAACGGCACGCCGATGCGCGAGAGCATGAAGCCGGTCCAGGTCTCCGCGGGCAGCGTGACGAGCGCGCCGAACAGCACGGCGATCGCCGCTGCGACGGCGAGGAGATATGGTGAGGGCACCTCCTCGGCGATCTCGATGTTGCCTAACCGTCGCGGGAGTCGCAGCGACACCACCGTCCGACGGACAGCCCACAGATTGGCGAAAATGAACGCCGTCGCGACCGCCCCGGAGGCGAGTCTCAGGGTGGTGACGGTCGCGAAGCGGGCGCGCCAGAGGGGAAGCGCACCCATCGCCTCGTACCACCGGTAATCGGCGTAGGCGGCGGACAGGGCGCGCCCGGCGAGTAGCGCTAGGGCGATTCCTCCGATCGCGAGGAGCCACCAGCGCCTCGCCTTCACGCTAGACCGTCACACCCTGGGTGCGGAGCCACCCCTCCATCTCTTCGCGGATGGCCGAGAGCCGCTCCGGCGTACGCGCCTCGAAGCGAGTCACGAGGACGGGCTGCGTGTTGGAGGCGCGAATCAAACCCCATCCGTCGCCAAAGTTGACACGTACGCCGTCTACGCCAACGGTGTCGTACCTGGATGCGAAATGGCTGACCGCCCGGTCGACGAGCCCGAACTTCAGCGACTCCGGAACCTCGACGCGAAGCTCGGGAGTGCTCACGAACTTCGGCACATCGGCGAGAAGCTCGGTTACGCTCTTGCCCGAATCGGCGACGATGCGCAGGAGGCGCGCGGCGCCGTAGAGCGCATCGTCATGACCGTAGAATCCTTCGGTGAAGAACATGTGGCCCGACATTTCGCCAGCGATCGGCGCCCTCAGCTCCTTCATCTTGTCCTTGATCAGCGAATGGCCAGTCTTCCACATCACTGGCGTTCCGCCCGCCTTCTTGATGGCGTCTGGCAACGCCTGCGAGCACTTCACGTCGAAGATGATCGGCTGCCCGCGCCCCGTTCGGGAAAGGACATCGCGCGCGTAGAGAATCAAAACGTGGTCGCCCCACACGATGCCGCCCTTGTCATCGATTACACCGATGCGATCGGCATCGCCATCGAAAGCGACGCCGATGTCCGCGCGATCGCGATGCACGGCCTCGATGAGATCCTGAAGATTCTCGACGACCGTAGGGTCGGGGTGGTGATTCGGAAACGTCCCGTCGCTTTCACAGAACAGCGTGTCGAGCGTCGCGCCGATCGCTTTCAGGAGCTGCGGTGCGACCAACGCGCCAGCGCCGTTGCCGCAGTCGGCGACGACGCGCAACGGACGCGAGAGCTTCCCTACCCGCTTGACGATGTCCGCGATGTAGCGGTCGATGACGTGCTCCTCGCCAACGCGGCCACGGCCCGTCGGGAACTTGCCGGCCATGATCACGCCGTAGAGGGCCTGGATCTCTTCCCCGTGAAGGCTGCCCTTCCCGACGCTCAGCTTGAACCCGTTGTACTCGGGAGGGTTGTGCGAGCCGGTGATCTGGATGCCGCCCACGACATCGAGGTTGTGGAGCGACCAGTAGAGGAGCGGTGTGGGAACGATCCCGACGTCGATGACATCGACGCCTGCCTCGGTGAGGCCACGCACGAGGGCATCACGAAGGGGTTTCCCGTTCGGCCGGTTGTCTCGACCCACCGCAACCGTGCCGCGCGCCCCGTGGTCGGCGATGTACGCCGCGTATGCACGGCCGATCGCGTGGGCGGTCTCGGGATGGAGATCCCTGCCGACGATGCCGCGAATGTCGTACTGCCGGAAAATCTCTTTGGCGATGCTGGTCATCGTGTCCACTCGCGAGGCAGGAACACTGGCGCCGTCCCGATGGCCGGTGCCTCAGCGCGGAGGTGCCGGCGCGCGGGGCAGGTCCTCGGACAGGTGCACCAGCTGTGGAAGGCTGCGACGTGCAACGCGCAGCACCGGCTGGGGCCACACGCCGACGACGAGCAGAACGATCGCGCACGTCGCGATCACGAACCGCGTCATCCCCGGCACCTTCAGCGGACTCGGTGCCTCAGCGGGCCGAGCCTTCATGAACATCACCATGACGACGTACAGATAGTAGGCCGCCGACACCAGGCTCGTGCCCACCACCCAGATTGCCAGATTCGTCTGTGAGGGCGGGCGCAGGGCGGCCTGCAAGACGTACCATTTGGCGAAGAATCCCATTCCGCCAAAGATCGGGAATCCCAGAAGGGCGAGCATGAATACCGCCATCGCGGCCGCGAGGCCCGGCCGCACTCGCCACAATCCGGCATAGTCCTCGATCTCCTGACCACGCTCCCCGGTTTGCGCGAGCGCGATCACGACCGCGAAGGCGCCCATCGTGGCCAGCGTGTAGGCGAAGACATAGAACAGGTACGCCGACGCCCCCTCGAAGTTGCTCACCACGACCGCGACGAGCAGGTAGCCCGCGTGCGCGATGCTCGAGTAGGCGAGCATGCGCTTGATGTTCTTCTGGGCGAGGGCGACGACGTTCCCGACGACCATCGTAACGACCGCCAAATACCACAGCGGTTTGTGCCAGGCGCCATTGAGATAGGGGAACGCCTCCATCCAGATACGCAGGAAGACGGCGAACGCGGCCGCCTTCACCGCCGCCGCCATGAATGCCGTCATGGGCGTGGGGGCGCCCTCATAGACGTCCGGCGTCCACATGTGAAATGGCGCGGCCGCCACCTTGAACCCCAAACCAACAATGAGGAGCCCGACGCCGGCCAGAAGCATCGCGTTTGTCGTGAGGCCGCGCTCCAGAATTGCCGCACCGATATCCGCGATGTTGGTGCTGCCGGTCGCGCCGAACACGAGCGCGATGCCATACAGGAGGAATCCGCTCGAGAAGGCGCCGAGCAGGAAGTATTTGAGCGCGGCTTCGGCAGCGCGGCTGCTCCGTCGGTTGAGACCCGCCAGCACGTAGACCGCGATCGACATCAGCTCGATGCCGAGGAAGACGATCATCAGATCTCGCGCGGCTGCCAGAAGCATCATTCCCGAGACCGCGAACAAGATGAGGACGTGGGCCTCGGCGACATCGATGCGCTCGCGCTCGAGATAGTCCATCGAGAGCGCGATGGCGAGGATGGCCCCGAGCAGAATGAGCACGTCGGTGGCCCACCGGAATGGATCGACCGCGATGGCGCCGCGCGTCGCCGTGTGCCCGGCCCACCACATGTAGATCACGGCCGCGAGCGTCAGCACGCAGAGCGCGATGCTCCACCGCCCGACTGCGCGCTGACGGGTCGCGGTCTCGGTTCCCCACGCGCTCGCGAGCAGGAGCACCATGGTGCCGGCGATGAGCAGCAGGTCGGGCGCGAGCGCGAAGGTGAGCTCGAGGGGACGATCGAGATCGAAGCGCATCAGTTCCCCATCCGCGACGCGCCCGTACGTTCGGCGGCTCCGCGCTCGACGTCAGAGATGAACTGGGCCGCGGAGCGCTCCATCCGATCGAGAATGGGCTTGGGATAAATGCCAATCCACAAGATCGGAATCACGAGGGCGGCCATGATCACCATCTCGCGCACATTGAGATCGGTCAGCCGCTCGTTCTCGGCGTGTGTCACCGGCTGGAACAGAATGCGCTGGATCGCCCAGAGCAGGTAGGCCGCGGCGAAGATGACGCCGGTCGTCGCAATCACGGTCCAGATCGGCTGGGTACGGAAGCTTCCGACCAGCACGAGGAATTCCCCGACGAACCCGTTCGTCCCGGGAAGGCCAATCGAGCTGAGTGAGACGATCGTGAGCATGACGGCAAACAGAGGGACCACGCGAGCGATTCCGCCATAGGCGTCGATCATGCGGCTGTGCCGGCGCTCATAGATCATGCCGATGAGAAAGAAGAGCGCGCCCGTGGAAATGCCATGGTTGATCATGACCATCAGGGCGCCCTGCACGCTCTCGAGCGTCAGCGCGACGATGCCGAGCATGACGAAGCCGAGGTGGCTCACGGACGAGTACGCCACCAGCTTCTTGAAGTCCGGCTGCACCATCGCGACCAGCGCGCCGTACACGATGCCGATCACGGCGAGCGCCAACATGGTCGTCCGCACGGCGGGCGACATCACGACGTCCGGGAACAGCGGCATTGCGAACCGCAGGAATCCATACGTGCCCATCTTGAGCATGATGCCGGCGAGGATGACCGACCCCGCCGTGGGCGCTTCCACATGCGCGTCGGGCAGCCACGTATGGAAGGGGAACATCGGCACCTTCACCGCGAACGCGAGGAAGAAGGCGCCGAAGAGCAAGAGGCCGGCGGTTCGGCTGACGTCGATGGTGCGCAGCAACGAGTCGTAGCTGAACGTCGGTGCGCCAGCCTGCCACGTCTGAATCCACAGGTAGAGGATCGCCACCAGCATGAGCAGCGACCCGATCATCGTGTAGAGGAAGAACTTGATGCTGGCGTAGATCCGGCGCTCCCCGCCCCAGATGCCGATGATGAAATACATCGGGATGAGCATCACTTCCCACATCACGTAGAACAGCAGCAGATCGAGGGAAATGAAGACCCCGATCATCCCCGTGGTAAGCACCAGCAGGAGAGCGTAGTAGGCCGGAAGCTTTTCGCGTACACTCGTCCAGCTGCCCAGCACGGAGAGCGGCATGATGAACGTCGTCAGCAGGATCATCATGAGCGAGATCCCGTCGATGCCGACGACGAAGTTGGCGCCCCACTCGGGGATCCACGCTTTCATGACGACGTTCTGCCAGGTGCTGCGCGCCGGATCGAACGTCCACCAGAGCCCCGCCGACACGATGAATTCCACCAGCAGCGTCGCGAACGCGATGACTCGAGCGCTCGCGGCATTGGCAATGTCATCGGCGCGTCCTCGGCCGATGCGCGCAACGTAGATCAGGATCGCGCCGGCCAGGGGAATGAGGAGCAACGCGGGCAGCACCCACCGCTCGTAGCCAATGTCGGCGAGGAATTCGAGCATGGCCTAACGAAGGGTGAAGGCGCCGAGCACCACCAGCACGCCGAGGACGATCGCCCAGGCGTAGGTACTGACACTCCCCGTCTGCAGATACGAGCCTACGCGTCCGAAAAGGCTCGTCAGCCTGGCGCTGCCGTTCACGAGGAGGCCGTCGATGAGCCACTTGTCGGTCACCGTCCACAGCAGGCGGCGGGATACGCCGACGAGCGGCCGCACGATCGTGCGATCGTAGGCCTCGTCCACGTACCACTTGTTGGCGAGGACGCGCGCGAAGCCACGCTCCGGCACAGCCTGCCCCTTGGTCACCAGCCGCGCCGGCTTGAGGCGCACGAAGGCGAACAGGATGCCGACGACGGCGATCGCCACGGCCGCACCGATGAGGAAGTACTCCGTCCGATGCGTGAGGTGAACCGCTTCGCCTCCAGTGACCGCGAGCGCCGGCGCGCCGACGACCGGATCGAGCCAGTGGTGCAGCCACTGCGGCGGACCCAGGAAGCGCATGAGCTCGGGGAGGTTCAGCCACCCGCCAATCGCGCTGAGAATCCCCAGCACGACCAGCGGCAGCGTCATCACCCACGGCGCCTCCGCGAGGTGCGAGCGCTCGGTCTCCCCCGTCCGGTTCGGACCGTGGAAGGTATAGATCATCATCCGCGTCATGTAGATCGCGGTGAGCAGCGCGGTGAAGAGGCCGATACCGTAAATGCCGTAGAGGAGCGGCCCGCCCGGAATGCCTAACCAGGTGGCATCGGCGAGCGTGGAGTGACCCGCCCGCGCGAACACGCCGGCAAGAATCTCATCCTTCGAGAAGAACCCCGAGAGCGGCGGTATGCCCGAAATCGCCAGCGTCGCGATCCACATCAACGCAAACGTCCACGGCAGATAGCGACCAAGGCCGCCCATGTTGCGCATGTCCTGGGCGTCCGCGTGCGAGTGCGTCGCGTGATAGGCACGGTGCATCGCGAAGATCACCGAGCCCGACCCGAGGAACAGGAGTGCCTTGAAGAAGGCGTGAGTGACGAGATGGAAAATTCCCGCGGCGTAGGCGCCGACGCCGACGCCGACGAACATGTAGCCGAGCTGTGACACCGTCGAATAGGCGAGGACGCGCTTGATGTCCCACTGCTTGAGGCCGATCGTCGCAGCCAAGAGCGCCGTCAGGGCACCGACGACCGCGACGGTGAGACTGGCCACCGGCGAGAGCGCAAAGAGCACCGCGCTGCGCGCGATGAGATACACGCCGGCGGTAACCATGGTCGCTGCATGGATGAGCGCGGACACCGGAGTCGGCCCGGCCATCGCGTCGGGCAGCCACACGTACAACGGGATCTGTGCGCTCTTGCCCGCACAGCCGAGGAAAAAGAACAGGCAGATGGCGGTAACGATTGCCGGCGCGAGATCGCCCGCGCGCTGCGAAATCCCGACGAAATCGAGGGCGGCGATGTTCGCATACAGCAGGAACATGGCGACGAGAAAGCCGAAATCGCCGATCCGGTTGACGATGAACGCTTTCTTCCCCGCATCGGCGTTGGCCCTATCGCTGAACCAGAAGCCGATGAGAAGATACGAACAGAGCCCCACGCCCTCCCAGCCGACGAACATGACCGGATAGTTCGCGCCCAGCACGAGCACGAGCATGAAGAAGACGAAGAGATTCAGGTACGCGAAGAACCGCGGATAGCCGGGGTCATCGCGCATGTACCCGATGCTGAAGAGATGGATGAGCGCCCCGACGCCGGTGATCACGAGGACCATGATCATCGACAGCTGATCGAGCTGGAACGCGGCCTCGATGCGGAAATCGCCCACCGGCATCCAGGTGAAGTAGCGCTGGACGTACGGTTGCTCGAGGTGATTGGCGCCCGACATCGCACCGAAAATCGACACCGCGAGGCCGAATGCGGCAAAGAGCACCGCCGGTCCGATGATGCTGGCCAGCCCGGCGAACCTGTGGCGCGGCGGTGCATGGTGGTGCGTATCGTGAGCTGCGACGTGGGCCGTATCAGCATGTACGGCGTCGTGACCCACCCCGTGACCGTGGACGGAGTCCGCCGCTGGGTCGGAGGGACCACGACGGTACACGGACACGACCGCGAGAAGCCCGTTGAGGACGAATCCGAGCAGCGGGAGCAGTGGGAGGAGCCACATCCAATCGGCTACAGTCCCACTGAGAGGGTGCCCGGTTGTCGCGGCGGCTTGCTGGAGGAGCATCACCCGCGCATCAGGTTGATGTTGCGGAGGTCGACGTTCTCGTGGTGGCGGAAGATGCTGATGATGATCGCCAGCCCGACCGCCGCTTCAGCCGCGGCAACGGTCATGACGAAGATCACGAACACCTGCCCGGCAATGCCGTAGAGCCTGGATAGCGCGACGAACGAGAGATTCACGGCGTTGAGCATGAGCTCGACGCACATGAAAATGATGATCGCGTTGCGGCGGGTGAGCACGCCGAGCACGCCGATGATGAACAAAACGGCGGAGAAGAACAGCGCCTCCTGAATCATGTCGCTCTCCGCTTGGCGAGGACCACGGCGCCCACGATGGCGGCGAGGAGCAGGACGCTGGTGATCTCGAACGCGAGCAGGTACTCGCGGAAGAGTGGCGCGGCCACCTGATCGATCACCCCGGTCTCGAGCGGCTGCTGGGCCGGAACTGGCGCGGGAGCCGAATCATCCTTCCACAGCACGAAGACTTCGGCGAGGAGGAGCAGACCGACGATGCCGGCCGCCAGCTTGGTCTTGCCTCCCGCGATGTCGGTGACGTCAGACACATGCCCGAGGTTGAGAAGCATGACCACGAACAGGAACACCACCATGATCGCACCGGCGTACACGAGCACCTGGATGGCCGCGATGAACTGCGCATCCATCATCACGTACAGTGCAGCGATGCAGAACATCGTGTTCACGAGCCACAGCGCGGCCGCCACCGGACTCCTCCGAGTGACGAACGCCACCGCCGAGATGATGGCAATGACTCCGAAGAGATAGAAATGGAACGTGTAGAAGAGTCCCATCACTCGCCCTTCGGATCGGCGGGGTCCCACATCTCACAGACGGGATGCGTCTGCGCCGTCAGCCGCTCGAGGTCGTATACGAACCCTGCGCGACTGTACTCGGCATTCTCGTAGTGCCGGCCGACGTGAATCGCTTCCTCCGGACACACCTCCTGGCAGTAGCCGCAGAAGATGCAGCGAAACTCGTCGATCTCGTACACCAGGGGGTAGCGATTCCCTTCCTCGTCCTCACCCGGCACGAGCTTGATGCAATTGGCGGGACAGATCTGCGGGCAGAGCCCGCACGCGACGCACTTCGCCTTTCCCGTCTCGTCGGTGAGCATGCGATGCGTGCCCCGCCACCGCCGCGAGATCGGCTCTTTCTCCTCCGGGTACTGCGTCGTCACCTTATGCGGGTTGATGAGGTGCTTGAAGGTCAGCGCCATGCCCTTGAGCGTCGCGCGGACGTAGCTCACCTGCTCCGTTGGTCGGGTCACGACCTTCACGCCGATCGCCATCAGTCTCCTCCCGGCGCGGCGAGCGGGGAGCGCGATCGCATCGCACGCAGACGGCGCAGCTGCTCCGGCTCTACGCGCCCCGAGGCCGGACTGATGATGCGCCCACTATCCAGAATGAGGAACAGCACGCCGGCGAGCACCAGGTTCAGGACGCCAAGGATGAGGCCATACAACGCGCCAGGCCGGATGCCGAGCAGATCGAGAATCAGCAGGGTGGCGGCGATGATCACGATGTACACGAGCGCGACCGGCAGCAGCACGCGCCAGCCGAGCGACATCAGCTGGTCGTAGCGGAACCGCGGTAGCGTCCACCGGATCCACATGTAGAAGAACAGGAAGAAAAGCACCTTCACGGCGAAGAACAGCCCCGTGAGCAGCGTCTTCCCGATCGACCAGGGCGCCACGTTGTCCCACAGCGTGAACGGAATGTCCCAGCCGCCGAAGAACAGCGTCACGAGCAGCGCACTGGCGGTGACCATGTTCGAGTACTCGGCGATGAAGAAGAGTGAAAACTTCATCGCGCTGTACTCCGTGTGGTAGCCGGCGATGAGCTCGGACTCGGCTTCCGGAAGGTCGAACGGCAGGCGATTCGTTTCGGCGAAGGCGGCGATCAGGAAGATGATGAACGCGACCATGAGGCCGAAGAAGTTCCACACCGTCGTCGCCTGCTGCCAGATGATGTCGTTGAGCGCGACGTTGCCGGCGACGAGCAGTACCGCCACCGTCGACAGGCCCATCGAGATCTCGTACGAGACCATCTGCGCGCTGGAGCGCAGGCCGCCAAGCAGCGAGTACTTGTTGTTGGAGGACCACCCCGCCAGAACGATTCCGTACACACCGAGGGAGGCAATGGCGAGAATGTACAGGAACCCGATCGGCAGCGGTGCTACGACCATCTCGATCAGTCCCTTGCTCGTCGGCAACGGTGAGGCGAACGGAATGACCGCGAAGGTGAGCATCGCGGGGATGAAGGCGAGCGCAGGCGCCAGAATGAACAGCGGCTTGTACGCCGCGTCCGGATACGTCTCCTCCTTCATGATGTTCTTCACACCGTCGGCGGCCGGCTGGAGCAGACCGTGCCAACCCACGCGATTCGGCCCGTGACGGTCCTGAATCCACGCCGAGATCTTGCGTTCCGCGAGCGTCAACAAGGCGACACCGACCATCAACACGGTGAACACGATGATCATCTTGATGACCGTCGCGATCACAAAGACCGATGTGGAGACGGGCGGCGCCTGCGGATCCGCCACCTGCAGCAAGCCCAGCACGAGCGACCAGCTCATCGTGCACCCGCGGGCGTCATCACAGGCAGTCCGCGAAGACCGAGCGAGTCGTACGACATGCCGGCGAACTCGCTCCGCGATGCCGCCAGGGCAGCGAACACGTCGCTTGCCAGGAAGTAGCTACCGGGCTCCCCCATTCGCGCGAGCAGGTCACCGAGCACCCACCAGCTGGGCCTCGCCATTCCCGGCGCGGCGCGCGCCTGAAGAAATCGCTGAACGCGTCCCCGGATGTTCGTGAACGTGCCCTCCTCCTCGACCATGTTGGCGATCGGGAGCACCGCGTCTGCCGTTCGCAGAACCTCGGGAAGCGCGGTTCCAATGACGACGACCGCGCCGGCGCGCTCGAGATCACCCATGTCGAGGACAGATGGATCGGCGTCCACGAACAGGAGGGCGTCTCCGCCCCGCAGACCGGCGAGCGGCGAGTCGGAGCGGCGGAAGCCGAGCATCTCAGCCCCCTGCACATTCGCTGCGCGATCCGCGCGCAGCGCGAGATCCTCGACGCCGGGGAGGGGCGCTTCCGGACCGCGCTCGACGCGGAAGGCCCCGGTGCCGTCGCCGCGACCAAGAATCCGCGAGACGAGATAAAGGGCTTCGTTCGACAGCGAGGGGGAGACCACCGCGTGAATGCGCTTTCCATCCAGCGCCCTGGCGGCAGCGTCGATCGCGACCTCCCACTCAGCGGCTGCCAGTCGATCGCCGTGCCTGACGAGTGGTGCCTCCAGACGATCGGTCCGGTTCATCCACCGATAGTTCAGGCGGCCGTAGTCGCACATGAAGTACTTGTTCACGTCCTCGTTCGATCGAGGACGCAGGCGCACGACCATGTTGTCGCGCGTCTCGACCATGATGTTGCATCCCTGCGTGCAGTTGGGGCAGACCGAGGCGGCTCGGTCCAGCTCCCATGCGCGCGCCTTGTTCAGGAAGTCCTTCGACAGCAGCGCTCCCACCGGGCAGAGGTCGACGACGTTGCCCGACCACGGGTGCGTCAGATCCTGCCCCTCGAATTTCCCGATGACGGCGCGATCGCCGCGCTCGCTGACGTTGAGGACCGGCTCCTGTGCCACGTCATCCATGAAGCGCACGCACCGCGTGCAGAGGATGCACCGGTTGGTGACGTAAAGAACGTCACCGCCGAAATCCTCGACCGGGTTGAAGCGCTTCGGCTCGATGAGGCGACCCTCCGACCGCCCTTCGGCGAAGGTGTAGTCCTGGAGCTCGCACTCACCGGCCTGATCGCAGATGGGGCAATCGAGCGGATGATTGATGAGCAGGAATTCGAGGACGCCCTTCCGTGCCTCGAGCGCCTTCTCCGTGTGCACGTGCACGACTTGCCCTTCCACCACCGCGGTCGCGCAAGCGGGCGCGAGCTTCGGCGCTTTCTCGACTTCGACGAGACACATCCGGCAGACGCCGGCGACCGGGAGACCGGGGTGGTAGCAGTAGTGGGGAACCAGGACGCCGGCGGCCTTCGCCGCCTCGAGAATCGAGGTTCCCTCGGCGACGCGCACCTGACGACCCTCGATCGTCAGCGTGATCATCTTCGCGTCGCTCATCAGGCGGCCGCCGCGCTGCGCATGGGGCAACGCTTCCCGTTGATGTGCGCCTCGAATTCATGGCGGAATTTCTGAATGCCGGAGACCACCGGCGCCGCGCAGGAGTCGCTCAGAACGCAGATCGTTTTTCCCGTCATGTTCTCCGACAGCTCCAGCAACGTGTCCAGATCCCGCGTCGTCCCTGCCCCGTTCTCCATACGCTCGAGAATCTTCGTCACCCACGCGGTCCCTTCCCGGCACTGGGTGCACTGCGCGCAGCTCTCATGGGCGTAGAAGCGCGCGAGCCGACCGATCATGCGCACCATGCACACCGAGTCGTCGAACACGATCACGCCGCCGGAGCCAAGCATGGACCCGTTGGCGACGAAGCCCTCGTAATCCATGACCGTCGCGTCGGCTTCCTGCATGGTCTGGATCGGCACCGATGACCCGCCCGGGATCACTGCCTTGAGCGTGTGCCCAGGTCGCGCGCCACCGCAGATGTCATGCAGGAACTCGCGGAACGGAAAGCCCATGGTGACTTCGTAGTTGCCAGGGCGCGCGATGTTGCCGCACACCGAGAAGAGCTTGGTGCCGGTGCTCTTTGGATTCGACAGCGACATCGCCTTGTACCACTCCGCCCCATTGGTGAGAATGGGCGGGACGGCCGCGAGCGTTTCGACGTTGTTGATCGTCGTCGGCTGACCAAAGAGCCCGGCGACGGCCGGGAACGGCGGCTTGATTCTGGGGTTGCCGCGACGCCCCTCGATCGAGTTCATCAGCGCGGTTTCTTCCCCGCAGATGTAGGCGCCTGCACCCTTGTGGATGTAGATGTCGACGCGCTTCCCCGTCCCCATCGCGCTCTTGCCGAGAATACCATCGCGATAGGCTTCATCGAGCGCGGCGCCGACGGTCTGCAACGGCTCCGTGAACTCGCCGCGGATGTAGATGTAGCATGTCTCGGCGCCGATCGCGTGTGAGGCGATCGCGCACCCTTCGATGAGCGCATGGGGCGTCCAGCGCATGATCTCGCGATCCTTGAACGTCCCCGGCTCGGATTCGTCGGCGTTGCAGCAGAGATAGTGTGGTTTTCCGTCGCCGGGCTTCATGAACGACCACTTGAGGCCGGTCGGGAACCCTGCCCCGCCACGCCCGCGCAGCCCCGAGTCCTTCACGACGTTCACGATATCCGCGGGGGCCATACCAAGCGCCTGCTCGAGCGCGCGATATCCTCCGCGCGCCCGCCAGCCCGAGAGTGACCGGGCCTCCGAATCGCCGAAGTGCGTCGACAGCACCGGCGTCTCTCTCGGGTGACTCTTGTGGGGAAATCCCATTACTCGAGCTTGCTGAGGATGTCCTGAACGCGATCGGCTGTCACGGATTCATGGAACTCATCGTTGACCATCACGGGCGTCGCGAAGCCGCAGGCCCCGAGGCACTCCACCTCGATCACGGTGAACTTGCCGTCTGGTGATGTCACCCCCAGCTCCCCCGTGCCCGTGTGCTCGAGAAATGCGCGGACGACGTCCTCCGCCCCGCAGGCGCCGCAGGGAGAGGTCGTGCACACTTGGACGAAGTATCGGCCGACGGGATGCTGATGGTACATCGTGTAGAAGGTGACGACGCCCTTCACGTACGCCGGTGTCAGCTCGAGCACTTGAGCTACTTCGGTCATCGCTCCTTCGCTGACCCAGCCGCGCTCGCGCTGCACGATCCAGAGTGCGGGAAGAAGCGCCGCCATCTTGGTCGGATAGCGCGTGAGCAGCGCGTCCAGCTCGGCACGCGCGGCCCCGGTGAATACCGGCTGGTATTCCACTGCATGGGCGTGGGCGCGATCGCCATGCGGGGCGTGGCCGGGCGCGTGAGTGGCGCCGATCTCAGCCGGCGTCACCGGTCGATCTCTCCCATCACGATGTCGATACTGGCGTTGATGGCGATGACGTCGGACAGCAGGTGCCCCTCGACCATTTTGGGAATCGCGGAAAGATTCACGAACGACGGCGGACGAATGCGCCAGCGCACCGGCTTCGACGTGCCATCGGACACCATGTAATAGCCCTTCTCGCCCTTCGGGCTCTCGACCGCGACGTACGATTCGCCCACGGGAGGACGCGGGCCTTCCATCACCTGCTTGAAGTGATGGATCATCGACTCCATGTCGCTCATCGCCTTCGATTTCGGCGGGAGTACGACGCGATGGTCGTCGACATTCACCGGGCCATCAGGCAGGCGATCAGCGGCCTGCTGGAGGATGCGAACGGATTGCCGCAGCTCCTCCATGCGGACGAGGAACCGGTCGTACACATCGCCATTCGTGCCTATCGGCACGTCGAAGTCGTACGTCTCGTAGTCGAGGTAGGGAAAGTCCTTGCGCACGTCGTAATCCACGCCCGATGCGCGAAGCATCGGTCCGGACAGCCCGTAGTTGGTCGCTTCCGCGGCCGTCATGGTGCCGAGGCCGACGGTGCGCCCCACCCAGATCGCATTCTTGGTGAGCATGCGATCGACCTCATCGATGGTCTTGGGGAAGTGCGCAATGAACGCCCGCAACCCCTCCATCCATCCGTCGGGAATGTCCGCCGCCATGCCGCCGACGCGCGTGGCCGAGGTCGTGAGGCGCGCGCCGACCCACGACTCGAGCAGCTTGTAGACGTTCTCCCGCTCCTGGAACGACCACAGGAACGGGGTGAACGCGCCGATGTCGATGCAGGTCGTGCCTAACCACACGAGGTGCGAGATGATGCGCGACAGCTCGGCGGCAATGACGCGGAGGACGGTGCAGCGCTCGGTGATCTCGATTCCGAAGAGACGCTCGGCGCCGATCGCGAAGGCGACGTTGTTACCGATGGAATTGAGGTAGTCCTCGCGATCGGTCCATGGGATGATCTGATTGTACTGGCGGTACTCTCCGATCTTCTCGAAACCGCAGTGCAGATAGCCGATATGGGGGATGCATCGCACGACGGTCTCACCGTCGAGCTCGAGCACCAGCCGCAGCACACCGTGCGTGGCGGGGTGTTGCGGGCCGATGTTGATGAGCATGTGCTCGCCCCCGATCTCCGGCTCGAGCATCGGCGGCTCTTCCAGCGCGATCGCGGAGCCGCTGGCATCGGTGACCAGCGGCGTGCGTACCGGGCGTCCACGGTCGTCGAGTCCGGTGGTGGACAGCGCCACGTCCACGGTTCGTCTGGTGGTCGCCATTATTCGCCGGTCCGCTCGCCTGCTTTCAACCGTTGTCGCATGTCGTCGGGCAGATCCTCGAAGGCATCAGCGATGGACAGCTCCTCCATCGAGTATCGCGCTTCGGGGTTCGCGGCCAGCGCCTGACGGAGCTGCTCGGCGCGCGAGAAGCGCCCGCGCAACGGAAAGTCCTTTCGGAGTGGGAAGCCTTCGCGATACTGCTCCCACATCAGAATGCGTCGGAGATCCGGATGGCCCGTGAAGCGGACGCCGAACATGTCATAGCATTCGCGTTCGAGCCAATCCGCGCCGCGGTACACCGGCCACACGCTTTCAACCTCGAGCGGCGCACCGCGTGGCAGCTCGACCTTGAGACGGAGGAAACGGCGGCGGGGCAGCGATCGCAAGTGCCACACGACCTCGAGTGGTCGCTCAGGATCGCGGAACTCCACGCCCGTGACATCCGAGAGGTAGTCGTACTGCTGTTCCGGATCGTCGTGGAGCCATCGCACGATCTCGAGGAGCCGCTCGCGCGCGACGTACACCGTGGTCTCTCCCCACACGACGTCGACGCGACGAACCGCGTCCCCAAACCGCGATTGCAGCGCGGACGCGGTAGGGTTCGACGGTCCGCCTTCGCGAGGAACGTTATGCGGCGTGACGGGCGCCAATCCCGGGGCGCCACCGTCGCCCGCGCGGGCGACAGGCGAGCTCGAAGTCACAAGCCGGAGCGCGTCTGGTGAACGGAGTTGCCGAACGGCTCCGACAGCTCGTCGATCGCCGCCGGTGGAATGTAGAGCCCACTCTTCGGATCCGGCTCCATCTCCCGCCGGATTTTTTCATCGCCCATGTGCTCCTGCTTCACCTTTTCCTGAAGAAGGAGAATCCCGTAGATGAGCCCTTCGGGACGCGGCGGGCATCCGGGGACGTAGACATCCACCGGGATGATCGTGTCGATGCCCTGCACGACGGCGTAATTGTCGAACATGCCGCCCGACGAGGCGCACGCTCCCATGGAGATGCACCATTTCGGCTGCGGCATTTGTTGCCAGATGCGGCGAATCACCGGCGCGAGCTTGAAGGGAACGCGACCGGCGCAGATGAGGACGTCGGCCTGACGAGGCGAGAAGCTCATGCGCTCCATGCCAAAGCGCGCAAGGTCGAATTTGCTCGCGGCGGTGGCCATGAACTCGATCGCGCAGCATGCCGTGCCGAACGGCATGGGCCAGAGCGAATTGGCGCGCGACCAGTTGACCAGCGCATCCAGCTTGGTGGTGACCCAGTTCTCGCCGCCTGTCGGCTCGACGCCGCGCGGCTCGGGACGTGGGCTCAATCCCATTGCAGCGCCCCCTTCTTCCACACGTAGACGAGGCCGACGATCAGAATGGCCATGAAGACGAGCATCTCGACGAGGCCGAACATGGAGACCTGCCCGCTGGGACACAGGCCGTCGACGAGCGGGACGGCGCAGCTCAGATTGCGGAAGTACGCCCCCCACGGAATCAGAAAGACGGTTTCGATGTCGAAGATGATGAACAACATCGCGACCATGTAGAACTTGACGGAGAAACGCTCGCGCGCTTCGCCGAGCGCCGGGATGCCGGACTCGTACGCGGACTGCTTCACCGGCGTCGGCCGGGAGCGCATGGTCAAGTGCGAGAGGCCGATCATGAGAATCGCGTTGAAGACGACGAATCCCATGAGCAGCAGGACCGGCAAATACGTGCGCGACATCAGTCTCCGGACTTCGTGAAATTTTTCACGTTCTCCAGTCAGCGAATATTATTGCGACGGGAAAGACGATGGAAGGGAGAGCGGCTGCGAACTGCGAGCTGCGAACTGCGAACCAAAACCCTGGGATATCAGGGGCGGCCAAGGGAACTTGCTCAGGCCCCCTTCGCAGTTCGCAGCTCGCAGTTCGCAGCCTTCAATCCGTCCTCCCTTCCGCATACATTCCCCGCGCCTACGATGGCGGCGATGGTCAGATCGTCGCGCTGGACCACCTCCTAAAGTCCCTTATCATGTCCATCAAGTCGGATCGCTGGATCCGTCGCATGGCGCGCGAGCACGGCATGATCGAGCCCTACGAGGACCGACAGGTCCGCCAGGGCGTGATCTCGTATGGCGTGAGCTCCTATGGCTACGATATGCGCGTGGCGCGCGAGTTCCGGATCTTTACGAACGTCCTGAACTCGATCGTCGATCCGAAGGCGTTCGACCCGAAGTCGTTCGTCGAGTTCGAGGGGGATGTCTGCATTGTCCCGCCGAACTCGTTCGCGCTCGCCCGCTCCGTGGAATTTTTCCGCATTCCCCGGAAAGTCATGACGATATGCGTCGGCAAGTCGACATACGCGCGGTGCGGGATCATCACGAACGTCACACCCTTCGAGCCGGAGTGGGAGGGTTACGTGACGCTCGAGATCTCGAACACGACGCCGCTACCGGCGAAGATCTACGCGAACGAGGGAATCGCGCAGGTGCTCTTCTTCGAGGGAGACGAAGAGCCGGAGGTCTCGTACAAGGACAAGGCCGGCAAGTACCAGAATCAACAGGGCGTGACGCTGCCCAAGCTCTGACCCACCGGCCCTGCGCCCTAGAAGAACATGATCGCCAGCAGGATCAGGACGACGGCGATCCCGGCGATCGAGAGCCACATCGTCGTTCCCTTGCCTGCCGAGACCTGCGCAAGCGTTCCAGGATTGGTGCGCGGCGCACGGCGCCGCTCCTCCCCGGCATGCGCGCCATGATCCGCGATGCCAGGGGTGTCGGGCACCGCGTCTGCCCCGCCGAGGGCCGCCTCGTCGAGGTCACGCGGAACGGGCCGATCCGCCGGCACGGCGCGATCAGCGGGAACGCCACGCTCGGCCGGAGCCTCGGCGGGATAGGTGCGATCGATGGGACGACGGGACGATTCGTCCTGTGGTCTCGGTCCAGTCAAGGCGATCTCCAGTTGATGTGCCTCGCTGGAATGCAGCAACCGCGCCAAGACGTTTTTGGGGTCGGAGTAATGGTCCCTTGCTTCGCGGGCCCACGGCACGAGCCAAGCACTTGGCTCGGCTGAAAGAGCGATGGGAAGTGCTCACCCCTCGCCGGACGACCCCGCCCTTTCCGCCCGCCCGAACATCGACGCCCGCAGAAAATCGCGGTTCATTCTGGCGATCACGTCGATGCTGATCAGCTTGGGGCAGGCTTCCTGACACTCCCCGATGTTCGTGCAGTTGCCGAATGCCTCCATGTCCATCTGCGAGACCATCCGCAGCACACGTTTCGCGCGCTCGGGCTGACCCTGCGGCATGAGGCCGAGGTGGGCGATCTTCGCAGCGGCGAAAAGCGATGCCGACGCATTCGGGCATGCCGCGACGCAGGCGCCACACCCGATGCAGGCCGCGGCATCCATCGCCGAATCGGCGTCGTCCTTCGCGACGAGCACCGCGTTCGCGTCGGGGACCCCGCCTGTCCGTGCGCTGATGTAGCCCCCTGCGGCAATGATGCGATCGAGTCCGCTGCGATCGACCACGAGGTCACGCACGACGGGAAATGCCTTCGCGCGCCACGGCTCGATCACCACCTCCTGGCCGTCGCGGAAGCTTCGGAGGTGTAGCTGACAGGTGGCGGTGCCGCGCATCGGGCCATGAGCGACTCCGTTGATCATGAGCCCGCACGAGCCGCAAATCCCCTCGCGGCAGTCGTGATCGAACGCGATCGGCGCCTCACCCTTCTCGATGAGCCGCTCGTTGACGACGTCCAGCATCTCGAGGAACGACATGTCTGCCGAGAGATCGGGCGCGTCGTACGACACGAATCGCCCGGCCGCGGTCGGCCCAGCCTGTCGCCACACGCGCAGCTTGAGGTGCATCGTCACTTGTAGCTCCGCTGCGCGAGCTGAACATTCTCGAACACGAGCGGCTCGCGGTGCAACACGGGCTCGGCGCCCTCGCCGGCATACTCCCAGGCGGCGACGTAGGCAAAGCGCTCGTCGTCGCGCTTGGCCTCACCATCGGCGGTCTGGTGCTCGTCGCGAAAGTGTCCTCCGCACGACTCCTCGCGATGCAGCGCGTCTCGACACATCAGCTCGGCGAACTCGAGGAAGTCGGCGACGCGGTTCGCCTTCTCCAGGGCCTGATTCAACTCGGCATCGCTCCCCGGAACCGTTACATTCTCCCAGAACTCGGCGCGGATCTCGGGTATGCGTCGCAGCGCTTCCCCGAGTCCGTCGGCGGTTCTGGTCATTCCGCACTTGTCCCACATGAGGGTGCCGAGCTCCCGATGGAACGAGTCGACGGTCCGTGAGCCGGCGATCGACAGAAGTTGCTTCGTCTTCCGGGAAACGCCTTCGAGGGCGCCACGTACCTCAGGGTGATCGGCGCTCACCTTGTCGAGCTTCGCGGTCGCCAGATAATCCCCAATCGTGACCGGAATGATGAAGTAGCCGTCGGCCAACCCCTGCATGAGCGCGCTTGCGCCAAGGCGGTTTGCGCCATGGTCGGAGAAGTTCGCTTCTCCCAGCACGTGCAGGCCGGGGATCGTGCTCATGAGATCGTAGTCCACCCACAGCCCGCCCATGGTGTAGTGCACCGCGGGGTAGATGCGCATTGGCACGCGGTAGGGGTCCTCGTCGGTGATCCGCTGATACATCTCGAAGAGGTTGCCGTACCGCTCCTCGATGGTTTGCCGCCCGAGTCGCGTGATCGCGTCGGCGAAGTCGAGATATACGCCGCGCCCGCCTGGTCCGACGCCACGCCCGTCGTCGCACGCTTCCTTGGCCGCTCGTGAGGCGATGTCGCGTGGCGAGAGGTTCCCGAAGCTGGGGTACTTTCGCTCGAGGTAGTAGTCCCGCTCGGCCTCCGGAATCTCGTGAGGGGCACGCGTGTCACCAGCGCGCTTCGGCACCCACACGCGTCCGTCGTTGCGCAGGCTCTCCGACATCAGCGTGAGCTTCGACTGGTAGTCGCCGCTCACCGGGATGCACGTGGGATGAATCTGCGTGAAGCAGGGGTTGCCGAACGCGGCGCCGCGCTTCCACGCGCGAAACGTGGCCGTGACGTTCGATCCGCGCGCGTTGGTCGACAGATAGAACACGTTACCGTAGCCGCCCGTCGCGAGCACCACCGCGTCGGCGACGTGGGCGACCACCTCGCCGGTGACGAGGTTCCGCGTCACCATCCCGCGACACCGGCCATCGATGATGATCAGGTCGAGCATCTCCGTCCGCGGATACATCCGAACCGTGCCGCGCGCGATCTCCTTGCACAGCGCCTGGTAGGCTCCGAGCAGAAGCTGCTGGCCGGTCTGCCCGCGTGCGTAAAAGGTGCGCGATACCTGGGCGCCACCGAAGGAGCGATTGGCGAGATAGCCGCTGTACTCGCGGGCGAACGGAACGCCTTGCGCCACACACTGGTCAATGATGTCGACGCTGATCTGGGCGAGGCGGTACACATTGGCCTCGCGAGCGCGAAAGTCTCCGCCCTTGATCGTGTCGTAGAACAGGCGCCAGATGCTGTCACCGTCATTCTGGTAGTTCTTCGCGGCGTTGATCCCCCCCTGGGCGGCAATGCTGTGCGCACGGCGCGGCGAATCCTGAAAGCAGAAACAGCTCACCTGATAGCCGAGCTCGGCGAGCGAGGCGGCGGCCGACGCGCCCGCCAACCCGGATCCGACGACGAGGACTGTGTAACGCCGCTTGTTGGCGGGATTCACCAGCTTCATCTCGAAGCGATGGCGGTCCCATTTTTCGGCGAGCGGCCCGGCGGGAATCCTGGCGCGTAGCTCCATCGTGGTCTAACGAAGCATTCCAAGGAGTACGGCGATTGGTACGCTGACGAACCCTAGCGGTACCACCACTGCGAGGATGGTCGCGAACCGCCGCCGAGCCGGGTTCACCCGCTCATGCTCGATGCCGAGTGTTTGAAACATGCTCCACGTTCCGTGATACAGGTGCATCGCCAGCGCGAACATGGCGACGACGTAAATCCCGGCGACCCACCACACGCGAAAGGCCGTGGTGACGTTGTGGTAGGGAGCAAGGTGAATGAAGTCGGAATGCGCCTGTCCGGTCGTGAAATGCAGGATGTGATACACGAGGAACAGGAGCAGCGCGACGCCGCCCCACCGCATCGTTCGCGATGCGGAGCTCGATGCCTGCGGAACGAAGCGCTGATATGCGGTCGGCCGAGCTGCGCGGACCAGCACGGCGAGCTGCGTGGCCGCGACGACGTGCAGCACGACCGACACGAGCAGCAGCACGCGCACGCCCCACAGGAGCACCGGCACCGTGCGCAGGCTCGCGGCGTATCCGTCAATGGCGCTCGGGCCGGCGAAGATCAGGAGGTTGGCCGTCACGTGCGCGAGGATGTAGCCCACGAGCACGATGCCCGTCACCGCCATGACAACCTTCTTGCCGATCGTGGAGCCCCAGAACCGCCCGAACGGCATCGCCGATCAGAGCTTGAGGACGCTCATCGGCTCGCGCACCGCCTCGGCACTCTTCCCGAGGTCGATACGCTCCTGCGACGTGAGCTCCACTTCGATGATCTGCTCGAGTCCCTTTCGTCCGAGCTTGCACGGAACGCCGAGGAAAAGGCCGGACATTCCATACTCCCCCTCGAGCCACGCCGCGCACGGAAGCACACGCTTCTTGTCATGCACGATGGCTTCGGCCATCTGCACCGACGCGGCGGAAGGCGCGTAGTACGCGGAGCCCGTCTTGAGATACTTCACGATCTCGGCGCCGCCGTTGCGGGTTCGGTCGACGATCGCGTCGAGCTTCTTCCTGTCCATCAGTTGCGTGACGGGAATGCCGCTCACCGTCGTGTAAGAGATGAGCGGGACCATCGTGTCACCGTGGCCGCCGAGCACCATGGCCTGGATGTCTTCGACGGAGACGTCGAGGGCCTCGGCGAGGAAGGAGCGATAGCGCGCCGTGTCGAGCACGCCCGCCATGCCGAGCACCCGCTCGCGCGGGAAGCCGGTCACCTGCTTCGCGACGTAAGCCATGACGTCGAGCGGATTCGACACCATGATGACGATCGCGTTCGGCGACGTGCGCTTGACGTGTTCCGAGACCTGCTTGACGATGCCGGCGTTCGTGTTGAGCAGGTCGTCGCGCGACATTCCCGGTTTGCGCGCGATGCCGGCGGTGATGATGACGATGTCGGAGTTTGCGGTCTCCTCGTAGCCGTTGGTGCCGATGACGCGCGTGTCGAATCCCTCGATCGGCGCCGACTCCCACTGGTCGAGCGCTTTGCCTTGCGGCACACCCTCGACGACATCGACCATCACGACGACCTTCGCGAGCTCTTTCTCCGCCAGCCGCTGCGCCGTCGTCGCGCCGACATTCCCAGCGCCGACGACGGTGATCTTGTTGACCATTGCCTCTATGCGCGTTGTGGGTGACGCGCGAAAGTTATGCGGGCCCCGCGCTTGGTGCTACTGCTCTTCGCTACCGGGGATCCAGGTTCAAAGCCGCGACGCGGATTTCGCGGATACAGCGGAAACCGCCGGATCGCTCCGTGCGCGTTGAGGCTCCCTCTACAACACCAGAAGGGTTTGTCCGGCGAGGAGAGTTCCGTCGCCTGATGATGTGCCCTTACCCGCCGACCTGCGACAGAGCTCGAAGCCCGCCGACCTTCATCTGCAGCAGCGCGTGCTCGCGCGGCTTTTCCGTCAGCGCCTGGACGTAGAGCGGAACGAGATCTTCGCCCCGGCGCAGCGGGTCTCGCAGATTCACCTCGTGGTCGCCGAAGAGACACGTGCGCAAGCGCCCGTCGGCGGTGAGGCGCACGCGATTGCACGTGTCGCAGTACGTGTGGGTCATCGGCGTGATGACGCCAATGGTTCCCGCGGCCCCTGCAAGGCGATAGTAGGCGGCTGGCCCGTTCCCGCGCTGCGGCGCCGTGGTCGGCCGCAGAATTCCGAGCTGCGCGATGCGCTCGAGCACCTCATCGCTCCCGACCACGTGCTCCCAGGTGAGGGATCGAAGATCACCCACCGGCATGAGCTCGATGAATCGGACGTGCCATGGATGTTCCAGCGTGAGCGCGGCGAAGTCCTCGATCTCGTCGTCGTTGATGCCGCGCATGACGACGACGTTGATCTTGATCGGAGCGAGTCCGGCTCGCTGCGCGGCCATCGCGGCACCGACGGGATCGAACGGCAGGGATCGCCGTGCAATCGCGGCGATGCGATCCGGCCGGAGCGAGTCCGCGCTCATGTTGATGCGGTCGAGGCCCGCGGCGCGGAGCGTCTCCGCCATTCCCTCGAGCTTCACGCCATTCGTCGAGAGCGCGATGTCCTCGATACCAGGGACCGCGCGCACCATCGTGATGAGTCGCTCGAGCTGCGGCCGGATGGTGGGCTCGCCACCCGTTATGCGCACACGGCGCAGGCCGAGTGGCGCCAGTTGCCCGACGATCGCGGCGATCTCTTCGTACGAGAGGATGTCGTGCTTGGGCAGCCACTCGAGACCCTCCGATGGCATGCAGTAGAGGCATCGGAAGTTGCAGCGGTCCGTCACCGAGATGCGGAGGTACTCGATGCGCCGGCCGAACTGGTCGACGAGGGTCGTCATGGCCCGACTTCCGCTCGTGCCGCGGTCGGATCGACCCACTCCCGCGTTCCGTCGACGTATTCCTCGCGCTTCCAGATCGGAACGCGACGCTTCAGCTCCTCGATGACGAAGCGCGACGCTGCGTACGCTTCAGCGCGATGCGGGTGCGCGACGGCAATCACGACGCTCGCCTCGCCGAGCCCAAGCCGGCCAATACGATGCTCGACGACGACGTCGTTGGCGCCAAACCGCGACACCGCTTCCGTGACGATCGCCTCGAGCTCGCGAACCGCCATCGTCTCGTACGCCGTGTACTCGATTCCACTGACGGCGCGACCTTCGTTCACCTCTCGCACCGTGCCGACGAAGACGATCGACGCACCGTTGGCGGGGCTGGCGACTTCCGCGAGCAGTGCGCCGGCATCGAGTGGTGTGCGAACGACGGCGGCGCGCATCAGCCGCCGGCCACCGGCGGGATGACCGCGACCTCGTCCCCATGACGAAGCACCTGGTCCGGCCGTGCATAACGCTCATTGACGGCGACGAGCGGCGCTGGTGGGAGACGGCGCTCGGGATCGAGCGAGTGCAGGTGGCGCAACAGCTCGCCAACTGTCGATCCGTTCGGCACTTCCATCTCCAACCGGCTTCGTCCGAAAACGTCCGCGTACGACGCAAAGAACAGGGCGGTGATCGTCATCTCGTACACTCGCGAGAGGGCGCAGCACTAGCAAGTCCGTCACCGAAATGAAAAGCGCGCCGAGGCGTTGGAATGGCCCGGCGCGCGGTCGTGAACGAACTCGTTGTCACGCTTCCGTTTCGCTTGCCTCGGTCTCGGATTCGAAATCCTCGACGCCTGCAACCATGGCGCGCAGCTCTTTGGACGGCTTGAAGACGGGAACAGGCCGCGCCGAGACCTCGACGGGCGAGCCCGTGCGAGGGTTGCGCGCCATTCTGGTCTTTCGGTGGCGGATCTTGAACGTGCCGAAGCCGCGGACCTCGATATTCCGCTGCTCCTTGAGCGCGTCCTTGATCGCGTCGAGAAACGCGTCGACCACGCGGGCGCAGTCCTTCTTCGAGATCATAGGACCCGCGGTGCGTGAAATCTGCGCGGTAACGCGCTCGACCAGATCGGCCTTCGTCATTCGATAGCCTCGTCGTGAGACAGCCGATCGTCCTTGATCGGTGCGTCGAACATAGGACGTTACCTATTGTGTGTCAAGCGTTTGGCTCGCTTCGCACTACCGCGCGCGGACAGCGTCGAGGAACTCGCCGAACAGGGGGCGAGCGTCGTGCGGTCCGGGTGCCGCCTCTGGGTGGTACTGGACGGCGAAGATCGGCAGCTCGCGATGGCGCATTCCTTCGATTGTCTGGTCGTTCAGGTTGATGTGCGTCACCTCGAGCGCCGGAGCGCCCGGAATGCCTGTTTCGTCCCCCTCCACGGCGAACCCATGATTCTGCGATGTGATCAGCACGTGGCCGGTGTCGATCTCGCGCACCGGGTGATTCCCGCCTCTGTGGCCGTAGGGCATCTTCGTCGTGCGGCCGCCGAACGTGAGGCCCAACAGCTGGTGTCCCAGGCAGATGCCGAAAATCGGGACATTCTTCGCCGCGATCGCTCGAATGATCCCCGGGGCGTACGTCACCGCCGCTGGGTCGCCGGGTCCGTTCGACAAAAACACACCGTCGGGCTCCATCTCGAGCACCGCCTCGGCGGTCGTTTCGGCGGGCACGACGGTTACCCGGCACTCATGCTCCGCGAACAAGCGCAGGATGTTGCGCTTGATGCCGTAGTCGTACGCGACGATGTGATGCACCGCGCCCGGGTCTCCCCACTGATATCGCTCGCGCGTGGAGACGCGCGACGCGAGATCCAGACCCTCCATGGAGGGGCATGCATCGAGCGCCGCGAGCGCGTCCGCTCCCGGTGTCTCGCCTTCGGCGATGACACCGCGCATCACTCCGATCGACCTCAGGTGCTTGGTGAGGCGTCGCGTATCAACTTCTTCGAGAATTGGTATTTGGGCATCGTTCAACCAACTTCTCAAGTCGCCGGTCGCTCGCCAGCTCGAGTACGTAGCGGAAAGCTCGCGCACGATCGTTCCGGCCACCTGCGGGCGCGCCGATTCGGGATCCTCGGTGTTGATGCCGTAGTTGCCGATCATGGGCGCCGTCATTACGACGATCTGCCCGCGATACGACGGATCGGTGAACACCTCCTGATAGCCGGTCATGTTCGTCGTGAACACGACCTCCGCGACCGTCGGCTGCGCCGGATCACGCAGCCGTCCGCGAAAAAGGGTTCCATCTTCGAGGAGAAGGAACCCTGTTCGTGAGCCGGAAGGCCCGCCCGCGATCACGGCTGCGGTGTCGATGGAGTCGCGCCAGGGTCCGGCTGCGTCGCTGGTGCATTCTCGAGTGGAATCGGCGCCTCGCTGGCGCCCGGCGGCGCCGTGGCGGGAGCGGTCGGAGCGCTGACCGGTTGATCGAGGACGGAGCGCGAAGTGACCGCTCGCGACGACATGAGCGACAGGACGAAGCCAAGCAGGAGAAATGCGCCGCCGAGATACCAGCTCGACTTGGTGAGCACGTTGCCCATCTGTCGCGTGCCGAAAAACGAATCAGGAGACGTTCCGACGCCGCCGAACGTTGCCGCGAGACCACCGCCCTTCCCCGACTGCATGAGGATGACGATGATCAGGAAAATACTTGCGAGAACCAACAAGACGACGAGGAAGGTATACATCGGCAGATGGGAAGGGTGTCGCGCTAAGCTTCGTAAGCTACGCGAGTTACGAAACTCGGTCAAGGCCGATCAGGAACGCGCGATCGTCGCCCACCCTTCGGGGTCGAGGCTCGCCCCTCCCACGAGGAGTCCATCCACATCCTGGGCGGCCAAAAGCGCCTGTGCGTTCCCCGAATTCACGCTGCCGCCGTAGAGGATCGGGATCTCGCTTCCGCGGTCGGTCGCAAGCTGTTTGAGCGCACCACGAATCAGCGCATGCACCGCGCTTGCATCGCGCGGCTCGGCAGTCTGTCCGGTGCCGATCGCCCACACGGGCTCGTAGGCGATGAGCATCTGGGCCATGTGCGCCGGGTCGAGATCGGCGACCCCCGCGTGCAACTGTCGCAGGACGACTTTCTCCGTCTCGCCGGCGCGCCGTTCCTCGAGGCGCTCACCGACGCAGAGCATGGGTCGCAATCCGGCCCGCGCGGCCGCGGCACATTTGCGCCGCGTTTGATCGTCGGTCTCACCGAACACATGACGCCGCTCGGAGTGCCCAACGAGCGCCACACGCGCCCCCGCATCACGCGCGATCGAGGCGGACGTCTCCCCGGTGAAGGCGCCCTTGTCCTCCCAGTAGATGTTCTGGATTCCCAGAAGAACGTCGGGTCGTTCCTTCGTCGCGGCGACCATCTCGGGCAGCGTCACCGCGGGCGGGAACATGATCACGGATCGATCGGTGCGCCGCGCATAGCGCGCAAGAAAGGTGCGCATGAATGCTCGTGCATCGCTCGGCCCATGGTTCATTTTCCAGTTGGCGGCGAGCACCGGCTTACGCATCTATCCCCTCGCGTCGTCGAGCACCGCGACGCCCGGCAGTGTTTTGCCCTCCAGAAACTCCAGCGACGCACCGCCGCCCGTCGACACGTGGCTCATGCGCGTCTCGAGTCCCAGATCGGCGACGGCGGCGGCGGAATCGCCGCCCCCGACGATGGTGGTGGCGCCACTCTCCGTGGCGGCTGCGATGGCCTCGGCCAGCCGGCGAGTTCCCTCATCGAACGGCTTCGTCTCGAACACGCCCATGGGACCGTTCCAGATCACCGTGCGTGCGCGCGCGACCTCCTCGGCGAACGCTTCCACCGAGCGAGGCCCGATGTCGAGCATTGCCTGATCGGCGGGAATGGCGTTCCGGGAAACTGTGCGCGCCTGGGATCCTTGCTCGATCGACGGTGCAACCACGGCGTCGTCAGGCAGCACGAGCTTGTCGCCGCCGCGGTCGAGGAGCTCCTTCGCCATCGACACACGGTCCTCTTCCACCAGCGACTTGCCGGTCTGCAATCCCATCGCGCGAAAAAAGGTGCACGCCATGGCGCCACCGATCAGGAGCCGATCGACCTTCGGCAGCAGCTGCTCGATGACGTCGATCTTGCCGGAGATTTTGGCTCCCCCCAACACCGCGACGAATGGCCGCTCGGGATCGGCGAGCGCGCGGCCGAGGTAGCGGAGCTCCTTCTCCATCAGGAAGCCGGCGACCGCGGGCTTGAGGTGCTGCGCGACACCTTCTGTCGACGCATGCGCACGATGCGCGGCGCCGAACGCGTCGTTGACGTAGAAATCGCCCAGGCGCGCGAGCGC
>DATFFP010000082.1:0-114660 GCA_035249985.1 Gemmatimonadaceae bacterium
ACGCTCATCAACTTTCCGACAGCGCCGCTCCCGTTGAAGGTGACCGTCACCAGCGCTACGCCGTTCGCCATCGCGCGCACGTGATCGAGCCCAAAGATCCAGAACGTGTCGGGCTGGGTGATGAGCAGCGAGTCGAGGCGCGCCCGCACGAGATCGTAGCTGTACAGATAGCGTGAGCCGCGTGGAGCGATCAGAAGTGTATCGCCACTCGCGGTCAGGTCGATGTCGAATGGGCGTGGCAGAGCTTCGATCAGCGGCGCGAGCGATGGTGTGGCTCCGAGCGAGATGACGCCCACGCGGTCAGCATCGGGCAGCGACACGTAGACGACGTTTCGCTTCGCGTCGTAGGCGAAGTCGCGCGGCGCGGCGCCGAGGGATACGGTCCGCGGGCTTGGCGGGATTTGCCGGACGACCCAGGCCGACCCGAAGTGCACCTGGTCCACGTTACCGCCCGCGTCACGCGCAGTAACCACGATCTCCTGCATACCATTCCACGATTCCTCGACCACGTGCGTGACGACCCGGCTGAACGTCGGTCCCGTGACATGGAAGGTGTCGGTCGCGACCGACGGGGAGCCGATCCGATACTCTACGCGATCGAGCCGGTAGCTATCGGACGCGGTCAGCGAAAGCCGAAGTGTATCTCCCGGGGACAAGCGGGCGCGTGGGACGATGAGCTGGGCTGAGAGATGCGGCGGTCGTGTATCCGTGAATCGCGTCGACGTAGTGCGAGTGGTGCGATGCCCTCCGGCGTCTACCGCCTCCGCCGTGATCGTGAGGTCGGCGCCAAAGGTGGCGTCGGCTGGAATGGGTATCGACACGCTGCGGAGAACCGTTTGTCCGAAGCCGTGCTCGACCGAATCAGCGTACGAGAAGGCGCCTGAGAACCGCAGAAGCGTTCGGCGCAGACCCGCCTCATCCCGAGCCCGGATGGTCACGTCTACTACCTCGCCCGGGTTCACGGCGGGGGCCGGCCGAACAAGGAGCGCTTCTATTTCCGGCGGGTTGGGATCCTCGACTTCCACGCGCACTGTATCCGTGACCACGCTCGACCCGCTTCGTGCCGTCGCGGTGATGACGACCTCGCCGTTCGTGACCTCTGATGGAATGCCGACAGACCGCGAGAAGGCGATCCTCTCGGAGCTTCCAGTCACCGAGTCGTCAAACGTGACGAGCCCGCGCGCCTCGAGGCGCACGCGATCGATCGTGCCCCCGTTCGGCGGAATCGCGGTGACGAACACGGCGAGCTGGGCACCCGGCGCAGCCTGCGGCGCTGCGCCGACCGTGACACGCGGTAGGTCGCCGGGCCCGGTGGGATCACAAGCGCCAAGGAAGGCGACGAGAAGTGAAAGGCGGAGCGAGCGAGGGCGTGAAGACGGCATCGGCAGGCGGGAATATGCGGGCGCCAACGTTATGCAGGGGAAGCGTCGCGGGCAATGACCCGCTCACACAACGACGCGCTTTAGATGACGAACACCCCCCGGGAACGTTCACCCACTCCTGCGCACGATCATGGGGGCCTGGAGTCGATGGGCGAGCCAGGCGGCCGCGTCCTCCGTCGCCTCGGCGGGAAGGATGTGTCCCGTGTTCCACCAGCGCATCTCTTTCGGTTCGCTGGCCGCGGCGAAGAGCCGGTCGGCGTCCACGGGCCGCACCGTTCGATCGTACCGCCCGTGCGTCATGAGCAGCGGACGCCCCGCCAGCTTCCGCACTGCCTTGAGCGGATCCGCGACCGTCCGGATCAGTCGCTCGAAGGGCGTACCCAGCGGGAGGTCGCCGGCGGCCGCCAACACCACGGCACGCACTCGCTTGTCGCGCCCCGCCGCCGCCACACCGACGTATGCACCTAACGAATAGCCGACGATCGCCAGCCGAGTCGGGTCGTAGCGCTCGTGCTTGGCGAGACAATCGAGCGCTGCGGTGCATTCCGCGAGCGCCAGGCGCCAATGACGCACGAGCGCCATTGGATTGAGGAGCGATTGACGCTGCATGGGGGCGTCCCGATCGCCGTGCAATGGGAGATCGATCGCCAGCGACGCCACACCGCGGTTCGCGAGCGCGCGACCGATCGTGTCGGCCATCCGTTCCTTGCGCGACGAGTACCCGTGGAGCAGCAGCGCCGCCGGCACCGGGTGCTCGATGCCTGGCGGCAGCAGCAGAATCGCGGGAACGACCGCATCGCCAACGTGCAGCCGCAACGAGTGTCGCTCGACCTGGGTCTTCTGGCTCGGCATGGAGCTGTCAGCAACGGGCAAGAACCTCGCCCGCGGCTGGCATTCTCCGAGTTCCCTGTGCATATCCGTAGCCCGGCGATGCGCCACCCTGGGGCCTTCGCCGCGTCTCACCGTCTCGGAGGACTCATGCACGCGTCCCGCTGCGCCGCGCTCCTGCTCGCGGCCGTTCTCGTCGCCCCAATCGGTGCCCAACAGGCGCACGACGCCGAGTACACGGCGAAGATTCGAGAGCTCACGCCGACCGATGTGAAGTGGAAGTTCACGACCGAGCTCGTCGACCACTTGCCGGCGTCCGCCACCGTCCCGTCACCGCTCAAGGTGCTCGGCTACGTGCCGGGCACGCCGGGGCGGCTGTCCTACGTCGCGGACATCAATCGCTACTTCCGCGCGCTCGATGCGGCGTCGCCGCGGGTCTCGCTCGTCTCGCTCGGCACGAGCGACGAGGGGCGCGAGATGCTGCTCGCCGTCATCGCCGACGAAGCGACCATGGCGCGCCTCGAGGAGTATCGCACGATGCTCGGCCGCATCGCCGATCCGCGGGGCCTGAGCGACGAGGAAAAGACGCGACTGCTCGGCAGCGCCAAGCCGATCTACTGGCTGACGGGCTCGATCCACTCTCCGGAGATCGGCAGCCCCGAGATGCTGATGGAGCTGGCCTACCGCCTGGCCGTCGATGAGTCGGAGTTCGTGAAGACGATTCGCTCCGGCGTCATCACCCTCATCACGCCGGTGACGGAAGTCGACGGACGCGATCGCATGGTCGACGTCAACAAGCTCACGCGGTCGCTCAAGCTCGGGCCGCAGGGCGTGTCGCTCATCTACTGGGGGAAGTACACCGCGCACGACAACAACCGCGACGGGATGGTGCTCTCGCAGAAGCTCACGCAGAACGTGATGAACGGCTTCCTGCACTGGAAGCCGGTCGTGCTGCATGACCTGCACGAATCGGTGCCCTTCCTGTACACGAGCACGGGCACCGGTCCTTACAACGATGAGTTCGACCCGATCGTGATCCAGGAATGGCACACGCTCGCGTATCAGGAGATCACCGAGCTCACGCGCCGAGGGCTGCCGGGTGTGTGGACGCACGGCTTCTACGACGGCTGGGCGCCTAACTACATGCTCGCGATCGGCAACCTGCACAACAGCATTGGTCGCTTCTACGAGACGTACACGTCCACCGGAACCGAATGCCAGACGGTGAAGCTGTCCGCGAATCAAACGGAGCGCCGGTGGGATCGGCCGAACCCGCCCGTGAACGGCGTGAAGTGGTGCATGCGGAGCAACATCAACTACCAGCAGTCGGGCGTGATGATCGCGCTCAAGTACGTCGCCGATCACTCGCGCACCTTCCTCGACAACTATCTGGCGAAGGCCGAGCGGATGGTTCGAAAGGGACAGACGTCGGCGCCCTACGCGTTCGTGATTCCGCGCGACCAGCGCCGCGCCGCGGAGGCGGCGGATCTGGTGAACCTGTTCCGTGCGCATGGGAGCGAGGTCCATGTCGCTGATGCGGACTTCGAGCTGAAGGGGTCAGGAGGCAGGAGTCAGGGGTCAGGGGGGGCCAGGGTGACAGGTGACACGACCGGCGGGCCGGCCAAACCCGACTCCACACCTCCATCCCCGACTCCTGACTCCCGACCCCTGACCCCCACGACAGTCAAACGCGGCGATTGGATCGTTCGTCTCGATCAGCCATACACGGCCACGGTCCGCACGCTGCTCGCCATTCAGAAGTACAAGGCCGATGATCCGCCGCCGTATGACGACACCGGCTGGACACTCGACGAGCTGCGCCATGTCGTGACGTACAAGATCAGCGACTCGACCGTCCTCGCGAAACCGATGACGCTGCTGACGTCGGACGCGAAGATCGAAGGAAGCATCTCGGGACAGGGTGGCGTCGTGCTCGTCGAGCACCTCGGCGACTGGCGCTCGGCGGTCCTCCCCTGGAAGGTCGGGGGGACGCGCGTTCGTGCGGCCGAGGTGAGCTTTACGGCCGCGGGACGTACGTGGCCCGCGGGTACGTACCTCGTTCCGGCCGACGGGCGGACGCGCACCGCGGTCCGCGACCTCGGCCTAACGGGTGTCGCTGTGGCGAGCGCACCGGCCGTTCGTACGCATGACGTCAAGCCGCCGCGCGTTGCGCTCGTGCACTCCTGGCTCGAGACGCAAAACGAGGGATGGGTGCGCTACGCGTTCGATCAACTCGGCGTGCCGTACACGTACATCGCCGACCAGTCGCTCTCGACGCCGGGCCGCCTCGACGCGTTCGACGTCCTCGTCTTTCCCCACGTGAATGGGTCAGCGCAGACGCTGATCAACGGCCGGCCTATGACCGGGCCGCCGATTCCCTGGAAGAAGACGGCCCTCACACCGAACCTCGACAAGTGGGACACGACTGACGACATCCGCCGAGGCATGGGGCTGGATGGAGCGGCGGCGCTGCGCCGGTTCGTGGAGCGTGGCGGCGTTCTCATCACCACCGGGAACACGTCGCGCCTGCCGATTACGTTAGGCTTCAACCCCACCGTGAGTGAAGCCGAGGCGCGGACGCTGCGGGCGCGCGGGGGGGTCTTCCGCGCAAAGGGCGACACGACCGGCAGTCCCATTGTGTATGGCTACGAGCGGGCGACGTTCCCGGTGTACTTCAACCAATCGCCCCTCTTCGCGGTGTCGCCGCGCGACACGAGCGGACGCCTCGACGCCGTCGATCCGGCCATCGTGGCCGACATCGAGCGCCAGCGTGGCCGCATCGTGCTCAAGTTCCACGAAAAGGCCGATTCGCTCCTCGTCTCGGGACTCCTCGTGAACGGCAGCGAGATGACGGGCCGGGCGGCGGTGGTCGATGCGCCGGTGGGCCGGGGCCGCGTGGTGCTGTTCGGTATCCGCCCGATGTGGCGCTGGCAGTCCCAGGGCACGTTCGCAATGCTGCTCAATGCGATGGTGCACTGGGACCATCTCGGGGTTAGCACCACCGGGGAGAAAACGACAGTCGCAGCAGGACAATGATCGGAACGGCAAAGAGGACAGAATTCAGAATACAGAATACAGAATTTAGCAACGGACGTATCTGAATTCTGAATTCTGTATTCTGAATTCTGTCCTCTTTGCCGTTCTTGTAACCTCTGGAGGTCACATGCGCAGCTTGGTTCTCTCATCACTGCTCGTCCCGGCAGCCATCGCCGCCGCCCAGCAACGCCCTGCCCTCTTTGACGACGCCGTTCGCGCCATGGGCGGCGAGTCCGCCATTCGCGCCGCGACGTCGCTCACCATCGAGGGGACCGGGCGGAATTACAACTTCGGGCAAGGGATGTCGCCCGGCGTCCCGCTTCCACGCTTCGATGTGAGCGAGCTGCGTCGGTCGACCGACCTCACCGCCGTGCGACACCGTCATGAGGTCACCCGCACGGCGGCATTCACGACCGCATCGACGGCGCCGCAGCGCATCGTGTTCGGGCTCGACGGCGATATCGCCTACGGTGTCCCGCCGAACGGCAACGCGGCTCGCAGCGTCGCGACGGTGGTCCCGGGCCGGCGGCAGGAGCACTATCACCATCCGCTCGTGCTCATCCGGGCCGCGCTCGAGCCCGGGGCGGAGATCCAGGCGGCGGGGACGCAGGCAGGGAACCACGTGCTTCGCGTCAAGCTCAGTCCATCGGACAGCTTCCAGCTCTGGCTCGACCGGCAGACGCACCTGCCGTCGCGCATCCGCTCGGTGCGATACGACGTCAACCTCGGCGACGCCGCATACGAGACGCGGTTCAGCCATTGGGCCGCCAGCGGCGGATCGCTCCAGCTTCCGACGCGACTGTCGAGCACCTTCGGCGGTGCCACCATCGCCGAGTACGAGGTGACGCGCAATGTGGTCGGTGTCGAGCCGATCGACCTGGCAGCGCCTGAGGCGGCGCGAGGTCCCGCGCCCGCGCCGACCGTGAACGTCACGTCGGAGGAGCTCGCTCCCGGGGTGTGGTATCTCGCGGGCGGCTCGCACCACAGCGTCCTCGTCGAGTTCGATCAGTACCTCATGCTGATCGAGACGCCGCAGCACGACGCGCGCACGCTCGCCGTCATCGCCAAGGCGCGCGAGCTGCGGCCCGGCAAGCCACTTCGGTATGCGGTGAACACGCACCACCACCACGACCACTCGGGCGGTGTGCGCGCCGCGATCTCGGAAGGACTCACGATCGTCACGCATTCGGGGAACGTGGCGTTCTACCGGGATGTTGCTCGTCGATCGCATACCCTTCAGCCCGATGCGCTCGCGCGGGCGCCGCGGTCGCCGACGATCGTCGCCGTTGGCGAGAAGCGTGTCTTCCAGGACCGCTCGCGCACCGTCGAGCTCTACCATGTGCGAGGCAGCCCGCACACGTCGACGATGATCGTCGCCTATCTGCCGACGGAGCGCATGCTCGTGCAGGCCGACGCCTACAACCCGCCGGCGCCTAACGCCCCGCCGCCGCCGTCATTCCCGTTCGCGAAGAATCTGGTGGAGAACGTCGAGCGCCTGGGCCTGCGTGTCGATCGCGTGGCGGCGCTGCATGGGCGGGTCGTGCCGTTCTCGGAGATCAGGGCAGCCAGTCAGTAGGTTCTGGGTGGCGGGCCGAACTGCATTCACCACAGAGGCACAGAGGGCACAGAGGAACGGCGAACTGCTCATGAGCAGTTCGCCGTTCCTCTGTGCCCTCTGTGCCTCTGTGGTTTACGCCGTTCAGGGCCCGCGCCGCGCAATCTCCGCTTCCGCCGCGATCGCCCCGAACGCAGCCCAGTTTCCCGTGGCGACGATGCGCTCGAAGATCTGCTCCGCGCGCGCGCGGTCGCCGTTGTAGAGATACCAGTTTCCAACTCCGTACGCCGCCGTGACGTCATCGAGCGCGGCGCTCGCTGATGCGGAGAGCAGCGAGTCGACGGGCAGCTGGCCCTTGTACATCAGAAGGAGACGATGGTACGCGCCGTTCTCGATGACATCGAGATCGGCGCGAATCGGTTCCAGAACCTGCGCGGCTTCCGCGTCTCGGCCAAGGCGGCGCAAGGTCATGTACAACCAGTGCGATGTCGCGACGAGCATGTCCGGATTCTTCGAGACCTCCATGCACGATCGATACGCGCTCAGCGCGCGCGCGAAATCGCCTTTCAGGTAATGGGCGAGTCCGAGATGGTACCAGATGTTCGACTGCAGCGTGCTCGTCGGGATGTTTCGCGCGTTCGGAATGCCGTCGGGCTCGATCTCATCGGCGCGGCCAGTGGTGAGCGAAGCGGCGCGCTCGAGGTCGGCGATCGCGCGATCGAAATTCCGAACGGTGATGTATCGATGCCCGCGATGCCGATAGAAGCGCGCGTCGCGCGGATGCGCCTGGATGCCGCGCGTGTAGATGTCGATCGCGTCGCGAAAGCGCCCGAGATAGGCGGTGCGCCGACCGACCCAGATTAGAGCGTCTGCATCCCCAGGAGCCGCGTAGCTCCGCTGCCGGGCCTCTGCCAGCGCGTCCTCGTAGCGACGCCGCGTGTCCTCCGACAACGCTGGACGCCTGAGCGGTTGGCCCAGCAGAGACGTCGCTTCGATGTCGGCGGTCGGCGATGCCACCGGAGGCGCCGGATCCGAACGGCAGGAAACCAGGAGGAATACGGCGGCTGCTAGTCGGTGCATACGCGAGTTGTGCAAAGTGAAACGACAACGGCAACGTCAAAGGCGTTAACACGGATTTGCGCGGAAACGACACGGAAAAAGCACGGAGAGTTCACGCGCCGGTCCACATCCACGCGTCACACGAAGCTCCCAAGGTTTTTGTTGACTGCCACGCGGAGTCACGTTCAGCCACGGAGCAATGGTGTCGTTTTCGCGTTAATCCATGCTGAAAGCTGCTGAGGCTGGCTTTCCTACTGGATCCCCAATCCCTTCAACCCCCTGGACCCTGACCCCTGACCCCTAGCTCCTGGGTCTCGTATCCTATCAACCATGCTCATCGGCGTGGCGGGAATGGTGGGGGCGGGCAAGACGACGCTGACACGAGCGCTCGCCGCGCGCTTCGGACTCCAGTTGGCACTCGAAAGCGTCGACGAGGACAATCCGTGGCTCGAGCTGTTCTATCGCGACAGCGACAGCCGGCGAGCCTACTCCCTCGAGCTGCAGCTCCACTTTCTCGCGACGCGCTTCGCGGCGATGCGTCGCATGCGCGCGCAGGGCGGCAGCTGGATTCTCGACCGCACCTGGTACGAAGACGCCGAAGTGTTCGCGCTCGGACTGTACGAGCGCGGACTCATGTCGCGGATCGAGCACGATCTCTACACGCGGCTCTACGTCGAGCTCCTGCACTCCCCCGCCGCGCGACCGCCGAAGCTCCTCATCTACCTGCACGGCCCACTCGATGTACTCCTCGGCCGCATCCGGACGCGCGGCCGCCCGTCGGAGCGCGAGACCGAGCCCGAGTATTGGGCCCATCTGCACGAGCGATACGAGCGATGGATCGGCAACTTCCGGCATTGCCCCGTGCTCGGCATCGACGTCCGCGATTACGATATCGTCGCCGATCCCGCGGCACTCGACACGATCGTTCACCGCATTCGCAAGCACCTCGAGCCCGCGATCCCGCAACACGAGTTCTGGGAAGCGGTCTCCGGTTAGGCGCTGAGCGCAATCAGCTGGGGCGTCGCCCGCGTCGTCCCGCCACGACGAGCGCGATGCCCGCCACCAGCGCCACGCCGCCGAGGACGGGACTCATCGGAATGGTCTCCCGCTGCTCGACCGTTGCCCCAATGGGCCCGACCTGCACCGTCTCGCGCCGCTTCGTGTAGCTGATCCCTTCGAACGCGAGCGCGACCGCGCCGAGGATGATGAGCAGGATGCCGACAAGGGTAGCGACGTTCATGGGGGAGCTCCGGGTCAGATTGCGGATTGCGGATTGCGTATGAGACCACATGATGGTGGGCGTCCTAATTGCAATCCGCAATCAGCAATCCGCAATCGGCCTGTGTCGCTCCGCTCGATCTCCCTCCGCCGCCGCGGGTCCATGCCGGCGGGATTTCCTTTCGACGTCCCCGTCGTGCGCTCGCTCGAGACGCTCGAGCTGGCCGCGGGCGTCACCTTCTTCGTCGGCGAGAACGGATCGGGGAAATCCACGCTGCTCGAAGCGATCGCCCTTGCGGCTGAGCTGCCGACCGTCGGGAGCGAGGAGATGCGCGACGACGCGACCCTCGGCGCGCAACGCGCGCTCGCCAAGCATCTCGCCATGTCGTGGACGACCCGCTCGAAGCGCGGATTCTTCCTTCGCGCCGAGGATTTCTTCGGCTACGCGAAACGCCTGTCTCGCATGAAGGCGGAGATGCGAGAGCGCATCGCGGAGATCGAGCGCGAGTACGAGGGCCGCTCTGAGTACGCGCGGGGGCTCGCGATGGGGCCGGCGTACGCGTCGCTGGACGCCATCGAGGGGCAATATGGTGGGGACCTCGATGGCCGTTCACACGGCCAGAGCTTCCTCACGCTTTTTCAGGCGCGGTTCGTGCCTGGCGGACTACACCTCCTCGACGAGCCGGAGGCGCCGCTGTCGCCGCAGTCGCAGCTCGCGCTCATGGCACTCATGCAGGACATGATCGCGGAGGGCGGCCAGTTCGTTGTTGCCACGCACTCTCCCCTCCTTCTCGCCTTCCCCGACGCCACGATCTACACCTTCGACCGCACCCCACCGGAACGAGTCGAGTTCGAGGATCTCGAGCACGTGAACCTCACGCGCGCGTTCCTGAACGATCCCAAGTCGTTTCTGCGACGCCTCACCTGAGGCGCCGACGCTGCACCGACGGCACTGTAGCTCGAAGTATTTCAGCAGGTTGCGGCTTCACCACTCCGTTCGTCCTTTCTCGGGTCCACATGCCCTCCGGGCTGGGACCCTTTTGCGCCCCCGCCCCACGATCGCCGTATGGCCGACTTCATCACCGCGGTCTACATCTCGTTCATCATTCAGGCTGGTGGCGCGCTCCTCACGGCCGCGGTGTTTCGCAGTTTCCAACGGTACTACCAGAAGGCGTATCTCACGCACCTCCAGTGGAGCTGGCTCGCCCTCAGCGTCCACTTGCTTGCCGGCGCGGTCGGGCTCTACCTCTCGAGCACGTTCGACGCGACGCACCCAGCTCGTCTCCTCGTCAACATCATCGCCGGGATCGCGGGATTCACGCAGATCCCGCTCGTGCTTTTTGGGACCTATGAGCTGACGACGGGCCACGCAGTCCCCTCGGACCGCGTGCGCCGTGCACTGATCGCCGCCGCAACGACGGGACTCGTCACCGCGATCGTGTTCGTGTGGAAGGAAGACGCGGGCTTCGCGCGCTTCCTCGCGCGCGTCGGGCTCCGCGCGATTCTCTCCGGCGCAGGGTTCCTCGCCGCCGCTTATGGCATCTGGCGCGCGCGCGCCACCGTCCAGGGACTCGGCCCCCGCATGGTGAGCGGCGCGTTCTTCGTCTACGGCCTGCTGCAGCTTCACTATCTGGGCGTCGCCGTCTACGAGTCCATTTCACAGAACTACCCGGCCTACGTCTCCTACACGGGCTTCCTCGACATCCTGATGTACTTCCTGATGGCGCTTGGCACCGTCATCTGGCTGCTCGAGAACGAGCAGAAGACGGCCATGCAGGCCGCCGCGCAAATCCAGCATCTCGCGTATCACGATACGCTGACGGGTTTGCCCAATCGCCAGCTCTTCCTCGACCGCCTCAATCTCGCCATCTCGCATGCGCACCGGTCGCAGCGGCGGCTGGCCGTGTTCTTTCTCGATCTCGATCGCTTCAAGGTCATCAACGATTCGCTCGGGCACGCGATCGGCGATCGGCTGCTGCAATCGATCTCGCGCCGTCTCACCGGCCTGCTCCGCGAAGGCGACACCGTTACGCGCATCGGCGGTGACGAGTTCACGATTCTCGTGCCGCATCTGCAGCATTCCGACGACGCCATCGTCGTTGCGCGCAAGGTTCGTGATGCGCTGAAGCATCCGATCGAGATCGATGGGCGCGAGCTCTACGTCTCGACGAGCATCGGCATCTCACTCTATCCGAACGACGGCGAAGACGCGAACGCCCTGCTGCGCAACGCCGACGCCGCCATGTACCGCGCCAAGGCGCAGGGCCGCGACACCTTCCGTCTCTACGCGCCGGCGATGAACGCGAAGGCGCTCGAGCAGCTCGCGCTCGAGAACGGACTGCGAAAGGCGATCGCGAATGGGGAGCTGATCATGCACTATCAGCCCATCGTCAGCTTCGCGACGAGCCGCGTCATTGGCGTCGAGGCCCTCATTCGGTGGAATCACCCCGAGCTGGGGCTGCTCTATCCCGCGGACTTCATTTCCCTCGCCGAAGCCACCGGCCTGATCGGCCCGTTAGGCGAGTGGTCGCTGAAGGAGGCGTGCACGCAGGTGAAGACGCTGCGCGAGCGCGGGCTCAATCTGCATGCGGCCTGTAACCTGTCGGTGCGGCAGATTCAGCAGCTCGACTTCGTCGAGACGATCTCATCGATCCTGCACGACACCGGGCTCCCGGCCGAGGCACTGGACCTCGAGATCACCGAGAGCATCGCGATGCAGAGTGACGACGACACCATCGAGAAGCTGCGCGCGGTGAAGCGACTCGGCGTGAGCATCTCGATCGACGACTTCGGCACGGGCTACTCCTCGCTCAGCGCGCTGCGCCTCTTCCCGGTGGACTCGCTCAAGATCGACCAGTCCTTCGTGCACGACATCACCGCGACCTCGGGCGACGCGGCGATCGCCACCGCGGTGATCGCGATGGCCCACTCCCTCGACCTGACGGTGATCGCCGAGGGTGTCGAAACCGAAGGCCAGCTGGCGTTCCTCCGCGGCCGCGGGTGTAACGCCTACCAGGGCTACTACGTGAGCCACCCGCTGACGGCAGAGGAGTGCGAGGCCGTGATCAGGGCGCACGACGGGATGCCGATTCGCGTCGAGAAGAAGCGGAAGACTGGGCGGGTGGCGAAAGCAGGATAGGGGTCAGGAGTCAGGAGTCGGGGATCAGGGAAGGAAAGGGGCCGCCGCGCTTCGCGCGGGCGGCCCTCATCAGATGAGCGCGGCAGCTTCGCTGCCGCGCCTTACCACCCCTGATCCCTGACTCCTGACTCCTGACCCCTATTTCTATCGAACGCGAATCGCATCCGCAATCACGACATACCCGGGAGTCGTCCAGCGCGACAGCTGCACTCTATTCCACCCCGCCGGAAAGAACCACGCCCCCAACGTGTTCCACCGACCGCCGTTTAATTGCTGCGACACGTACACCGTCGCGAGCCGCGCCCCGGTGGACGTCGACACCACGAACGGCGCGCTCGGCGCCCGGTTCGTGCCTGACGTCCACCAGGCGTCGATCGTTCGCGTCGCCGGTGCGTCGAGATAGAACCAGAAGGTCGCCGGATCGCTCACCGGTTGCGTCGCGGCAAAGGCGTACCCGGTGCCGTAATGTCCCGCGGTGGCCGCGGATTCGGTCCACGACGCGGAGATCTCTACGCGCCCGCGTGTGGGGTCGTTCGCGCCGTTGTTGCTGTCAATGATGAGCGTGCTGCCGCAGTGCTGGTCGATCCGCCGCAGGTAGTCCGCCCACGGCCAGCTCGCACCCGGATCGGTTCGGTTGTAGGGCTGCAGCGTTCCATGTCCGACGATGTGGAGCTGATCGCGCGGGATGCCGCGATCCCGCGTGATGTCGCAGACGAGCCGGGCTGACGCGTCGATCTGCGATGTCGACCACGACGTCTGCGACGCGAAGCCGGCGTGCTCGATGCCGATCGTGAAGTGGTTGCTCTGCTGCCCGTTGCGCGCGCAGTCGTGATTGCCGTTCAACCTGCAGTCGTAGGTCGCCGCGATGTGCCACGCACGCTTCGGCTCCTCGACGAGCTGCGAGATCTCGGAGCCATCCTCGTTCACCACGTAGTGCGCGCTCACGTTCGAGACGGGATTGACGAGCCACGACCAGCACCCGGCGTAGTTTCCCTCGCACGTGTGGATGATGATCATGTGCGGAATGCCTGCGTCCCCCGACGCGCGCTCGTCGAAGTTGGGCGACGGCCTCCATGTCGCACTGCCGAAGTCGACGCTGGACGTCGTGATGATCGACGGGCGCGGGAAGAGGACGTCGACATCGAGGCGCGGGATGCGCGTGACGACTCGCCCGCGGTGCTTCACATCCAGCCCGCGACGCAGCAGCCCGTAGACGGCCTCGTGCACGTACGACCCCACTGCCTGCGGATGCGAGATTCCCGAGTATCGCGCGACGGCGGCCGCCCAGTCTCCGAGACGCGTGCGATCGACCGAGAGCTCCTCACCGTACGCACGAAGCAGCGCCGCCGCCGCCCGTATATTGGAGCGGGCATCTGTCTGCGCTGCCTCCACCGACACGCCAGCCAGTGCCGCGCCACGGGTGAGTCGCTCACCACGCAACGCCATCACGCCGAAGGCCGGCGGTTGTCCGTCGAATTCCGCGTCGCCGCGAACCATCTGCATTCGCGTTTCGGCGAAGGCCACGGCCTTGAGGAGCGCCGATGGAACGCCAAACTCCCGTGCCGCCTCCTCGAAGTGCACGTCGAGCGGCCCGGCCTGCAGCGTGGCCGATGACGCGACGTCCGTCACGCGCGTCGGCAGGTCCGAGCAGGCGAGCATGACCGGGACTACGAGCCCCGGCAGCAGGAAGGATCGAGTTCGTCGCATCGAGTAGTAGTACCGCCCGAGACGTGATAGTGTTCTCGGCAAACCGGGCCAGGGGGGAAAGAGAGGGTCAACGGCGGCTGCGGCCGCTTGGCCCGCCCTGTCTTCCAGCTCCTTGGCCCCCTGCCCGTTCTGAATGTCCGGTCCGCTTCTCCTCATCCTGGCAGTCGCGGTCGCGTACCTCGCGGCGCACGTCGCCTTCGACTGGCTCGCGCGGCGCTTCCTCATCATCTCGGGCGCCGAGTATCTGTTGCTCGGCATTCTGCTCGGGCCGCAGATCGCGAACGTGCTGTCGGTCGACGTCATGGCGAGCTTCTCCCCGCTCGTGACGCTGTCACTGGGGTGGGTAGGCGCGATCGTGGGAACACAGTTTCACATCCCATCGCTCGTCCGCGTGCGCGCGCTGTCGTATCGCGTCGCCTTCGGGGAAGCGATGTTGACGCTGCTCTTCGTGGGGCTGGTCGAGCTCGCGGCGATGGAGTGGTGGCTCGGCATGAGCGAGGTGGAAGCGGTGGCGCCCGCCGTCGCACTCGGTGCCATTGCCGCGGTCTCAGCGCCCGCGGGAATCGGCATCGTCGCCCGCCATCTCGGTCGACGGAGCGCGCTCCTGCGCCAGCTGGAGATCACCACGGCGATCGATGCGCTCGTGGCGATCGTGGCGATCGGGTTGCTGCTCGCCATTCGCCACCCCGGTGACATGGCCGTCTCTCGGCCGATCACGCCTACCGAATGGGTGGTGATCAGCCTGGGTATCGGGATCATCGGCGGCGTGATGTTCGAGCTCTTCCTCGGCGGCGAGCGCGACGAGGATCGGCTGTTCATCTCGCTGGCCGGAGCGATCATCCTCACCAGCGGCGCCGCGGCGTTTCTGCATCTGTCACCGATCTTCACGGCGATGGTGATGAGCGCGACGCTGGTGAACCTCTCGAGCAATCGGGAGGCGATCGTGCGCACCCTGCACTCGTCGGAGCGGCCCTTCTATTTCGTGCTGCTGATCTTTGCCGGCGCATCGTGGGAGCCGAGTCTGCGGGCATGGGTGATTCCCGTGCTGCTGTATCTCCTGGCGCGTGCGATCGCGAAGAGCGGTGGCGCCCGGCTCGCGGCGCGGATGACGGGCACCCTGACGACGCTGGGGCCGCAGTGGGGACGCGCGCTACTTGGACAGGGTCCGCTCGCTCTCGCGCTCGGTCTCGAGTACGTGCGCATGCCAAACGCGCCGGTACCCAACGTGGTGTTTACCGCCGCCATTGCCGCGGTGCTGCTGCTCGACATCTCCTCGGCCTGGATGGTCCATTCGGTCGTCGAGCCGCTGACCGCTGATGCCGATCGCACGCCGCGGCCGGCGGGAGACGTCTCGTGAGGCGCGCTGTCATCCTGCTCCTGCTCTGGGGCGGCATGGAGCTGCTGCTGTCACTCGACAAGGGCGATCACACCGCGAGCTCCGAGACGCTGCTCGTCTTCGGCTTCCTCATCCTCGCGGCGTACACGGTCGGCGAGATCGTCACCCTGGTGCAGCTGCCGAAGGTCACCGGCTATCTCGCCGCTGGCATCCTCTTCGGCCCGTCGGCGTTAGGCGTCATCTCGCTGCATTCGATCGCCGAGCTGGCTCCGGTGAGCCGGCTGGCGGTGGCGCTGATCGCGTTTCTTGCCGGTGCAGAGCTGCGCTGGACCGAGCTCCGTGACCGCGCCAAGCCGCTCCTGACCATGCTCGGAATGGAGCTGGCGCTGTCGTTCGCGGCGATCATGGGGCTTCTCGTTGTCGCCCGATCCTACGTTCCGTTTTTGGCCGGGTTGCCGATGCCGGACACCCTTGTGCTGGCGGCGTTGTTCGCGTCGGTCGCAATCGTGCACTCTCCGGCCGTAGTGATGGCGCTGCTCACCGAGACGCGGGCGCGCGGCCCGGTGGCGCGAACCACCCTCGGCATGGTGCTCGTCGCCGACATCGTGGTCGTGCTGCTCTTCAGTGGACTCCTCGCCATCACGCGAACGGCGGTGCCCACGAGCGCATCGGCCAGCGGTCCCTCTCTGGGGATGGTCGCCTGGGAAATCGGCGGTTCACTCCTCGTGGGTGCGGCGCTTGGCGGCGCGATCGCGCTCTACATGCGATTCGTGAAGCGGGAGCTCCTGCTGTTCGCGATCGTCGTGACGTTCTTCGGCAGCGAGATCGCGCGACTGGCGCACGTGGAGGTACTGCTGACGTTGCTGGTCGCCGGCTTCGTGGTCGAGAACGGAACGAAACAGGGTGCGGCCGAGCTCCTGCATGCGATGGAGCGATCGGCCGCTCCGGTGTTCGTCGTGTTCTTCGCGCTCGCGGGTGCGGCGATCATCGTGCGCGACGTGCTTCTGATCTGGCCAATCGCGGTCGCGATCGTCGCCGTCCGTGCCCTCGCCATCGGTTTCGGCTGTCACGTTGGGGCGCGCATTTCACGAGCTGGCGACATGGAGCGCCGCTACGTGTGGATGGGGCTCGTGGCGCAAGCAGGCGTCGCCATCGGGCTGGTGGCGGTGGTGTCGGAAGTCTACCCCGAGCGCGGCTCGCAGATGGCGACGTTATTCCTCGCGGTGATCGCGATCAATCAGCTGTTAGGCCCGGTGCTTTCGCGCATCGCACTCAAGAACAGTGGCGAGATCGAGACAGGGGCTAGCGGCCAGGGTTCGAGTGAGCCCGCTGTGGTGGCGGAGACGGCGGCGCGGGCTCCGTGAGACGCATTCCTGAAATCAAGGTTCAAAGTTGGGACGCGGATTCAGCGGGTTCAGCGGATTTTGCGATCGTTCCTGGCGCCATGAACCTTCCTCGCGCAGGGAAAAGACCACTGCTGTTTGCTCCTGTAGAGGAGAGATCGCGCCGCGGGGGACAATCCGTGGAATCAGCTAGATCCGCGAATCCGTGTCCACCCTTGAACCTTGATGGCAGTAATGATCATGCCCCAGCAGCGACTAGTGCTTATGCCCACCCGCATGCTGCGCCTCGAACCCCTCGTCGAGCGAGACGTGCACCATCCAGCCGAACATCTGCGGGATGAATCGCGCGTTCTCACGCTCGCACTCGGCTTTGGTGCTGATCGCGCCGGCAGGGCCGAATTTCATCTGCCCATTCACCGTCTCGCGCCATCGCTGCCGGTCCCTCGGCCGGGGCGCGCAGATGTTCACGTGGGCGTGCCACTGCGCGAGGCTGAGCGGGACGCGCGCATTGAGCTCGTCAGGTGTCGCGTCCTTGCGGGCCACGTACATCGCGCCGACGAGCGTATAGCCGCCATCCGGACGGCGCTCGTACAACAGTGAGCTCGGCTTCCGCGCGTCGAACGACCGGCCCTCCCAGATCGCGCGCCCATAGTTGGTGAAGTGGTACACCTTCATCGGCACGTTCGGCAGGAAGATCCTGTAGCCATCCGCGATCGCCTTGCGATAGTCGCGATATGGCTCGATCCCCTCGCGCAGGCCGCGCAGAATCTCGGCGCCACGCGCACTGTCGCGCGCATCGGGCGCGCGCATCGCCGTCAGCTTGAGGTGCGGCGTCTGCACGATCGGGCCGCCCATGGCGGCGGCACCGCCCGCGGAGGTCGGATCGGCATCGGTCGCATGTGCATGGTCGTGGCTCTGCGCGCAGGCGAGTGCCGGGATCAGGCTCGCAATCCCGAGAACGACAGCGGATCGAATCGACATTGGTCCTCCATGAAGTCACGGTCGCGGGTGACTACGGACTGATACCCCGCGCCGCGTACTTCGTTGGACGACTCACGCCCTGCCGTCGTTAAGCGTCCCTTACCGCAACCCAGCCGATGCCGAAGAGACCCCGGAGCCCGGAACGAGAGCGTGCAGCGTTGGCGCATGAAGCCACGCGTCCTCGTCCCCAATGAGCGCGAGCTCCACCGTGCGTTCGACGACGCCGCCCATCGTCACCTCCAGCCGGGGATCGCGAACGTCGTGGGGCACATCGATGACGACCGCGCGCGTGAACGAAGCGCCGGCCTCGACTAGCCGGTCGAGCCCGTCCAGCTGCCCGAGCGCGTGCTCGGCGTCGAGGGAACGCTCATGTCGAAAGCCCTCAGCGTCGACGATCACGATGTCCGGCCGCTCGAGACGGAGTGGCCTCCGGCGGGCGTTGCTGCTCACCCGCAGCGTGACGACGTAATACGTCCCGCCTGCGCGAATGCCTCCGATCGCGGACGTTGTGTCGACGCGCTCGACGGCGACGCCCATGTGGCAATCGAGATAGAACCCGCAGAAGCGCTTCGTCTCGCCAAGAGCCAGCGTCCGCTCATGGCTGGTCAGTGACGTGACAATGAGAATCGTCGCGTACGCACCGAGCCATGCGGCGCCCACGAGGGCGATCGCTCGCGCGACCGGTGTCTTCCCGCGTCGAGCGACCACGACTGACGCGACACCCGCCGCGAAGAGGCCAAACAGGGTGATCACGAGGATGAGAACGCCAGGCAGCTCCATGAGGAACCTCAGCCAGAGGGTGCGGCAAGTACTTTATACTACAAAGTACACGAACGCAATGCCGGTCGCGTAACTTTCTCCCGTGATCCAGCTTCCCGAAATCGGACCCCTGCTCTCCGACCGCCCGCTCACCGCCCTGCCGCTCGCGTTCCTCGGCGGCGTGCTGACGAGCCTCACGCCGTGCATCTACCCGATGATCCCCATCACGGCATCGATCGTCGGGGGGCAGGCGGTCGGCAGCGATCGGCCAAGCAAACGGCGCGCTGTCGCACTGACCTTTGCCTACGTGCTGGGGCTGGCGCTCGTGTACGCGCTCCTCGGGCTGCTCGCGGGAATGACGGGAACGATGTTCGGCACCGTGAGCACCAATCCGTGGCTGCACCTCGTCATGGCGAACCTGCTGATTCTCGCGGCTCTCGCGATGCTGGACGTCATTCCCATCCGCCTTCCCACCGCACTGACGACGCGAGCGGCGTCCGTGGGAGAAGGCGGTCGCGTGACCGGGGCTTTTCTCATGGGCGGCGCCTCGGGGCTCGTCGCCGCGCCCTGCTCGGCGCCGGTAATGGCTGCCGTCCTCACCTGGGTGTCGCTCACCAAGAGCGCTGCGCTCGGGTTCCTTTACCTCTTCGTCTTCTCGCTGGGCATGTGCACCCTGCTCGTCGCCGTAGGGATCTCGGTGGGGGTGCTTGGGGTTCTTCCCAGGGCGGGCGCGTGGATGATCTGGGTGAAGCGCCTCTTTGCACTCATCATGCTGATCGTCGCCGAGTACTATCTCGTGCGAATGGGAGGGTTGTTGATATGAAGGTGGTCGCGCTCGCCGCACTCGCTCTCACGCTCGGCTCGACGTCCGCGTTTGCGCAGGACGGCGGGCTTCCGGTCGGCTCTGTCGCCCCATCGGTGTCGCTCGAGACGCTCGATGGAAAGCGCGTCGAGCTCGGCCCCCTGCTCGGCAAGACGCCCGTCGTGCTCGAGTTCTGGGCCACGTGGTGCGGCAACTGCGAGGAGCTCGAGCCGACGTTTCAGGAGGTGCAGAAGAAGTTTGCGGGAAGGGTACGTTTCGCGAGCATCGCTGTCGCGATCAACCAGTCTCCCGAGCGCGTGCGTCGCTGGGTCGCGCGTCATCAGCCCGGGCGCGATGTGTTCTACGATTACGCTGGGGATGCCGCAGAACGGTACGATGCTCCGGCAACATCGTTCGTGGTGATCGTCGATCGGCAGGGCCGCGTGACGTACACCGGCGTTGGCGGCAAGCAGGATCTCGACGCCGAGATCGCGAAAGCCCTTGGTGACCGCGCGCCCTAGTAACGGCGTGGCTAGCGAATGCCCGGGGGCGGCTCATCGGGTAACGGCAAAGATGACAGAGTTCAGAATACAGATGTCAGAATACAGAAACGTCCACTCTGTATTCTGACATCTGTATTCTGAACTCTGTCATCTTTGCCGTTTCTCCCGGACATTCATCTAACGCAGCTAACCTCTCAGGGCTTCCGTCGGCTGCACCCGCATCGCTCGCAAGGCAGGAAGCGCCGTCGCGACAAGCGACGTTCCCAGGATGACGACGGCAACGATCACGTAGGTCATGATGTCGTGTGTCGTGGTCTCGAACAGCATTCCCGACAACGCGCGGCCTCCGACGGCGGCGCCAATCGCCCCGAGCACGACGCCAAGTCCAACCATCATGAGGCCACCGCGCATCACCGTCGTCATAATGCTCCGCGCCTGCGCCCCGAGCGCGACGCGAACGCCGATCTCGTGGTTCCGCTCGGCCGTCGCGTGACTGACGACGCCGTACACGCCGATCGCGGCCAGCACGAGCGCCGTCAAGGAGAACGTGAGAAGAAGCGCGAGGTGAAAGCGGCGCGCCCGCAGTGATTCCTCGAGCAGTGCGTCGAGCGTGGTGGGATCCTCGACCGGCATCGCGGAGTTGAGGGCGCCGAGCTCCTCCCTCACGACGCGGAGTGCCGCGCCAGCATCGCGCTCGCTTCTCACGACGAACGTGAGCGCGCCAGTGGGAGACTGCGCGTGCGGAAGAAACACCGTCGGGTGCGGCGCTGCGTGCAGTCCTTCATGACGCATGTCGGCCACCACGCCGACGATCTCGCGTGTTGTCTCCGTTCCCCTGGAGCGTACGATGACGCGACGCCCGATGGCGCTCCCTTCTCGAAAGTGTCCCCGCGCGAACGCGGCGTTCACGATCATCACCGGTGTCGTGTTCGCGCGATCGCGATCGTCGAATAGACGCCCGCCGTGCAACGGAGTGCTCAGCGCGTCAAAGTATTCGCCGGCAATGATCGCGAGGTGCACGGTAGGCCATTCGGCGTCGGCCGGACGCGCCTGCCCCTCGAGAACGTAGTTGGCGTCGTCCGCGCCGATCGGCGGGGACAGTGGCAGCGAGGACGTCACGCCGGCCGCGCGCACTCGAGGAGCATTGGTCATTCGCTCGAGCGCCTGGCGCACGAACTCCGTGCGTCGTGCCGGGTCCCGATAATGTTGCCAGGCCTGCACCGTCCCCACTGCGACATTGGTGGTGTCATAGCCACGCTCGACGCGAAGCAGCGTCACCAGACTGCGCGCGAGGAGCCCGGCACCGACGAGCAGCATCGTCGCCAGTGTGACCTGACCGATCGCGAGCGCGGAGCGCAAGCTGCGCGTGCGTGGCCCCGATGTCGATGTGCGACCCCCCTCCTTGAGCGCCGCGCCGAGATTCCCACGCGCGACCCATGCCGCTGGGAGCGCGCCGGCAGCGATGGCGACGAGAACCGCCGACACCGCTGCGAAGATGATGACGCGCGTATTGATCGCCAGCTCATCCAGGCGGGGGATGTCGCGTGGCCCAAGCGCCCGCACGATCTCGAGTCCCCATGTCGAGGCGAGGACGCCCAGCGCCGTTCCGATCACCGAGATCAGCAGGACCTCGGTGAGCATCTGTCGCGCGAGCCGACCGGGCCGCGCGCCGAGCGCGCCTCGAATGGCGAACTCTCGCGCGCGACCGATCGAGCGGCCGAGCACGATGTTCGCAACATTGGCGCACGCGATGAGGAGCAGCAGCCCGACCGCCGCCGCGAGCATCGAGAGCGCCTTTCGTGCGTCTCCGAGCAATGCATCCTCGAGTGGCGTGATGAGCACGCCCGTCTCACTATTGGTCGCCGGATAGGCGCGCGCGAGCTCCGACGCGATCATCGACATCTCGCGCTGCGCGCCTTCCACGGTCGTTCCCGGACGCAGTCGCGCGAGTACGCTCCACCAACCGCTGCGACGGACTTGGCGGTCCGCGGCGGTGATGGGGAGCGGGACCCACGCGTCGCGGCCGGCGGGCCACTCGAAGCCGCGCGGCATCACGCCGATGACGACGAACGGTGCGCCGTCGAGCGTGATCGTTCGACCGACCACGGTGGAGTCGCCCGCGAACCGCTCGCGCCAGGCGCGGTCGCCGAGCACGACGACGCGATCGGATCCGGGGGTGAACTCGTCAGGCCGAAAGGTGCGGCCGAGGCGAGCCGGCGTTCCCATGAGCGTGAAGAAGTCGGTCGAGACGAGCCAGATCGGCAGCGACGTCACACCCTGCTCGGTTTGGTGGTCCAGGCTGTAGGCCACGGCCGCCGAGAGATGCTCCAGTGTGCGCGTACGCTCGCGCCAGTCGAGGAAATTCCCAGGGGCCGCGTCATCGAGCTCGCCGTTCGATAGCGTGACCTCCTGGAGGGTCACCAGGCGTGCAGCGTTGGCGTACGGCAGCGGCTTGAGCAGCACACCGTCGATGACGCTGAAGATCGTCGTCGCGGCAGCGATTCCGACGGCGAGCGTGATGATCGAGGCCGCGGTGAGTCCAGGGCTTCGGCGCAGCATGCGCGCGCCGACGCGCAGATCCTGCGCGAGATCCTCGACGGGGCGTACCCCGCGCTCGTCGATGCATTCTTCGCGGATGCGCGTGGCGTCGCCGAATGATCTCCGCGCTCGCGCGCGTGCCTCCGCGCGTTGGATGCCGCTCGCGACGAGCCGCTCGGTCTCCATGTCGATATGGAAGGCGAGCTCGTGCTCGACGTCCTGCGAGACCGCGCGCCTCTGGACGAGCGCGCGCAGCCGGTACCAGACGGCGTGCGGTGTCATCGCCGATGCCTCACGTCATCTGGAGGACGAGTCGCACCGCTTCGGCGTACCGTCGCCAGATCGTGGTCTCCTCCTCGAGCTGCCGACGCCCCGCCGCCGTGAGCCGGTAGTACTTGGCCTGTCGATTGTTCTCGGTCACCGCCCAGGATGACGCGATGAGTCCGCGGGCTTCCAGTCGATGGAGAGCGGGATAGAGGGACCCCTGCGCCACCTGAAGCACGTCACGCGAGGTGTACTGGAGTCGCTGCGTGATCCCCCACCCATGCATGGGCTCGACGGACAGCGTCTTGAGGATGAGAAGGTCGAGCGTTCCCTGGAGCAGGTCGACGGTAGGCCGGGCCACGGCAGCTCCTGTAGACAGTCGACAGGGAGGATGGGATGGTTCCTGTAGAGTGTCAAGAGGAAGAAGAAGCGCTAGAGGCGCTAAAGGCGCTAAAGGCGCTAGAGGCGCTTCTTCGCCCAGCGCCCCTAGCGCCTCTAGCGCCTCTACCTCACCCCCACCAGCTCCTCACTTCTCGCCCACAGCTCCCGCGCCAGCCCCGGAACCCGGGCCCGCAGCGGATACGGCGCGCGACGCTGACGCACGAAGTAGCAGCCCGTTATCCCATCCACCGCATTCGAGGCCGCCAGACGTACGATTGGCGCGGCGCCGGACGCGGGCGCTCGCAGCGACCATTCCCACGTCCTTCGAATCCAGCTCGGCCACTCGCGCATGAGGTCGGTCGAGACGAGCCCCGGGTGGATGCAGTTCGCCGTGATGTTACTTCCCTCCAGCCGGGCGGCGAGCTCGATGGTGCACAGCATGTTGGCGAGCTTCGTGTCGCAATACGCTCGCAAGCCGGACGACGCCCGCGCGGTTCCAATGTCCGCGGGGACGACGCGCCCCACCATTCCGAATCGCGAGGTGACGTTCACGATTCGCGCGCGATCGGCCGCGCGCAGCTGCGGCAGCAGCTGATTCGTGAAGAGGAAAGGACCGAGGTGGTTGACCGCCCACGTCATCTCGAATCCGTCGACGCTGTCGGCACGCGAGCGAAGGTGCACGCCCGCGTTGTTCACCAACACATGGATCGCGTGGTGATTCGCGGCGATCTCGGCTGCCGCCGCGCACACCGACGCGAGGGAGGCGAGATCGAGCGGGACGAACGAGACGACGGCTCCCGGCGCCGCCGCCTCACGCACGCGCTGCGCGACTCGTTCCCCGCGATCGCGATCGCGACCCAGCATCACCAGCGTCGCGCCCATCCCCGCGAGCGCCGAAGACGTCGCGAGGCCGAGTCCGCGTGTGGCTCCAGTGACCACACAGACGCGGCCGAGGAGATCGATCACCTCGCGTGAGGACTGGCGCCGTTCTTCTCGGCGTGGAGTATTCATCTCACCCTATGTCGCCGTTGACCATCGTTCTCGCCGTCGTGCTGCTCCTCGGCACCGCGCTCCACGGCATTGGCGCGCTGCTGCACCCGATGCTCGCCGGTGATGGCGCCACACAACTTCGCACGATCGCCGACATGGCGCACTGGCGGGAGCTCCATCTCGTCATGCTCGCCGGCAGCGGTCTCATTGTCGCGGGCGTGTGGGTTCGCCTCGTTGACGATCGCGCGTTCGTGCGTGGTCCGCTCGTCGCTGCGCTGGTGGTGATCTCGATCGGAGTCACCATCAACGCGCTCAACACCGCGTACATGACGGGTGCCGGTTGGCACATGGCCTCGCGGTTTGCCACGGGCGATGTCTCCATGGTGCCGCTTTTCGACGCCACCCATCCCATTGGCCTCATGGCCGCGCGGTTCGGCAACTTCCTCATCGCGCTCGGCGCGCTGGTTCTTGGATGGGCGGAATGGCAGGACGCCGAGCCGCGGCGCCTCGATGCGGTGCTTGCGTGGATCGCGGCGCTGGGCGGGCTTGTTGGCGCGATCTTCTTCGCGGAGTCGAGCCGCATCGCCCTCGCCGCCGTCGCCCTGCTCTCTGGCTGGCAGATCGTGACCGCCCTTCGCGCCCTTACCTTGTCGCTGAAGCGGTCGCGCCGTACGATGGACCAGGAGCTCAGGAGCTAGGAGTCGGGGGTTCAGGAGTCAGGGACCAGCACTGCGAGCTCGGCGTGCGTATCTGACCACTGACACCCCGGCTGCTGGTTGTTCACTCAAAGAGAAAGCTATGCGCCTACTCGCCCTTCTTGTCGGTATCGCCCTTCCCGGCTTCGCGCTTGCCCAGGACGGAACGTGGGCGCTGACCAATGCGCGCATCGAGACCGTCACGCGCGGCGTCATCGAGCGCGGCACCGTCGTCATTCGCGATGGCCTGATCGAGGCGGTTGGCGCCGATGTGCGTGCACCCGCGGACGCGCGGATCGTCGATCTCGCGGGGAAGCGCGTGTATCCGGGACTGATCGATCTCACATCGACGATGGGTCTCGCGAGCGCCCCCGCCAGCGGCGGTGGTGCAGGAGCCGGAGGGCAGGGGGGCTCCTCGGCCCAATCGAGCGCTGCGACCGTCCGAAACGTCGGCCTCGAGCCGGGCCGCGTGATCGCCAATGAGCTCCGCCCTAGCGCCTCCGACATCCGCGCGGCACGCGACGCTGGCATCACGACGGTGCTCGTCGCGCCGTCGCGCGGGGCGTTTCGCGGACTCTCTGCACTCGTGCCGCTCCGCGATGAATCGGCCGAGCAGTACGTGGTGAAGTCGCCAGTGGCGCTGCACATGGGTTTCCAGGGTGCGCAGGGCTCGGGCTTCGGTGGCCGGTACCCCGCCACGCTGCTGGGCGTCATCGCCTACGAGCGTCAGTCGCTCTACGATGCGCGGCACCACGCCGCGGTCCAGGAGCGCTACCGTGCGGGCGCGCGCGGCGCCGTGCGTCCGTCGTACGATGTCGACCTCGACGCGCTCGTGCCCGTCGTGCGTGGCGCCGTTCCCGCCTTCTTCGCCGCCGACCGTGAGAACGAGATCCGGCGCGCGGTGCGCGTGGGTGACGAGTTCGATCTCAAGCTCACCATCGTCGGAGCCACGGAAGGGTTCCGCGCCATCGACGCGCTCAAGCGGGCAGATGGCGTCGTCGTGTCGCTCGACTTTCCGCGCTCGACCGAGGTGACGGGATGGTCGTATCGCGCGACGCAGCGACATGCGCTGGACGATAGTGCCGCGACGGACAGCGCCGTGCGCCGCACCCTCGAGTCCAATGCCGCGACGCTACACTCAGCGGGCGTTCGGTTCGCGCTCGCCTCTGGTGGCCTGCGTCCGGGCGAGTTTCTCGGCAACGTTCGGAAGGCGATCGCTGCCGGCTTGCCGCGCGACGTCGCGCTTCAGGCGCTTACCGTCCGCGCCGCCGAGATTGCCGGCGTCGGCGCGCAGCTTGGAAGCATCGAGGCGGGAAAGATCGCCAACCTGGTGGTGGCCGAGCGCGACATTCTGGGCGACAGCGCGAACGTGCGGATGGTATTCGTCGATGGCATTCGTCACGAGGTCATTCCGCAGGCGGCGGCGGAGCGGCGTCGGGGAGCGGGAGGCGGACGCGGTGGTGAGCGCGAGGAGGGCGGCGAGATGGCGCGCGTCGCCGGCACGTGGGACATCACGGTGACATCACCGCAGGGGGAGAACCGCGCGAGCATGACGGTGACGCAATCGGGAGCCACGCTCGAAGGCACGATGGCGACCGAGATGGGAACGGTGCAGGTGACGGACGGCCGCATAACGGGTGAGCGCGTTACCTTCTCGATCGCGGTGCCGATCAGTGGTCAGACCACGACCATCATGTTCCGCGGAACCGTGAACGGAAATCGCATGACGGGAACGGCGGATCTTGGCGCGATGGGGAGTGCAACGTTTACGGGAGAGCGGAGACCATGAGAATGATCGCGATCGTCGTGGTGAGCGCAGCGCTTGGCGCGGTTGCGCTCCCGGTCACCGCGCAGCAGCCCGTCGCAACACGGGATACGGCGCGCGTTCTTTCGTATCCTGTCCCCCCCGCCGGCCGGCTGGTGGCGATTACCAATGCCACGATCATGACGGCCTCGAACGGAACGATCCCCAAGGGAACGATCGTGATCCGAGACGGGAGGATCGCCGCGGTCGGCGCCAACGTTTCCGTGCCGGCCGGGGCGCAGGTCATCGATGGCAATGGCAAGTACGTGATCCCCGGGATCGTCGACGCGCATTCGCACAGCGCCTCCGAGGCCATCAACGAAGGGACCCAGTCGATCACCGCGCAGGTCCGCATGGAGGATGTGCTGCGCCAGGACGCGCTCGGACTCTATCGCGAGCTCGCGGGTGGCGTAACGACGCTCAACATCCTGCATGGATCCGCGAACACGATCGGCGGCCAGAATGCGACAGTGAAAGTGCGCTGGGGACTGCCCGCAGACAGCCTGCTCTTTCAGGGCGCGCCTCCCGGAATCAAGTTCGCCCTCGGCGAAAACGTGCGACAGACGAACCGCACCGTGCTGCCGGGTCAGGAACGGCGTTACCCGCGCACGCGCATGGGGGTGGAGGAGCTTCTGCGCGACGCATTCACGCGCGCGCAGGAGTATCGTCGCGAATGGCAGGAATACGAGCGCAGTCGAAGAAACGTGAAGCGCGGCCAGACCGCACCGATTCCACCCAAGCGCGACCTTCAGCTCGACGCGCTCGTGGAGGTGCTGGAAGGAAAGCGCCTCGTGCACTGCCACTCCTATCGCGCCGACGAGATCCTGATGATGCTCCAGGTCGCAAAAGACTTTGGCTTCCGTGTCGCGAGCTTTCAGCACGTGCTCGAGGGCTACAAGGTCGCCGACGAGATTGCCGCGGCGGGAAGCGGTGCCTCCACGTTCGCCGACAACTGGGCATACAAGCTCGAGGCGTTCGACGCGATTCCGCATAACGCCGCGCTGATGGCCGAGCGGGGCGTGCGCGTCTCGATCAACTCCGATTCCGACGAGCGTGCCCGCCGCCTCTATCAGGAGGCCGCGAAAGCCATGCACTACGGCGGGGCTTCAGAGGACGAAGCGCTGAGGATGATCACCCTCAACCCTGCCTGGCAGCTCGGCATCGATAAGCGCGTGGGCTCGATCGAGGTGGGTAAGGACGCCGACCTCGCGATCTTCAACGGTCATCCCTTTGCGCCCGCCAGTCGCGTGGAGATGACCCTGATCGACGGTCGGGTCTTCTTCGATCGGCGCACGGCACCGACGCTGGAGCACTTGATGGAGCTCATCCGTCAGAAGCAGGGGCCGCGACAGGTGACGGAGGTGGTACCATGAAGGCGATGAGAGGGCGATTGCGGATTGCGGATTGCGGGTGTTTGGCGATCGCGCTCCTCGGGACGTCAGCCGGCGCGCAGACACAATCCGCAATCAGCAATCAGCAATCCGCAATCGTCGTGATCCGAAACGCGACGATCGTCCCAGTCACGGGCCCGCGTATTCAGAACGGGAGTATCGTGATTCGCGGCGATCGGATCGAAGCCATCGGGCCGAACATCACGGCGCCCAGCGACGCGCGCGTCATCGATGGCAGCGGGCTGTTCGTGTACCCGGGCATGATCAACGGCGGGACGCAGCTCGGGCTTACCGAGATCGGGTCGGTGCCTGGCGGCGAGGACACGGAGGAGGTCGGCGACTTCAACCCGCACAACGTCGCGCTGACGGCGGTGAATCCGCATTCGGAGCTCATCCCCGTCACGCGGGTGAACGGCGTGACCACGGTCATCACTGCCGCGGAAGGCGGACTGATCAGCGGCCAGGCGGGCCTCATCGATCTCATGGGGTGGACGCCCGACGAGATGGCGGTGCGACGCCATGCGGCGATGGTGGTGAGCTACCCGTCGTTAGGTGGCGGAGGTGGCGGGGGATTTCGTGGCCCGCAGCGGTCGGACGCGGAGCGCCGCGAGGAGCTCGACCGGCGGACACGGTCGCTGCGGAGCTACTTCGCCGACGCCAAGGCGTACGCCGAGATGAAAGGGCGCGTCGCCACCGCCGGTGGCGTTCGCAGGGTGAACCAGGCGATGGAAGCGATGACGCCGATCATGCGCGGTGAGATGCCGGTCATCTTCGACGTCACGACCGCCGACCAGATTCGCGGTGTCCTCGCGCTCGCCGATACGTTCGGGATCAAGGTCGTGCTCCGCGGCGCCCGCGAGGCCTGGCGCCTCGCCGATTCGCTGGCGATGCGGAAGATCCCGGTGATCGTCGGACCATTGACCAGCGTCCCCGATGCCGACGATCCGTACGACATGACGTACGCGAACCCGGGGGTGCTGGCACGCGCCGGGGTGAAGATCGCGTTCCAGACCTCCGACGCCGCCAACTCGCGCAATCTCCCGTACAACGCGGCACTGGCCGTCGCGTACGGTCTCGATGCCGACGCCGCCTTACGAGCGCTGACGATCAACGCCGCCGAGATCTTTGGCGTGGCCGATCGTTACGGAAGCCTGGCGCCCGGCAAGGTGGCGAACGTGGTCGTGACGACGGGCGACCCGATGGACGTTCGCAGCGTGGTCCGCCACCTCTTCATCCGCGGCCAGCCCGTGCCGCTGGATGATCGGCATACGAGGTTGTACGAGCAGTTCCGGGCGAGACCGAGGACGCAGTAGAGGAGCTAGTGGTCAGGGGTCAGGGATCAGGGGGTGTCAGAGGCTGGGTTGTGGGAGAGTTGCGGTGCCGCTCTCTCCTGAAACCCATTCCCTGACACCCCTGATCCCTGACCTCTGGCTCCTAGGCAACTCCCCCGTTCTCCAGATCTTCCCCGCCGTGCCGCCGGCGAATGTGCTCCATGAGCGACCGACGTCGCATGGACTTTCGCAGCTCCGCGGCGATGTGCGCACGCCGCGCCGCATCGAGCAGGCGATCGCTCAAGCGCTCCATCTCCCCCGTCGATTCGTCGGCGACGTTGCTGACATCACACAACTCTTCGATGCTGCGGTTCAGGTCCGCCTGCACCTGATCCAGCATCGAACGCGACGGATCACGCGGCTTCCCTCGAAAAGTCATGGGCGCCTCCTTGCCATCCCCTCGCGACTGCGCGCTCAGCGGCGAGCGCGCCACCCCGGAGGGGCGTAACCACCTAAGGCAAACTTTGTGCTTCGTGCGCCAACCCGTCGAGGAGCCGAGTCACATGTTTGTCGTGCGTGAGCGGATTCATCATTGTGACTCGGAGCACACGCCGACCGCCCAGCACCGTCGACGTGATCCATCCGTGCCCCGCCCGATTGTAGCGCTCGCGGAGCTCTCGATTCATTTCGTCGAGCGAGGAGTCATCGCGGCCCGCCGACCCGATCCAGCGAAAGCAGAGGATGTTCGACTCGGGCTCATGTAACGCCTCGAAATCGATGCGATCCGCGATCGCGTCGTAAAGCCTGCGCGTAACACCGCACAGACGGTCGTAGAGCGCTCCAATCCCATCGGCGCCATACCGCTGGAGCGCCACCCACACCTTCAAGGCATCGGCGCGGCGTGAGCACATGAAGCTTCGCACCCCCTGGTCGGCGGCCCGCTCCTCTTCGTCGCCATGGAAGAGATAAGGCGCCTGCTGCGCGAAGGCCGCGTCGAGATCACGCTCATCACGAACCAGCAGCAAACCGGCCGACAGCGGGAGCAGCATCATCTTGTGCGGATCCCACGCGACCGAGCTGGCGTGCTCGAGTCCTCGCATGCGCGCGCGGTGCGCGCGCGAGAGCAGCGCCGAAGCACCGTGCGCGCCATCGATGTGAAGCCAGACGCCGCGCTCCGCGCACACCCGCCCGATCGTCTCGAGCTCGTCGAACGTCCCGGTCGCCGTGGAGCCTGCGGTAGCCACCACGGCCATGACGCGCGTGCCCGCGCTCGCAAGCTGCTCCAGGCGCCCCTTCAGCGCCTCCGCATCCATGCGCAGATCGCGCGACGGAATCGCGATGGCGCATCGCGTTCCCAGGCCAAGTTGGGCGATCGCTCGCGTCACCGAGTAGTGCGCATGCTCGCCGTGCAGCACGACAGGAGGGTTCGCTCCGACTCCGTCAGCCCAGGCCGCGGGGAGGGTACGCGAACGAGCCGCGAGCAACGCAGTGAAAGTGGCCTCGGTACCACCAGTCGTGAGCGTGCCACCCGCGCGAGGTCCAAGCCCGGCGAGGTCGGTCATCCATCGGACCACCCGATGCTCGATCGCCGTGAGCGTCGGCGACATCTCGCGTACGGCCAGCGAGTTGTTGAGCATCGAGATCGCCGGCTCCGCCCAGATCGCCGCGGGGAGCGGCGCGGAGACCTGGTGCCCCATGTACATCGGGTGCGTCAGATGATTCGCATCGCGCACGACGTCGCGGCCGATGCGATCAACGACCTCGCGCAACGGCCTCCCCTCACGCGGGAGCGGCTCGTCGAATCGCCGGGCGATCTCCTCTACCGAGAGCGGCGTCGATACCGGCCCGACCTCGGCGCGCGTCTCCTCGAGATAGCGGCAAACGAGATCAGTGAAGAGGGAGCCGGCGTCGCGACGCGAATCGATCGCGAGCTCGTTGAGAATGTCGGAGGACATGGAAGCCGATTGAGGAGCGAGAAATTCGGAGCGAGGAACGGAAGACGAGGGCTTTCAATCAACTTCCTCGTTCCTCGTTCTCCCTCCTCCAGTCAGATCCAGCTCGAGCACTTTCCGGGCGGGGAGCGGGTCGACCGTCCTGTAGCACTGCAACCGGTCGATGATCACCGACCCCTCCACCCGCACGGAGAGCAGCTCGCGGCGCTGCGCGGAATCGAGCGTGACGTAAAAGCTGAGCGTCGCATGCGGCGTGAATGGGAACCGCGCGGGCTGAAAGGGCAGACCTGACGTCGCAATCCGCTCGTGAAGGGTTCTCAGTGGGCCGTGCGGGTCGAGTGGGAGCACGATGATGTCGGTCTGCATGAAGCGCATCGGGGCGCCGAGTCGCGCCGTGATCGGCTCGGTGGTCTCAGCGATGGGACCGAGCGCCGTCTTCAGCTCCTCGAGCGGCACGTTGAGCGGAATGGGGCCGACGCCCGAGGACCCGGTAATCGTGATGTGCGGAACGGACGTACTCGCGAGCCGGCGATCGATCTTCTCCTGCGCCGCGCGCACGATCTCGCGCGCCGTGCCAGTGAGCTCGGAGATGATGAAGATGCCGTCCACGGGGCGAAATATGTCCTCAGAGTCCTCGGGGTCCTCAAGGTCCTCCTGGGCTGGCCCGAATCCTTCGTTTCGAGCGCACCCTGAGGACCCTGAGGACCCTGAGGACCCTGAGGACCCTGACTACCCTTGCCGTCATACGACCTCACCGCCTGCCCCGTCTGTGCGTCGAGCGACGCTGAGCAGATCGCCAGCGCCGAAGATGCGCGCGCAGAGATGGAGGAGCTGTGGGAGTTCCACCAGCGCCGCCTGCGGCCCGGGACGCCTCCGCGCGCGCTGGCGGACCGCGTCACCTTCTCGCAGGGTCCACCGCTGCGCCTGGCGCAGTGCCGGCAATGCTCCCTCGTCTATCGCAACCCACGCGAGCGCGCCGAGGAGCTCGTCGAGACGTATGCGAGCGAGATGCCTGACGACGCGACCCTCCGGACCCTCCACGAGAACCAGCGGCAAGCGTACCGCGCGCAGGCTCGGCGTCTCGAGCAGGCTCACGGACGACGTGGACCTGGGCTCGAGGTCGGGAGCTATGTAGGGGCGTTCCTCGCCGCCGCTCGTGACGCTGGCTGGACGTTCGAAGGTCTGGACATCAACGCGCACGCGGCCGCGTTCGCGTGTCGGATGGGATTTCGCGTCACCGTCGGCGAGCTCGACGATGTCACGGGCCGGCGATTCGACGCGGTCGCGATCTGGAATACCTTCGAGCAGCTCCCCGACCCGCGCGCGGCCGCCGTGGCCGCGCGGCGACTGCTGAACACCGGTGGGACAGTCGCCATTCGGGTTCCCAATGGGGAGGCGTATACGACCCTCCGGCGTGCGCTTCGCGGTCCGTTCGCATCCGTGGCCCGCGCCATTCTCGTCCACAACAACCTGCTCGGCTTCCCCTATCGTCATGGATTCACGACTTCGTCGCTCACGCGTCTACTCAATGATGCCGGCTTCGGAGATGTTCGGTTCCATGGCGATACCCTTGTCCCCATCGGGGACCGCTGGACTCGGCGGTGGGCTCGCCTCGAAGAACAGGTGGTCAAGGCGCTGTTGCGAGGTGCCGTGAGAAGTAGCAGGTTAGGACAGCGATACTCGCCCTGGATCGAAGCTTACGCGCGTGCACGCTGATGTGTACGCAACGCGGCACCCCTCCCCGCGTCACTCCCTTCATTCCACATAGCCGCGCATGCCGGACGTGACCGGGGAAGCGACCCTCGGCTCGATTCTCGAGACCCTCGTGCCGGTGATGGCGCAGGCGGGAAGCGCAGGGGATGCGGCGGTCCTTCTCCTCGAGCGCCTCGTCTCGCGCCGGAGCTGTACCGCGGGGTGGGTCGGACGTCTGACTGAGCGCGGGGAGCTCATGGGTCTCGCCGAAGTCGATGTCGGCATCAGCGCGGGCGACGTGCACATCGCCGCCGCGCAGGCGATGCACCCGCTCCTGCGCGCCGCCGTTCGTCCGGGGGAGCCGCCGCATGTCGCTCCGGTGCGCGAGCTCGGAATGGAGCAAGCGGCCATTATCCCGATGCCCGTCCTCGAGCCGGCGCGGTTCGCCCTCGAAAGCTCGCAACACGTGTGGGCCTGGGGCGTGATGGCCCTTGCCGTCTCCCGACGTCCAACCGCCGAGGAGATGGACTTGTGGACGCGGCTCGCGCGCTCGCTGGGCAGCGTCATCGCCCGTCTCGAGCGCGATGCAAGCCGCGTCGCCGCCGCATCGGCCGCCGCCCGCGATCGCGCGCTGCTCTCCGATGTCTTCGAGCACTTGCCGGACGCCATCGTCATCACGGACGCGGAGAATCGCGTCGCGATCGAGAACGAGCGTGCCCGGGCGCTGCTCCGCACGCCCGAGGAAGGCGCAAGCGAAGGCCTGCGCCGCGCGACCGAGCTCAACACGCTGCTCATGTCATCGTTCCTCTCGCGTGCGGTTCTGCAAGGCACCGGGCCGGGCGAGTCCCGCGACGTGACACTCGTGAATCCGGTGGACGGCAGCGACCTCACGTTCGAGGTGCTCTCGGTGAGGCTCACGGGTCGCCGCGAGCGCGAGCCGCTCACCGTCTCGCTGCTCCGCAACGTCACCGACCTCAAGCGCGTGACGGAGGCGCTCACCGCCCAATTCTCGCGAGCGCGCGATGCGGAGCGCGAAGTCCGCAGCGAGCGCGATCGGCTCGAGATCATCCTCGAGAACGTCGCCGATCCCGTCGTCGTCACCGACATGGCCGCGGGCGTGCTGCTCATGAATCGCGCGGCCGAGCGTTTGTTCCAGGCCCCCGAGGAACCCGGCCCCCTCGTGGCCGAGCGCAGCGCCGCATCGTTCTCGGTGCGCGCGAACGACACGATCTTCACCTCGTACATTTCCGACTTCGCGCTCGATCCCGACGAAACCCGCCGGACGACGTTCCGCCTCATGGATCCGGCGCGGAAAACGGACTTCCCGGTCGAAGCGATCGCCGGCAAGGTGATGAACGAGCGTGGCGAGCCCATCGCCATCGTCACCGTGGTACACGACTTGAGCGTCGCCGAGGAGAAGGAGAAGCTCGCGTCGCAGTTGATGGTGTTGAATCGCGACCTCGAAGCGCGCGTCGCGGAGGCGACGTCGGAGCTCGAGGAGCGCAATCGGCGGCTGGAGCTGCAGCGGGACGAGCTCCGGCGTGCGTCGCAGCTCAAGTCGGAGTTCCTGGCATCGATGTCACATGAGCTCCGCACGCCGCTCAACGCCATCATCGGACACACGCAGAACATTCTCGATGGGCTCTATGGCCAGCTGGCACCGCAGGTACAGATCATCTCGCGACGCATCGAGCAAAATTCGAAGCATCTCTTGATGCTGATCAACGACATCCTCGATCTCGCGAAGATCGAGGCGGGCGAGATGCCGATGACCATCGAAGAGGTGGACCTCCTCCCCCTCGTCGAGGACGTGCTGCGCACCCTCGAGCCGATGGCCCAACGGCGCGCGCTTTCGCTCACGCTCGAGCCAAGCGCTTCGCGGGCGCGGATTCGCAGCGACGAGATGAAGCTCCGGCAGATTCTCACCAACCTCGGTTCCAACGCGGTGAAGTTCACCATCAAGGGCGGGGTTCGCGTGCGGGTCGTCGATCTCGAGAATGGCGTTTCCATCACCATCGAGGACACCGGCATCGGCATTCCGCGCGATTTGATCGAAACCGCCTTTCAGGACTTCCGGCAGCTCGATCAGAGCTACACGCGCCAGGAGGGTGGTACCGGTCTCGGGCTCTCGATCACCCGCCGGCTCGTCGGCTTGTTAGGCGGGCGGCTCTTCGTGCGCAGCCTGCCTGGCGTGGGCTCGCACTTCCGTGTCGAGATTCCGATCTTCCCGGGGCAGACGCCGCGCCTCGAGGGCGACGTCCTCGTCGTCGAAGATGGCCCGGTCTCCACCGATCCGTCGGCGAGCTCCTCGGCGAGGGGTGCATGAGAGGCGTCGCGCTCCTCGGTATCGCCGGTCTCGCGGCGGTCATGCCGCTCTCCGAAGCGCTGGCACTGCAGCAGCCCACGCAGGAGCCATTGTCGGGGAACGTCGCCGGAACTCTCACCGGACGTGATCGCGCTGCTCATCTCGCCGTCAACGGCGCACTTGGGGGATTCAGCGCGGCGATGTTCGCGCTTGCTCGCGGAAAGAATCCATGGCGCGCGGCCCTCAAGGGCTTCGGCGGCGGCGTCGCGATGGGCGTGGGTAAGCAGGTTGCCGGCGAGACCTTCGACGGTGCCGGCCTTCTCGGCCGCCAGCTCGCGGCGATCGGCACCTCCGTCGTGCGCACCGCGTCCGAAGACACCACCGTCGTCATCGTCCCCGTGGGGCCGATGACGTTCGAGATCCGGCCGGCCGCGGTGGACCGCGTACGGCCGCGTGTGAACATCGTTGCGACGACGACCCTCCTGTACTACGTCGTTCGCGCCGATACCCGTATCGACTGGGGAGCAACGCTCTCCAGCGGCGCGCCGGTCTTCCGGTTTCCGACCGAGACCGTGTCGACGCGCGACGGGATCATTTTCGGGCGAATGGACTTTGGAACCATCGTGCTCGGGCAGAAGCCGACCGTCCTCGATACCCAGCGGCGCATGACGCTGCCGCACGAGTCGATTCACATTATCCAATACGATTTTCTCGAGCAGGCGCTGTCACTCCCTCCCGAGCGCGCGATCCTGCGGAAGCTCGGCGCCGGTGAGGGCTTCCTGCGTCACGTCGACCTCGGCGCGATCTCGGTGATGCTCGCCGGTGTGCTGCAGATGCACATGGACTACGAGGATCGGCCGTGGGAGCGGGAGGCGGTGATTCTTACCGAAGGGAGATAGGAGTCAGGAGTCAGGGATCAGGGGCGGTGAGGGTGGAGGTTTCCGGAGATGCGCGTCCAGTCTCCCATAACCAACTCCCTGACATCCCCCTGCCCCCCTGACCTCTGACTCCTATCTCCTGCTTACGAGCGGCCGCGCCGCCCAGCCGGACTTCCCCTCCGGCACAACCACCACGCCCAGCAGCCATCGGTCGATGCGATTGTCCGGGTGGGTGTGGTGGTACTTCACCACCTTGATGCCCGCGAACGTGCCGATGAGGCCGCCGATGAGCACATCGCTCGCCCAGTGCTTGTTGTCGTACATGCGCGACAGCGCCACGAGGCCGGCGCCACCGTACATGGCCGGCGCGATGTACCACACCGACTGCGGCCACCAGCGGCGCGTTTCCTCCACGACGGCCGCGGCCGCGGCGAATCCAATCAGGGAATGGCCGGAAGGGAACGATCGGTATTGCTCACGGTTCCACCCACGCATGAATCCGAAGTCGTGAGGCTTGTCGATATCGACATAGGGTCGCTGGCGACCTGCGCTGATCTTGATGAGGTTCGTCACCAGCAATCCGGCGATGATCGCCTCGGTGCCATGCAACCCCAGATCGGCCATGCGCTCATTGTCCGCCAGTCTGCCGATTCCATAGAGCGCGGTGCCGATGAGGTACGCGCCGGGCTGCGCGATGGTCTCGACGACACGGGAGACCCGGCGAAAAAACCGGTTGGTCTGCGGCGCGCCCTGCAGGTAATCCGCGAATCGCTTGTCGAGCGGGGCAATGGCCACCGTCGCGAAGATCACCCCGCCAGCGAACAGAGCGTCCTCCGCGGTGAACAACGGCTCCTGCGATGCTTCCAGGCTGTCTTCCGACACTTGCGCCGTCATGCACGGCGGAGTGACCACAGCGACACACAGCGCTACGCAGACGATGAGACGTGACATGAGTCGTCGGTCAACGTGGGACGATGAGTGAGAAGGAGCAAGCGATAGAGTGAGGAGGTCGAACGAGGAATGAGGAACGAGGAGTCGCGAGCGATCTCGGCCCACTTCCTCGTTCCTCGTTCCTCGTTCCTCACTGCCTCTCTGTTGCATCGGTCGTGCCGATCAACGAACCTACCCCAATGGCCCGCTCCCCTCTCGACCTCGATCACGACACGATGCGCCGGCTCGGCCACCTCGTGGCCGACACGGTGGCTGCTCATCTCTCGACCCTGCGCGACCAACCCGCGTACGCGACGCTCGATACCGCCGCGGCGGAGCGGCTCGTCGACCGCCGAGCTCCCACACACGGCACCGATTTCGAGACGTTGCTCGCGACGCTGCGCGACCGCGTCTTCCCGCACGCCGCACGCGAGCCGCATCCCGGATTCATTGCCTACGTCCCGAGCTGTCCGACCTATCCCGCCATACTCGGCGACTGGTTGGCGACGGGATTCAACTTTTTCGCTGGAGTCTGGCCGGTCGCGGCGGGCCCCAACGAGATCGAGCTCGTGGTGCTCGACTGGTTTCGCCAGTGGCTCGGCATGCCCGAGGGGACGAGCGGGCTGCTCACCTCGGGAGGTTCGGGCGCCAACCTCACCGCGATGATCGCCGCACGCCACCGGGTCACGGCGGGCGACGCATCCGTCATCGCCAGGCTCACCGTGTACGCGTCCGATCAGGTGCATTCCTCGGTGACACGTGCCGCCTGGCTCGCGGGCGTTTCGCGGGATCACGTGCGCTCGCTGCCCACGGACGACGAATACCGCCTGCGCGTCGACGCGCTCAGTGAGTCCCTCGCGCGCGATCGTGCAGCGGGACTTCGACCGCTCATGGTCGTCGCGAATGCCGGCACGACGAACACCGGCAGCGTCGATCCCATGCCTGAGATCGCCGCGGTGTGCGAGCGCGAGGATGTGTGGATGCATGTGGATGCGGCGTATGGGGGCTTCGGCGTGCTCACCGACATCGGACGGCGCGCGCTCTCCGGGATCGAGCGCGCCGACTCGGTCACGCTCGATCCGCATAAGTGGCTGTTCATCCCGTTCGAATGCGGATGTCTCCTTGCACGCGATCCGAGTCGGCTCAAGGCCGCATTTCAGATCCTTCCGGAGTATCTGGCCGACGTCCAGACCGGCCACGAGGCGGTGAATTTCGCGGACTACGGCGAGCAGCTCACGCGCTACGCGCGCGCGATCAAGGTGTGGATGTCGGTGAGCTATTTCGGAACGGACGCCATTCGCGACGCGATCGAGCGCGGGATGATGCTGGCGCGGCGGCTGGAAGCGCGCGTCGCCGAGACCCCCGGGTTGGAGATTGTTTCTCCGGCGCGCTTCGGCGTCGTGTGCTTTCGTGCGCGGCCACGTGACGTGGATGTTTCCGCTCTCGACGCACTCAACGAGCGCGTGCTGGCTCGCGTCGTCGCCGACGGGCGCTACTTCATTTCCTCGACACGGTTGCGCGGAGCCTTCGCGCTGCGCGCGTGCATCCTGGGGTTCCGCACCGCCGAGGACGACATCGACGGCCTGGTGGGCGCCGTGGCGGACGCCGCGAGCCGTGAGGCCGGCGTCACCCCGTCGCGATCAGCGCGCGCGCGGACCTAACGAGCGCGGACATCGCGCTCGGCCTGGGCGTTGGTGATGGCTGGCAGCCCGCCCGAGATGCGCGTCCAGGTTCGGATCGTATCCTCGAGCTCGTCGAAGTCGAATGGCTTGACGAAGACGGGGCGGCCGAGCGCGCGGACCTGGCGGCCGAGGTCGGCGTTGGCGGCGATGTCCCCGGTGACGAAGAGCGTGTTGCGGGCGACGCGCGGATAATGCTCCTGCAGCCACGCGTACAGCTCGAACCCGCTCCCATCATCGAGCCACACGTCAATGATCGCCCCATCGAACGCATGTCGCTCACATGCGGTGTGCGCCTCGGCGAGTGAGCCGGCGGTGTGCACTTCGATCCCGTGCAGCTGAAGCGCATGTTGCACCACGCGCCGCATCGAGGGCTCGTCATCGACAAAAAGAACGACAGGCATCTTCGACATCCGGTGAAGCGAGGCGGTCGAAGATAGCGATGTCGGTCGGCAAGTCAAACCCATCCGACGAGCGTGATACGCGTCACGCATTGGCTGTGCGGGCTCTTGCTTCGCATCACGAAACGCGCTACTTCACGCGCATGCTGAGCATCGACCTCACCGGCCGGCGCGCGCTGGTCGCCGGCGTCGCCGACGACCGCGGATACGGGTTCGCGATCGCGAAAGCGCTGGCCGAAGCGGGCGCCTCGATCGTGCTGGCGACATGGCCCCCGGCCCTCAACATCTTTCTGAACCTCCTCGAGCGCGGCAAAATCGACGAGTCGCGAGCGCTCCGCGACGGCCGCGTGCTCGAGTTCGAGAAGATCTATCCGCTCGACGCGGCGTTCACGACGCTCGGCGAGGCCCCCGCCGACATTCTCGAGAACAAGCGCTATCGCGAGGTGGGTGACTTCTCGATCGAGGGACTCGCGAAGCGCCTCACCGACGACTTCGGCGAACGGCCCGTGGACATCGTCATTCACTCGCTCGCGAATGGCCCGGAGGTCAAGAAGCCGTTGATGGAGACGAGCCGCGGCGGGTATCTCACCGCGATGGGGGTGAGCGCGTACTCGATGGTGGCGATGGTTGGCCGCCTTGCGCCGCTCATGCGCGATGGTGGCGCCTTCCTGTCGCTCACCTACATGGCGAGCGAGCGCGTCATTCCTGGATATGGCGGCGGCATGAGCTCGGCGAAGGCTGCGCTGGAGAGCGACACACGCGTGCTCGCGTACGAAGCGGGCAGGAAGTACGGGACGCGCGTGAACTGCATCTCCGCGGGGCCGCTCGCGTCGCGCGCCGCCAGCGCCATCGGAATCATCGAGGCGATGGTCGACTATTGCTCAGCCAACTCCCCGCTCACCGAGCCGCTCTCTCCCGCCGAAGTCGCGAACACGGCCGCGTTCCTGTGCAGCCCGCTCGCGAGCGGAATCACCGGAACGGTGGTGTACGTCGACAAGGGATACCACTCGATGGGAATGGCGGTAGATAGATCAGAGGCGCCGGAAAAGCGCTGAGGGCGGGAACGGCGCTGAGAACCCAGGCGCTACTCCAGCGCCCCAGCGCTACTCCAGCGCCCCCAGCGCTTTTCCAGCGCCTCTGTTCGCTACGGCTTTTTCTCCTTCCCTGACTCGCCCCTCGGCTCGGCGGCCGGCTTCGACACTGGTTGCGCGCGCTCGACGGACCTGCCTCGCTCCGCGCTTCCCGCGGTCGAGGACGCTGGCGCCGACGCGGGGCTCCGGGAGGCTCTGCCCGTGGACGACCCTCCATCGCGCGCTCTTCTCGCCGAGCGATCATCACTGTACCGGATTCCGTCCGCGGGAGATCGCATCACGCCTCCGACGCGCGGCGGCCGGTCGCCTGGCACCGCGCGGCGCTTCTCGCCGCCGGGCGAGCTGAGCTCGACGCCCTCTCGGTTCGGGCCGTCGCGCGGGCCGCGGGGTGCGTCCTTCGCAACCTCCTTTGGTGGCTCCCTGGGAACGTCGGCGGCGACGACCGTGAGTCGAGCGTCGCCGGGGCATCCGTAGTAGGGGTAGTTCGATGCGACCTGAATGATGCGTCCATTCGCGCACCGCACCGACCGATACAGGGTGAAGCGCGGCATGCGAGGCATGGGCCAATCCACGAAGAGATCGGTGGCCCAGTTCTCGTCGGTCTGCATGGGAACGACGATCTCGGTGAGACGGTCGATCACGTCGTAGGGCCGATACGAGGCATACATCCGGCCGAGGACGCGCCGCGTCGCGCCTAACGACGTCTGCAGCCGCTCGAGGTTCAGCGGCGCCACCGAGGCCACGGCGTAGTAATATCGCGGCTGATAGCTCGCGTGCCCGAACGGGTCGGTGTAGTAGAACATCCGCCCGGGCTGCAGCGTGAGATTGGCGTAGTGCGCGTCAGCGACCATCTCGTGCCCGCGGGAGAACGGGTACACCATCGTGGCGCCACGACCGGGGATGATCTCGAACATCGCGACGTGCGCCTCGCGATTGGTGAAGATCGGGTAGACCTGGCTGCTGCCGATGGGGAAGCCGATCCAGACGCGGAGTGGTGGCGGGGCCGCGGGCGCTACGTCCTGCACACGAGGTGCGGTCGCGCACCCGGCGAGCGCGGCCGTGGTGGCGAGGACGAGCGGAATCAGGCGCGTGCGCATGTCGGCCTCCTTCAAATCCCGGCGATGGAGAGAATTGTATACAAAATTGGTGCCGTCTTACGGACGCGCAAGGGCCTTCTCGAGTCCCGAGAAGCACCCCGACTAGGTCTCCCGCTCCCTCCCCTTCACCCCGCTCACGAACGCGTCCTGAGCCTCCTTGCGCTCCTCCCCCCAAATGACGAGCAGCGCCATGATCCCATAAATCGGAAGATGGCCAACGAGCTCACGCCAGCCGAGGAAGGGAAGGGTGAGGTTGAAAGGCACCCAAAGGATGAGGGTCATGAGACGCACGAACGCGCCGGAGATGAGCAGGAGCCCGAATGTCAGCTCCACCGTCCCGGCGATGAGGATGAAGTCGGCGTTGCTGACACCAGCGAAGCCGATCGCCGGAAAGAAGTTGAGAGGATAGCGCTCCAGAAATTCGACGCCCATCGGCACGTTCCACAACTTCTCCGTGAACGCCAGCGTCACGATGCCAATGCCCGTGAGCACGCGCAGCACGGGAACGGCGCGAGGTACGAGGCGTTCGACTGGACGATGAAAGCGCTGGAGGGTCATGTCGAGCGCGCCCGGGCCCCGTCCCATGGCGAACATGAAAAACGCGACGCCCAGGAAGAGCGTGTGCTCGAGCAGAAGAAGTGGACCGAACCAGATCGCACCTACCAGCCACACGAGAGCGAGCAACGCGGCTCCGATTCTCGTTGCGGCCCCGTAGAGAAAGCTCAGCGCGATCACGATCTCGGTGAGCGCGAGCAGCCCGCCGAAGAAATGGTAAGGGAGCGCGAGATTGGGAACGAACAGCTGGAGCTGTACGCCGGCGACGAGCAGTGGCACCGCCGTGTGCACGCCGAAGATGAGCGGCATCCAGGACAGCAGCCGCTGATAGTTCTCCCAGTCCATCCCAAGCTGCAACGGCCCGGGGATGATCTCGCGCCGTCCGCGCGCCCGCCACGCGAGAACGGCCACGGCCGTGACCGCGAGCGCGATCGCGACCGGCACCGCCGTCTGCGCGGTGAGCAGCTGTGAGAAGTCGACTGGATGCTGGCGCGAAACGAACCAGCGCTCGTGTAAAACCATGGTCCTCAGGGTCCTCAGGGTCCTCAGGGTCCTCAGAGTGCGAGGTATTCAGGGTTCGGCACCCCGAGGCCCCTGAGGACCTCGAGGACCCTGACGATCCTCACCCCACCGGCTGCCTCAAGATCGTCCTGAGCTTTTGCTCTTCCACGCGCCGCGGATCGGAGAGATAGATCTCGTGATGGCGGCCCCTGAATGCCAGCCCCTGTTGGTTCGCGAATGCACGCATCTTCGCGATCGTGGGTTGTTCTGCCGTGTACGGACCGATGTGCAGCACTTGCACGCACTTTCCCTCATCCAGGGTCTCGAGCGTGACGCGCGCCACCATCTCGTCCTTCTCGCGCTCCATCAGCCTGGCCACCGCATCGGCGAGATGCGTCTTCGTGATGAACTCGGGCACTCGAATGAGGAGCTGCCACATCCAGTCGACCGACGCCCCCTCCTTCCACCAGATCCCCTCCAGCTTGGAAACCGCGTAGTCCGATCCCGCGGCCTTGCTCGCCATCTTGACCGTGAACGACACGGTGTAGAGTGCGCCAACCGCGTTCGCGAACTCCGCGCCTCCCGGCTTGCCACGCCCGGTGATCGCCAGGTAACGGGCGGGGCCAACATCCACGAGCGCCGGCTCACGCGGCGAGACGTACTCGTCGCGGTGTTCCAGGTAGAGATCGAGTTTCGCAGGGGCCATCGTTCGGCACCGGGTACAAGATTGCGGATTGCTGATTTGCGATTCGCGGATCACGCCGGCCTATTAATCAGCAATTCGCAATCAGCAATCCGCAAATCAGTTCTCGCGGAGTCACTCTCCCCACGCTAGAATCTGAGCTTCGCACCCCAATTCTGCGAGGTAACCCTTATGTCCGCCCTGCGTGTCCCCGCGCTCGCCCTGGCCGCCCTGGCCCTCGTCCTCGGCTGCGCTCGAGACGAAACCGACGCCACCGGCGACAGCGCCACCGGCGATGCCGCACCCGCCGAGTTCGCGCGCGCTGCCAGCATCCAGGCCGAGTTCAAAACGCCCGAGGCGGTTCGCTTCGACCCGATCGATGATGTGTTCTTCGTGTCGAACATCAACGGCTCGCCGGGCGCCAAGGATAACAACGGGTTCATCAGCCGCGTGCGCGCCGAGGGCGGCGAAGTCGACTCGCTCATGTTCATCGCCGGCGGCCGCGGCGGCGTGACGCTCAACGCGCCGAAGGGCCTCGCGATCACTGGCGACACTCTCTGGGTCACCGACATCGACGCTGTACGCGCATTCGACAAGAAGACCGGTCGAGCGATGGCGTCGTACCCGGTTCAGGGGGCCGTCTTCCTCAACGACATCACGACCGGACCCGACGGTGCCCTCTACATCACCGACACGGGCATTCGCATAGCCGAGTCGGGCATGTCGCACCCCGGACCGGACCGCATCTTCAAGCTGACGCGCGCCGGTCAGGTCTCTACGGCGTTGCAGTTCGATTCTCTCATCGGCCCCAACGGAATTGCCTGGGACGACGCGAACCAGCGTTTCATCATCGTCGCTTTCGCCGGAACCGACATCCTGGCGTGGAAGCCGGGTGACTCGACCGCGACCACGATCGCCAGCGGGAAGGGTCAGTACGATGGCGTCGAGCGGCTCGGCGACGGACGCATTCTGGTCTCGAGCTGGGCTGACTCGAGCATCTACGTGCTCGACGGCTCCGCGCTCGTGCGCGCGGTGCCCGGAGTCGCGAGTCCGGCCGACATCGGCGTCGACACGAAGCGCAATCGCGTCGCCGTCCCTCTGTTCGAGGGCAATCGTGTCGAGCTGTTCGCGATCCCGGCGAAGGACGGCATGTGATGGGACGCGAGCTCGCGGTCGCCGTGGCGGTTTTGCTCACGACCGTGGCGTGCTCGCGAAGCGCCGAAAGCCCTCGAGTCACGGAGGACGCGCGTCGCCTTCCCACCGGCGCGCGTCTCGATCCCGCGGGGCGGAGCGTCGACGTCGGCTCCATGCCGCTCGCGATGACGCTCTCGCCCGATGGTCGCCACGTCGTGCTGCTCCTCAATGGGTGGCGTGAGCAGGGCGTCCAGGTCCTCGATCGTGCGACGGGCGGCGTCGTGCAGACGGTTCCCCAGGCCGCCGCGTTCATCGGCCTGGCGTTCTCCCCTCGCGCGAACGTGCTGTTCGTGTCGGGGGGGAATCAGGACGTCGTCTACGGCTACGACTGGAGCAACGGCCGCGCGACGCTCCGCGACTCGGTGATCCTCGCGCGGAAGCCGGACCCGCGACGCTCCGGCACACGCTACCCCGCCGGCCTCGCCCCGTCGCCCGACGGCACGCGGCTCTACGTGGCCGAGAATCTCGCCGATTCCCTGGCGGTGATCGATCTCGGCACCGGAGCCGTCATCGCGCGATACCCGACGGAGCGCTACCCCTATGGGGTCGCCGTCGCGCCTAACGGCGATGTCTACGTCTCGGCGTGGGGGGGACACACCGTGTCCGTCTTCACGCCCAACGAGTTCGGGACCCTCGACGATGGCGGCCGGATCCGGGTGGGCCGGCACCCATCGGCGCTCCACCTGAACGCCGACGGGTCCCGTCTTTTCGTGGCCTCGGGGAGCACCGACCGCATCGCGGTGGTCGATACCCGCGGAAAGCGGCTCCTCAAGCACCTCGATGATCCTCCCCCCGAAGGCCCCGCCGAAGGCAGCACGCCGAACGCGTTGGCGCTCTCCCGCGACGGCAAGCGCCTGTTCGTCGCCGAAGCCGACGCCAACGCGATCGGCATCTTCGATCTCTCGGCGCTGACGGCGAATGACACGACCGCCCGTGGCGATGACCAGCTTGCCGGCCGCATTCCCGTTGGGTGGTATCCTACCGCGCTCGCCCTTGCCGGCGACACGGTGTGGGTGGTGAATGGGAAGGGACATGGTACGTCGCCCAACCCCGACTATCCGCATCCGGGTACCGGAACGCACCTTTCGCGCCCGACGACCTACACGCTGGGGCAGCTCTCGGGCACCGTGACGATCCTGCCTAACGCGGGGGTGCGTGGACGCAACCTCGAGGAATTCACCGAGCGGGTGGCACGCGCCAACAACTGGACCTCGCGACGTCCCCCCTCGGCGGCCTACCCGCCGATCGAGCACGTCGTGTACATCATCAAGGAAAACCGTACCTACGATCAGATCCTCGCCGATCTGCCGCAGGCGGACGGCGATACCTCGCTGTTGTTTTTCCCGCGTCCCGTGTCGCCGAATCATCACGCGCTGGCGGAGCGCTTCGGCATCTATGACCGCTTCTTCGTGAATGCGGAGGTCAGTCCCGACGGCCACAACTGGTCGGTGGCGGCGTACACGACCGACTACCTGCAGAAGACGGTTCCGTCCAACTACTCGAACCGCGGCCGCACCTACGACTACGAGGGGATGAACCGCTGCACGGGGCCCTCATGCGAGCCGCCCGAGGACGACGTTGCCGAGCCGGCGAGCGGCTACCTGTGGGATCTCGCGCAACGCGCGGGGATCACCTTCAGGAACTACGGGGAGTTCGTGATTCCCGAAGGCGTGGATCCGGAGTCCCACATGCCGGCGGGATACAAGGGCAGCAAGCCCTTCCTCGCCGCGAACACCAATCGCGACTTTCCCGGCTACGACCTCACCATTACCGACCAGCGGCGCGCCGACGTCTTTCTCGCCGAGTTCGCCCAGTTCGTGCGCGAGGGACGGATGCCGCAGCTCATCGTGCTGCGGCTCCCGAACGATCATACCGCCGGGGCTCGCGCCAACGCGCCTACGCCGCGCGCTTACATGGCCGACAACGATCTCGCACTCGGCCGCATCGTCGAAGCGATCTCGCGATCGCCGTTCTGGCGCAGTACCGCGATCTTCGTCGTCGAAGACGATGCGCAGAACGGACCGGACCACGTCGACTCGCACCGCACGCCGTTCTTTCTGATCTCGCCGTGGGCACGGCCAGGCGTGCACCACCGGTTCACCAACACCACCGACGTCATCGCCACGATGGAGGAGATCCTCGGCCTCGGAACGCTGTCGCAGTTCGATTATTACGGCCGTCCGCTGCGTGACGTCTGGACGGAATCGCCCGATATTGCCCCCTATCGTGCGCTCATCCCGTCCGTTCCACTCGACGAGCGCAACCCATCTCAGGGGCGGGGCGCCCGCGAGTCCGAGCGACTCGACCTGACTTTCGAGGATGTCGCCGAGGAGGACCTCTTCAATCAGATCCTCTGGCGCGCCATCAAGGGTGACAACGTTCCATTTCCGGGCGTGACGAGGATGTCGGCGCTGGAGTGGAAGCGAGCGAAATAAGGTTGGCTATCTCAACACCGTTACTCCCGAGGATGCCATGCAGACTCCGCAGTATGATGCGATCGTCGTTGGATCGGGGATCTCCGGCGGCTGGGCGGCGAAGGAGCTCACCGAGAAAGGGTTGCGCGTCCTGTTGCTCGAGCGCGGGCGCAACGTCGAGCACGTCAAGGACTACGTCAACGCGACCAAGGGGCCCTGGGAGTATCCCCACCGCGGGGGCCGCACGAGGGCGATGGAAGAGGCGTACCCTGTGCTCAAGCGGGACTACCCGCTGAACGAGAAGAACCTCGAGTTCTGGGCTTCCGACAAGGACTCGCCCTACACCGAGGTGAAGCGGTTCGACTGGTTCCGCGGGTATCAGGTGGGCGGTCGGTCGCTCATGTGGGGACGGCAGAGCTATCGGTGGAGCGAGTTCGACTTCGAGGCCAACGCAAAAGAGGGGATCGCGATCGACTGGCCGATTCGCTACGCCGACATCGCCCCCTGGTACGACTACGTCGAGCGTCACGCCGGGATCGCCGGAACGCGCGAGAACCTGCCGCAGCTTCCTGATGGACAGTTCCAGCCGGCCATCCCGCTGAACTGCACCGAGGAGCTGATCGCCGGGCGCCTGGCCAAGCTCTTCGATGGACGGCGGCGCCTCATTCCGGGACGGTGCGCAAACGCGACGCAGGCGCTGCCGGGGCGACAGGCGTGTCAGTATCGGGACGCGTGCTGGCTCGGATGCCCCTTCGGCGGATACTTCAGCACACAGTCGTCCACCCTTCCGGCGGCCGTGAAGACGGGGCGCCTAACGCTCAAGCCGTTCTCGATCGTGAGCGAGGTCCTGTACGACCGGGACCGCAAGCGGGCGACCGGGGTGCGGGTTCTCGACGCCGTCAGCAACGAGACCGTCGACTACACGGCGCGCGTCATCTTCCTCTGCGCGTCTACCCTCAACTCGACGTGGCTTCTCCTCCGCTCGGCCACGAACGTGTGGCCCGGCGGCCTCGGCAGCAGCTCGGGCGAGCTTGGCCACAATCTCATGGATCACCACTTCCGCGCCGGTGCGGAGGGCGCGGTAGAGGGCATGGACGACAAGTACACCTACGGGCGTCGCCCCACCGGCTTCTACATCCCGCGGTATCGAAACCTGCTCGGCGAGAAGCGCCCATACTTGCGTGGATTCGGCTATCAGGGCGGCGCCGATCGCGCTGGCTGGTGGCGAGCGGTCTCGGAGCTCGGCGTGGGAGGAGCGTTCAAGGACCGGATGTCGGAGCCCGGCCGCTGGGAGATTGGCGCCACCGCGTTCGGCGAGATGATGCCTAACCACGCCAACCAGGTGGGCATCGATCAGACGAAGACCGACAAGTGGGGCATGCCGGTGCTCAAGATCGACTGCGCCACCGGGGAGAACGAGCGCTTGATGCGGCGGGACATGATCGCCGACATGGCGGACATGCTCGAGCAGACCGGGGTGAAGAACGTACGGACCTTCGACAACGAATACTTTCCCGGGATGGGGATCCACGAGATGGGAACGGCGCGCATGGGCCGGGACCCCAAGACCTCGGTGCTCAACAAGTGGAATCAGGTGTGGGACGCGCCGAATGTCTTCGTCACCGACGGCTCCTGTATGGTCTCCGCCGCCTGTCAGAATCCGTCCCTGACGTACATGGCGCTCACCGCCCGTGCCGCGGACCATGCGGTGGGCGAGCTCAATCGTCGCAACCTCTGAGGGACCAGTCGATGACTGCACACGAAGACAACCCCAATGTGATCCATCGCCGCGAGGCCATTCGCCGCGTCGGGCTTATACTCGGCGGTGTCAGCTTCGTCGGTGGAACCGCCTTGCTCACCGCCTGCGAGCGCGGACGTCCTGCGACCAACAACCAGCCGATCGGGGAGTTCACCCCCGAGGACATCGCGTTCCTCGATGAGGTGGCAGACACGATGCTCCCCGAGACGGAGACGCCGGGCGCGAAGGCGGCGCGGACCGGCGCCTTCATGGCGCTCATGGTCACTGACACCTACGAGCCGAAGGACCAGCAGGTCTTTCGCGAGGGAATGCGGAAGCTGGACGAGGCAAGTCAAAAGGCGAATGGCGCCGGCTTCATGGCCGCGACACCGCAGCAGCGCCTCGCGCTGCTCGAGCAGCTCGACCGTGAGCAGAAGACGTACACCGACGCGCGTGATGCGGCACGGCGTGAGAAGCGCCCGACGGCCGAGGAGCATCTGCCCGATCAGCGGCAGGAGGCCGCACCGGGGACCCCCACCACGATCACCGCCGATGCGCCCGCGCACTATTTCCGGATGATGAAGGAGCTAACCCTCCTGGGGTACTTCACGTCGGAAATCGGCTACACGCAGGCGCAGCGGTACGTCGAGTCACCGGGACGGTTCGACCCGTGCGTTCCGTATACGCCCGGCGAGAAGGCCTGGGCGCCACACGCTTGAAACCAGGCGGGTGAGGTCGTCGAAGTGATCGAGGTGGCTACCTCGATCACTTCGATTACCTCGCCGGCCTCGACGACCTGCAGCCAAATGACCTGGCGCCGCTGGCTCATAACGATCGTCTCGTTCGCCGCCAGCATTGGCGTCTCCATCTGGATCATCTTCGAGAGTTGGCCGGTCGAGGAGCGCTCGGTCGGGCTGCCGCTGCTCGCCCACGCGCTCTGCGCCGCCGCGGTTGCCGTCGACCTCGCGCTGCGCGCGATGAAGATTCGGCTCAGCGGTGCCTCCCTCGGCATCCCCGTTTCGTTCGGAGTCGCCATGCGAACGGGGCTGGCAGGCGACTTCGCCGCGGCGATTACCCCGGCGCGAACGGGCGCCGAGCCGGCCCGCTACCTCGTCCTCGCGAAGGCGCGCATCCCGGCGGCGGCGACGTTCCTGCTGCTCTTCGCCGAGCTCTTTCTCGAGATGCTCGCGCTGGTGGTCGTGGCGATGGGGATCGCGCTTTTTTTCACTGACGAGCCGGACTCGAGCCTCGGCTGGATCGTTGGACTCGTCGGCGGATACGCGACATTCGTCATTGGGGTCGGGCTCGCCGCCGTGCTGCTGGCGTGGAGGCGATCGAGCGGGCCGCCGCCGCCGTGGGCGAGACGCATCGGGTTCAACGCGCTGCGCTGGCGCGCCATTCAGCGATCGCTCCGACGGCTGCGGTCGAGCGCGACACTCATTCGCGACGCCCGACTCGACTACTTCCTGCTCGGCCTGGTGGTCTCGGTGCTGCACGTGCTGGCGCGTCTGGCGGTCCTTCCGATCATCGTCTACTCGTTAGGAGGCGAGGCGCCGCTCTCGAAGCTGGTGCTCTGGCCGCTGGCGCTGTTTTACGGCTCGGTGGTAGCCCCCGTGCCCGGTGGTGGCGGCATTGTGGAGGTCGGATTCAAGGCGACGTTGGGTGGCGTCATTCCGATTGCGCTCTTCGGAGCGTCGCTCGTCTGGTGGCGCTTCTACACGTTCTACCTGTACATTCTGCTCGGGGCGCTGGCTGCCGGCGGAACGGTGCTGCGAGCTCTTCGCTCGGCGGAGGAGAACGGAAGCATCGAGGCGATTCCCGCCGGTTCCGCGGTGACGCCGCCAGAGCCGCAGAAGACCCACGCCGTGGAGCATCAGGTGGCAGACCAGCTTCCGTGAGACCACTTCCCCGCTGCGCCGTTCTCCTCGTCCTGTGCACCGCCTGCGGTCGCGATGCCGGAGAGACGGCGTTGGACAGCGCAGTCGGCGGACCGGCCATCACCATCCGCCGCACGCGCGACGTCGACCTCACCGGTGATCGGCGAGCGGAGCGGTTCGTCGTGCTGGCCACCGGGTCACGGTACGACTCGCTCGACGTGACCCTGGAGATCCGGTCTCCGGAGGATTCTCTCCTCTACACGGACTCGTGGGACTCCTGGCTCTATTTCGAGAACGACGACCGGTCGCTACTCACCGACTCCGTGGTCGAGCACCGGGTGCGTGCGCAAATCGATTCGATCCTCGGCAGCACGTCATTCCGACCCGGCGGCATCGAGCTGACGACGGACGAGCGCCTGAACCGCGAGGGGATGCGCGACGCCATCCGCGAGGACGTCGCCGAAGAGATGTGGCGGCAGGCGAACCGGATCCCGATCGACTCCTCCACCCCCCCGCACGCGGGCGAAGCGATCTACGCAATGGCGCGGGATAGCGTGAGCGATGCCCGAGTGGAGTCGCTCGTTGCGGAGCTGCGCGATCGCCCGACCTTCAGATACTTCGCGGGTGGGGAGGCGACCTACGCCATCGCGTGGTCCGAGGAAGAGAGGCGGTTCGTGACGATCTGGGCATGCTGCTGATTGGGAACGGAAAAGAGGACAGAGTTCGCAATACAGACTTCAGAACTCAGAGAAAACCAACGGGGAGGTAGTTTCGTGGCTCCCCGCGGCCGCTTCTGAATTCTGTCATCTTTTACCGTCCTTCTTGACCGCGATGATCGCGACGCCCATAATCTACCCGTGAACTTAACAGCTGTTCAATCGCTTCGTCCCCAGATCCTCGCCTCGGCCCTCGAAGTCCTCCATGAGCACGGGCTGGAGGGGGTGACCATGCGGGCGGTCGCTGATCGGGCGGGCGTGACCGCCCCAGCCCTCTACTGGCACTTCGCTGACAAGGAGGCACTCATCCGCGAGGTGGGGCGGGAGGTGTCTCGGACCTTCAAGGATCGAATGCTCGAGGCCAGCAATGCCCCTATCTCCGAGGCGCGCTTACGCCGCACTCTCGAAGTGTTTCGGACGTTCGCTGTAAGCTATCCCTCGTATTTTCATATGCTTTTCGTTCGCCCGCCGACCACAAGGCGGGGCGAGATTCGCGACGGCGGTGCGAGCCCGACGATCTTTCAGCTGCTCATTGACCGCGTCGCCGAGTGCATGCGCGACGGGAGCCTGGCCAAGGGCGACGCCCAGAGCGTGGCGATGTCCCTTGCTGCGCTCGCACAGGGCTTGGTGGTCCTGCACCGCCGAGGTCGCTTCGCCACCGATGCCGCGTTCGCGGATTTCTTCGATCTGTCGGTCGATCGCATGATCGGCGGACTGCGTTGATTTTTTTTTTGACTCTGTGATTTAACGCATGTTAAGGACTCGCGCCGCTCTCTGCCTCTCGCTCGCCGTTCTACTCGCGTGCGATGACGGTCCGCCGATCCGCCAACTGAGGACTGCCGTGCCGACGCGCCGAGGCGCCCTCATCCTGACTCCCATCGACTTCGCGACGACCGACTTCTACATCCGCCCGACACGGACGCGCGCAGAGGAGGGCCGACTCCGAGTTCCGGAAAGCCGCCGCCGGCCCTCCCGCCGGTCGCTCGAGCTACGCTTCGTCCGCTTCGCCGCCACTTCCCGTGGCCAGAGTGCTCCGATCGTTTATCTGGCCGGCGGGCCCGGGGCGTCCGGGATCTGGTCCGCATCCGGCGACCGCAACGCGCTGTTCATGAAGCTGCGCGACGCCGGTCACGTCATCGCCCTCGACCAACGCGGCGCCGGATTCAGTCGCCCCGCTCCCGTCTGTCCGGGCACCTGGAGCTATCCGCTGGACCGTCCCTACGATGACGGCACGGCGGCCGCCGTGTTGGCGCCCTACCTCCGCGCCTGCGCGGCCGCGCTGGCCGACTCGGTCGACGTCACGGCCTTCAACACCGCCGAAAGCGCCGATGATCTCGAGGATCTTCGGATCGCGCTGGGCGCCGAGCGATTGCGGCTGGTCGGGATCAGCTACGGAACGCACCTCGCCCTCGCCTACCTGCGCCGGTATCCGGACCGCGTCGAGCGTGCGGTGCTGGCCGGCGTCGAGGGTCCGGACCACACGTGGAAATCGCCGGCGAACATCAACGTCATTCTTCACCGCATCGATAGCGCAATCGCTGCCGACCGGCGCGCGCGCCGCGCGATCCCCGACTTTCTGAGCAGGCTGCGCACGACCCTCGCCCAACTCGATGCGCACCCCGTCACGATGGATGTGGAGCACCCTCGCACGAGGCAGCTGCTTCGGGTCACGGTCGGGGGAGACGACCTCCGGCTCGCCGTGCTCAATGTGATCGCCGAGCGTGAGCGGATCGAGAACATGCTGCGCCGCCTCATTCCGGTGTTGGAGGGCGACTACACGGCACTCGCGCAACGTGCGGCGCTGATCCGTGTCGACAACCAGGAACGCGTAATGCCGCTCTCGATGGATTGCTCGTCAGGTGTGACGAAGGAGCGTCTGGCGCTGGTCGCTCGTCAGGCAGCGCACGCTGCGCTGGGCGATGTGGCCAACGCCTATCTCCGCGCGCGCTGCGCCAGCTGGCCGCACGACGACCTCGGCGACGCGTTTCGGGCACCGCTTCATTCTGCCGTCCCGACGCTCTTCATCAGCGGCACGCTCGATCCACGCACGCCACCGGCGAACGCCGAGGAGGTTGCGCGTGGGTTTTCGAATGGCCGTCACCTGCTCATTGAGGACGGCGCGCACGACGACGATCTGCTGATCTCGTCCCCGCGGATCGGCGACCTCATGGTGCGTTTTCTCTTGGGCGAGGAGATCGGGGCCCCGCGGATCCGCCTCGGGCCGGTGCGATTCAAGGTACCATGAGACAACGGGAACGAAGAACGAGGAAGCGGCGCCCGGTGGTGCGGTGCCGCTTCCTCGTTCCCTCATTCGTATCCCAGTAGCCTTCGGATCCGCTCCAGCCTTTCCTTGGAGGTTGGGCCGGTGAGCGTGAGCTCGGCCCCGCTCGCGCTGGTCCACCGGATCACGGTCGTCGCGGTCGCGCTGTCGATACGGACGACATCGGCGCCCCCAGCTCGCGCCGCTTCCATGGCAGGAGCTGGCGCCCGCTCGTCGAGCGTCACGAGTAGATCACCGACTCGGTAGATCCGGCGCCTGACTTCGCGGCCATTCTCGAGCATTTTCTCCTCGTGCACCAACCGGGGCTCTTCGGCTGGCACCGCCGCACCTGCAGCCGCGCCGACGCTCGACGCCTGCCCCGCCGGACGCTCGGCGAACCGCGACGGCGCCTCGGCCGCCCGCCGGCGGGTCAGCCCCCCAACGATCTTGTCAGACACCGAGGACTTCGCTTCAGATGACTGTTCCACGGCTTCCTGTCGCTCCGCCTGTGCGACGGTCATGCGGACAGAATCATCGATGCGCGCGACTGGAGGAGCGACGGCATCCGCCATCACCCGCGGCGCGGCTGCTTGCACCGGCGACGGAGGCGCCGAGTCCGCCTCACGGTTCGCGGCGAGGTCGCGGGCATTCTCCGGGAAACTCGTGGCCGGCCTGTTCCCTGCGCTCGTGGCCGAAGACGCCTCCTCGCGCAACGGCGAGGCGGGAGCCGGCGGCGGTGCGGGCGAGTCGGCCACCGCGATCTCCAGGGCGGCCACCACCGGCTGCGATACGAGATCCACGTGCGTGGCATCCGGCGTGTCGCGCGCCAACGCCAGTGCTAGCGCGCCCCCCGCGACGACCAGCGTCATCACCGCGGCGATCTTCTCCCTGACGAGCCACGTCGTAAGCGACGGCCGCGCGCGTCGCGGACCCGGACTGACCCGCACGCTCGGCACATCGTCCAGCGCGGTCAGAATCCGAGAGGAGGCCGCGATCAACCCGCGCGCCTCGGCAACCGCGTCCGCGCACATCGAGCACGAGCCAACGTGCGCCTCGACGCGCGCCGCCTCCTCGGGGCCGAGGGCGCCGTCCAGCCAGGCGTGAATGGTCCCTTCGTCAAGATGCTGCATGTGTCCCTCGCGCACCCGCGCGCTGTTGTTCTTCATAGACTTCAACGAGGCGGCGCCGGGCCCGCGAGAGCGTCGTCCCCACGGATCCGGGCGACAGGTCCAGTGCCACGGCGATCTCCTCGTAGCTCAATCCTTCCTCGCGCATGAGGAGCGCGAGCCGATCTCGCTCGGCGAGCGCGTCGACGGCCCGACGTGCCATGGCCGCCTCCTGCGCGCGCTCGAGCGACGTGGGCTCCTGCTCCGCCGGTCCTTCGGCTCGCTCCCGTTCAGCGAGCAGCGCGAGATGGCGGCGCCGCCGAGCATCCTTGCGCGCTTCGTCGCGCACGAGGTTCGTGGCGACGGCGAACAGCCACGCGCGCTCGTTGTCGATGCGATCCTGGCGGAGGGCGCGCAGGAACGTCTCCTGCGCGACCTCTTCCGCCCAGTCGCGGTCACCAAGTCGGCGCGTGAGATAGCGCACGAGCGGTACGTTGTAGGTGCGAAACAGCCGCTCGACGTCGTCGGTCATTCGGTCACCGGCGTCACCACGCCGCCACGATCGACTTGATCTCGGCAGCACTCATTCGCTGGGCGCCCTCAGGAGTCACCGCGATGGCGACGGTCGTCCCGCGGACCAGGACCCGGTCGCCTAACGCGAACGCGCCGGCCAGATCGGGGAGCTCCCGAATCAGAGCAAAGTAGGCTTCGGAATACGGCTGCACTTTCACCACCCGCGTGTCCTCCGAGAATCGAGCGTCGGTCCATACGCTGTCGCGCATGATGAAGGTGCGCGTGCCAACCCGTCGTGAGATGATACCCTCGTTCTGAAGCGCCGGTGCCGCGGCCGCGTCGGCCTGGGATAGCGTCTGCGCGCCACGCATGGCGGATGCGGCCTTTGCTTCCTCGAACCGACGCACGCGTGCTTCGGGCGCCGCTGCGCCCACGCGCCGTGACAGATCGCGACCGCCTTGGTTCGCCACCATTCCGGGCTCGAGCACGAGGTAGGAGGTGAGCTCCGTGGGGATACCGTACTTCTCACCCAACGAGCGGATCTCGTCGTCGATCTCCGGCGACGCGCCGTTGCGTCGGCGCTCGGCGCTCAGATAGCCAACCCGCTGCGTCGCCCACAGGCGGGCGACGAACGCATTCTCGCGGTCACGCTCCGGCAGTTCGGCCTCCGTCGTCCACGATACGCGGCCATTGGCCGATTCGCCCTCGAAGCGCACGAGGATCGTGCCGCTGCCTTCGTACCGCGCAAGCACGACGAGGTCCTGCCCGGCGAACAGATCGTACGGTCCGGCAGGATGCATCTTCGACAGCCGCGCTCCTTCCACCCGCACGCGAAGATCCGTCGCGACGGGACTCGTGAGGCGTGAGGCAACGACGCTGACCGCGCGCTCCACCGATTCGTTGGGGCGGACGAAATGTGCGGTGCCACGTCCCTCCAGCGCCAACCGTTCCAGCAGCGCGACGTTGAGGTCGGCGCCGACGCCGAAGGTGAAGATGCGCCGCCGTCCACGCTCCGTCGCGGCTTGCTCCGCGATCCGCTCGGGATTGCGCTCGCCTACCGTCGGCTCCCCGTCAGTCACGAACAGGACCAGGGGAAGGCGACCGTTATCCGCAGGAACGGACAGCGCTTCTTCCAGCGCTCCGGAAATGTTCGTCGATCCTTCGGCACGCAGGCGATCGAGGTAGCGCTCCGCCGCGGCAATGTTCTCGCGCGTCGCGAACACAGGCTCGTCGCGGAAGCTGCGCACATCGCTCGCGAAATCGATGAGCCTGAATCGATCGCGCGACGACAAGGTCGCCAATAGCTGCTTGCCAGCGTCGCGCGCCTGCTCGATCTTCTTGCCACTCATCGAGCCGGAGACGTCGAGCACCAGCGTGATGTCGCGGGGCGTCTCGCGCGGCGCGATGGCCGGCGGCGAGAGCGTGAGCAACGCGAACCCCTCGTCACGTCCGGGAGCGTGGGACAGCACGCCGATCGCGGCCCGCGTCCCACGACGGAGCGGAAGGAGCAACGTCATCTCCCGCGCTCCACCCGAGAGCTCCACGTGTGCCATCTCCTGGTCATCGCTCACTCGCAGGTCGTGCGTCGGCGAGTACGGCCGGCCATAGCTCGAACGCGGATAGCGCAGCCGAAACCGGAGCTTTCCCTCCGGATCCTCGCGATCACGGGCGACATCGGCGACCGGACCGGAACGCCCGCCGCGGAAGTAATCGACGCGCACGGCATCGCCCTCACGCTCGGCCACCGCGTGAAAGCGCACGACGACCCGGCGCGTCTCGCCGGCCGCGATGGGAAAGATGCGCGTCCGGAGGAGCCCGTGCCCCATCCACTCCACGAGTGCGGGATCGCGGCTCTGCCGCACGATGTCCTCGTAGATGCGCCTTGCTTCGTCGGCGCCCATGGTCTCGCCGGCGACGAGCTCGCCGTTGATCTCGAGCTTCAGCCCCTCGAACGCGGCGTGTTTCGGAAGAGGAAAGAGATAATCCGCCTCTCCGATTCGGCCGCCGCGATTAATGAAGGTCTCTTCGACCTCATAGTGAAGCACGCCATCGCGCAGCTCCACCTCGACGTTGCTGGCCCGTCGTTCGACGTCGGAAGCGGGGACACGGCGGCATTCGCGCCCCGGACACCCCGGACAGGGGATGCAGGGACGTGGAATGATCCGCCCCTGGGCCAGTGAGGCCGCCGGGGACAGGAGAAGCGCAAGAGCGAGAATGGCGAGACGCATTTTGACTTCCGTTTGGTGACGATAGGGAGACGTCGACGGAAGGAAGACTTGCACACCGTTGGGGTTTCGGGGCGTTTCGGGCTGGTGCAGGAGCTGCGAGCTGCGAACTGCGACCTGCGAACTGCGAACTGCGAACAAACCCCCGGAGCCGAAGAGAGCCTTCCCGGGAGCTTAGGTCGCAAGTCGCAGCTCGCAGGTCGCAGGTCGCAGGTCGCAGCTCGCCGCTCCCCGCCTATGACGCCTCGCCTCGCCGCTGCTCCCCGCCCGATCGCGCCATCACGCGAACCGCCAGGAGATTCTTGTCGGCGCGTCCGAGAACCTTCGTGAGGTTCTCACGCGGATAGCGCACTGCCCAGCCGAGTGAGAACTCGACAGGCGCCGACCGGAGTGCGGAGCGCTGCAGGCGTCCGACGACCTGCTGAACGCGCTCGCCATCGGCATTGGCGAGCAACACCACGAACTCATCACCACCGAGCCGCACCACGGCATCCTCGGCGCGGACGTGCCGCATGAGGAAGCGCGCCATTTTCACCAGCGCGCGATCACCCGCCTGATGCCCGAACCGATCGTTGAATTGCTTGAAGTGGTCGATGTCAATGATGATGCAGCCCCACGACTCGCCGGGATGCGCCGTCGCGCGGCGCTCCAGCGTCGAGAGATAGCGGCGGTTGTAGCAGCCGGTGAGCGGGTCGCGCAGGCTCTGCTGCACCAGATCGTCAGCGGCGCGCTTGCGCGCGGTGATGTCGACGACGACGCCGTAGTAATAGAGGTCGCCCGTCTTCGCATCGCGCGCTGCGTAGGTGGTGTCGAGTACCGTGCGTGTCGTGCCGTCGGGACGGCGCAGCTCGAGCTCCAGCTCGAGCGCGTGACCCTCGCGATCGACGACCTCGAGCACGCGCGGCCGCTGCGATGGGTCGGCGAGAAACTCGTCGACGCGTCGCGCCTTCAGCGCCTCGACGGACTCCACCCCGAGCACCTCGAGGAGCGCGGGGTTCGCATCGATGAACGCGCCTTCGGGCGTCGTGATGTACATCCCGACGCGCACGTTACGCACGAGCTCGCGCAGCGTGTCGGCATCGACGAAACTCGGCGCACGGGACGGGGGCGTCATTGCGAGCGTCCTCCATTGCCGCCCGCTGGCGTGGGGGTGGCAGCCGCTTCCTCCACCTCGCGAACCGGCGTGACCTCATCCACGACGATGAGCCTGCGGTCGAGCTGCCGCATCATCGAGCAGAACGCGCGCGCCACGTCGGGATCGAACTCGGTGCCGGCGCGCGATTCGATGTACTCGAGCGCGCGCTCCGATTCCCACGCCTCACGGTAGGGGCGGCGGGTTCTCAACGCATCGTACACATCGCACACGTGAACGAGCCGGCTGGCGCTATGACAATCGCGGCCGTAGTGGAGGCATGGATAGCCCCCGCCATTCAGCATGATGTGGTGCTCGTAGGCGACGACCGCCGCGAGATCGAGCTGCTTGTCGCTGGCGAAGATGATTCGCGCCCCGTCGGCCGGATGCCGGTTCATGATCGCGCGCTCCTCGGGCGTGAGCCGCCCCGGTTTCACCAGAATCTCGCGGGGAATGCGAACCTTCCCGAGATCGTGCAGCAGCCCCGCGACGCCATACGACCGCACATCCCGCTTGCCGAGGCCCATGAACTCCGCCAGTGCCATGGCGAGAACGGAGACGTTCATCGAATGCGTGGTCGTGTACTGGTCGAACTCCTTGAGCTCGAGCAGCGGGATGACGACCTGACTTTCGCCATGCATCGCAACCGACAGGGATCGAACGACGGCCTCCGCCTCGACCAGCGGGAGCTCCCCGCGATGTTCCACTTCGCCGTGCAGCCACCGCACCGCCTCCGCCTCCTCACCGAGGGTGTAGGTGATCGTCGCCGTCGGCAGCGCCTCGCTGGGCGCCTTGAGTCCGGTTGCGCCGCGCACGCCAATGGCGCCGAATCGAATGTTGGACGGGCGTGTCTGGCGCTGCTCGGTGGTATCGACGCTGGAAGCCGTTAGGCGCGCCATGATGTCCCCGAGGAACGTCTCGTACTCGTCGCGCGTCACGCCCGGCTGTAGCTCGATGCGCTGGATCCCCGCGGCCGCGAGCCGTCCGCCCCATTCCCACTCTCGCAGCTCACGGAGCGCGCGCTCCCCGTAGATCACTTCCGCGCCAAGAAACGAGAACCGCGCGGAGGGGTCGTAGCGCTGGAGCGCCTCCAGTTGCTCGAAGGCGCTGTCGATTGCCTTCTCGCGTGCCGGGTGGCCGTCGCCATAGAGCGCCATCGTCGACAGCGCCTGCGCGAAGGCCGAGAGGAAGCGTGCCGGCTCGCTCATGCGTTGTGCCCCGCGGCGATGACGGTGTTGCGGATCTCGACGTCGCCCGAGCCCAGCGCCAGGGCGAGGACGGCGCCGACGCCGCGACCTCTCGCCCAATGCGTCGCGAGGCCGTTCAGCGCCGCGAGCATCGTGGGAGACTTCGGCGCGAGTCGCGGCCGGCCGAAGAGTCTTCGCGACGACCCGGCCGCGCGCTCCATGAGCCACTCCAGCACCTCCGTCGTGCGAACCGATGCAATGACGGCGATCGCGTGCGAGCTCAGCTCCGGGTCGAGCGTGCCCTCGGTGACGCGCCGTTGCAAGATCGCGACCGCGGACATCGGACACCGACCCGAGGCGGCCTGCAATGCGACGCGAAAGACCCGCTCATCGCCGTCGTCGAGGCCGGCACAGATCGCGCGCTCCCGCGTCGCCGGAATCCCGACCAGAATGCGAATTGCCTCACGGCGCACGCGGCCGTCGGCATGCCGCGCATAGCTCGTGCCCAGCTCGACGTTCTGATCGCCGAGATCAGCGAGAAGCATCAGCATGTTGCGCACGACGAACCAGCGCTCGTCAGGCAGACGGCCGGTGATGACCGTGGTCACCTCGGGTCCGAGCTGGACGAGGAGATCGAGCAGCTTCCGACGAATCGCCCGCGATGGGGAGACTTCGAGCGCGTCGAGCAGCGGGTCCGCGGCCGCGAGCTTGAGCCGCGGAACGAGGTGATCGACGAGCGTGAAATCGATCGGCACCTCGCGGAGTGCCGTGCGAAGCTGTTCCGGCGAGGCGAGTTGTCGCCACATGGCGGCGGCCGCGCGGCTCCGCTCCGGGGCGTTCGAGACCAGCGTGAACAGCCGCAGCAGGTCGCCCCGCCCGATCATCGCCTCCACCGCTCGCGTCACCGGCTCACCTAACGAATCGAGCTCCAGGCTCATCTGGATGATCCGCTCCGGCTCCGGACCGCGCGAGGAGGGCTCGCTGGTCGCGAAGAGCGGTGCCGCCTTGGCCATGTGGTCGAGGACGACGCGATAGTTCCCCGGGTTCGGATCGTCGAGCGTCCAGTCGCCGATGAGACGCTGCACGTGATCCCGAAGCTCGCTCTCGGCGCCCGCGCGCAGCTCGGGGGCCGCCCCCTGCTCGGCGTGCGTCGCGAGCTTCGTGAGCAGGCGCACGAGCGAGTGCGAGATCGTCTGCTGCGAGGTGTCGGCGGCGGCCTGAACGAGCTCCATGACGGCGTCGACCGCCATCCCCTGTGCGGCATCGAGCATGAAGCGCCGCCGCTGCGAGAGATCGCCGCCCATCTCGAGCAGTCGCCGAAGTGTCGCGGGATTGAGCGCGCTGACCATCATCGAGATGCGCTTCTGAAGCGCGAGCGACTCGGCGCCGCCTTTGCGCTTCAGCTCCTCGGCAATCTGCAGCAGGTAGCCGACGATGACCTGGTCGTAGGCGACTTCACGACGGTGCTCGTCGATCGCTTTCGCCACGACCACCGGGTCGGTCGACGGCACCTCACCGGTCGTGGAAGCGGCCGATTCGGCGAACATCGCGGCACGGGCAAGCCCGACCCAGAGCTGCGCGGCACGCGCACCCGCCTCTCCATTGCTACCGCCGCCGCCTGCCGCATCCCGCGACGAGCGCTCACTGGCCAGCTCCAGCTGGTCGTAGGTGAGGGGGAAGGCGCGAATATGCGCCCAGCGGCGAAGCTCTTCCGCGGACCGCAAGCCTAACGGTGTGACGCTGCGCTCAGCATCGGCGGCGATCGTCTTGAGCAGATCGGCGACCTCATCGCGCGCGATGCCGCGCAGGAACTTCACGGCGCCGAGGTGATGGCGGTGGAGCCGCTGCGCGAGGTCGCGCAGGAGCGAGTTACTCGCGGCCGTGACGACGCCCTCGATGACGAGCTGCTGTCTCGCAACGCCAAGGGAAAGGGTGGCCCGGTCCTGAAGCAGACGGACCAGGCGCAAGACGAGCGCATCGACGGCGCCGGCCAGCAGGGGATGCCCCGACGGATAAATCGCGTTCTTGTGTAACGCGATCGACAGCTCGATGAGAAAGTCGGCGAGATCGCGCGACAGCGCGGCGCTTTCGCCCGACGCGGTAGCGTGCGCGTGGGTCACGGCCCCCTCTCGGGACGCGTGGCGAGTGCGATCGGTTGACGGCGGAGCTGCGGTGGATGCACGGCGGCGTCGGATGGGTGCCAAGGTCCCGAAAGAAAGACGAGCGGAGCCAGTCTCCCGTTACGGTCGTCAGGCAGGGGCTCGAGGGCCGCAACTCGCTGTCAAGCAAGCCATTTAGCCCGTGGCACATGCGTTGCCAGATTGCTGCCTCGCCGGCCGTCCCGACCCGCGCGATGCGGGCGTGCGAGGGCCGCCTAACGCGGAGGAGGTCATGGCAGCAGAGCGCAAGAAAGGATCGTCCGGCCGGGGCGAGAGCCGGTCATCCGGGCGCGGGAGTGGGAGCCGCGGCGGTTCCGGCGGCGGCGGCGGGTCGCGCAGTCAGGGCGGCTCGAGCCGTTCTGGATCGGGAGGATCGAGCAAATCGGGTAGCGGTCGCGGCGCTAGCGGCGCTGGCGGCTCACGCGGGAGTGGCGGCTCGGCCCGAGGCGCGAGCTCCACGCGCGGCGGTGCATCGCGCCGCGGCGGATTTGGGGACGATCAGGGTACTCGCGTCGGGTCCCCCGATTCAGGCGGACGGGGCGCTTCAGGCTCCCGCGGCGACTATCGCGGACCAAGCACTCAGCCGGTGAAGGAAGGCCTCGAGGGCAGCATTCTCGAGGGCGCGAGCGGCTACGGCGACGCCCAGGGACAAGGGCGCAGCACCGGTGCGGGCGCCGAGGCGAGCGAGGGCATTCACGGGGCATCGTCCCGTCGCGGCGAGAGCTCGCGTACCAGCGCGACGAATGCGCGGACCGGCTCGCGCGAGACCTCCTCGACCTCGACGCGCAGCACGACCGATCGTTCCGGCTCCGAGCCCATGCGGGGCTCGGAGCAGCAGCACGTCAGTGGCTATGGCGGTGCCGGCGGGGCGCCGAAATCGAGCTCCGATCAGCGGGAGCCGACCCGCAAGAGCGAGCAGCCCCAAGGCGGCTCGCGCAAACGCGGCTCGCGGGCGCAGGGACGGCTCGGCGACGAAGAGGCGGGGGACGGCTTGTAGGAAGCTAGTTGGTCAGGGGTCAGGGATCAGGGGTTTAAGGGAGTGGGTCCCAGGAGAGCACGGCAACACCGCGCCTAATCCACAACCCACCCCTCGCACCCCCTGATCCCTGACCCCTGACTACTAGCTCCTGCCGCGCAGCGGCCAACGGCCGCTACGCAGCCACAAACTGCTCCGCCTCCGTCGACCCCGCCAGCGCGCCGGTCGACGCCTCGCCGCGCGTCACTGTCATCAGCACACGGTCGAAGTATCCGGTGCCCGCCTCGCGCTGGTGCTTGGTCGCGGTGTAGCCATCCGCTTCACGAGCGAACTCCTCCTGCTGCACGCGGACGTACGCCGGCATGCCCTCCTCGGCATAGGCGCGCGCGAGCTCGAAGGTGTGCAGGTTGATGAGGTGCCACCCGGCGAGCGTGATGAACTGGAACTTGTACCCCATCGCCGAAAGCTCACGCTGGAACTTCGCGATTGTCGCCGCGTCGAGATTGCGCGTCCAGTTGAACGACGGCGAGCAGTTGTACGCCAGCATCTTCCCCGGAAACTCGGCGTGAATGCCCTCGGCGAAGCGCTTCGCCTCATCGAGATCGGGCGTCGACGTCTCGCACCAAATGAGGTCGGCGTAGGGCGCGTACGCGAGACCGCGCGCAATGGCCGATCCGAGCCCGCCGCGAACGATGTGATACCCTTCGCGCGTGCGATCCCCGGTCACGAACGCCCGGTCGCGCTCGTCGACGTCGGACGTCAGCAGGGTCGCGGACAGTGCATCCGTACGCGCGATGATCAGCGTCGGTACGCCCATCACATCCGCCGCGAGGCGCGCGGCGACGAGCGTCCGAATGAACTGTGACGTCGGCACCAGGACCTTTCCCCCCATGTGGCCACATTTCTTCTCGGCCGCGAGCTGGTCCTCGAAGTGCACGCCACCCGCCCCCGCCTCGATCATCGCCTTCATGAGCTCGAAGGCGTGCACGGGACCGCCGAAGCCGGCTTCCGCGTCGGCGACGATGGGGACCATCCACGACCGATCGGTCTTCCCCTCGCTCCAGTCGATCTGATCGGCGCGCATGAGCGCGTTGTTCAGCCGCCTGACGAGCGCAGGAACGCTGTTCACCGGATAGATGCTCTGGTCCGGATAGGTTTGCCCGGCGAGGTTTCCATCGGCAGCAACCTGCCAACCCGAGAGATAGATCGCCTGGAGGCCCGCACGCACCATCTGCACCGCCTGCGTCCCGGTGAGCGCACCGAACGTGCGCACCAGCTCCTCCGAATGCAGCAGGCTCCAGAGGCGAGAGGCCGTGAGCTTCGCAATGGTTTGCTCGACGCGCACGGAGCCGCGAAGCGCCACGACATCGTCGGCATTGTACTCGCGCCGAATGCCCGTCCAGCGCGCTTCCCCCCACTCCCCCTCGAGTTCCCGCACCTGTCGCGCGAAATCAATGGACGTCATGCCACCCCTCCCGTCATGTCCCGGCAGCGCTGGAGGCACCGTCCTCCAGGTAGCGCTCGCCGGGAAGTGTGAGAAACTCCGCGAAGTCGTCTCCGAGCACGAGCTCGTCGAGCAGCGCCGCGGCGTCCCGCAGTCGTGTCTGACCCCCTGCCACGGAGAGCGCGACGATCTCTGCATCGCGTATCCGCTCGTACATGGCCCTGCTGAACCGCTCACCGTCGACGTCGGCGCCATGTCGCAGCCATTGCCACAGCTGCGCGCGCGAGATCTCCGCCGTCGCGGTGTCCTCCATGAGATTGTAGATCGCGACCGCGCCCGAGCCGCGCATCCACGACTCGAGATACTGCAGCGCGACACTGATGTTGCTTTTCACGCCGGCCGCCGAGACCGCTCCGCCCGGAACGCGCACGTCGAGAATCTGCTCGGCGGAGACGTTCACCTCCGGGCGCTGACGATCCTTCTGGTTCGGCTTCTTTCCAAGCACACCGTCGAAGACCTGCTTCGCGACGGGGACGAGGTCCGGATGGGCGACCCAGGTGCCGTCGAAGCCGTCAGCCGACTCGCGCAGCTTGTCCTCGCGTACCTTGGCGATCGCGGTCTCGTTCACCTCTGCGTCGCGACGGCTGGGAACGAAGGCGGCCATTCCGCCCATGGCGTGCGCGCCGCGGCGATGGCAGGTCTTCACCAGGAGCTCGGTGTACGCGCGCATGAACGGCACCGTCATCGTGACCTGGGCGCGATCGGGAAGCATCGTCTCCGGGCGCTGACGGAATTTCTTGATCGCGGAGAAGATGTAGTCCCATCGACCGGCGTTGAGCCCCGCCGCATGCTCACGGAGCTCGTGGAGAACCTCCTCCATCTCGAGCGCGGCGAGAATCGTCTCGATGAGCACGGTGGCGCGTATCGTCCCGCGCGGGATGCCCAACCACTCCTGCGCCGCGACGAAGACGTCGTTCCAGAGTCGCGCTTCGCGGTGCGACTCCATCTTCGGCAGGTAGAAATACGGTCCGGTCCCTCGATCGAGCAGCTCTCGGACGTTGTGAAAGAAGTAGAGGCCAAAATCGAACAGTGACGCCGACATGGGCCGACCATCGACCGTGACGTGTCGCTCGACAAGGTGCCATCCACGCGGGCGCACGAGCAGCGTGGCGATCGTCTCGTTGAGCCGGTATTGCTTTCCCTCGGGACTCGCGAAGTCGAGCGTGCGGCGCACCGCGTCCATCAGGTTCCCCTGACCCACGACGATGTTCTCCCACGTCGGCGAGAGCGCATCCTCGAAGTCGGCCATGAAGCAGCTCGCCCCCGAATTGAGCGCGTTGATCATCATCTTGCGCTCGACGGGGCCAGTGATCTCGACGCGTCGATCTTCGAGATCGCGCGGGGCCGCGGCCACCCGCCACTCACTTTCGCGGATGCTGGCCGTGTTGCCGAGAAAGCCCGGCGCTGCGCCTCCGTCGAGCTCGCGCTGCCGATCGATGCGCGCGCGGAGGAGCGCCTCACGAGTGGGGTTGAACTCCCGATGGAGGCGCGCGACGAACGCGAGCGCGTCCTCGGTGAGGACTCGCGGGAAGTCGGGCACGCGCGCGCCCGCTACCTGCACGCGCTCTCCAGCGCGAGCTGTCATTTGTGTCCTCGCTCTTGTGACGAAAGCTCCGGGGGGTGCCCAGAACGAGGGGCAAGGGACGCGCCAGCCCACGACCCCGAAACGCCGCCGATGCGCACTGGTTATGCGCGTCTGAGCGGCACCGGCGCGACTGCGATGGGCCAGCCCCTGTCGTGCCGACGCGACACTGAGGGATTGCCGATTGCGGATTGCTGATTGCGGATTGCGGGCTTCGGCTTCATACCATTCGCAGTCAGCAATCCGCAATCCGCGATCCTCCTGGGATGACCCCTGACACGCGCCCCGAAGATCTGCCCCTTCACGACGACGTGCGCCTGCTGGCCTCCACGCTTGGCGCCGTCATTCGCCGACTGGAGGGCGAGGAGTCGTTTCAGGCCGTCGAAGGGCTGCGTCGCGCCTGTCGTGCACGGCGGCGCGAGCACGCCGACGCGCCTTCGCTCGACGAGCTGCTCACGCATGTCCATGACCTCCCGCTCGACCGCGCGGCGACGGTCGCTCGTGCCTTCACGCTGTTCTTCCTGCTCATCAACACCGCCGAGCAGGTTCATCGCGTCCGACGGCGCGATGCGTACCTGGAAGAGGAGGACGCTTCGCCGCAGCCCGGGTCGTCCCGGTGGGTGATGCACCGCCTCCGCGCAGACGGACGAACGGCCGCGGAGGTCGCGGAAGCGATGCGCGCACTGGATATACGACCCGTCCTCACCGCGCATCCCACGGAATCCACCCGCCGCACGCTCCTCGCCCTTCAGGCCCGCGTCGGCGATCTGCTGCTCGCGCACGAGCGCGCACCCGATTGGCGGCGTCGAGAGATCGTGGAGGAGCTGGAGGCGGAGATCGAGCTCCTCTGGCTCACCGCGGAAGTGCAGCGCGACCGGCCTTCGGTGATGGACGAGGTCGGAAACGCACTCTGGTACCTGGAGGATCGACTCGTCGATGCCGCATCACGCGTTCGTCAGGAAACGTTGCGCGCGTTCATCGAGGAGTTCGGCCAGCAGCTCAACGAGTTCGTGCCCGTGCGTTTCGGGTCGTGGGTGGGCGGGGACCGCGATGGGAATCCATACGTCACACCCGACATTACGATCGCCGCTGCCCGACGCGCCGCGTACGCGATCCTCGCCGCGTACCGGCGCGATGTGGAGGCGCTCGTCGATCGGCTCTCGGTGTCCGATCTCCTCGCGCCGACACCGAAGGCGTTGACCGAGTCGCTCGATCGCGACCGTGAACAGCTTCCCGACGTCTGGCGGGCGAATCGCCGACGCAACAAGCACGAGCCGGTGCGGCTCAAGCTCTCGTTCGTCGCCGCGCGGATCGAAGCGACGCGTCGGCTCATTGCCGCGCGTGACGCTGGCGGCCTCGCATCGGAGCCGGCGGCCTACTCGAGCGCCGAGCCCCTGGAGCGCGATCTCCTGCTCGTGCGCGAGGCGCTCGATGAGGCTGGCGCCGCACGCGCACGTGAAGCACAGCTCGATCCGTTGCTCGCCCGCGTGCAGGCGCACGGACTCCACGGCTTTCTTCTCGACGTCCGCGACCACGCCGATGTCCACACCAAGGCCGTCGCCGCCATCGCCGGTAGTGTCGGGCTGGGCGCGGCTGATCTCGAGCTCCTGCGTCGCGAGCTGACAGGCCGGCGCCCGCTCGTCGGCCCGCACCTGCCCCTCGACGACGACACGCGACGGACGCTCGACGTCTTCGCCGTCATGCGTCAGATCCAGCAGGAGCTCGGAGAGGCGGCCGCGTGCACGTACATCATTTCGATGGCACAGGGGACGGAGGACCTGCTTCGTGTTCTTCTCCTCGCGCGTGAGGCGGGACTCGTCGACCTCGCCTCGGAGCCGCCGCAATCAGCCATCGACGTGGTGCCACTGTTCGAGACGCTCGGCGATCTCGACCGCGCGCCAGCCGTCGTGCGCGCCCTGCTCGGCGATCCAGTCTATCGCCGCCAGGTAGACGCACGCGGCCGACGACAGGAGATCATGATCGGATACTCGGACTCGGCGAAGGATGCCGGGCTGCTTCCGGCGGCGTGGGCGCTCTACCGCGCCCAGGAGGAGATCGCCGCCATCGCCGACTCGTCAGGCATCGAGGTCACGCTGTTCCATGGTCGCGGCGGGACCGTGGGACGAGGGGGCGGATCGCCAGTCTGGCGAGCGTTGGCCGCCCTGCCACCGGGAACGGTCCGCGGCCGCATCAAGATCACCGAGCAGGGGGAGATCATCTCGCAGCAGTTCGGCCTCCTTCCGATCGCCGAGCGCTCTCTGGAGGTGACGGTCGCTGGCACGCTCATGCACACCTTTGCGGATTGGCGCACGGCCCTCGCCCCCGGCGAAGAGGCTCGATTTCGCGAGGTCATGGAGCGTCTGTCCGCGGAGGCGCTTCCCGTCTATCGAAGCCTGGTGCACGACGATCCGGCGATCTTCGAGATGTTGTTGCAGACGACACCGGTGAAGGAGCTCGCCCACGTTCAGTTCGGCTCGCGTCCTGTATATCGCGAGGGGGCGTCCCAGGGCATGGAGTCGATTCGCGCCATTCCATGGATGTTTGGCTGGACGCAGATACGCTTGATGCTGCCCGCGTGGCTGGGCGTCGGCACCGCACTCGAGCGCGCGATCGCGGAGCCCGGGACGCTCGATCTCTTGCGTCGCATGGCCAAGGTCTGGCCGTTCTTCGATGACTTTCTCGGGAAGGTCGAGATGGTATGCGCGAAGACCGATCTCGAGATCGCGCGCGCGTACGTGACCCACCTCGAAGGAGACGTCCAGCTCCTCGACCGCCTCGCGGATGAATTCCGTCGTACCGTTCGCGCCGTGCTGGCGATTCGCGACGCCCAGGACCTGCTGATGGACAACGAGGTGTTGCGCACGTCGATCGCGCTGCGCAACCCCTATGTCGACCCGCTCTCGCTGCTTCAGATCTCGCTCCTGCGCCGAAAGCGAGAGTTGCACGATGGCGCTCCGGAAGCGAAGCCGCTCGATGACGCGATCGGAACGACGTTGAACGGAGTGGCGCAGGGACTCAGGAATACCGGGTGAGCGCCAGCCTCATCGACCGTGACGCAGATAAACGACGCGCCGCGCGAGTATTCTTGGCCGGATCATCCACGCCATCACCATTCCGCCGAACATGCCACCCAGGTGAGCGGCGTTGTCGATCATCGGAACCATCAAGCCGGTGGCGATGGTGAAGAGCGCCCACACAGCGACCACGACGCCGATGCGCTTGTCACGCACCATCAGCTCGTGATGGTGCCTCCAGAAGAGCACCATGACCGCGCCCATGAGGCCGAAGATCGCGCCGGATGCACCGACGGACGGACCGGGTCCCATCGCTGCACTCAACACGGAGCCTGCGATGCCGCTGGCGAGATAAATGAGGAGCATCGAGCGCGCGCCGTACGCGTGCTCGCTCGCCATGCCGAGGATGTAGAGCGACATCGCATTCCCGAGGATGTGCTCCACGCTGCCGTGCAGCACGGTCGCAGAGAGCAGGCGCCACCACTCGCCCTGTGCCACTCGCTCGCGCACGAGGGCGCCCGCGGCGATGATGCTCTCCTCGCTCGCCAGAGCGCCGCTTGAAAGCTGCCAGCCGAAGATGGTGCCAAGGATCACGAGGAGCAGCAGCGTCGCCGGCGGCGCGTAGCCCATGCCCTGCTCGAAGTCCACGCGCACATCGACCGCGGGCGGCACGTCCAGCATCTCCGCCGTGATTCGAATCGGCTGCTCGTCGGCAGCCGATTCTTCGATCGCGCTCACGCTTACCGCCGTTCGCCCGTATCGAGCATTACGCCCAGCGCCAACCCGAGCCGCCGATCGAGGTCACGCCGCCGATCCGCTGAGAGGTCGAGCACGTAGCGATCGAGGATCGTGAGCTTTCGCTTGAACTCGCCCACGACCATGTCGCTCTCGCCGCGCGTGATGATGAAGTTGGTGCGCAGCAAGCCATACAGCGGCCCCAGCACGCGACGGAGGAGCGAAAGAATGATCGAATCCTCCTTCGCCACGCATATCACGCTTCCGTTCGGAGAGCGCATCTCCCAGCGCTTGCGGAAGATGTTGTAGAAGTAGTTCTTCTTGAACGTGGCGAGCGGCCTGCCCGATGCGTCGCGAACCGTGTACGTGCGCATGGGGAACTGCACCTTCTTGTCCTGCAGCACGTCGAACATTTTCTGCGTGCGGGACTCGTCGCGGTAGAACGTCACGTGCCGCTTCTTCGAGAGGGCCATGGCGATGACGACGAAGACCACCGGCGCGGCCAAGAGAACAATGACCGCCAAACCTCCACCGCCGCTTTGCTGGGCGCTGACCGACGCGACAGCCATCCCGCCCAGGTATACGACGATCGTCACCACCCAGGCGACGAAAACCGCCAAGAGCGTTCGCCAGAAATGCGTCGGCCGCTCGACGAACAGAATCGGATTACCTTGCTCATCGAAGACCTGATACTTCTGATTGATCGAGAGGTGTTTCTGGCGGAGCAGGAAGATGTCGCGGTTGAACGCCTCATCCGCCTGCGACTTCGGCGTCAGCGTGCTCTCGCTCGCCTTGTTGACGGCGCCGCACTGCGGACATTCGACGAGCTTTCCAGCATACTCGTCCTTGAGCGTATAGGTGTTGCGGCAACGGCAGCTGACGACGACGGCCATGTGTGGCTCCGGAGATCGTTGTGCGATGGTGGAACTTCAGCATACAGGACGATTTACCCGAGGTGAAGAGCACGCGGGGCGCTTCCGCCCAGACGCTCCACCCCCTACCGCGCCCCTTAACGCCCTTTTCCAAACCCTCGGTCGGCTTCCGGTGTCTGATAGCGCGACCATGGAGGATACGATGAAAGTGCTGTTGATCGCCTTGATGCTGGCCGCCGCACCGAGCCTTCTCGCCCAGCAGGACGAGACCGAGTGGCTCGAGAACTGTCGCGACTACGAAAGCCGGCGTCGTGTGCCGCATTGTGAGATCAGAAACACGGGCTATCGGCAGGCCGCGGGCGGTATGCTCACCGCCGAGCCGAACCAGAACGGCGCCATCACGATTCGCGGGTGGGATCGGGATAGCGTGCACGTGCAGGCCCGCATTCGCGCGACCGCGCGGACCGAGGACCAGGCGCGCGCCATCGCCGAGGGGGTCCGTATCTCCGCCAGCCGGGGAAATGTCAGCGCGAGCGGGCCGTCCGCGGACGACCGGAATGAGCACTGGTACGTGAGCTTCGTGATCTACGTGCCACGCCGAACCGACGTGCGTGCCGAAACGCAGAACGGGCCGATCGGGCTGTCACAGGTCGAAGGCAACATCGACGTGCGGGCTGTCAACGGGCCCATATCGCTCCGCGAGCTCGGCGGCGACGTCCGAGCGCGCGCACAGAATGGCCCGATCTCGATCACGTTGAGCGGGACCCGTTGGAGCGGCACCGGTCTTGACGCCGAGACCCAGAACGGGCCGATGGTGCTCTACGTTCCCGAGGGGTACAACGCCCAGCTCGAGACGGGGACCACAAACGGGCCAATGTCGATCGGTTTCCCGATCACCGTCGTGGGTCGATCGCTGGAAAAGCGCATAACGACCACGCTCGGCAGCGGAGGTCCCACGATTCGGGCGCGGACGCACAACGGGCCGCTGACGATCCGCAGGCCGTAAAACCGTGTAGTCGAGGGAGTCGAGGGAGTCGAGGTGCTCGGGGGACACCCTTGAGCACCTCGTGTACATCGGGCACCTTGAGCACGTATGAGGGTCGCTCTCGCCGTCGCCGTCCTCGCGCTGCCGTTGCGCGCGCACGCTCAGGGCGACGTCACGCCCGCGGACCGACCGACGGCAGTCGAGGTCGCAGCGAAGCGGAGCGCAGAACGCGCGGTACGTAGCTTCGAGCAGCGCCGCATGCGGCTGCTTCCCAACGTTCCGTCGTCGTTCGGCGGTTCCGGTGACATCATCATCGGCCGCTATCGTTATGCCGCCGGAGAAGCGGACGACCTCACACCTCCGCCGGCCGAGCCGCCGGAGATCACCGAGCTGCGCCGATCGCTCCTGCGGACGCTCGACTCCGCGCTGCGCACTGCGCCGACCGATGCATGGATTCGCTCGCGCCTCGTCTGGTACGCTATCGAAGGTGGCGACACCGCCCTGGCCGTGTCGGCCGCTGATGGCTGTCAGGATGACGAGCTGCCCTGGTGGTGCGACGCGCTCCTCGGACTTGCCCTGCACGCATCGCACGATTTCCTCGGAGGCGAGCGTGCGTTCGATCGCGCACTTTCAGCCATGCCGGACTCGACGCGGTGTCGGTGGACGGATGTCGGCATCCTGCTCGACGGCGACGCAGAAGGGCTCGTCGAGCGCAGGCCATGCGAGGATCGGGCGGCGCTGGATGCGCGGCTGTGGTGGCTCGCCGATCCTTTCCACTCCGTCGAAGGAAACGAGCTCCGCAGCGAGCACTTCGCGCGACAGACATTCGCGGTCTTGCACGACCGTTGGCGCGCGTCTCATCCCTTGGGTTGGGGCTCGGACATGCGCGAGATCATCCTGCGGTACGCATGGCCGGTCGCGTGGTCGCGCGATCGGACACGCGAGCGCTCGCCGACACAGGCGGGCTATTTCCTGGCCATCACCGGTCATGAGCCCAATCCTGCCTACGACTTCTTCCCTGACGCCGCGGCGCTCGAATCACCCTTTGATGCGTCGGATGCGAGCTGGCGTCCGAAGCGATCGCGCGCGACGACGCACTACGCCCATCCGCGCGCCGCGCCGCTGCAGCCGCTGCGACACCAGATAGCCCGCTTTCGCCGAGGCGACTCGCTGCTCATCGTCGGCGCCTGGAACGCAACCAGCGACACGCTGTTCAACAGGACGCCCGGACGCGTCGCGCTGATCATCTCGAGCGGCGACGGTCGTGCTCCCCGCATGGCCATATCGGAGAGCGGCGCGTCCCGCGGCGCGCTCATGCTCCTAGCGCCCAACGCCGATTACCTCGCGAGCCTCGAGCTGTTCGCGGGGAATTCGCGCGCCGCGGCACGAGCGCGCCGAGGGCTGCGGGCGTCGGCGCCAGCGGCCGAGCTCGCCGTATCGGACATTCTTCTGCTCGAACCGGGGGAGCAGCCACGCACGCTCCCGGAAGCCGTGCAGCGCCTTCTCCCAGACGAGGAGCTGGACGCCGAGGCCCGCGTGACGCTGTACTGGGAAGTCTACGGCCTCCTTCCCGAGACGCCCCCGCGCGTGACGGTGAGCGTCTCCCGGGTTCGTGCGTCACGCGCGCGCCGATTGGCGGAGAAGCTCGGGCTCCGCGATGAGCCACAGACCGTGGAGATGCAGTGGGAGACGGACGCCGTCCCCGCAGCGACGGCGGTCGGCAGCGTCACCCTCGATCTGCGCGACCGCTCGTCAGGCACCTGGCGCGTCTCGATCACCGTGACTGCCCCCGACGGTGCCAAAGCAACCGCCCACCGAGACCTGATACTCGGATCTCGTTAGGGCGAGCTGCGAACTGCGAACTGCGAGCAGTTCGCAGTTCGCAGTTCGCAGTCTCGACTAGAAATCGACCTCCCGCACCTCGATCCGCGCGGAGTACTTCACGTGCGGGCAGCTACTCGCGATCGACACCGCGTCGGCATAGCTATTCGCCTCGATCGTGTAGAAGCCCCCGATCACCTCCGAAGCCTCGGCATACGGGCCGTCGCGCACCACGGTCGAGCCGTTGCCGGCGATGTGCTTTCCGCCCTCGTCCTTCAGCTTCATCGACGGACCCAGCTTGCCGCGCTCGGCCAGGCCACGGCCCCACGCGTTGTACTCCTCGATGATGCGCTGCATGTCCTCCGGCGTGACGTTCGCGAAGTCCGCAGGGCGGTCGTAGAGGATCAGCATGAACTTGGACATTGGCTCTCCTGAAAGGTTCACGCACTAGACGGACGGAGCCCGCCAGTTTCGACAGCCCCGTTGATACCCTTGGCGCATTCCTGCAGCCGGCGCTCCAGGAAGTGGCGGACAGGCACCGACCCCGCACGCTCGGCCGCCCTGGTGAAGTGCGCCATGGCTTCCTGGTAGCGGCCCAGCCGTCGGAGCATCTCCCCGATCGCTGCGTCGTAGGGCGGGTATCGACGCAAGACGCTCTGTCCATTCAACTCTTCCAGGGCCGCCAATCCAGCGGCGGGTCCAGCCACTTCGGCGACAGCTATCGCTCTGTTCAGCGCCACTATGGGCGATTGAACGACATTCACGAGCCGATCGTATAGCTCGACGATGCGCTGCCAGTCGGTCTCCTCCCAACTCGGCGACAAGGTGTGGCAGGCCGCCAACTCCGCCTCAATGTGGTAGCGCGTCATATCATCTCCGGCCGCCGACCGCTCCAGGTGCCGCAATCCTGCCCCCATGTGCGCCCGATCCCAGCGGGATCGGTCCTGGTCGGCCAGGAGGAGAAGCTGACCCTCCGAGTCGGAGCGAGTCTCGAAGCGAGCCGCCTGCAAATGAAAGAGCGCCATGAGCGCGTGCAGGTCGGGTCGCGCGGTTGGCGGGTGCCGGAGCAGGAGAGCGCCCAATCGCATCGCTTCGTCGCAGATGTCGCGGCGGAGCAGCGCATCACCCGAGTGCGCCGTGTGGCCCTCCGTGAACATGGCGTACAGCACCTCGAGAACCGACTCGAGTCGCTCCGGCAGCTGCGTGCGGTCCGGCATCTCGAGCGCGAGGCCCGCCTCGCGGATCCGCCGCTTCGCCCGCACCAGCCGCTGGTGGATCGCGGTCTCCTCGGCCAGAAAGGCCCGCGCGATTTCCCTCGCACCGAAGCCGCCCGCGAGCTTGAGTGTCAGGGTTACGCGCGCCTCCGCAGGGATGGCGGGATGGCAGCAGATGAAGATCATCCGCAGCTGATCATCGATGATCACTGCATCGTCGAGGCGGGCCGAGGGTTCGGCATCACCCCATCGAGCGATCTCCTCGCGGATGCTGGTCTCGCGATCGTCCGCGAGTCGCTCGCGTCGCAATGCGTCGAGCGCGCGATGCTTCGCGACTTGTATGAGCCACGCGGTGGGATTCGCTGGAACGCCATCGCGCGGCCAGCGTCCCAGCGCAGCCAACAGCGCTTCTTGCACGACGTCCTCCACCAGCTCGATGCGAGCGGGGCCGAGGATGCGCGCAAGCGTCGCCGTCATGCGCGCGGCTTCGTGCCGAAAGAGGTGGTCGACGAGGGCGGGAACCGACAAGTCGGAAGGGGGATCGCGGTTGCGCGTGCGTCCACAGCGGGAAGCCCGCCGACAGAATGATCGTTATGCCGAATTCAGTCAACGCTCCTCGCGAAATGCTCACACGTCCCTCCCGATCCAGGCCGTTGACTTCCCCTGTACGGCCCGCACATTAGCGCGCACCTGCCGATTCCCTCCGTTCCGTAGCCCTCACAATGCGACTGAGTCTTCGCGCGCTACCTGGATTCCGCCGCCTGTTCAAGCCGTCACACGAGGAGCGAAGGCGCCACGCGGCACAGGAGGCCCAGCGTCGCGTGCAGCAGGAGCTTTACCTGCTGCAGCTGTTACAGACGCCACGATATGCCAACCCACTGCACCTCGCGCACTTCGAGGCGCAGGTGTTCTCGCAGAATGGCGAGGACGGAATCATCAGCGAGATCCTTCGCCGTATCGGAACCACCGATCGCTTTTTCGTGGAAATCGGCGCCGGCCATGGGATCGAAGCGAACACCGCGTATCTGTTACGGAAAGGATGGAAAGGGGTCTGGCTGGAAGCGGATCCACGCGCCGTCCGCTCCATTCAATCACAATTCGCGGCCGAGCTGGCGAGCGGGCAGCTGCGGCTCGTGCATTCCTTTGTCACCCGTGAGAACGCCCCAGAGCTACTGAGGGCGGCACATGTAGCCAATGAGATCGACGTCATGTCGATCGATGTGGACCGGAATACATCGCACGTCTGGCGATCGCTAACCGCCTTTCGGCCTCGCGTCCTCATCATCGAGTACAATGCGTCGATTCCCCCGTCGGATGAGTGGGAAATCCCGTACGACGCCGACGCGGTGTGGGACGAGTCATCGTACTTTGGAGCGAGCCTCAAATCGCTCGAGCGCATCGGGGCAGAGCGCGGGTACGTGCTGGTCGCCTGCGAGCGTACGGGCCTCAACGCGTTCTTCGTCCGCACCGACGCCGCGGCGGACCACTTTCCGGGCCCCTTGAACGCGGAGGGGTGTTACGAGCCGCCCCGATACTTCCTGACGCGTGAATGGGGCCATCCTCGCCGCTGGGTGGAGGAGCGTCTTCAGCGTCGCCGCACATGGGCATCGGCGTCGGAGTAGGGCTCGCGCCTCTGGCGCTGATCGTCATCGGCGTGGCCGCGTGCGTCCACGCGACAACGTCGGCGCCCGTCGATGTGCCGGTGGCCTTTGGCCGGTGGCGACCGCCAGAAGGCCAGGCCTGCTACGTCGACGCGTTCCAGCCGCTCCAATTGCCGCCCGTGTCGGCGCTTCTCGATTCGGCGGCGATCATCGGCGAGCTGCGGGCGCGCCCGGCGGGAAGCGTCCTGCTCGCGCTGACATTCCACCCGTCCGGGCGCGCCGAGCGGGCGCGCGTCATCGATCGCCGGATGCCCGCGAGCACGGCAGATTCAGTTGGATCGCTCGTCATGCGCCAGTTGCGGGCGCCGACCAGCGAGGAGGAATGGGGCGCACGGTTGCTGGCCTCTACCGGACCGTCCGCCACTCTCGCGCTCGCGCGCCGCGAGGTCTGCCCGCCCGCGCTCGCACGCATCGAGCCGCGCGCGCTGGCGAACGTGACCATCAACGAGCGGGAGCCTGACGTCGCGCCCTCGCCCGACTGGATCATCCGGGGCGCGGGAGCGCCCGGCGGGGTGCCTCGCTCCGCCGTCGAGCGAGTGGCCGGCGGATCACCGATGCGCGACAGTACGCGCCTAACGGTGGGCTCCACGAGCACTGCGCCCGACGCCGCCGCCCTTGGCGACACGGTGCTGACGCTTCGCGTGCTGATCGACACGGCCGGCGCCATTGCGCACGCCGAGATGTCGCGCACCGCCCTGGCGACGATCGACAAGATACGCCTCGTTGCGGAGCTCGCCCGCTATCGCTTCCACCCCGCGCTCGAGGACCGTGTACCCACGCCGGCGTGGGTGATTCTCAAAATCAAATGAGGACGAGGAGTGAGGGAAGGCGATTGAATGTGCCTCACTCCATCCGATTTCATTCCCCTTTCATGCTCATCGCACTCTTGAGCATGAGCCAGCCGGCAAGTCCAGCCACAACGGACGCTCCGAGAATACCGACCTTCGCCGAGTCGAGCAGAGTCGCGTCGGCGAACGCGAGCCCGGCGATGAACAGCGACATCGTGAAGCCGATGCCACCCAGCCAGCTCACACCATGAAGCGCACGCCATGACGTTTGAGCAGGCAGCGTTGCCAGCCCCATACGGACGGCGAGCCATGAGAAGAGCGTGATGCCGATCGGCTTCCCGAGAACGAGGCCGAGCATGACGCCCGATGTCACCGCGAGCGAGAGCGAGTCGAGCAGCCCCCCGAGGGCCACGCCCGCATTCGCGAGCGCGAACACCGGCATGATGAAGAAGGCCACCACGCCGTGGAGCTTGCGCTCCATCGTGAACAGCGGTGACTGCACCGCTTCGCTCACGTGCTCGAGCGCTTCGACCGCTTCCTGTTGCGCGCGGTTGGTAAGAACGGTCTCGCCCGGCTGACAGGCTGCGTCGAACTCGTCGATCGCGCCGCGCGCGACCTGCAGAAACTCCTCTTCGTGCACGCGCGTGCGTGAGGGAATCGTCATCGCCAGCACGACGCCGGCGACGGTGGCGTGCACGCCCGACTTGAGAAAGGCCAGCCACAGGAGTGCACCGAGGACGAGATACGCCGCCGGGCGCCGAACACCGAGAACGTTGAGCCCAATCAACGCGGCGAGAACCCCACCCCCGACGAGCAGCCAGTAAAAGGCAAGCTCGCTCGTATAGAACAGCGCGATCACCAGCACGGCACCAATGTCGTCAGCAATGGCGAGCGCGGTGAGGAAGACCTTGAGCACGACGGGAACGCGTGGGCCGAGCAGCGCGAGCACGCCGAGGGCAAAAGCAATGTCGGTCGCCATCGGGATGCCCCATCCCGGAGCCCCGGGACCGCCGACGTTGAATGTCGCGTAGATGACGGCGGGAACGATCATTCCGCCCAGCGCCCCCGCGATGGGCAACGCTGCCTGCCGCGGCGTCGACAGCTCGCCGACCAGCATCTCGCGCTTGATCTCGAGGCCGACGACGAAGAAGAACACCGCCATCAGTCCATCGTTGATCCAATGGTGCAGGGAAAGGTCGAGCGCCCGCTCTCCGACCCGAATCCCGATGGTGGCTTCCCACAGGTGGAAGTAGCTCGCGGCCCACGGGGAGTTCGCCCACACCAATGCGACGGCGGCGCACGCGAGCAGCACGATCCCGCCAGCGGCCTCGGTGTGCGTGAATTGCTGGAAGGGGCGCAGCACCCGAACCAGCATCGGCTCGGGCGATGTGGATGACCGAGGAACGATCGGTGCCGTCATGCTTTTCCGTGCTCCGTTTCCCACATGCGGCTCGCCAGCTCACGCACGAGCTTGGCGCACACGTGGCTCGTGAGGTGCCCGACATCGCGCGAGGGGTTGTACTCGACGATGTCGGCGCCGACGAGAGGCCCGTCGAGCGTCTGGATGACGCCGAGCACATCGCGAATGCCGAGCCCACCAGGCTCGCGGTGTGACACGCCGGGCGCGAACGCTGGATCCAGCCCATCGAGGTCGATGGAGATATAGACGGGCCCTCGTACTGCCGGTCGGGCACCGGTCGTCCACGCGCGCATGTCGATGACCTCGACGCCGAACCGATCGGCCTGCCTGCGTTGATGAGTGTTCATCGCCCGAATGCCGACCTGCACGAGCCGGTCGGCGAGCCTGCTCTCCATGATGCGGGCGAAAGGGCACGCATGCGACAGGCGGTCGCCCTGGAATACGTCATAGAGATCGGGGTGCGCATCGAACTGGAGAATGGTCAGCTGCGGCCAGTGCGCGCGCACCGCTCGAACGATCGGAAACGTGATGGAGTGATCGCCGCCGAGTGAGATCGGCCGGCCGCCGCCCGCGATCACGGCCGCGAGTGCGTCGGTAATCCGAGCGGCCGCGTCTCCGTTCCCGCTGAAGTCGATGTCGCCTGCGTCGTCGAGAGCGCCGGGCGCCCGCAGATCGATCAGCGATTCGCTCACCCCGTTGCCGGCGTCCGAGGCCAGCTCGTCCCGAATCAGCGCCGGGGCGGTCGCCGCGCCCCGGAGGAACGATGACGCGCCATCGAACGGAACGCCGATCAGCGTTGGTGTCACCGCCCTACCGAAAAACGTTCTGCACGACGAACCACATGTTCGCGGGGCGCTCCGCGAGGCGGCGCATGTACCAGGGGAACCAGTTCGTCCCGTAGCTGATGAGCGTGCGTACCCTCGTGCCTCCGGCGGCGAGCGCGCGCTGCGTTTGGGTGGCGATGCCGTACAGCATGTGCACCTCGTACGAGCCGGGCGGCAGGCGTCGCCCATTCGCGTGCATGCGCAGGGCCTCGATCAAGCGGGTGTCATGCGTGCCGAACACCGGGATTCCCTGGCCGCGGGCTGCTTGATCGAGCAGGCGGCGGCCCATCGAGAGATAGGCGGCGTCGATGTCCTGACGTCGCGCGAGCGCACGTGCGGCCGGCTCTCGATAGGCACCCTTCACCAGGCGTATCGACGGCTGAAGCGGCAGCAGCGTCTCGATGTCCATCGGGGTGCGATGCAGATACGCCTGCAGACACAGCCCGACATTCGCCTGCGAGGCGCGAATCTCCCGAAAGATGCCGAGCGTGGCGTCGACGTAGTGCGATTCCTCCATGTCGATCCACACGAACGAGCCCAGCGTCGCCGCATGCGCTGCCAGCCGGGCCACGTCCGACGCACACGCATCGCGCCCCGCATCGAGCCCGAGGTGCGTGAGCTTCACGGACAGCTGCGTCGGAAGCGCGCGCGCCTTGATTGCCTCCAGCGCGCCGAGATAGTGCTCGCGCACCGCGGCAGCCTCCCCTCGGGTTCTCACCCGCTCGCCGAGATTCGTGATGACGGAGCCGAGATCCTCCTTGGCGAGGACACCGGCCGCGTCGAGTGCGGCACCGAGCTCCTCCCCGGGGAGAAAGCTCCTGACCGCACGCCGCGTGAACTCGTGCTTCCGGAACTGGTTGGCCAGCCACTCGCTGCGAGAGGCGCGCAGCAGCGCCGTACGTGCAAGGGACATGAGCGCGAGGTTAGCGACCCATGCCGCCATCGTCCAGTGCCGCGCGCAGGGCGCTAAATTTCGAGCCACGGGTTGGCGACCGCTCGGCACGACACTTCCCCTCACACCGAGGCACCGCTGCTCCTCCGCTCCACCGACCGCGGCTTCTACTGCGAAGCCGGCGGCTTCTTCATCGACCCCTGGGCGCCCGTCGACCGAGCGGTGATCACGCATGCGCACGGAGATCACGCGCGCTGGGGATCCCGATACTACCTCGCCTCGCACGAAGGACGTCATGTCCTGCGAACGCGACTCGGTCCGGCGGCGCGTATCGAGACGGTCGACTACGGGACGCCGGTCGACCTGAACGGCGTTCGCGTGTCGCTCCACCCCGCCGGGCACATCCTCGGATCGGCGCAGGTGCGCGTCGAGCATCGCGGAGAAGTGTGGGTCGTGTCAGGTGACTACAAGACCGAGCCCGACCCAACGTGCGCGCCATTCGAGGTCGTGCGATGCCATACCTTCGTGACCGAGTCGACGTTCGGGTTGCCCGTGTATCGATGGCAACCGCAGCAGGATGTGTTCGCCGGGATGCGCGCGTGGTGGCGCGCCAATCGTGAGGCGGGGCGTGCGTCCATCGTTTTTGGTTACGCCCTCGGGAAAGCGCAGCGCGTGCTGGCCGCGTTCGTGAGCGGCGGGGAAGGGCCGATCTACACCCATGGCGCGGTGGAGCGGCTCAATCGCGACTATCGCGATTCCGGTATCGCGCTTCCGTCGACCACGTACGCCTCGACCGTCCCGCGCGGCCACGACTGGGGAGGCGCACTCATCGTGGCGCCGCCGTCGGCCATGGGCTCGACGTGGCTTCGCCGATTCGGCTCATCGTCGACCGCTTTCGCATCAGGATGGATGCAGATTCGCGGCGCGCGTCGGCGCCGGTCGGTCGATCGCGGTTTCGCGCTCTCCGATCACGTGGATTGGCCGGCGCTTCTCGAGACCATCGCGGCAACCGGTGCCGAGCGAGTGCTCGTGACGCACGGCTATCGCGAGCCCGTCGTGCGTTGGCTCAGCGAACGGGGTGTCGAAGCACATGTCGCCGCGAGTCAGTGGGAGGGGGAGCTGGACTCCGAGGTGGAGCTGCCTGAGGGAGAATCGCCCGCGTGAATCGTTTCGCGCAGCTCTTCACCGAGTTGGACGAGACCACGCGCACCGGCGAGAAGGTGTCGGCGATGGAGCGCTACTTCGTATCGGCTGCCCCCGCCGACGCGGCGTGGGCCGTGTACTTCCTCAGCGGTGCTCGGCCGAAGCGGCTCGTGCCGGTGCGGCGCGTCGCGACGTGGGCGATGGAAGAGTCCGACGTTCCCGCGTGGCTCTTCGAGGAGAGCTACTCCACGGTCGGCGATCTCGCGGAAACGATCGCGTTGCTTTTGCCGCGGGCGGTGCAAACGGTCGACCGTCCGCTGCATCAGTTGATCGAGGAGTCGGTGCTCTCGCTCACGGGACAACCCGAATCGGTGCAGAAAGAGATAGTTCTGCGTGCATGGCGCGAGATCGATGGCGTCGGGCGCTTCCTGCTGAACAAGCTCATCACCGGCGAGCTCCGCGTGGGTGTGTCGCGGAGCCTCGTCGTCCGTGCGCTCGCGCGCGCGAGTGGTGTCGCGGAGGCGGTGGTCGCGCATCGTCTCTCCGGTGCCTGGGAGCCGCGACCGGAGGCCTATCAGCGGCTCGTCGCCGCCGACACCGCCGACGCGCACATCTCGCAGCCCTATCCATTTTTTCTCGCCTACCCGCTCGAGGACGAGCTCGAGACGCTCGGCGACGCGGCTGAGTGGCAGGCGGAATGGAAGTGGGATGGCATCCGCGCGCAGGTGATTCGTCGCAGCGATCGCGCCTTCATCTGGTCGCGCGGCGAGGAGCTGGTGACCGACCGATTCCCCGAGTTGAGCGCAGCCGCGGCTCTGCTGCGGAATGGGACGGTGCTCGACGGCGAGATCATGCCGTGGATCGATGGACGCCCACTTCCATTCGCGCAGCTCCAGCGCCGCATTGGCCGCAAGAAGCTTGGGCCCAAAATTCTCGCTGAGGTTCCGGTCGTGCTGCTCGCGTACGACCTCCTCGAGCACGAAGGACGAGACGCGCGGGAGCAGCCGCTTTCATGGCGCCGTGCTCGCCTCGAGGAGATCGTCGGCGACAGTGGCATCGCATCGCGGGTGCTGCTGTCGCCGATCGTTCGCGCGGCGGATTGGGCAGCGATCCGCGCGGCGTACGCCAGTGCACGCGAGATGTGCGCGGAAGGCCTGATGCTCAAGCGCCTCGACGCGCCCTACGGTGTCGGGAGACGTCGCGGTCCCTGGTGGAAATGGAAGATCGCTCCCTACTCGGTGGATGCCGTGCTGGTGTACGCGCAGCCGGGGCACGGCAGGCGAGCGTCGCTCTATACCGACTATACGTTCGCGGTGTGGCAGAACGGCGAGCTCGTTCCGTTCGCGAAAGCGTACTCGGGGCTCACGGATGCGGAGATTCGAAAGCTCGACGGTTGGATTCGTCGTCACACCGTGGAGAAGTTCGGGCCGGTGCGGTCAGTGAAGCCGGAGCAGGTCTTCGAGCTGCACTTCGAGGGAATCCAGCCATCGCCGCGGCACAAGTCGGGAGTGGCGGTGCGCTTCCCGAGAATCGCGCGGTGGCGGGAGGACAAGCGCGCCGACGCCGCGGACACGCTCGAGACGCTGCGCGCGCTCATGGCGGCGCAATGAGCGGCGTGACGACAAGGCGGCAGGTCCCCGCCGCATCGACCACAGAGGAGGCCATCGAGCGTGTCGAGCGCTGGTTCGCCTCGCGTGGGTGGGTGCCATTCCCCTTTCAACGCGACGTCTGGCGCGCCTATCTCGCTGGTGAATCGGGACTCGTTCACGCGGCAACGGGAACGGGGAAAACGCTCGCCGTCTGGATGGCATCCCTCATCGAGGCGATGCGCGAGCCTCGTCAGGCATCGGGGCTGCGGGTTCTTTGGATAACGCCACTTCGCGCACTCGCCGCGGACACCGCGGATGCACTGATCCAGCCGCTGGGCGACCTCGGACTCAACTGGACAGTCGAGACGCGCACGAGCGACACGCCGGCCGCCGTTCGCGCGCGACAGGGCAGGCGTCTGCCGACGGCGCTGCTCACGACGCCGGAGAGCTTGTCGATCCTGTTGTCGCGCGAGGATTCGTCGGAGCAGTTCGGCGGTCTCCGCGTGGTCGTCGTCGACGAATGGCACGAGCTCATGGGAACCAAGCGCGGCGTGCAGGTCGAGCTGGGGCTGGCGCGGCTGCGACAGCTGCGACCGGGAATTCGGATCTGGGGTTTGTCCGCGACCATCGGCAACCTCGAGGACGCCCGCGATGCGTTGCTCGGCACGGAGCCTCGCACCAGCCGCGTGGTGCGCGGTGTCGAGCCCAAGCGCGTCGTCGTCGATGCGCTGCTTCCGCCGGTCATCGAGCGATTCCCCTGGGCCGGTCATCTCGGAACGCAGATGCTGCCGGCGGTCGTGAACGCGATCGAGGAAGGAGAGAGCGCGATCGTCTTCACCAACACGCGCTCACAAACGGAGATCTGGTATCGCGCGCTCCTCGACGCGCGACCCGATTGGGCCGGCGTGATCGCCTTGCATCATGGCTCGCTCGAGCGGAAGACACGCGAATGGGTTGAAGACGGGCTACGCACGGGGCGGCTCCGGTGCGTCATCGCGACGTCGAGCCTCGACCTCGGTGTGGATTTCTCTCCCGTCGACCGCGTCCTGCAGATCGGCAGCCCCAAGGGCGTCGCGCGGCTGCTGCAGCGTGCTGGCCGAAGCGGCCACCGCCCCGGGGCATTGAGCCGAGTGACCTGCGTGCCGACGAACGTCCTCGAGCTGCTGGATGTCGCCGCGGCGCGTGATGGTATCGAGAGGGGAGCCATCGAATCGCGTCTTGCCGTGGAGCGCCCACTCGACCTGCTCGTGCAGCACGTCGTCACCGTCGCGCTCGGCGGCGGCTTCGACCCTGACGAGCTCGTTCGCGAGGTACGGACGACGCAGGCCTATTCAGAGCTGACCGATGCGGAGTGGGCGTGGGTATTGGATTTCGTGTCACGCGGCGGCGACGCGTTGCAGGGCTACGAGGATTACGCCCGAGTCGTCCAGCGCGACGGGCAGTGGATCGTCGCGAACCGTGAGATCGCGCGCAGGCATCGTCTATCGATCGGCACGATCGTCAGCGATGCACAGATCACCGTGCAGTACCTGCGTGGGCAGCGCCTGGGATCAGTCGAGGAATCGTTCATCGCGCGTCTGCGGCCGGGCGACCGTTTCACCTTCGCGGGCAAGCCGCTCGAGTTCGTGCGTGTGCGCGACATGCGCGCGTGGGTGCGGCGCGCGCCGAATGGTCAGGGCGTCATCCCGCGGTGGATGGGAAGCCGCTTGCCGCTCTCGGGCGAGCTCGCCGCCGCGATTCGCCGCCGGCTGGACGAAGCGCACCGCGGCAGCTTTCGTGGCGCCGAGATGGAGGCAGTGCGTCCGATCCTCGAGGTGCAGGCGCGATGGTCCCGGATTCCCGCACTCGACGAGCTGCTCATCGAGCGCGTACGCACCCGTGAGGGGCACCATGTCTTCGTGTTCCCGTTCGAGGGCCGGCTGGTTCATGAAGGACTCGCCGCGCTGTTCGCGTATCGACTGTCGCGCTTCGCTCCCATCTCCTTCACGCTCGCGGCGAACGATTACGGACTGGAGCTCCTGTCGGCCGATCCGGCACCGCTCGATGACGCGCTCGCTCAGGGGCTGCTTTCGCCGCGCAATTTGTTCGATGAGCTGCCGGCGGCGCTCAACGCGAGCGAGATGGCCAAGCGCCAGTTCCGGGAAATCGCCCGCATCGCGGGACTCGTATTCCCGGGATTCCCTCGCAGTGGCAAGACAGCGCGTCAGCTTCAGGCCTCGAGCGGGCTCTTCTTCGATGTGCTCGAGCGCTACGACCCCTCGAACCTGCTATTGGGGCAGGCGCGGCGTGAGGTCCTCGAGCGACAGCTCGAGCGCAGCAGGCTCGCGCGCACGCTGGACCGGCTGGCGAGCGCTCGCGTCGTGATCACGACACCGCGCCGCACACCTCCGCTGGCATTCCCGCTTCTGGTCGATCGCGCGCGCGACCGTGTGTCGTCGGAGACGCTCGCCGATCGCATTCGCCGAATGCAGCTCGCCCTCGAGCGTGCCGCCGATGCCTGAGCGCGGACTGCGTGTTGACACGTGCGGGGAGGAGCTGGTGCTGCTGCCGGAACGTGCTGTCTTTTGGCCCCGAACGGAAACGTTGCTGGTCGCGGACGCGCACTTCGGAAAGGCAGCCTCATTCCGTGCCGCTGGCGTTCCGGTGCCTCATGGCACGACCGCGGATGCCCTAACGCGAGTCGATGCGCTGCTCGATCGCACGTCGGCGCGTCGCGTCGTCTTCCTTGGCGACTTCCTTCACGCGAAGGAAGGGCGATCGCCGAACACCGTGCGCGCGCTAGCGGAATGGCGCTCGCGGTGTCACGCCATCGCCATGACGCTGGTCCGGGGCAACCATGACCGTCGCGCGGGCGACCCGCCCGCGGAGATCGCCATCGACTGCGTGGACGCACCGCTGCGTGAGGAGCCGTTTGCGTTCACGCATCACCCGCGCGCGGTCCCCGGGGCCTACGTGCTCGCGGGGCATCTTCACCCAGCCGCCGTCATGACTGGTCCGGCGCGCCAGCGCGAACGGCTGCCATGCTTCTGGTTAGGCGCCGAGATCGGCGTGTTGCCGGCCTTCGGCGACTTCACCGGGGTGGCCGAGGTCAGCCCTGCGGCGGGCGATCGCGTCTTCGTGATCGCTGACGAGTCTGTGTTCGAAGTTCGCTGAGGGTTCGGCGCTCCTGCCTGCCCGTCCGCGTCGCCCCATGAACCTGGATGCCAGCCGTACAAAACCAAGCCACCGCGGCTGACCTAGCGAGCCAGCACCGCAGCCGCCGCCTCCTGTAGCCGTGTCGCAACCGTGGTAGAGACGCCGAGCTCTGCACCTGACGCGAGACGCACGCGCGCCGGCAGCCCAACCGGTGACCGGTCGTAGAGCACGCCGTACATAACGAGCGCCGCGAGATACGACCCCGCGATCGACGGATGCAGACCGTCGGGCGCGTAGAGCGCGAGCGCCGGATCATCCCCCCACGCGGCGAGCCATGCTGCCGCGACGGGGAAGAGCAGGCCATTCACGTCCTGAGCGGCCAGTGTGTACGACTCGATCGCCGCATCGAAGTCCGCACGACGCGAGCTCTGCGGCCACACCGAGTAGAGGGCGGGCGTCGCTCTCACCGCGCGAATCTCGCCATTCAGAACGCCGACGCTCGCGCGCAGTTGGGCGCGGTTCTCCGGTAGCGACGAGGGACCCTGCTGCAATACGACGACTTCCCACCCGCCAAGCGCGATCGCGCGCCCCGCGGCGCCCTGCACGCGATGGTCGTCGAGGTTGAAATCAGGAAACGCCACAGTCATCACCGCCAGCGATTCCTCGCCCGCCGAGTCGGCGAGCGACTGCACGATCAGCGGAAGATCATTCCAGTACGTGAGACTGTTGCCGATGAAGAGAATTCGACGCCCTTCACCGACGAGCGCGGGGAGTCCAGGCCCCGAGGGAGCGCTGGAGCACCCCAAAAGGAGGGCACTGACGAGCGCGAGAACGATACCAATCGGACGACGCAAGCGCATGGAACGTGCTCCGCGAGTGCACGTGCGCCATGGTAACTCCATGCAGGCACTTCCACAGCAGACCTCCCCGGGCGCGCGTAGGAGATACAGTTTCCTTACATCAACCAGGAAGAGTGAGGTTGGGATGTTCGTACCACGAATCACCCTGCTGTCGTTGATGCTTGGGCTCACTGCCACGGCGAACGCTTTCGCGCAGCGCACGAGCCCACTCGACAGCGCCGTCTTCGTCACTCGGTTGGGATCGGATACACTCGTCATCGAGCGCGTCGTTCGCTCGCCGCAGCGCGTGGAGGCCGAGGTCGCCATGCGGGTGCCACGCACCACACGCACGGTGTACGTGCTTCAGCTGTCCCCGTCCGGGATGCTCGAGCGGATGGAAGCCACCACGTTCGACACCACCGGCGGCGGCGCTACTCCGGCGCGTCGCGAGATCATCACGCGCGTCGGTGACTCGCTCCGCATCGAGACCACGGCAGGGGAGCAGCGTCGCACTCGAGCCGTCCGCGCCGAGCCGCACGCCCTTCCCTTCATCGACATGGTGCATTGGCCGTACGAGATCGCGCTCGTCCGGCTCAAGACGAGCGGAGCAACCGACGCGTCGCAGCCACTCCTCACCGGCTCCCGCGTCTCGAGCTTCGCGCTCGCGCGTGTCGGCGTGGACAGCATGACGATCACCCACCCGTCACGCGGAACGATGCGCCTTCGCGTCGACTCCGCGGGGCGCCTCATGGCGCTCGACGCCGGAGCGACGACACGTAAGCTCGTTGTCGAGCGTCGTCCGTGGATGCCCATCGACGATCTCGTCAAACGGTGGACTGCCCAGGACGCCGCAGGCCGCAGCCTTGGCGCGCTGTCTGGTCGCGCACGGTCATCGAACGTCGTTGCGGGCGCGACCATCGGTCTGGACCACGGCACACCCTCCAAGCGCGGGCGAAGGATTTGGGGCGCGCTGGTCCCATTCGGTACCCTCTGGCGTACCGGTGCCAACGAAGCCACTCACTTCGAGACCGATCGAGACCTCGTGTTCGGCACCGGGGGCGATACGCTGGTGGTCCCGGCGGGGCGCTACACGCTTTTCTCGGTGCCGGAGCGCGAGGGCGGCTGGCTCATCATCAACCGCGAAACGGGCCAGGCCGGCACCGCCCATGATCCGGCCCAGGACCTCGGGCGCGTGCGCCTCTCGACGCGACCGCTCCGAACGCCGGTAGAGACCTTCACCATCAAGGCCGAAACCGAAGGCGGAGCGAACCTGCTACGCCTCCAGTGGGACGACGCCGAGCGGGTAGCGCCCTTCCGCGTTCGCCAGACCAAGTGACCCCCGCCGACGGTGCACGAGGGTACGTCTCGTGCACCGTCGCCGGGTATGCCGCTGCGCGAATTCACTGACAGTACGGGTCGCCGGTGGCGCGTGTGGGACATCCGTCCCGAGCAGATGCACGCCGCAACACGCGCCGAGGACCATCTGCAGAGTGTGATCAATGGGTGGCTCGCGTTCGAGCCGGCGACCGGTGGTGAAAAGCGCCGCTTGGCGCCTATCCCCCCTCGTTGGGACAGCGCCACCGAGACGGAGCTCGAGGCGATGCTGGAACGAGCCGAGCCGTCGCGCGTCGAGGGACCCGCTGTCCGGCGGGGCTCGGCTGCCCCGGCGGGGTTTGCGGTCCAGGCGGTTCATTCGGATACCGGGTCCGGCCTCCGCACATTCCGCTATCCCAGTGGGCGCTACTGGACCGTGAACGAGATCCCGGCGGAGTCCACCGAGGCTGGCCAGCAGAGGCCTCTGCTCCGGTTCACCTCCGGCGCTCGGTCCCTGGATGCAGCCGAATGGCCCTCCGACTGGGTACAGATGTCGGAAGGAGACCTCTCCGACCTGCTCTACCGGTCGTTCCCCCGTGATGGCTCATCGGCGAATCCGACTGAGTTCCGGCGCCGGCGAGGCGACACCGCCTGACGAGGCCGTCGGAGCACGAGGCACGAGGGTTGCGCGGCAGAGGTTTGTCCCGCTAAGACGTCATCGCTGCGCACCCGTTCTCGAGCGAGCCAAGATCGCATGACCACGCCTCCTGCACCGCAGTCGGATCCCCTCGTCGTCGCCCTCCAGCATACCGAGGCTGAGCTCGCCGAAAAGCTCGAGGAGGCCTGCGTTCCGGACACCCGCGAGGTGTCGGAAGAATCGACCGCTGAGCTGGCGAAGCTGAGCGACTCGCTCCTGGCGGCCGCTCGCGCCGCGAAGGACGTCGTCTCCTTGCGCAAACGACGGCACCAGAGGGGAAGCGCGAGCGATCAGCCGGCGTCGGAGGAGGCCATCCGGGAATTCAGGGACATCGCCGGCCGGGAGTGGCGCGTGTGGGCCGTCACGCCATCGCATTCGCGCACCTCGAAGCGAGAGGCCAACCTCGGCGAGTTCGAACAGGGGTGGCTGGCGTTCGAGACCCTCGACGAAGAGCTGCGGAAGCGCCTCCCACACTATCCTGCCGAGTGGCGCACGATGTCCGAAGCAAAGCTTCAGGAGCTTCTCGGTCTCGCGGTGGAGGCGCCGATGCGCCGGCTCGAGCCGCGGCGGCCCGATCCTCGTAGTGAGCCGCCCCGCTGAGCGCCGTCAGCCGTTAGGCACCGGCCTCCTCCGGCAGACTGGGCAGCTCCGGCGCGATCTCGGGAATCTCCGCCGACACACGACGCGTGCGACGCGGCTGAAAGAGCGTCGGATCGTCGTGCCATACGGCGCACGCTTGTGCCCGCGCGCCGTCGGGCGCGTCGAACGATTGCTCCTGATCGTACAGGACCTCGCAGAGCAGTTGCGCGGTTGCATCCTCCGGCCAGTTCGCGCGGAGCTCCGCTCTCAGCCTCGCCAACTCGGCCGCGGACCGCGCGTCCGCCGCAATCTCCACGTACCGCTGGTATTCCTCGCTTCGCATCCACCGTCTGGTCGCGTCCGGCATTCTCGCCACCTCGGGCCGTGCGGAAGCCGATATCAATGCGCTATCCCCGTGCCGGATGCCAGGGGGGGCGCGTAGTCACGTACAGCTCACGAGATGTTAATCCCTTGTTAATGGGGGGAACACGCGTTGGGGTACCAAATAGAGGGGAAGAAATATCTGAAGCTTCCGTCTGACCTCGGGTAGCTATGCGTCGCGGCTGGGGTGGGGGGAACCCGTACGGATGGGGTCTGGCGCTCTGCGCGATCTGTGCGTGCAGCGGCGCCATGCGCGTGCCGCAAGAGCCGCCAATCTCGGCAACCGCATGTACGCCCGTACACGCGCCGTCGATTGCGGTCGATACCGCCACCATCACCTTCGACGCACTCGGCGCAACCCGCGAACACTGCGCGCTGACACTTGCCGCGGAAGGTCTGCGGCCCTGGCCGCTCGCGTCGAGCGAGCCGTGGACGGTGCACCTGACCGTGACGCCGACCGACGTGGTGGTGCGGCGGCTCGACCGCGAACGCGCGCGCAACGCGATCGACGCCGGCTCGGGACTCATGGCGACCGACGACCCCGATCTCACCGCCTATGCGGCGACGCGCGGGGATCTCGAGGTCAGTCCGCTTCCCTGGGATCGCACCTATCTGCGCCTCTCGGCTCGGGCCGCTGCGCCGTTAGGCGGAAGCGCGGGCCCGGATGCGGTGCGCGTCGATGCGCGATCCGCGGAAGCTCCACCGTGCGAGCTGCCTCCGACCGCATTGGAGCTGGACTCCGTGTCCTCGAAGCGCGTCGTATACGATGGCAGCGACCGCACGGCGCGTGAGCTCGCCGAACGAATCGTCGCGCTCGTGGAGCGTCCCGATGCCACGGCGGTTGGGCTGTCAGCGGCCGAGCTCGACGTCGCGCTCGAGGCGGGCAACGAGCTCGCGTACATCATCTCCGTACCGCGGTCGTCGTACTGCGACGCCGTCACCGGGCTTGCCCAACGTGTACCGTGGATGACTCCCCGCTTCCTCATTCCGCTGATTGAGACGCGAGCGCACGCCATCGTCCCTCGCGCGCCACGGCCATGACCTTCCGCGCTCGCATGTCGGTCGCGTTCGTGGTCGCCGCACTCATTCCGCTCGCGGTGCTCGCCCTCGGCGTGCGGCGCGAGGTGACGCGCCGACTCACCGCACAGCATGAGCGGCGCGTGAACGCCCTCGTCGACATCGTCCGTCAGGACCTCGCAAGAGAGAGTGCCTCCATCGCTGCACGGCTGGAGATCCTCGAAACCGACCTCTCGACGGATGATCGCTTTCGTCTTGGAGCGGTTCGCAGCGATCCGGGCCACCGACGCTACGTCCTCGATTGGGCCGAGCGCGCCATGGAGGTGGCTGGGCTCTCGATGCTGCGCGTGTATGACGATGCGGGGCGCGTCGTGAGCTCTGGGCATTTCCGCAACGAGTTCGGCCGCGAAGACACCCGACTGCTCGCGCGCCTTGCGGCCGCTCCGGGCCAGGAGGCGCTGATCGACGTGAGGACGCCCTCGGGCTCCTTTCGCGCCCTCGCACGAGCTGAATCCACCAGCGTCGGCGGACGCGTCTTCACCATCGTCGGCGGGACGAGAGTCGACTCCAGCTTCTTTACACGTCTCGGGCGGGATGGGGAGATTGACGTCTCTCTCGCACTCGGCGAGGCGGGGGTTCCCGCTACGCATGCGATCGCGAGACTCCCCGTCATGTACGTGGATGACACAGCGGGCGAGGTCGCGACCACGCACCTCACGATTGCGCCGCGCGCGGACGAGCTGCAGATGCTGCGACGCGACCTCGACCGCTGGGTCGGTGCCTCGTTTCTCCTCGCCGCGATCGCGGGAGCCATTCTCATTGCCTGGCTCGCCGCAGGATTGAGCCAGCCCATGGCAACGCTCGCCCGCGCTGCACTGTCGATCGATTTCAACACACCAGACGTTGACACCGTTGCCGCTCGCGACGACGAAGTCGGCACGCTCGCGCGCCGCTTCGCCGCCATGACGCGCCGGCTGCGCGCAGGTGCAGTTCGTCTGCGCGATGCCGAGCGGCGCGCGACCGTCGGCGAGATGGCGCGACAGGTGAATCACGACATGAAGAATGGTCTGGTTCCCATTCGCAACGTGCTGCGCCACCTCTCACAGGTCCAGGAGCGGGCGCCTCACGATCTCGCGACCGTCTATGGTGAGCGGCGAGCCACGCTCGACTCGAGCGTCACCTACCTCGATGAGCTCGCCACGCGGTGGGCCCGGCTCACGCCGCGATCGGACCGCCGCTCGGTGGATGTCAACACCATCGTGCGAGACATCGCGGCCGCTGCGCGCGACGCCTATGCCACTCCGCTCCACGCACAGCTGCAAGTCGACCTGCCGCCGGTCGTCGGCGATCCGGTCGCGCTCCGCCGCATCTTCGACAACCTCGTCACGAACGCGCTTCAGAGCCTGCCGGCTGGCGGAGGGTCCGTCACGATCTCCGCCGAGCAGCGCGATCACGTCGTGCGCATCACCGTCGCCGACACGGGACACGGAATGACCGCCGAAGAACTCGCCCGCGCCCTCGGCGGCTTCTACACGACCAAGCCACAGGGAACCGGGCTCGGGCTGTCCGTCGTGCGCCGCCTTGTCGCCGACCACGGCGGTGAGATTCACATCGACACGGCGCCTCGGCGCGGAACCACGGTCGTCGTCGAGCTGCCAGCGCACCCACCCAGGCAGGGCAGGATCCCACACTCATGAACACGCTGCTCATTGTCGACGATGTTCGCGCCCTCGCCGATCAGTTCGCGTACGATCTTCGGCGCCTCACGAGCATGGAGACCATCGTCGCGACCGATGGTGATGCGGCACTCGAGATTCTCGCTCGCGAGCCCGTGGACTGTGTGATCCTCGACCTCGAGATGCCAGGCCGCGACGGCTTCGGGGTACTCCGGGCGATGAAGGAACGCGGGCTCGACGCCCCGGTCGTGGTATACACCGGCACCGGGAACTACGACCGGTGCGTGCAGGCCATGCGGGCCGGCGCCTACGGCTTCATCGACAAGGGTGAGACGGTCGAGCGTGTGGCGCGCGAGGTCGAGAACGCCATCGAACGTCGACTGCTGTTGGCGGAGGTCGCGACGCTACGTACCTACGCCGCGGATGATTCCGCACTGCTGGGTGACAGCCCAGCGATGCGTCGCCTGAAGGAGAGCATCGTTCGCGTCGCACCTATTCCGTCGACTGTTCTCATTATCGGCGAGAGCGGGTCCGGTAAGGAGCTCGTCGCGCGTGACGTCCACCGTTTGAGCGGGCGGGAACGCGAGCCATTCGTGGCCATCAACTGCGCCGCAATCCCCGAGCAGCTCGTCGAGAGTGAGCTATTCGGCCACGAACGCGGGGCATTCACGGGAGCGCACGCCACGCGAAAGGGTGCATTCGAGGCGGCCGGCAAGGGAACGCTGTTTCTCGACGAGATCGGCGAGCTTCCCCTGCCCGCGCAGGCCAAGCTTCTGCGGGCCCTCGAAGAGCGGCAGGTCGTGCGCGTCGGAGCGTCGCGGCCGATCCCCGTCGCCGCTCGCATCATCGCCGCCACCAACCGCGATCTCGCGACGGAAGTCGCCGACCGGCGGTTCCGTGAAGATCTCCTCTTCCGGCTCGACGTACACGCGCTTCGGGTGCCGCCACTCCGTGAGCGCAGGTCCGACATTCCTCAGCTCGCTGACTACCTCGTGCGCACCACGTGCGAGCGATTCGGCATTCGTCGAAAGGCCATCTCGGCCGCAGCGATCGAGCGGCTCTCGTCGTACGACTGGAAGCGCAACAACGTGCGCGAGCTCCGCAATGTGATCGAGCGCATGGTGATCGCGTCCGATGGCGACGCGATGGGCGAAGAGCACGTCCCAGCGGAGATCAAGGGAGTTTTGACCGACACGCGTGAGCCCACGGCGAGCACCTTCGTCGATCTCAAGGCGGAGGCGGAGCGCCAGATCATCGTTGCCGCGCTCCAGCGCAACGACTGGCACGTGACGCAGACCGCACGAGCGCTCGGACTCGCCGATCACGCGAGCCTGTTGAAGATCATGCGGCGGCATGGGGTGAAGAACCAGGAGCGCTGAAGGCGCTGAAGGCGCTGGGGGCGCTGTGTCCTGACGGACACGAACGACATGCCGAAAGCGTGTCCAGCGGAACACAGCGCCTTCAGCGCTTCCAGCGCCTTCAGCGCCATGTCTAGCACCGACAATCGCTTACGCACACGGAACTCTCCCTAAGACGCCCGGTCCCCCCGTTGCCCTAACGAGCGGGCACGTTGGCACCACAACAACGCGCCCGAGGGCGCAAACAAAGGAGAGAACCATGCGTCGCCCCATTCATTTCGCCGAGCAGCCCCGTCGCAACTACCTGCCGCTCGCGCTGACCGCGCTTGCCGTGCTCACCATCTTCGCGTGCGATGGAAGCGAGCCCGAGCCGCGCACCACCACCACCGTCAACGATCCGGTGGTCGTCAACGACTCCGTCGTCGAGTCGCCCGTCGAGTCGAACACGCCGACCTACGAGAACGTCACGTACGAGGAAGCCGAGTCGACGTTCACGGCACGGCGGTATGGCGAAGCCACGGAGATGTTCGCGTCCTATGTCACGCGTCGCCCCAGGAATCCGTGGGGACATTACATGCTCGGCCTCTCGGCGTGGAAGGGCGGTCAGCTGTCCCTCGCGCGGGAGAGCTTCGAGCGTGCCATCGAGCTCGATCCGTCGCACGTGAAGAGCCTGCTCAACCTCACGCGTGTGCTGCTGGAGCTGAAGGAGCCTCGTGAGGCATCGGCGCGGGTTCTGGCGGCGCTCGAGCTCGACTCGACGTCTGCGGAGACTCGGCGACTCGTGGGTCGCGTGCAAACGGCGCTCGGCGAAACGGACGCGGCGATCGAATCGTATCGTGCCGCGCTCGTGCTCAATGGCCGCGACGTCTGGGCGATGAACAACATGGGTCTGCTGTTGATCGAGCGTGGCCGGTTCGAGGAGGCGTTGCGGCCGCTCGCGCGCGCGGTGCAGCTCGATTCCACGGTCGCCGTGTTTCGCAACAACTTCGGCATGGCGCTGGAGCGTACCGGACACTTCGTGGCGGCCGCGGAGTCGTATCGCGCGGCGGTCTCGATCGACCCGGGGTACGCGAAGGCATCGGCGAGCCTCGCGCGCATCGATGGCCGCGGCGATGACCCGATCGCAACTCCGATCGACGTCGCGCTGCTGGCCGAGGATTTCGAGCGCGAGGTCGAGACGTGGAGAACGGAACGCGTCGCCATCACCGAGGTGGTGACCCCGGTTCCGGAAGTGGAGACGCCCCCGCAACAGTAGTCGCGGTTTCTAGAATAGGCGCACGGCGATGCAGGTCGTCGTGCGCCTATCGCGCGGGTGCGTTATCGGGCATCGTCGTGTAATTTCGCCGGATGCACGACGCTCACGAGTTCCTGCGAACGTTCGCCGTGGTCCTCGCGGCCGCTGGATTGACGACGGTCATCTTCCAGCGCCTGCGGCAGCCGGTGGTGTTCGGATATCTGCTCGCGGGAATGATCGTGGGCCCGCACGTCCCGATCCCGGTGGTGGCGAACGAAGCCACGGTGCAGACGCTCGCCGAGACCGGCGTCATCCTCCTGCTCTTTTCACTCGGACTCGAGTTCAGCCTCAGCAAGCTCATCCGCGTCGGGCCCCGGGCGGGCATCGTCGCAGTGGCCCAGAGCAGCCTGATGATCTGGATCGGGTATTCGCTCGGGCGCGCGTTCGGATGGACGACGATCGAGAGCTTCTACGCCGGCGCCATCATTGCGATCTCGAGCACGACCATCATCGCCAAGGCGTTTCAGGAGCAGCGGGTCACGGGAAAGTTCACGGAGCTCGTGCTTGGAGTCCTCATCATCGAGGACCTCATTGGAATTTTCCTTCTCGCGATTCTCACCGCCCTTTCCGCAGGCTCGGAGCTTTCGGCGAGCAGCCTGGCGATCACGGGGATGCGGCTCGGGATCTTCCTCGTCGCCCTCATCGTCGTTGGACTTCTGGTCATTCCGCGCTCGGTGCGGGCCGTCGTCCGCATGAACCGCCCCGAGACGACGCTGATCGCGAGCATGGCCATCTGCTTCATGGCGGCCCTGCTCGCCCAGGCATTCGGCTATTCCGTCGCGCTCGGCGCCTTCATCGCCGGCTCGCTGGTGGGTGAATCGGGCGAGGAGAAGACGGTCGCGCATCTCATCGAGCCCGTCCGCGATGTGTTCGCGGCGATCTTCTTCGTTGCCGTCGGAATGCTGATCGACCCCGCGCTCGTCGCGGAGCACTGGCTGCCGGTGGTGCTCTTCACCCTCGCGGTCGTCTTCGGAAAAGTCTTTGGCGTGACGATCAGCGCCTTTTTCACCGGCTTCAGCACACGCACGGCACTGCAGACCGGGATGAGCCTGGCGCAGATTGGCGAGTTCTCCTTCATCATTGCCACGGTCGGGCTCGCGACGGGAGCGACGCGTGGATTTCTCTATCCCATCGCGGTGGCCGTGTCGGCGATCACCACGCTCATCACGCCGTGGCTCATTCGGACCGCCGCTCCTACCGCCGTGTTCGTGGACAGCAAGCTGCCGCGGCCGATTCAGACCTTCGTCACGCTCTATGGATCGTGGATCGAGCGCATCAGCGAGTCGCGCTCCGCGCGCACGCAACGCCCGCGCGTGCGACGGCTGCTCGGCCTCCTGGTGCTCGACGTGGTCGCGATTGCCCTCGTATTGATCGGCGCCGCACTCGAGACCGAGCGGTTCACGACCCTACTTTCCCAATGGAGCGGCCTCACGGACTTCGCGGCCCGCATGGTCGTCATCGCGGGCACTGGCGCCATCATGGTGCCGCTGCTCATCGGGTTCTTTCGCACGGCGCGTCAGCTCGGAAACCTGCTCGCCCACGAGGCATTGCCGGCCGTCGAAAAGGGCGTGGACTACGCCGCCGCGCCTCGCCGGGCACTCATCGTCACACTGCAGCTGGCTGTGGTGATCGTCGCGGTCGTGTTCGTCGTGGCGGTGGCCAAGCCGTTCTATCCGCGCATCGGATCGACCCTCGTCGTCGGCATTGGAGTGGGTGTCCTGTTGCTCGTTCTCGGCATCACGTTCTGGCGAACGGCGGCCGACCTCTACGGCCACGCGCGCGCGGGCGCCGAGGTCATTGTCGCCGTTTTGGCGCAACAGATGGCCGCCGAGAAGAACAGCGGCACCTCCAGTCATGCGGCGCCGTCGCTCGACAAAGTCGGCAAGATTCTGCCGGGACTCGGCGATCCAGTGTCACTCCGTATCGAGCCGGGAAGCACGCTCGAAGGGAAGACGCTGGCGGGCGCGAACCTCCGCGGACTCACCGGCGCCACTGTGCTCGCCATTGTGCGCGGCGATCAGCAGGTCCTCATGCCCTCAGGCCAGGAGACGCTGCGCGAGGGTGACGTGCTTGCGGTCGTCGGATCGCACGAGGCGGTGCAGAGCGCGCGCACGCTCATCGCGAGCAGCGCGAGCGCGCCCAATCAGGGACTCAGTACGGAGTAGTGCGACATCGCCAACCGCTGCTGGACGACGACATCGATTTGTTGACCTGGTCCCGCCGGAATGAGATCCGTCTGATAGGTCTGCGGCGAGCCGATCGCGTCGATGAAGATTATGAGTCCGCGAGCCTCGACGAAGCTGCGTGGCAGCTCGAACACCTGGGTGTTCTGTCCCGTGACGGTGCCCAATCGCTGGCGTGAGCCTGACCGCGACGCGTAGACGTTGACGTCGAGCCACCCGTTATTGGTGATTCGGGCCGTCGCCATCTCGTCCAGGACGATCAGGCCGGGCGCTGAGCGACCGGAACGTGCGCAGCCCGTCGCCAACGCGAGTATCGCGATCGCGATGATGCCGCGGAATGATCGAGCATGCATGTGTTCCCCCATGACGTGCATCGCGCTTGCCGGTCCACTGCTGTAATGCATTGGGGATACCAGCGCGGACAGCAAACGGCAAAGACGTCCGTTGTCAGAATTCAGATTTCAGAATTCAGACGGCGAACGTGTGATACCCGTCACGGGGTAATGCGTTCTCCTTCGTCGGGCCGCGGCGGGCCGCGGCTGATCATCGTGGTCACCGCGGCGATTCCGTTCAGCAGGCGATCGAGCATGGAGGGAGGCTGCCCAGCCCACCGGCGCAGCACGTAGTTCCAACCCAGGTTGTAGCCATTGCGCGTCCGGTTCGCCGCCTTGCCGAGTCGCTCCCATCCCGAGTGCACGAGATCCAGGCGCGTCTCCTTGCCAACCGCCGTGAATCGCAGCTCGACCTGCTGTGCGACATCACGCGCCTGTCCGGGATGCCAGGTGAAGGTCACGCTGTGCGGCGGATTCCAGGTGAGCACCTCACCCCATTCGATGCGCCGGCCATCGCGCCACACCTCATAGATTTTTCCGCCGACGCGCCCTTCGAAGATGCAGGTGGTGACCTCCTTCTGCCCCAACGAATGCGAGCGCAACGGCCACCAGGACCCGATCTCGGCGGTAAAGCGTCGGAACGCGGCGTCGACGCCCCACGGCACGACGATCGACTTTCGCACCGGTGCGATGGGCGGTCGTGATAGCTGCTCAACCATTCTTCCTCCGTTTCGCGCCCGGGCCGGTCGCGGTCGTCGCGTAAGCCGTGAGCACATCGTCCCACAGCGAGTCCACGTAGCGGCGCAGCTCGGCCAGCCCCTCCGGGCTCGCGCTGTAGTACCGTCGCGTCCCCTCGCGGCGATGCGTCACGAGCTTGGCTCCGTCGAGGACGCGCAGGTGCTGTGACACGGCCGGCTGAGAGACATCGGCCAGACGCGCCAGCTCTCCGACGGTATGCGGGCGACGCCGCATGCGTTCGAAGAGCAGGCGCCGAGTGGGGTCGGCGAGGGCGGTGAGCGCAGCTGCATAGGTCATTGCTTATGTAAGCTAGCGCTTATGTATGGGCTCCACAAGAGCCGGGATTCCCCCCGGCTCCTGGTCGTACCGTTAGAGGCCGATGCTCCGAACGCGGAAGTCGACGTTATCGCCGATCCACTTCCAGAGCGTATCCTGAGCCTCGGGCGGCGAGCCCTGGCGGTAGTGGCGCCGCCAAGTGGCCATCACCTCGTCGTCGACGGTCCACATGCGGACGCGCCGGCGGGGAACTCGTTTCTCCCAGTGCACCGCCACCGTCGGCGCCGGATACAGTACGCGCACAGTCACGCTCTTCGAGATGTACTCGAGCTCGCCGAGGTCGATTTTTGTGTACATGGCGAGGCTGTCGCGCTTGTCCTTGTGCAAGTCAGGCAGTCCGTCCGTGAAGAGCACGACGTTGAGTGGCGACAGTACCAGGCCCTGCCGCTTGAGTAGCGTCGCCACACGTCTGAAAAACGGATTGAAATCCGTCAGCCCGTCCTTCGAGGGATACTCGCGTCTGAGATACGACGCGATCTCCGCGACGCTCATGCCCTGGAACGTGTGGATCGGCTGGAACGACTTCGTTTCGCCAGGCTCCTCGCCACCGATCGAGCCGACGAAGACGTTCGTCGGCTTCTTGAGCCCGCCGAGACCATGAAGATGTCCGTACAGGTAGTTCGCGGCGAACTCGATGGAGCTGTCGTAGCGCCCGCCACGGCGGAACGATCCGCTCACATCGATCCCGATCACCAGCGTCGAGCGCGCGGTACGCTGCTCCGCGCCCGACGGTGCGCACGCAGCCAGGGCCGCGAGCACAGCGACTTGCGCCAGACGGCGCACGGCCAAGCGCCGCGGGCGGATCACGACGCCACCCCAGGCATTGGGTCGCGCGGCGTGGGAATACCACCAGCGCGACGGACCGGCCTATCGACATGCGCATGGGCGCGTGCCAGGTGCGTCGCCGCCAGCATCTCATCCAGCGTCTTGAATGGCAGCGAGAACACGCCGTGCGACTGCACGATCATCACCGCGAAGTTCACCGCGCCGGCGAGCAGCTGTAGCACCGGCAGCGAAAGCAGCTCGAGCATGCGCTTCGCTTCGGCGTGGAACCACGCCGTCTCGGCCTTGAGAGCGTCGACCGGCGCCTTCCACATGGCCGGCTGAATCGGCGGCGCCACCGCTGGCGTCGTCGCATCGTGCGTGATCGTCTGACGCGCGATCACCGCCAGCAATGCCGGCGTCCCGAAGCGACCAAAGAGGAACCACGACATCCCGCGCACGCCCATCCAGCCGAACGAGGCGAGGAACAGCGTTGCCGCGAGACCGAGGCGCACCTCACCACCCGTCTGTTGCGCGATCCAGGGCGTGATGGCGTCGATCATCTCGCGATACAGGAACATGACCTCGAAGAACATGACCGCGCTTTCGACGATCAGCATCTGCACGATGTCGCTCACCTTCTTCTGTCGAACCGCCGAAGCGAGCACCTGCATACAGGCGAAGCTTCCGGCGACGAGCATGAAGAGGAAGATCCAAAGCAGCGGCACCATCACGCGCGGATTCGGCTCGAACCCAGTGAGCCCCGCGAACACCTCGACCAGCGTGGGGTTCAGCGTGAAGGTGAAGATCGTGGCTTCAACGCCCGTCCAGAGGAGCAGAACGAGGAATGCAACCCACGGCACGCCGGGCTGGAAGTAGCGACGCGTGCTCCAGTCCAGCAGGGAGAATGGCGACCGCACCATCCCGACGATGAGGTTCTTGAAGAAGAGCCAGGTAAAGCGCAGCACGCCGATGACCCATCCCACCAGCGCGACGCCGACTCGCACGAAGCCCATCCAGAAGAGCCAAATGCACCGTCCCGCGTCCCACCAGGCGAGGAGGAGCGCGGTGATGTAGCTCCCGCGGCCCGAGCGGAAGGGCAGCGTGTAGAGCGAGAGCATCGTACACCAGAGCCCCACGATGACGAGCAGCGCGGGGAGCAGGAGCGTGGCGCTCACGAGGACAATGCCGGCGACACTGTCGCCGATCATCGAGGGGCGGAGCAGCGTGGCTTGCAGCTCGGGAATCCAGCGCAGCGGCGACAGCAGCACGGTGACCGTCGCGCGCCATTCAGCAGGAACGAGCTCCACGATCGCGTCGAACATGGAGGGGTGCCTCGGCAAGGGGGCGCGCGCCCCGCCACAGCCTAACGACGGCCGCGGAGGCGCGCGAGGAAAAAGTGCTTCTCTCCCTCGACGACCGAGCGGGGCCTGCGGTCTCCGAATCTTCACCGGCTGTGCTCGGCATCACCCGAAGCGACGCCGATGTGACCGCCATTCCGCGCCCGGCGAGCACAGTGTCGAGATTCTTCTCGGTGTCGTGATGAGCGGCCCAAATGGGCCGCCAAGCCGTCTCGCGGGGATACTCTCCGGGCGCGGGCTCCCGTATGCTTCGGCGTGACCATTCTCGTCGCCATCGCAGCTGGAATCGTCCTCGCCGCCTCCGCTGGGCTGCGCGCGTTCGTCCCCCTGTTCGCGGTGGGAGTGGCGTCGCGCACACTCGGCTGGGATGTCGCGACCGAGATGCAGTGGCTCGCATCGAATACGGCGCTCACCTGCTTTGGAATCGCGAGCGCCCTCGAGGTGGCAGCCGACAAGATCCCCGTCGTCGATCATGTCCTCGACGCCATTCATACGATCGTCGGTCCCATCGCGGGAGCGCTCGCCGGACTCAGCGTGTGGCTGCACTTTCCGCCCGGAGTTGCCACCGTGCTTGCCGTCCTGGTCGGCGCTCCCATCGCCGGGGGCGTACATCTGCTCGCCGCAACCACGAGGGTGAAGAGCTCGGTCGTCAGCGGAGGAACTCTGAATCCAATCGCCAGCACCGTCGAGGACGGCTTGACCGTAGGCGCGATCGTGATCGCCATCATCGCGCCATTGGTCGCGGTGGCGCTCACGGTCGTGCTCCTCGTTGTCCTCGCCCGCTTCGTGGCCAGACGCCTCCGCCGGGCGCCGTCCGGTCAGTGAGCCGCGTTCATCCCGCACCCCGTCCGAGCTCACGTTCCAAAGCCGCTCGGCGCTCGCGCAGCCGAGTGGAGACGCGGTGCGCTCGCACGAGCAGACCGATCGCAACGGCGAGCATCGCCACTCCCAGCGCGGCAGCCGCATAGGGCGCGGAACCACCGCTGGCGAGGCCGAGAGCAACCGCGCCGATCACGAACAGCGATGTAAACGTCACCGCCATGCGCCCAGCCACGATGCGATGATCGGCGAGCAGCGGGCGGCGATGCGTGAGCACCCATGTCGCGAAGCCCACCCATGACAGGCCGATGCCAACCATCGTGCCGAATCCAATCTGCGTGCGGACTGGGAGCGACGGCTCCGTCATCCAGAGCGATGCGACGATTGCCGTCATGATCGCGGCCGCGAGGCCGAGTGCGACGTAGCCCATTCGCGATGCGGATGAAAGCTCGGCGTTCAGCAGGCGGCGCACCGACTCGCTCGATGACGGATCTTGTGGACGGGTGAGCGTGTCGTGTGTCGGATTCATGCGTGCCTCCCTTTGGATTCCAGTTCCTGGCGCAGCAGCTGCCGCGCGCGAAACAGGCGTGACTTCACGGTGCCCACCGGTATGCCGAGCACGGTGGCTACCTCAGTGAGCGACAGCTCTCGCAGGTAGAAAAGCGTCAGGACTTCACGTTCGGTGACGGGCAGCTGCGTCAACTCGCGGTGCAGCGCAGCCATGTCGTCTTCGAAACCTCCCGAGGATTCGTCGACGGGGACATTCCCCAGATCGACCCCGTCGACCATAGGCGAAGCGTACTGGCTTCGAAAGCGATCCATCACCACGTGGTGGGCAATGCCGAACAACCAGGCGCGAAGCTTCGAGCCGTCGCGAAGCCGGTTGATCCCGCGCAGCACCCGGAGCCAGACGTCCTGTACCGCGTCCTGTGCCGCGTCGTCGTCCCCGGTGACCCGGCGGACATACTTCCAGAGGGGTGGGTGCCAGCGCTCGATCAACTCATCGAACGCGGATCGTTCCCCGAGCTGGCAGCGTACGACCAGCAGCTCCTCTTCGCGAGCGTCGGCTACTGGGGTGGTCGGTGCTATCACATCGTCCCTTGATCGAGTCGCCTATTGAGTCGGGGATTGCCTGAAAAGGTTCACGGCGCGAGCTGCGAGATTCGTGACGATGGCAAAGACGACAGAATTCAGAATTCAGAAACGACGACGGGCAGCTCCTATCGGCTGCCCGTTGGTTTTCCTGAATTCTGTATTCCGTATTCTGAATTCTGTCATCTTTGCCGTTCTCATGACCCGCCTATCGCGGCCGACGTGACCCGCGCCGCCTCGGCCAGGACGGCCCCGCCCACGAAGATGCTGTCGTCCGCGGCGTAGAATCGCGGGGTGTGTGCGGGGATCGCTTCGCCACCAGGCTCGCACGCCCCCACGCGCAGGAAGCAGCCGGGCATGCGTTCCAGGTAGTACGCGAAGTCTTCGGCGGCCATGTTCACGAAGCCGAGGGGGACGACGGCCGCGGCTCCCAGGACCGTGATTGCCGCGGCTCGCGCCCAGCTCGCCGCTTCGACCGGGTTTACGATGGGCGGCGGCCCCATCTCGATGGTCACTTCGGCCTTCAGACGATGGGCCGCCGCCACCGCGGTGGCGATACGCCGAACTTCATCGTGCAGCAGCCGCCGCGTGTCGGGATCAGTGGCTCGGAGCGTCCCGGTCAGCGTCGCCCGGTCAGGAATCACGTTCGATGCACTGCCGGCGTTGATCGTCCCGACGGTCACGACGGCCGCTCGCGATGGATCCAGCCGTCGAGAGACGATCGTCTGCAGCGCACCGATCAATGCGCCGGCGCCGATGATGGGATCAGCGGCTTCATGTGGTCGCGCCGCGTGCGCCCCACTCCCCACCAGCTCGATGTGGAAGGTGTCTGCCGACGCAGCCAGCGGGCCAGCTTCAGCCACCACCGTGCCGACCGGAAAGCGACGGTCGACGTGCGCTCCGAAGATCGCCGACACACCGTCGAGCGCCCCGCTGTCCATCACGGCCTGAGCTCCCTTCCCGGTCTCCTCCGCCGGCTGCAGCACGATGAGCACATCTCCCGCCGCGGGGCGCTCGCTGAGCAGGTGCGCCGCGGCCACCGCCCACGTCGCATGCACGTCGTGTCCACAGGCGTGCATCACACCAGCATTTCGAGACGAGTACTCGAGGTTCGTATTCTCGTGAATGGGGAGCGCGTCGATGTCGCCGCGAATCGCGACTACGGGCGCTTGCGCATCGCGACCGGCGAGGCGTGCGACGACGCCGGTGCCGGCGACGCGATGGAGCTTCTTGGGACGCAACACTCCCAGCGCGTCCGTCAGACGGCTCGCAGTGCGCTCCTCACGAAACGCCAGCTCCGGATCGCGATGGATCTCCCGGCGGAGCTGGATGAGCCTGCTTCGCAGCTCAGACGAGAACAATCCCTCGATCGTATCGATCACTCGATCACTCGATCCGTGTGTTGGCTTCACTGTGCGGATACAGCAACGGCTTTTTTACCGCAGAGGCCGCAGAGGTACGCAGAGGAACTGCTACAGCAAACGTCAACTGCAAATGCTGTTGACAAAAGCTCCTGTCCTTTCAGTTCGAGCGGCAGGCCTCTGCGTACTCTGCGGCCTCTGCGGTAAAAAAGCAGTTGCTGTTAACCGTACCCGCGTTCACCCGCCTCCCGTAGCGCGCGCCCGCCACACAAAGAACGCCGGCACGCCGAGCAACACGAGACCGAGGCCGACCGCCGCTCGTCCAGGCTGGCTCACAACCGTGTTGATCACGATCGCCGCCGCGGAGGCGACGAACAGGAGTGGCGTCAACGGGTAGCCAGGCGTGCGAAACGGGCGCGGCATGTCGGGCATCCGGCGCCGGTACGCGAAGATCGCCAGCCCGCCCAACGCGTAGAAGATCCAGCCGATGAAGACGACGTATGTCAGGAGCTGCTCGAACGTCCCCGTCACGGCGAGGAGCATCGCCCACACCGAGCTGGCGACGATGGCCAGCGCCGGTGTCCCGAAGCGCGGATGCACTTCCGCCAGTTTGGCAAAGAACACGCGGTCGCGTGCCATCGCGAAGTAGAGCCGCGGCGCGGTCATCGTGATGCCGTTCGCCGCGCTGAACATCGAGACCAGAATCACCGCCGCGATCACCTTGCCGGCCGCGGGTCCCAGCACGGCGGTCACCGCATCGGCCGCCACTCGCTCGCTCGCCATCACCCCGGCGGTGCCAAGCGCCGCGAGATAGGCCACGTTCGCCAGCAAATAGATGGCGATGAGGAGCAACGTCCCGAAGACCAGGGCGCGTGGAAAGTTCCGCTGCGGCTCGATCGTCTCGCCAGCCGAGAAGGTGACATACTGCCACCCCTCGTACGCCCACAACACGGCGATCATCGCCAGGCCCACGCCCTGGAGCAGCGACCCGCCGGGCGCGATCGCTGCGGCGTCACCTGCCGGCCGCGTGCCTAACGCCAGCAAGAGGACGCTCATGATGACGATCGCCCCCGCCTTGATCGCGGTGGTGACGTTCTGGACGTCCGCACCCTGCCGCACGCCGCGGACGTTGACCGCCATCACGATGAGGACGACGAGAGCCGCGACGAGCTTGCTCACGGCGGGCGGCACGCTGACGAATTGCTGAAGGTACGACGTGAACGCCACCGCCAGCGTCGCGACCGACCCGCTCGCGATCACGAAGAATGCGGTCCATCCATACAGGAACGCGGTGAGCGGCCCGAATGCGTCACGGATGTACACGTAGAGGCCGCCCGCATCCGGCTTCGCCGCCCCCATCTCGGCGTACGTGAGCGCGCCGAGGAGCGACAGCACACCGGCAACCACCCACACCAGAAGCGCCAGACGCACGTCGCCGCCGGTTTGGCGAAGCACGGGCCCCGGCACGAGGAAAATTCCCGAGCCGATCACCGTGCCGATCACGATCAGGATGAGATCGCGCGGACGGAGTGTACGTCGGAGGGATCGCGCGGACTCGTCGGCGGCGAGTGGCGCCGGTGATGTCATGGAGTCGCTTGCATCGGTGGCCAGCCCTGCCCGCGCAGCACGTGCCCGGGCTTGGCTCCGGTGTGCCGCCCGCGATCGATCACGACGACGCCGTTGACCAGCACCCAGTCGATCCCGGTCGGGAATTGTGTCGGCCGCTCGTACGACGCCCGGTCATCGAGCGCGTCGAGATCGAAGATCGTCACGTCAGCCCAGGCACCCACGCGAATCACGCCCCGGTCGGCGAGGCGCATTCGAGTCGCGGGCCAGGATGTCATCTTCCGCACCGCCTCCTCGAGCGTAAGCGTCTTCTTCTCCTTCACGTAGCGCGCGATGACGCGGACGTGATTGCCGAAGCTGCGCGGGTGCGGGAGTCCGGTCGCATCGGGAACGCCGACCTGGGCGACGGCTCCCGCGTCGCTGCCAATGCTCGTCCACGGGAAACGGAGCGCGGTCTCGATGTCCCGCTCGCTCATCATGTGGTAGATCGCCATCACGCGTCCCTGCCCCTGAGCGACGAGATCCCATGCCACGTCCGCCGGGTCGCGCCCCGCCTCACGAGCGATCTGTGCAATGGTCTTGGTCTCGTGTTTCGCGTTCGCCGGGTTGCGCGCGTTGACCAGCACGATGCCCTCCCAGCCGCCCGCCGCCTCCACGATGTTCCACCACCCGGGAGACCCGCTCTCGAGCTCGCGCTTGAGCCGCGCTCGAACATCGGGGCGCGCGAGACGCGCGCGCAACGAATCCGAGCCTCCCTCGTGCGCCCAGCTCGGGATCGTCGCTTCGAGTCCCGTTCCGCCCGCGGTGTAGACGTACATGTCGGCGGCCACGTCGACGCCTCGCAGACGGGCGGCTTCGATGACTTGCCGCACCGAATCCATGAGGATTCCCCACCCGGGCCGATAGGCGACCTTGAGGTGAAAAACCTCGACCGGCATTCCTGCCCGCTCGCCGACCTCGATCGCCTCCCGCACCGCCTGCACGACTTCCTTTCCTTCGCCACGAATGTGGCTCGCGTAGATGCCACCGTACTGCGCCGCCGTCCGGCCGACTTCCACCAGCTCGTCGGTCGTGGTATAGCTCGAGGGTGGGTAGATGAGCGCGGTGGTCATGCCCATCGCGCCGTTGCGCATCGCGGTATCCATGATCGCGCGCATGCGCGCCAGCTCATCCACCGTCGGTGCCCGTGCCTGACGACCGAGCACAGCCACGCGCGTCTGTGTCTGACTGAAGTACGTACCGAAGTTGATGCTGATGCCTTGCCGCTCGAGCGCCGCGAAGTACTCCGGAATCCCCGACGCGGGCACCGGCGTACCGCCCTCGCCACCGATCGCCGTCGTCACCCCCATGCGAAGCTTGTTCTCGGCCAGCCCGCTCCGCGGCAGCACGCTCCCCGACTGATCCATGACGTCGATCCAGCCCGGCGATACGTATTTCCCGCGCGCATCGATCTCGGTGCGACCTCGGGCCTCCACTCTGCCGATCTCGGCGAACCGGCCATTCGCGATGGCCACGTCGGCGAGAATCCAGGGATTCCCCGCTCCATCCAGCACCCGCCCGTTGCGGATGACGACATCGTATTCCGTCGCCACCCGCGGCACCGGCACCACGTGCCCCGGGATCGCAATGGGTGGCGCGCTCGCGCGGGGCGTAGCACACGCCAGCGACGTTAGGCAGAGGATGGCGAGATATCGCCTCATGGAGCGGCCGGCGGGGTCGTCCAGATCTCCGTCAACACGCGCCGGAAGTTACCGCCGAGGATGCCCTCGATCTGGCGGTCGGTGTACTTGCGCCGCACCAGCCCCTCGGTGAGGTCGAACATCCGCTTCGGATGATCGAGCCCCTCGATGTCGATCTTCTCGCGAAAGCCATAGCTGCCCTTGTAGCTCGCCCGGAGCTGCTTATTCGCCTCGGCTGGCATGTCGTCGTAGCCGTCGAGATCCATGTCGCTCCCAACGCCGACGTGCTCCACGCCCACCAGCTTCGCCACGTGATCGAAATGGTCGAGCGCATGCTCGATCGTCGTCGGCTCCTCGGCGCGCACGAACATGCGCACCCCGGTGAGGCCCATCACCCCGCCCGATTTCGCCATCGCGCGAATCGCCTCATCGGTCTTCACCCGCGGATGACCGGGCACGAGCGCGCGACAATTCGAGTGCGTGATGAGCACCGGTTTCTTCGAGACCTCGAAGGCATCGAGCGTCGTTCGATCGCCGCAATGTGAGACGTCCACCGCCATGCCGACCGCGTTCATGCGCTCGACGATCGCCACCCCGAAGTCGCTCAGCCCCTCATCGCGACGCTCCGTCGATCCATTGCCGATGAGGTTGCGCCGATTGTAGGTCAACTGTGCGACTCGCTGGCCGAGTCCGTGAAACGCGTTGACATCGTCCAGCCGCCGGAAATGCTCCGCGTTCTGCACGCCGAGAATGACGCCGATTTTCCCCGACGCCTTGATCCGGTCGAAGTCGGCCGGGCTGTCGATGCGCAGGAGGTACTGGTCGCTGCCAGCGATGAACGAATTCCACCCACCGAAGAACTGAAGCCCCTGATCGTACGCAGTCGTTCCCCCGATTCCGACCGCCGGGTGAAAGACGGTGATTCCCGAGCTCTTGAACTTCGCGAAGTCCGCGGCGGTGAAGGTCTCGGGCGCCTTCGCCCATTTCGCTTGCAGCGGGAAATCGAGCGTGAACACGCCGAGCATGTCGATGACGAGCGACCGCTGCATGAGCGCGATCGTGCGCGCCGAGTAGTCGTCGGTCGAATGGGCGAAGAGGCGAAAGCGCCCAAGGTTCAACATGGGCGCGGCGAGCGCCGCGCCGGCTGCCGCCGCGGCGTTACGAAGCAACCGACGTCGAGAAAGCATGTGTGGCTCGCGAGGAGGTGTCACGGTAAACCAGTTAGGGAGAGCTACCGATGAGGAACCGTGGATGCCATAGAAACAACAACGGCAACGGCAGCGGCTTTTTTACCGCAGAGGACGCAGAGGACGCAGAGGGAACTTCAACTGAAGGAGCTTTTCCAAAAGCACTTGCAGTTGAAGTTCCTCTGCGTTCTCCGCGTCCTCTGCGGTAAAAATGCTCTTGCCGTTGTTGTTGCAGTTTCCTCGGCATTGTGCGGCCATCTTCGGCTCCTTGATTCATGCCACCTGTCACTCGACGCCCCGCACAGAAGTCATCGCGACGCGGGGGCACGCGTGAACGTGATGCCGAAGGCGCGCACCGAGCTCACGCCCCCCGCGCCATCGGGGGCGAAGACGACGAACGACGGGCCCCTCCGCACGTCGTCCCACTTGGCCTGGAACGTGTCGTAGTGCCAGTGCGTCAACGTGCCGGCGCGACCGCGCCCGAATGCGAAGTGCAGGACACCGTCGCGAATGGTGACCACTGCATTGCCATACGTCTGGTTGGTGTAGGTCCCCGCATAGCGATCGAGCGGCAAGCTCGGCCGGGTGTCGGCAACGCGGCGGCGGATCTGATCCTGTTGAGCCGAGTCGGCTTGCCGCTCCAGCCCGCCGTAGAGGGCGAGTAGCTCTTTGCTCCAGTCGCGCGGTGCGTTGCCGCTGTACATGTCGAACACACGATACATGAGCGCGTGTCGAAGCTCGGCGTGGTCGAGGTTCGCGAGCACGTACACGCCCAGCCGCCGGTCGGGAATGAGGCCAATGAGTGCACTCATGCCATCGATGCTTCCGGTATGCATCGCCACCGCCTCACCCTGGTAGTCGTGAAGAAACCAGCCGAGGCCGTAGGTAAAGAAGTGCGGTCGCACGAGTGTCATGGTCGAGTACATCTCGCGCGGAGCGACGACCTGTGGAGAGAGGACTTCCCGGAACGTCGCTTCGCTGAGCAGCCGTTTTCCGCCGACGCGCCCGCTGTCGAGGATGAAGCGAGCCCATTTCGCCATGTCGCCGACGCTCGACCAGACCGAGCCCGCGGGTCCCACCGCATCGACCGGACGATTGGTGATGGGACGGATCGTGTCAGACAGCTCCGCGTGCGGAGTGGCGATGTTCGCCTGCCCTTGAAGCGCGGCAAGCGTTGGCTCGGTCGCTTTCATACCGAGTGGCTCGAATATTCGCGTGCGGAGGAATTGCGCCCACGGCATTCCCGATGCCGCGGCGATGACATCCCCGGCCACGGCATACATGATGTTCTGATAGATGAACCGCGAACGGAGCGAATACGCGGGAGCGAGCGTGGCGACCCGCCGCGTGATCTCTTCCGCCGTATAATCCGCGCTGGCCCATAGCAGGTCGGCGTTGCCGAGCCCCCCACGGTGGGTCAGGAGATCGCGAACGGTCAGCTCTCGCGTCACGTACGGGTCGCCCACGCGGAACCCCGGGAGATACGTGATGACCGGCTCGTCCCACCGCACCTTCTTCTCATCCACTAGCATGCCTAACGCGATCGCCGTCATTGCTTTCGTCGTCGAGCCGATGGCGAAGCGCGTCCCGGCGTCGACGGCGCCCGGTTTCCCGAGCTCGCGTACGCCGTAGCCCTTGGCGAAGACGACGCTGTCGTCTTTCACGATCGAGATCGCGAGCCCCGGAATGCGCCACTCGGCGACCGCGCGGGTGATGTAGGCGTCGAGCTCATTCAGCGCGGGCCGCGCCGCCCGCTGGGCATCGGCGGACGTCGCGGCGACGATGATGGGGACTGCGGCGAGAGCACGCATGAGTGTCGGCATGAGACGCGCTACTTGAGCTTCGCCACGAGCCAGTCGACCGTCACCCCGATCACTTCCGGCTCGACGTTGTTTCGCACCAGACGCGCATACCCGCGCGGAAAGCCGACTGGATCGTAGATGAAGAGATGGTTGAGATCCGGGAATACGCGGAAGGTCACGTCAGCCGCACCACCGGATTTGATCGCCGCCGCGAGCTCGGCCGTCTGCTCCGGCGTGACTTGCTGGTCGGTTGCGCCATTGAGCAACAGCGTCGGCGCCTTCACCTGCCGCGCGACAGCGAGCACATCGTGATCGAGAAAGAACTTCATCCACGCGTTCGACGCTCGCAGCGAGTCGATGCGCGTCGGGATTCTCGCCAGCGCCGAATCCAGCCGCGTCCCTTTGAGCGACGTGTCGCCACGCGTCAAGTTGGCCATCTGATACTCGAGAATCTTTCGCCCGCCCCACGACGGGGCCGCAAGCAATGCCATCGCGCGCAGCTGCGGCTCCTTGACGGCGACGAGCGGGCCGATCAATCCGCCCTCACTATGGCCGAGAATTCCCAACCGGCTTGCATCGATCTCCGGACGCGTGCGCAGGTAGGCGAGCCCGGCGCGAATGTCCTCGGCGAAGTCGGCGGACGTCGCCGTCGCGTGATTGCCCTTGGACGCGCCCGTTCCGCGGTCGTCCATGCGAAGGACCGCGATACCGCGCCGGCCCAGCGAGTCGGCGAACTGTCGGAAGGGGCGATACCCGGGCAGCGGCGTGAGCGTTTCATCCCGGTCCTGCGGGCCCGACCCCGTCATCGTGACGACCGCCGCCACCTTGCTCGTCGCGCTGGCGCCGTTAGGCAGCGTCAGGGTCCCGGCAAGGGTGTGGCCCATGGACGTCGGAATGGTGACGTCCTGCGCCGTGTACGGCGCGCCCAGCGGGGCGGAATAATCCTTTGGCGGCGCGCGGCGCGCCGTATCTGGTCGTGAAGCGGCACGCGCCGTGTCAGCGCTCGGCCTGCCCTGCGCGGTGAGCGAGGTCGCGAGCATGGTGGCAGCTGTGAGCAGGCTGACGAAACGAAAAGACATGTACCGCATGATCAATCTCCCATCTGATCGGGTCGGCGGAACTGCAACTACAACGTCAAAAGCGTTGGGAAGAACGATTGGGCAGATTCGAACGGCGAAGCTGCCGGATACGTCAACGGCAAACAGCAGGAGCTCTTGGAAGAGCAACAGCAAGCTCCAGGCGCATCATTGGCAGCGTCGTTCGATCTCACCCCCACTGCTTTTCACAAGCATTTAGCAGTTTCAGTTGATTATCCGGCCCCTTTCGCCGTTCAGATCCGCCCAATCGTTCTTCCCAACGCTTTTGACGTTGCCGTTGCAGTTGCAGTTGCATTTTGCTGCGGCAATCTGCAGTCCCATACACTCACCAGCTCCCGCGCTCGCCCAGCGCCCCAATGACCTTCGACAGGCGCAGCGCGGCGTTGCTCCAGTTGGTGTCGACCGCCTGACGAGCCGCGACCGGATCGCCATCGGCGATGTGCTGAATGATCACATCGTGCTCCTCGACGGAGGTCGTGATCTCGTCGACCAGGCTGCTGATGTAGAGGCGGATGTACCGCTCCGCTTGCGGCTTCGTGGCGTCGTGTAACGCCAGCAGCCGCGGTCCCGCGCCGCTCTCCACGTACGCTCGATGAAAGGCGGTGTCGAGATCGAAGATGCGCAGCGGATCGGGGCGCGGCTCGCGCGCCGCCTGAGCAAGGTCGCGATTGAGCGCTCGCAGGCGTTTGACCACGGCGGCCCGTTTGTCGGCCGGAAGCTCCGCTGCCGACCGGGCCGCAAGTCCTTCCAGCTGCCCGACGATGTGAAAGAGCTCGCGCGCGTCGTCCTGCGTGAGCGGCGCGACGATGAGGCGACGCTCCTTCCCGCGGTTGAGCGCAATGACGTAGCCCTCCTGCTGGAGGCGATGCAGCGCGCTTCGCGTCGGCGTGCGGCTGATCCCGAGGCGGTCGGCGATTTCACTCTCCACAATCCAGTTCCCGGGAGAGAGACGTCCCCAGACGATGAGCTCCCGTACCTGGTCGTACGCACGCGCAACGCTCTCGCCCCGTCCCGACGTCCCATCGCTGGCAACCGCGGCTTCATCTCGTACGGCGCTCATGGCACCAATTCTCGAGCTGGCTCGAGCACATGCACCACGACATGCGACGACGCGCCTCCCGGCGAGCGGTGGATGCGCTGCGTCGTACGCCGGTACTGAGCCGGCTTGGCGTGATAGATGTTGGTGAACACGCCCGGATTTCGATCGATGACCGGGAACCAGCTGCTCTGCACCTGCACCATGATCCGGTGCCCTTTTTTGAAGGTGTGGTATCGGTCGCGCAGCTCGAACGCCAACGTCGTCGCCTGCCCCGGCACTAGCGGCACCGGCTTCTCGTAGCTCTGCCGATATTTCGCGCGGAACACCTCGCCAGCGAGCAGCATCTGAAAGTGCCCCATCCTGACGCCCGCGGGGTTCGGATCGTTGTTCGGCGTGTCCCCGGGGAGGACATCGATGAGCTTTACGACCCAGTCCGCGTCCGTGCCGCTGGTCGATGCACGCAGGCTGGCGACGATCGGACCGGCGATCGTCACGTCCTCCGTCAGCGGCTCGCTCTCGTACACCATCACATCCGGTCGTATCGCCGCGAAGCGCTGGTCTTCGATCATCCACAGGTGCCCCTGCGTCGTGCGCACTTCGGCCGAGAAGGGGACCGGCTTGTTCGGATCATGCACGTATTCATCGATGCCGGGCGAGCGCGGCGGATCGAAGGACAGCTTGCCGTTCGCATGGAAGTACAGCCTGCGAGGTGACGTCGTCTTCGGCGGCCACGTGTCGTAGGTCCGCCACACGTTGCTTCCCGTCTCGAACACGGTCGCCTCGGCGAGTGTCTTCGCGCAGACGTCCTTCAGGTGGCACTGGAAGAACGGGAACTGGATCTCGGTCTGGAAGTGGCGACTCGTCGGGGAGCCGAACTTGATGTTCCCGAGCTCATCGCCAGGCATGCTGTTCCAGCCACCATGAAGCCATGGCCCCACGGCGAGAATGCTGCGGTTCTTCGGATGCAGCTTCTCCAGCGTGTAGTAGATGCTCATCGGACCGTAGAAGTCCTCCGCATCGAACCACCCCGCGACGTTGAGGATCGGGAGATCGGCCGGAACGGTCCCGAGATCCTTGAGGACGTTCTGCGCCTTCCAGTACTCGTCGTAATCGGGATGACGCATGAAGTCCTTCCACGCCGGCACCTGGCCCTGGAAGTACAACGAGTCGATCCGCGCCGGCGCGCCCGCGTCCATGAAGAACCGATATCCGTCCGGCGTCCCGTAGTCGAAGCGGGTACCGCTCGCCGTCGTCTGACCGGCGCGAGTGCGGGCGTTCCCCGCCAGCCAGCTGAACGCGTACATGAGACGGAAGGCGCCGTTGTGGTGGAAATCGTCGCCGATGAACATGTCGGAAGGCGATGCCTGCGGCGACGCCGCCTTGAGCGCCGGGTGTGGATTCATCATCCCCATGACCGTCTGCCACCCAGGGTACGAGATCCCCCACATGCCCACGCGTCCGTTGTTCCGCGGAACGTTTTTGAGGAGCCAGTCGATCGCGTCGTAGGCATCGCTGCTCTCGTCGACATCCCTGGGTGTGCGCTTCGTCGCCTTGAAGGGGCGCAACACCTCGAACTCGCCCTCGGAGCGGAATTTTCCGCGGACGTCCTGGAAGACGAAGATGTAGCCGTCTCGATCGAATTCCTGTGACGGGCCAAGGACGCGGCGGTACTGGTCGGGCTCGTACGGACGAATCGAGTAAGGGGTGCGGACGAGGAGGATGGGATACGTGCGCGTGGTATCCCGCGGCTCGTAGACGATCGTGAACAGTCGGACACCGTCGCGCATCGGGACCATGTGATCCCGCTTGATGTAATGCTGCTTCGCGTCGAACGCGGTGTCCTGCGCGGCGATCCGCTGAACGCCAGCTGAGACGATGAGGGCGCTTGCGGCGAGAAGAAGGGACGCCGTGGAAACCGAGCGCCGGGCGAGAGTGCTCCCGAGCATAGGCAAGTGCCGTTGAAGGTTCCGGAGAAAATGGGCACCGGACGCGTCGGCTTGCGCGCTAGTGCGGCAGCCAACATACTACGCGGCGCATACAGTATCCAGCCTTGTACACACGATTAGGCACTAATTTCCGGCTCCAGCGGCACCCCTCTTCCTGGATAGCTCCCTTACGCCCATGACCACCGGCCATCGCCTTGCGCTCTCGGCACTTATGCTGGTGCTCCCACGCTTGGTCGAGGCGCAAGCGCAGCTGCCCCCGTTCGTCGAGATGCGCGTGGCCAAAGCGCCGACCGTCGTAACGGGCAAGGGGACGGGGATGCTCGTGCACGAGCTGCACGTCACCAACTTTCAGGCGACGCCGCTCACGCTCACCCGTCTGGAGGTCCTCAGCGGCGAAGCCGATGACGGCGTTCTGCTCGCGCTCGAGGACAGCACGCTTGCCCGCGCCCTCTCGCGGCCGGGCATAACGCCGCCGCCTCCGTTGCTGGAGCGGGCGCGGCTGAATGGCGGACTGCGCGCGGTCGTGTTTCTGTGGGTACCTCTCGACATGCGCGGAGCGCCGGCCAGCCTGCGTCATCGCCTGACGATCTCACAGGGCTCCGGCGACAGCGTCCGCACACATGTGATCGAGGGCGGGCGAACGCCCGTGATCCGCGACGTCGCGGTAATCGGACCGCCGCTGCGCGGAACGGGATGGCTCACGGCCAACGGGCCCGACACGCAGACCGGACACCGGCGTGCGCTCATCCCGGTCGGAGGCACGGCGGCGATCGCGCAGCGCTTC
>DATFFP010000083.1:0-43215 GCA_035249985.1 Gemmatimonadaceae bacterium
AACTGCGAACTGCGAACTGCGAACTGAACCTTCGAGAAAGCCACCGTCGCTGGTAGGCCCCCCCGGAGGGGTTTCAGTTCGCAGTTCGCAGGTCGCAGCAGTTCGCAGTTCGCAGCTCACCCCACCCAATCCGGAGCACGATGCCGCCGACCATCCACCCCACCGCCTACATCCACCCGGCCGCCGTCGTCACCGGCGACGTCACGCTCGGCCCGCGCGTCTCGGTCTGGCCCACGGCCGTGATTCGCGGCGACACCGATCGCATCGTGATCGGCGCCGACACGAACGTGCAGGACGGGACGATCATCCACGTCGATCACGGCGTTCCCACGACCATCGGCGCGCGGGTAGGGATCGGGCACCGGGCGATCGTGCACGGGGCGACGATCGCGGATGACGTTCTCGTCGCGATGGGGGCGGTCCTGCTCAATGGCGTGGAAGTCGGCACCGGCTCGATCATCGGGGCAGGGGCGGTGTGCCCGGAAGGGATGCGGATTCCTCCCAACTCGCTCGTGCTGGGCGTGCCTGCCCGGGTCGTTCGACAGACGAGCGACGCCGAACGCGGGCGCATTCGCAACACGGTCGAGAGCTACCTCACGCTTCAGGAACAGTACCGGCGCGCGAAGTGATGAAAACGTCAACATTCACCCGCGTAAACCTCTCATCGAATTGAGGTGTCGCAGTTGAAGTGATCCGCATCACTTCTTCTGACGTGAGGCTTGCATGACTCGTCGTGCTGGCGGCAGTGCCCTGCGGGCAGGGTACTGCATCGTCGCCATCATCAGCGCGCTCCTCGCCGCGCCCCCGGCCTTCTCGCAGACAGTGACTCCACGCTACACGCTCACTCCCGAGCAGTGGCGAGAAGATCTTCGGACGATGATGGCCGAGCTGCCACGACGACACCGAAATCTGTATCACACGACGAGCGCTGAGACGTTCGACAGCGCCGCGAAGGCCCTCCACACGCGCATCCCCTCGCTCGCTCGCCACGAGATCATCCTCGAGATGGCGAAGATCGTCGCGCTCGCGAGCGATGGTCACACCAACATCTATCCCACGCGCGATGCCGCGATCGGGTTCCGCACCCTACCCGTCGCGCTGTATCTCTTCCGCGACGGACTGCACGTTCGCGCCGCGCATCGCATCCATGCTGATCTGGCTGGAGCGCGGGTGCTCCGCATCGGGGAGGCAACCGTCGACGAGGCCTATGCGCGCGTTCGCCCGTACGTCGGTCGCGACAACGAAATGGGCGTCAGGTTCTTCGCGCCACATCTGCTCGCCATCCCCGAGGTCTTGCACGCCGCCGGCCTCGCACCGAGTCCGGACAGTGTGCTCTTCGAGCTTGCCGTCGGCGACAGCGCGCGCGCCGTCTGGCTGCGCCCGGTAGGCCCGGTCGATTTGATGCCAGCCGATGCCGACGTCAGCTGGCGGCGCAAGCAGGGTTGGGTCGATGCGCGTGACCGCGCGTCGGCACCCGACCCCTTCTGGCTCAGCCGCGATCCGGAGAAGGTGCTCTGGTGGTTCACGACGCTGCCCGAATCGAAGACGGTGTATGCGCAGATCAATCAGGTTCGCAACGGACCCTCGGAAACCTTTGCCGAGTTCACCGAGCGGCTCTTGTCGGCGATCGATAGTGTGCAGGCGGACCGGCTCATCCTCGACCTGCGGCTCAATCGTGGCGGCAACGGCGTCCTGCTGCGGCCGATGGTCAACGGCATCCTCAAGCGGCCTAACGTCAACGAACGCGGACGACTGATCGTGCTGACCGGACGGAGCACCTGGTCAGCGGCGCAATTCCTCGTCGACGATCTGCAGAAGTACGCCGACGTCACCCTCATCGGCGAGCCATCGGCCTCCAAGGGAAACCACTACGGTGACTCGCGCCGCATTACGCTGCCGAACAGCGGGATCACAGTGCGCGCCGCGACGATGTATTGGCAGGCGTGGCTTCCCAACGATCAGCGGCGGTGGACGGCGCCCGATGTGGCGGCCGGCCTGTCCTTCCGAAACTACGTGCACAACGAGGACCCTGTCCTCACCACCGCTCTGGGATTCGTGGCCCGTCCGCGTCTTTCCGATGAGCTTCGTCAGGCGATCGCGACGGGAGATACGTCGGGGGCGAGGGAGCGACTCGCCGCGTTCCGCGAGGACACCACCCACGCCTATGCCGATGCGCGCCTGTCCCTCGACTCGGCCGCGATGTATTTCCTGGAGCGGCGCGACTACGATCGCGCGGTCGCGATCCTCGAGCTGGCGCTGATGGAGTACCCGGATGTGCCGAGGGCCTACGCGAACTTGAGTGCGGCGTATCTGGCGCGGACGCGCGCGCAGGCGTCGTCGACGGTCGCGGAGCGAGCGGAGCCTGAACCCTAGAGGCGCTAGAGGCGCTAGAGGCGCTAGAGGCGCTAGAGGCGCTAGAGGCGCTAGAGGCGCTAGAGGCGAGCGCCTTTAGCGCCTTTAGCGCCTTTAGCGCCTTTAGCGCCTTTAGCGCCTTTAGCGCCTTTGCTCCTTTCCGGCCATCTCGAGCGCCGTCTCGAGCGCGCGCTCGTACGGCACACGGACATCGGGCTGGATACCTGTCGCTTCCCACCCCTGGTTCGTGCGGGGGTCGTACGTGCGGCCCCGCGGAAGGAACATCGAGAAGCCGCCGGGAAGGGAGATTACGCCGCCGAAGTGTCCACCGCCGGCGGTCGGCTCACCGACGATCGTTATGCGGTCGTGGGCCTCGAGGCCGAAGACGAACGACTCCGCGGCCGAAATCGTCAGACCACTGGTGAGGACGAACACCGGCACCGACGCGAGCCGCGGACCACGCACCTCCGAGAGCGTCCATCGTTCCGATGGCTCGGTCATGCCGCGCATGAACGACGACACCAGGTGCGTCGGGCGGTCGAACAGATAGGTGGAGAGCAGGCGCACCATTTCCGGCCCACCGCCGCGATTCCGCCCGAGATCGATGATCAGAGCGCGAACGCCGGCAAAGGTCGCCATCACGGAATCTGCGAATCGGAGCGCCTCGGGATCGTTCGAGAACCCGCGCACCTCGAGATACCCAACATTGCCGGGCAGTCGCTCAACGCGGCCAAAGCCATAGCGTACCTGCTCGGACGGCGCGCTCGCGCCGGCTTCGGATGGGCGTCTTCGCATCTCGCGAACCGGACGCCTCGGCGAAGCGGCGGGCGCTGCGTCGAAGCGGATCCCGAGATGCCGGTCGGGGGTGATGCGCCGTAGCACGCCGGTCACCTCGTCGGCGAGGGCCGCGCCGCTCAACGTGTCGAAGTGCCCTTTGGCCGAGAGCGCACGCAGGCTGTCGGCGAACACACGCCCGGTGGCTTCGTAGATGTAACCGCCCACGAGCGAGTCGGCGATCGCCTCCACGACCACCCGTGGTGTGGGAGACGGTGCCTGCGCCGCGGCACTGGCGCCAGCGATACAGAGCGCCACGGCGGTGGCGATCGTCGTGCGCCGCCTTCCCGCGCGCGTTCGTGGTGGCGCCGCCGGGCCGAGGCGTTCGAGCACCTCGATGGCGATAGGTCGCGTCGTGATGTCGTCCTCGACGGCGTTGAGCACGGGGACGATATCGACACCGGCGGCCGCGAAGCGCTCATGCTGCACGTCGGCGAGCGCCGTCCAGAGTGCACGCAGCTCCCCTTCGAGCTCACGCGCGCGCGCGGTCAGCGCGACTATGCGGCGCCGCGCGTCCTGCCGGTCGCGCGCATCGGAGACGAGGCCTTCCTCGCGCATGGCGTCGGTGATGCCGATGATGGCCGGGTGGGTGAGGCGCAGTTGATCGGCGAGGTCGGTGATTCCGAGTGGACCGTGGGCGAGGAGGAGCTGGTAGGTCGAGGTCCAGCGAGCGCGGAAGGGTAGCCCGCGCGCCTCGTAGAGATCGTCCGCGGTGCGGAGGAGGGTCTCCGTGACGCGGCGGAATCGGTGGTCGAGCACGAGCGCGCCGAGCTCACGAACGTAGTCCATGGGAACTCCGTAAGCAGTTACGTAACTACTAACGCACTTCGGGGACGAGCGCAAGACTCTTGAGATGCCCCGGAGCGGCGCTCCGACGCTCGACGGGCGTCATGGCCCGTGGCATGCACGTGTTTGCAGGCAAGGCGGATCCCTCCACGACGAGGACGTCGCGAAGGGCATCAGCCTCGAGGCGCACCGTGGCGCCGGCGTCCCGCGACGGGATCAGGCAGCGCAAGCTGTTGGGAGAACGCAGGATCGCGGAGCCGGCGACTCGGGGATGGCCGACGAGGGCCATCCCGGACCTACGTCACATGCGGCGCCGGTTACGTCTGGACCCCTCCGCGTGGAAAAGGCAGCCCCGGGAACCGATTCGTGATGTTGATAGTTCAACTCATTACGGGCTCGTCGTTTACAAAACGCTTGCGCGGAATCACGAACCCGGGTAACGTCCGCGCCCACGCAGTCCCCGCGCGGGATCGATGGTCTTCCAAGATCCCCACGTCCACGTAGCTTGCAGGACACTCACCTGGGAGCGCAGTCAATGTCCCTGTCGTCGAAGCCGCCTATCCCCGCCGGTGCGCTCAGCCAGAACGCGCGCACCGTCCTCCAGAAGCGCTATCTGGTGAAGGATGAGCGCGGGAAGCCGACCGAAACGCCGGAGGAGCTCTTCTGGCGCGTGGCATCGGTCGTGGCGGAGGCGGACAGACGATACGGCGCGAGCGATGGCGCCGTCGAGACGGTGGCCGAGGAGTTCTATCGGCTGATGACCGAGCGGCGGTTCGAGCCCAACTCCCCGACCCTGATGAACGCCGGACGCCCGTTAGGCCAGCTCTCCGCGTGCTTCGTGCTGCCGGTCAATGATGCCCTGTCGAACGGGCATGACGGCATCTACGACACGCTGAAGGCGATGGCGCTCATCCACCAGTCGGGTGGTGGGACGGGCTTCTCCTTCTCGCGCCTGCGGCCCAAGGGAAGCATGGTGCGGTCGACGACCGGCGTCGCCAGCGGCCCGGTGTCGTTCATGAAGCTCTACGACGCCTCCACCGAGGCGGTGAAGCAGGGTGGCACCCGCCGCGGCGCCAACATGGGGATCCTGCGCGTCGATCACCCGGACATCCTCGAGTTCATCACCTGCAAGGAAGACCTTACCCAGATCACCAACTTCAACATCTCCGTCGCCATCACCGACGCGTTCATGCGCGCGGTGAAGGAGCGCACCGAGTACACGCTGATCGATCCGCACAACGGCAAGGAAGCGGGGCGGCTCGACGCGAACATGGTCTGGGACAGGATGATCGAAGGCGCGTGGCGCACCGGCGAGCCAGGGGTGTTCTTCATCGACGAGGCCAACCGCTACAACCCGGTGCCGACGTTAGGCTCCTACGAGGCGACCAACCCCTGCGGAGAGCAGCCGCTCCTCGCCTACGATGTCTGCAACCTCGGCTCGATCAACGTCGGCTACTACGTGCGCGATGGGCAAATGGACTGGGACGCGTTCAAGCGCGACATCCATCTCAGCACGCACTTCCTCGACAACATCATCGACGTCAACAAGTACCCGCTGGTCGAGATCGACACGCTGGCGAAGCGCATCCGGCGCATCGGGCTCGGCGTCATGGGCTTCGCCGACGCGCTCGTCAGGCTCGGCATCCCCTACGACAGCGAGGAAGGCGTCGAGTTCGGCCGGACGGTGATGGAGTTCGTCGACGTCGAAGCGAAGCGCGAGAGCGAGCGGCTCGCCGTGGAGCGCGGCCCGTTCGCCGAGTGGGCGCGATCGATCTGGGGTCCGGAAGAGACGGCGGCGAAGGATGCACGCGGCCAGCGCATTCGGCCGATGAAAATGCTGCGCAACTGCAACGTCACGACGGTTGCACCCACGGGAACGATCTCGATCATCGCCGGATGCTCATCGGGGCTCGAGCCGCTGTTCGCCGTGGCGTTCATGCGGAACCAGGCCGGCGTCCTCATGCCCGACGTCAACGAGGACTTCGTGGCGATCGCGCAGCGCGAGGGGTGGTACTCCGAGGAGCTGATGGAGCGCATCGCGAAGCAGGGGACGATCAAGTTCCCCGAAGTCCCCGCGAAGTGGCAGCGCGTCTTCACGACCGCGAACGAGATCGCGCCCGAGTGGCACATCCGCATGCAGGCCGCCTTCCAGCGCCACTGCGACTCGGCCATCTCCAAGACGACGAACTTCGCGCATACCGCGAACGTCGAGGATGTCCGCACGATCTACGAGCTCGCCTTCGAGCTCCGCTGCAAGGGCGTGACCGTGTATCGCGACGGCTCGCGCGACAATCAGGTGCTCTCGACGGGCGCCACGGAGCAGGCGAAGCAGACGCGGGAGCAGTCCACATCGGACAAGCGGCGCATCGGCGAGCTGGAGGGAACGACGGCCGAGCTCCACCACGAGATCGAGCGACTCCGCAAGCAGCTCTTCGAGGCCGAAGCCGAAAACCTGCAGCGGCGCGCCAAGCGCGCGCGTCCCGACAAGCTGCGCGGGACGACGATCCGCAAGGAGACCCCGCTCGGCACGATGTTCCTGAACATCACCGAGGACGACCGCGGGCAGCCGTTCGAGGTGTTCATCACGTTAGGCAAGGCGGGTGGTGCCGCGACCGCCGACGCCGAGGCGATGGGACGGCTCATCTCGCTGGCGTTACGGTCGGGAATTCCCCTGCCGTCGATCCACCGGCAGCTCCGCGGCATCTCCTCGGACCGGGCCGTCGGCCTTGGTCCCCACAAGGTGCTGTCGGTGCCCGACGCGATTGGTATTGCGCTCGAGGAATGGTGGCGCGACAAGCACCAGGGCGTGCAGGCGGAGCTCCTGCCGCCCGACGCTCGTCAGGCGGGCGTCCCGGCGATGGAGCAGATCACGAGCCCGGTCGCCGGAGCGCCAGAGGGGCCCGCGGGCGCGCCAGAGCCGGAGCAGCTCGGGTTCGACATGAGTGGCTACACCCAGTCGTTCATGGGGACGTGCCCCGACTGCGGATCGCAGCTCGAGTTCGCCGAAGGCTGCGTGAAGTGTCACGTCTGCGGCTTCTCGGAGTGTGGCTAGAGGGGCTTAGCGTCTTGGCAGGACCGGATGCTTCCCCTCCTCCGAGGGCTCGGCGATCGACAGCCGCGCCTCCTCCGCGAGCCGTGCGATCAGTCCGCGCAGCTCCGTCTGCCGAGATTTCACCATTCCCTTGTACACGGTGCGCGTCCCAAAGTACGCGGTTGCCACCGCCGTCAGGGCAGCGGCGACTCCCACTTCGACCGCACCCGTCCCAGAGCTGACCATCGCGAACAGCGGGCCGCCAAAGCCGCCGCCGAATCCTCCAACACCGCCGCCGAAGACACTTGCCCTGAGTGCCCGGAGGGGCTCCGCGATGCGAATCGTCGTGCGTCCGTTTCGCATCTGCACCGCGACGTGCACGCGTCGCTTTGGATCGGTCGCGCTCCACGTGAACGAGCGCCCTATCACTCCGACGGTCCCGACGTCGGACAGCGTGCTGCGGATTGTCTCGACCAGCCGCTCGAAGTCGCGTTCCGAGACTTCACCGTCGACGACGACCTCGTACTCGATCGACGACGGCGCACCGGCCCAGCGCGAGAAGGGCTTCACGCGCATGTCGCGAATCTCCATCGGGAGCGCCGGCGTCGACGCCCGCGCTACCGACACGGGAGGTGCGGCGCCCTGCTCACCAAGGCCGCGCTCCGCCAATGCGCGATCCACGTACTCGGTGCCTATTCCCGCCTCGCGCGCCGAGTCGCGAACGACGTCGAGTCGATAGGCGGATGATGGCGACACCGGGTGACGCTCTGCCTCTCGCGAAGGCGGCGGGATCGGCGTGACTGTGCCGGTCGCCTGCGCCTGAAGGTTTGCCGCACGATCCCAGACGGCACGTGCCTCGCGATCCGAAAGGAGAACATCGCTCTCGTTCGCCGCGGGCGCGGAGTCCTCACGCCTGGGAGTCGGAGGGATCGACGGTGACAGCGCGCTTAGGGCATCGCCCAGTTCCCCCGCCGACTGGAAGCGTTGCGCCGGCTCCTTCGCGAGACACCGATCGACGATCTCGGCGAGCGCCAGTGGAATGGATGGCTCGATGTCCCGGACTTTCGGCGGCATCTTCGTCACGTGTGCGACCAGCACCGCGGATGCCGATTCACTCTGAAAGGGGAACCGCGTCGTCAACGCATGGAAGGCGACGACGCCGAGCGAGTACACATCGCTTCGCGCGTCGACGGCTTCGCCCACGACCTGTTCCGGACTCATGTACTGCACCGTGCCGAGCAGGAGGCCCGTCGCGGTCAACGGCGCGGCCTCGACGACGCGGGCGATTCCGAAGTCGGTCACCATGGCGCGGCCGGTCCGCTGGTCGAAAAGGATGTTCTCCGCCTTGACGTCGCGATGGACGATGCCGAGGCGATGTGCCTCGTGGAGAGCAGCGGCAACGTCTCGCAGAAGGGCGACGACTTCCCCCGCCGGGAGCGCCCCGCGGTCGGTGACGCGTTGTGCGAGCGACTCCCCGTCGACGTACCCCATGACGAAGAACACGCGGCCATCGATCTCGTCGGCGCGATGGATGGGGACGATGTTCGGATGCGAGAGGCGTGCGGCCGTCCGCGCTTCGCGCAGGAAGCGCTCGCGAACGCGCTCGTCGTCAGCGAGGTGCAACGGAAGCGCCTTGATCGCCACGAGGCGGTCGAGCCTCAGGTCGCGGGCAAGGAAGACCACGCCCATGCCGCCACGCCCGAGCTCGCGCTCGAGCGTGTATTGCTGGCTGAGGACTGTTTCGAGATCGAGCAGCTCGCGCGATCGTGCGGCCATGACCCCTCGTGCAGGCGACGGCAGGAATCTACGCGCGGCCGGGTGCGGATGTCACCGCCGATCGCAATGCGTCGTGCGTGAGCGTCAGCGCACCGGCAGCCAGTAGCTGATCTTTACCGCGAAGAAGCTGTCGCCGCTCGTGCTCAGCGCATCCCACAGATCGCGCGGGCCCGCCCTCTCGAACGCCCGACTGGCTTCCTGATCCTGCTGCCACACGAGAAAGAGCGCGCTTCCCGGGCGCCACTCCCACCGCAGCACGACGTTGCTTCGCAGCGAGCGCACGTTGAAATCCTCATTCGGGATCGAGAAGCTCTGCGCCCCCGCGGTCACGGTGCGAGAACCATCGGGGTTCCGCGTGATCGTCGTACCAAGCATCCCGTACTCGAGAAGCTCACGTGACCGTGGCGCGAGCAGCTCGCCGAAACCGGAAAAGCGGCCGCTCGATGCGAATGGCTCGGCGTACGTCTCGAGGGTGAGATTCGGCGTGAAGGTGTAATTCACACGGAATCGCGTGGCGACCTCGCTGCGATCGACGCGCGCGAAGACATAACGCTGCCCGAATGTCTCGGGCCGCCCATCATCCACCGTCATGACGTACTGGCGTGGGTCCTCGCCGAGCTCCCAGCTCGGATGGATGCTGATTTCCCACTGCGTGCCCGGATGGAAGAAGAAATCGCCCTGGACCTCGCCCGACCATCCGCCGAATTCCTCGCGCTCGCCATCGACCTCGACACCCCATTCCGTCCTCGCTCCTTCACGACCCTCGAGCTCCAGCGCCATTCCCCAGCTGCGTCCCGTTCCCATGAGCGGGCCCCCGCGCGTGAGGTCATCGGATTGGCCGCGCGGGTTGTACCAGAAGTCGCTGTTGAATTGAAGGTAGCTCGCCAACGTGGTGTTGAATTCGACGAACGCCTCGGAGCCGCGATGGACGCCGTCCAAATTCCACTCCGTCGTCGAGCCAATCGCGAGCGAGTACGCGCGGTACCACCCCTTCGGCGTCGTCTCGCGATAGATGAGGTCCCAGGCGAGTCCGCGATCGTCTACGCTTCCAAACGCTCCGATATCGTTCGGCTCCAGCCCGGGCGCCTCCTGCCAGAGGTCGATGTCCCACAGCCAGTGCGCCCCGGCGAGCTTGCTGTGATTGATGCCGATCATCGTACCGGACAGCGTTAGGCGGCGCGGGTCGATGCCCACGTGCGACGCATCCGGACGCTGCCAGTACCGGCGAGACGAGCGTTGCAGCTCGAGAATGGCGCCCGAATCGCCGCGCACGTGCGTGAAGCCGACGTGTGCGCTCGCGTCGTACATCCCGCCCGCCCAGCGAATGCGCCCCTCGGCGATGCCGGAGAACGCGTCCCGCGTCACCGCGTTCGCGAGTGGCGAGCCCGTCTCGAGATCGCGGTGCACCGCGGTCAGCACTCCGCTCAACGTCGACCCGCTCGCGCCGAACTGCTGCTGGGCGCCGACCGCGGCGTAGCCCGTGAGTGGCGCCACGATCACGTCGCCAAACGTTCGCGCGGCCGTGTCGAAGGTGCGGATCCGTTCCCGCTGCGTCACGGCGGCGAGCGCGGAGACGGCGAGCTTCGACGGCGTCCGACCCGTGAGCTTGGCGGCGCCGAGGATCGACGTGTGCTCGATTCGCTCGGCGTAGTCGGCGTCGGAGTCACCGGGCGGAGGCGCGCCGATTCGCCGTGAGTAGAAGAGCCCGCGTCCCTCGAGCAGCTCCGCTCCCTCGGCGAAGAAGGGCCGTCGCTCGTCGAAGAACGTCTCGAAGGCGGTGAGGTTGACCTCGGCGGGGTCCGCTTCGACTTGACCGAAGTCCGGGTTGAGCGTGACGTCGAGTGTGAAGCTGGGCCCTAACCCCAGCTTCAGATCTGCTCCGACGCGGGCATTCGTTTCGTGTTCTCTGGCGAATGGATCGGCGTGGTCGACGTCGCTCTCCAGGCGTGAGTCGACCGCGAGATATGGCAGAATCTCGATCCGCCGCGAGGGGCGAACATCGCGAATCCCAACGAGCGTTCCCATTCGCGACGCCCAGCCAGGCTCGTCGCGCCGCACGAGCACCCAATAGCTGCGCTCGTTCCTTGCCGGGACGCTGCGCACGACGTTGACTCCCCACTGCTGGATGTCGGCCGCGTTGAATCGCAGCTGCGAAAACGGAATGCGCATTTCCGCCGTCCACCCGAGTGAGTCGATGCGCGCCTGTGCCTGCCATACGGGGTCGAAGCCGTCGTCGCGGCTGTCCTCGTCGTCCGACGGGTGGTAGTAGTCGATGCGGACCGAGGCCGGGGTGACGGCGAAGGTGTATGCGGTGCGCCGATCGTGATGCGTGTCGAGGGAGACGATCAGCTGCTCGGAGCTGCCTTCACGGTCATGCCGCGTGACGAGCGCGCGAATGGCGCCAGGCGTGGCACTGAACATTCGCGCACCGATCCAGAGCGCGTCGTCGTCGTAGGCGAAGCGGACCTCGGTGCGGTCGGTCGCCGCAGATCCCTCGTCGGGATCGCGCTGCAGGAAGTCCGTCAGCGGTGGCGAGGTGGCCCAGAGGGTTTCGGTGAGCCGCCCGTCGAGGCGGGGCGGTGTCCCGACGATGCGCGCGGCCTCGATGCTCTGTGCCGCGCACGGCACCGCGAGGAGGACGCCCGCCAGCGCAAGCGGGGCGATCGCGCCCCCCCGCCTCAAGCTTGACACTTGGCGCAGGGGGGCCCGTAATGGACAGACAGAACCACATCGCGCGAGGTTTTCATGAATGGCGAGCAGGTAGCCGCGGTCAGTATCGCCGCGATCATCGTGTGGGGTATCGCGCTCTCAATGTGGGCGCAGGCCTGGGCCTCGCGCCGCAGAGATTCGGCCAAGCCTGAGCGGCTCCAGGCGCTGGAAGGACGGCTCGAGCGGGTCGAGCAAGCGATCGATGCCGTGGCCGTCGAGGTCGAGCGCATCGGCGAGGCGCACCGGTTCACCGCCAAGCTGCTCAGCGACCGCCTGGAGCCGCTCCCGGCCGCGAAAGCCGGCCGGGAGCCTAACGGGTAACCGGTCCGTCGGTCAGCTCCAGGGTGGGGCGATGCCGTTGCTCCGCGCGTACGCGATGAGCTGGCCCAGGTGCTCGTGCAGGTGCGTCGTCGCCATGATCCACGCCTTCTGCGACGTGAGATTCATTCCGAACATCGATACGGGCTGAGCGAGCTTGCCGGACGACGCATCGAGCGACTTCTTCACGAATGCGAACGACTTTTCGAGCTCGGCAATGGCCGCCGCCTTGTTCGCCGGGCGCTTCTCGAACGCGACCGCCGTCTTGTAGTCGTCACCCTTGATGCCGGTCGCGGGATCCGCCGGAAATCCAATGGCCGCCGGAATGAGGTAGTTGTCCGCGGCCACGTGCATCACCACCTCGCCGACGGAGCGCACCCCGGCGCCGGGGCGCCAGCCGAACTTGTCCTCGGGAATGGCGCGCACAAGGTCGAGCATCTTCTTCTCGACTTGCTCGATATCCTCGCGGAGATCCGCGGTGAGTGTCGATGCGTGCTGTGCGTGCTGTGCCTCGGCGCCGATGGCGAGCGTAGTGAGCGTCGCGATGGCGGCGAGAGTAGTTCGCAGTGAAGAGCGCATGGAGGGGCCTCCCAGGGGGTGACGTGATCGTGAGGCTCAAATGATACCGCGCGGACGCGCTTCGCGTGAAGAGGTTGACGGAATGCTGTCTTTCCGCCACGGGAGCGCGCGCCTACATTCGAGCACTCTTTTCCGAACGTCGTGACCGAGGATCTCCGGTCCCAGCTCCAGACCAGTCTCACCGGCTACACGATCGAGCGCGAGCTCGGTGGTGGCGGCATGGCGCGAGTGTTTACCGCGATCGAGACCGCGCTTGGCCGGACGGTCGTCATCAAGGTCCTTTCCCCCGAGCTTGCCGCGGAGGTCTCGAGCAAGCGCTTCGCGCGCGAAGTTCGCCTCGTCGCGTCCCTCCAGCAGGCGAACATCGTCCCCGTGCTGACGAGCGGCGAAGTGAACGGCCTGCCGTACTACACGATGCCGTTCGTCGAGGGGCTGTCGCTCCGGGACAAGCTTTCTGGCAGCGGAGCGATGCCCATTCCGGATGCTGTGGGGGTGCTTCGCGATGTCGCGCGTGCCCTCGCGTACGCGCACGATCGAGGCGTCGTTCATCGTGACATCAAGCCGGAGAACATCCTGCTTTCAGGTCACGCGGCCGTGGTCGCCGATTTCGGCATCGCGAAGGCGATCAGCGATGCTCGCACGCCGGAGGCCACCCCTCACACGACGACCGTCACGCAAGCCGGCACGGTGATCGGCACACCGGCGTACATGGCGCCTGAGCAGATCGCGGCCGATCCCGGGATCGACCACCGCGCGGACATCTATTCGTTTGGTTGCGTCGCGTACGAGCTGCTGGCTGGCGAGTCGCCATTTGCGGCGCGCGCGGGACATCAGATGCTCGCGCATGTCAGCGAGCGCCCGACTCTCGTGACGGACAAGCGCGCAGATTGTCCGGTGCAGATCGGGCGGCTCGTGATGCACTGCCTCGAAAAGGACCCGGCCGCGCGTCCGCAGTCGGCGCGCGAGATTCTGGCCGCGCTCGATGGCGCGACAGGCTCCCGATCGGTCTTGCCGATCCTCCGCCACCTCACGCGCTCGCGCGCCGTCGGGCTCGCCGGGACAGTCGCCATCGTGATCGCGATCGCCGTGGCCACCGCGCGCGACGGTGCGGCTCGCGAGCTCGCCGTCGCCGTTCTCCCGTTCGCGACGATCGGCCAGGACTCGACCCAGTACGTTGCCGACGGGCTCGCCGACGAGCTCGCCACGTCCTTGGGAAAGGTGCAGGGCATTCGCGTCGTCTCGCGCACGCTCAGTTACCGCTACACCGGGCGCGATGTCGACGCAGGCGAAGTCGGACGCACCCTGGCAGCCGACTACGTGCTCTATGGCAACGTGCGCCGAGTGGGAGAGCAGCTCCGCGTGTCCGCTCAGCTGACGAGTGCGGAGGACAATCGCGAGTATTGGTCGGACAGCTATCGGCGTGACTCGAGTAACGTCTTCGAGATGCAGACCGAGATCACCCGCGCCATCGCCACCGCGTTGCGAGCACGGCTCGACCCCGGCTCGGCCGACTCGACCGTTGCGGTGACGGCCAGCTCCGGAACGAAGGATGTGCAGGCCTACGATCTGTATCTCCGTGGCCGCTTCGCGCTCGCGAGGCGATCCGACGGAGTACGTCAATCGATCGAGCGCTTCGAGGAGGCGATTGCGCGCGACCCCAATTTCGCGCGGGCGCACGCCGGGCTCGCTGTCGCGCTCGAGCTGCTGCCGTACTTTTCAGGCGTACGGGCCCAGGACGTGCGCGAGCGAGCGATCGCGTCGGCGCGCCGCGCGCTGGCCCTCGACAGTACCCTCTCCGAGGCGTACACCGCGCTGGGGCTGGCGTACGAGCATGCGTACGAATGGCGCGCCGCCGAGGAGGCGCATCGGCGCGCCGTCGAGCTCGATCCTAACGATGCGTCGGCGCGCATTCAGTACGGGCGGCTTCTGCACTATACCGGCCGGTTGCTCGACGCCCGAGCAGAATTCGAGCGCGCGCGGAGGCTCGATCCGTATTCGGCGGTGGGCTCCGGGTGGCACGGGCATCTGCTTTCGCTCACCGGGCGCAACCGGGAAGGGATTGCCGAGATCACCCGGGCGCTCGAGGTCGACTCTCTCAATCCCCCCGTCCTGTTCATGGCGGCACAGGCGTATCTCGAGGAGGGCGACACGGTGCTCGCGAGGACCTTCGCGGACCGCCTCGCGCTGCACGTGCCGTCGTGGCAGGTGCCCGCGGCCCACCTTCACGCGCTGCTCGGGCATCGGGAGCCCGGACTGCGGCTGACGCGGGCGCTCGCCGGACCCGCGGAAGACAGGGGCGACCGTCCTCAGATTCTCTTTTCTCTGCTCATGGCGCTCGGTGACACCGCCCGTGCCATTGACGAGATGGAGCGTCTCACCGACGCAGGCGAGTTCTGGCCGGTATACGTATCGCTCAGCGAGCGCGTGTTCGATCCGGTGCGGCGGAACGCGCGATTCGCGGCCGTCGTGAGGCGCGTCGGACTCGACGAGCGCATCTTCACCTCGCCCACGGGCGGGAGGCCCAATTGATCCGCCGATTCCTTGTGACAGCGACCATGGCCGGTACCGCATCGCTCCAACTCTCTGCGCAGACCGCGAGCGTGAACGTGGGCGATGCATCGATCCACTATGAGCTCAGCGGCAGGGGGAGAACGGTCGTACTCATTCACGGGTGGGCGCAGGACCTGACGATCTGGGACGATCAGGTCATGGCGTTGTCGCCAAGGTATCGCGTGCTGCGATATGACAGACGGAGTTACGGAAGCTCGACCGGTCATGCCGATCCTACCGCCGACCCGGACGACCTCCGCATCCTGCTCGACAGCCTGAAAATCCCCTCCGCCATCGTGCTCGGGCTTTCGGCCGGAGCCAGGACCGCCCTCAACTTTGCGGTCGCGTTTCCGGAGCGCGTCAGCGCGCTCGTGCTTTACGGGTCGGGGCCGCCAGCGGGTTTTCAACCCATGGCGCCGGAGCCAGGGTCGAATCCGAGATTCGACATCGCGAAAAATTACGGTCTGGACTCTCTGCGGAAGTGGGTCGAAGGGACCGGCTTCCACTGGGAGCCTCCCAACAATCCGGGCTACCGTCGGCGAGTCGACCGAATGTGGTCGAGATACGATGGGCGCGACCTGCTCGACCGGCGGCCACCGTCAGGACGGATACCGGTCGCGGGAATGAACGACCTCGCGAAGATCCGTGTGCCGACGCTGATCGTCGTCGGCGATCACGAACGGCCTCTGCTCCGGCTCGTCGCCGATACGCTCACGCAGCGGATCCCTGACGCGCGCCAGGTCGTGATCGCCGAGGCCGGGCACGGGATACACTTCGCGCAGCCGGAACGGTTCAACGCCGCCCTCCTCGAATTTCTGGACAGCGTGGCGCGCGCGAGCGAGAGTCCGCGGGCGCCGAAGTGATGCGGCCTTCGTTCTCCGCACTCGCGCTCGTGCTCATGGCGTGCGCGACGGCGAGGTCCCCAGCGCCGCCGGCCTCGGCGGGGAACGGCCGTCCGAGAGTCGTCGCGTACCTGGCGTCGTGGGGGGTGCGTTCGAAGGGGACGCGGATCGTCGAGCTGCCGGGCGATCGCCTCACCCACGTCATCTACGCGTTCGCCACCGTGGGAGCGGACGGCGCCATCGCGCTCGAGGATCCGTGCCTCGACGCCGGGCGCTGCGGCAGCGGCGCCGCTCCGGCGACGGGGGGAAACTTCGGGCAGCTTCGCGCCTTGAAGGACCGTCATCCGCATCTCAAGATGCTCGTCGCGATCGGCGGATGGACCCGGTCGGTGAACTTCTCCGATGCGGCTTTGACACCGGAAGCGCGGCAGCGCTTCGCACGATCCGGCATCGAGCTGTTTCTCCGCGGGTGGCCCGGGCTGTTCGATGGATTCGACATTGACTGGGAATATCCCGTTTTCGGAGGGGCGCGGGAGAACGTCACGCGCCCGGAGGACCGGCAGAATTTCACGCTGCTGCTCGCCGAGCTTCGGCAACAGCTCGACGTCGAGGGCGCGCGCGATGGTCGGCGGTACCTCCTGACGGCGGCGACGGCTGCCGGGGCGCGCCTTGTCGGCAGTCTCGAGCTCGATCGCGTCACGCCACTGCTCGACTGGTTCAACGTGATGACGTACGACTACCACTCGGGATCGGCGATGGCGCACTTCAACGCCCCGCTCCACGCCGCGGTGAACGATCCCACCCCCTTTTACAACATCGATTCGACGGTGGCGCTCTACCGGCGCGGCGGAGTGCCGCCGGAGAAGATCGTCGTGGGCGTCCCGTTCTATGGACGCGCGTATGGGGGCGTGCACGGGGGCAACGGCGGGCTGTTCCGACCGGCAACGCCCCCGCCACGCGAATGGGCGAGCGGACTCGACTACCGTCAGCTGGCGTCGAGAAATCTCACCGCCCAGGGGTTCACCCGCTTCTGGCACGCCGAGGCGAAGGTGCCCTGGCTGCATAACGACTCGCTGGGCGTCTTCATTACCTATGATGACGCGGAATCGATCGCGCTCAAGGCGGACTACGTCCGTGACCGCGGTCTTGGAGGCGTGATGATCTGGGAGATCGGGGGGGACGACGGCAGCTTGCTCACGGTGATCCGCGACCGGCTACAGCGGCCGCGGATCCCGTGAGCCGCGCCCGTCGGACACCTAACGAGCCGCCGTCTCTTTCCGCCCGGCCAGCAGCAACGCGCGCATCTTCTCGATGACTGGCTGCGCGCCGCCACCGTAGTTGGCCATGACGGCGACGGTGTAGCCGTCGACGAGATAGATGTCGAGCTGCGCGTTGATCCCGGGGAACCCGCCGCTGTGTCCGACGATCCGGCCATTCTCGCTGATGCCGAAACCGAACCCGTACTCGGGTGAGCTGAGCTCCGGTTTGGGTGTCGTCAGTAGCTTCACACCCTCGCGGCTCACGAGCCGGCCTTCCTGCAACGCCGCCGCGAATCGCGTCAGGTCGCCGACGGTCGAATAGCCGCCGCCCGCGGGGCCCCCGCGAATCACGTGCTGAAAGATGTTGTTGCGATACCGTGGCCCGGCGGGTGTCTCCTCGCGTTCGTACCCAACGGCAAGATTCTTCGTCACGAAATCAAGCTCGTACGAGTCGGTGGACGTCATCCCTGCCGGCTCGAAGATCCGCTCCCGGACGTACTCGAAATAATCCTTGCCGCTGGCGGCCTCGATCACCTTTCCGAGCAGCAGCATGCCGGTGTTGCTATAGGACCACCGGGTCCCGGGCTCGAAGGCGAGCGTCTCGTCCTTCACCAGAGGCATCCAGTCGTCGACGCTTCGGAACATCGAGCGCGAGAGACTGTCCCAGCGAGGCGAGAAATAGCTTCCGAGTCCCGACGTGTGCGTAAGCAGATGCTTCACGCGCACCTTCGAGAGCACGTCGGCGCGCATGGATCCAGCTGGGAGAAACTTCCCCAGCGTGTCATCGAGCGAGATCTTGCCGGCCTCGACGAGCTGCATGACGGCGACCGACGTGAACATCTTGTTCATGGAGCCGAGGTTGAACTTCGTGTCGACGGTATTCCTGACGCTGAAGTCCTTGTTCGCCTCGCCGTAGGCTCCACTGAACAGCGGCTTGCCCCCCTTCGCGAACAGCACGCTTCCCGAGAACACATCGCGACGGGCCAGCCGGTCCACGTAGGCGCGCAGCTGCTCCACGAGCTCGGCATCGGTGAGACGGCGGGTTGGCGCGTCGGGCGCGGTTGCAGGTGCGATCGCCACGCGCAGAATCCGGCCGGGAGGCGTCGTGTCCATGATGACCCCGAGCCGGCGCCACGCCTCGGTGCGGGTGGATTGGGCAAGTCCCGAGGCGCGGGTCGGCGCTATGGAATCGACTGCCCGAAGCGTGAGCTCACCGAGGATCGAGTGCAGGCGCGCCAGGCGCTCCACGCGTTGTGGCGGCGGAACGCTTCCGGGACCGGAGATCACGAAGCGCTCGCGGACGAAGCGCTCGAGCGAGTCCATCTTCCCGAGATTCATGACGCGAACGAGGTCGCGGAGTGCACGCTCGGAAGCGACGGTGGGTGCCTGCGCCATCGCGGCGGCGGGGCTCGTAACCGCGAGGATGAACGCTGCAGTGCGCGAGAGTCGACCGAAGGACAAGCTCATTGTAAACGGTGGGCTGGGGGACTGAAGGGAGAGGCACTGCTTGTAAGAGGCACACCCCGACGGAAAAGTTGCCACGGACGGGAGATTGCGCCCGGTCGTGCGACGGGTACTTTCTTGCGCCTGCCGTATGATCCGCGATCCCTACCACCGAGGGTGACTCCCCATGGCAGCAGAGGCGGCCGCTCACGCGGCAAGGGTCAACGCGCTCAAGGCGTCTGGAGTCATCGTGCGCCTGGAGATCGGGGACTGGCTGAAGATCCTCGAGCGAACGGATCGTCCGCTCGTCGTGCTTGGCGTTGGTGGCGTGTTCAAGAAGCATAACCAGTATCTCACATCGTATCGAGGCCTCGCGTTCTTCGCGACTTCGAAGGACACGATCGTACTGCCGCCCCGCTGTGAGATCGTTCAGGCGAAGTCGATCGCCGTCCCGGACGTTTGACAGGCCCACCGCTCATCTCCAGCCACGAATGGGCACTCGCGATCCCCGCATCGACGCCTACATCGAGAGGTCGGCGCCGTTCGCGCGCCCGATCCTCACCTATCTCCGCTCGGTTGTCCATGAGGGGTGCCCCGGTGCCCAGGAGACGATGAAGTGGAGCGCACCCTTCTTCGACTATCGCGGCACCCTGTGTAGCATGGCCGCCTTCAAGGCGCATTGTGCGTTCGGATTCTGGAAGGCGTCGTTGGTGCTGGACGACAAGAATCCACGGGCGCAGGAAGCAGCGGGGCACTTCGGCCGGATCACGTCGCTGGAGGATCTCCCGCCGAAGAAGACGCTGCTCGGCTACATCAAGAAGGCCATGGCGATCAACGAGCAGGGCGTCAAGGTTGCTCGGCCTCCGAAGCATCCAAAGAAGCCGATAAAGGCCCCTCCGTACTTCATGGCTGCTCTCAAAAAGAACAAGAAGGCGCTCACCACATTCGAGAGCTTCCCGCCGAGCCACAAGCGCGAGTACCTCGAGTGGATCACGACCGCCAAGACCGAAGAGACGCGCGCGCGCCGCCTCGCCACGGCAATGGAGTGGTTGTCAGAAGGGAAGGCGATGAACTGGAAGTACGAAAGGCAGAGGTCATCGAGGGTGTCGAGGTAATCGAGGTTCTCGAGGTAATCGAAGTGATCGAGGTAACACCTCGATCACCTGCCTCGATCCCCTCGACGACCTCGACGACCTCGATTACCTGGAGTTCCGCTTCCGCGTCGCCGCGCCCTTCTTCGCCGCCCGGCTGCGCTCTGCCCGCGTCATGCTGCCGCGGCTGGTGTCGGGCTTTCCGTGACCGGAGCCGCCGGGCTTGTTCCCGCCGCCCGTCTGCTTGTTCACCGTCGCCCACGCGCGACGCTCGGCTTCCTTCTCGCTCACGCCCTGCTTCTCGTAGCCTTCCTCAATGTGCTCGGCCATCCGCTCCTGCTTGTCCGTGTACTTCGACTTGTCGCCCCGTGGCATCCGCAGCTCCTGAAAAGGGTCGCACCTCGCCGGGCGCAAAACGCAGTCCAGGCAATCATGGTAGGGCAGAAATCCATCGTGCACGGCGGTCGCTGCACGGGAGTGGCATCGGGCTTCTCACGAGGCGCACCCGCGGGTAGCCGTACTCCGTCACCACCACCGACGCCTGAAGGGGCCGTTAGGCCGCTGGACCTGCACCGATCACATATTGCGCAATCCACGCCCGCGACCACCTCGACACCCTGGACACCCTCGACTACCTCGGACGACACTGCACCGCCACGGGCCCCGGGATCGGGACTAACCGATTCCTGACGCGTTCGCTGTTTTGAAGTTGCATTCCCGAGCTTAGTTTTGGCGCATGACCAACCGTCGCCGATTCCTGGTCGTGCTCGCCGGGCTCGTCGCAGCCCCCGCCGCCTGGCGGGACGCAGTTGCGCATCACGTAACGACGCCCCGGAAGGGGTTCCCACATCCCGATCCGCGTCCCGGAATCACCGGCGAGAACGTCCTGGCCGAGTCGGAGATCGGTGAACGGCGCCGCGTCCGAGAGGCGTACGAGGCCGCTCGAACGCATCCCGAGCTGTTCGACGGTGTGTATTGCGCCTGTGAGTGCGACAAGAGCATGGGCCACCGGTCGCTGTTGAGCTGCTTCGAGAGTCGTCAGGCGATCGGCTGCATGGCGTGCCGAGAAGAGGCGGAGCTTGTCGCCAAGCTGGCGCGCGACGGAAAAAGCCTCGCCGAGATTCGGCTCGCGGTCGACGAAGAATTCGGCAACTGATGCCCGTCGTCGGCGTCCGCGCGATGGCTCTGCTGACCCCGTTCGCGGCGGTCCTGCTGACGTCGTCGCTCTGTGCGCAGGAGACGCGCCGTCCGCGGCGCAGTCAACAGGCCTCGGTGACCCAGGCGTTAGGCTCGACGCGAATCGAGGTGAAGTACAGCCGGCCAAGTGCGCGTGGACGCGAGCTGTTCGGGGCCCTCGTGCCCTGGGGACGACCGTGGACGCCAGGCGCCGACACGGCGACGAGCATCACCTTCAGCAACGCCGTGCGTGTCAACGGGCAGCCATTGGCCGCCGGGACGTACAGCCTCTGGACGATTCCCGGCGAAGCCCGGTGGACCGTCATCTTCAGCAGCGCTCATCCGGTTTGGCATCTGCCGTATCCGGGCGGTAGTGACGTGCTGCGCGTGGAGAGTACCCCGCGCGCGGGTCCCCACATGGAGCTGCTGACGTTCTATTTCCCCGATGTGGACGGCCTCGCCGGAGAGCTCGTCATGCACTGGGGGACGACGGTGGTCCCCCTGAGGATCGAGCCTCCAGCCTGACGCGGCGGCGCGACCACCAGAGGTACACGGGAACTCCGCCCAGCAGCACCAGGACGCCGATCCCGGCCGACGTGGGGAATTGCAGCACGGTGTTGAAGGCGACGATCCAGAAGGCCGCGACGAAGAGGATCGTCGTCCACGGGTGCCCTGGCGTGCGGAATCGTCCCGGCGGGGCATCGCGCGCCTCGCGCCGCCGAAACACGATGAGCGCGACGCCGGTGAGCCCGAAGAAGATCGCGTCGATCGCCACGACGTAGTTCAGGATCTGCTCGTAGCGTCCCGACAACGCGATGGCGACCGCCCATACGCCCTGCAGGGCGATCGCGTAGACCGGCGCCCGCGTTCGCGGATGCAGCCAGCCCACCTTGGAGAAGAAGACGCCATCGCGTGCCATCGCGAAGTACACCCGCGGCGCGGTCAGCATGCCCTGACTGAGGTAGCCGACCGTCGAGATGGCGATACCTAACGCGATGAACTGGGCACCGCGCTCGCCGACCGCGCGGCGCATCACCTCGGACGCGGGCGTGGTCGTCGACGCGAGACCAGCGGGCGTGAGGACGAGCGCATACACGAGATTCGCCGCCAGATACAGAATGACGACACCGATAATGCCCCAGAGCATGGCCCTCGGCAGGTCGCGCCGGGTGTCCCGCATCTCCTCCGAGACGAAGCTCGCCGTCTGCCATCCACCGTACGCGAAGAGCACCGGAACCATCGCGGCGCCGAACCCGCCTGCACGCTCGACTGGGGGGGTGACCGGCGCCGTCCCGACCGCGAGCCACCCAATCGTGACCAGCGCGCCGATGGCGACGATCTTCAGCACCATGAACGTGTTCTGCACGTTCGCCCCGGTGCGAACCCCGAAGCAGTTGACGATCGTGAGGGCGACCAGCGCACCGACAGCCAGCGCCGTCGGTGAGAGGGCGATGCCCGTAAGATCCCGCACGTAGAGTCCGAAGGTCACCGCCACCGCGGCCATTCCTCCCGCTTGCACGACGAGCAGGAGCGTCCAGCCAAACAGGAACGCGACGATGGGATGAAAGGCGTCACGGAGATACGCGTACACGCCGCCCGCCTCCGGTCGCAACGCGGCGAGCTCGGCGTAGACGAAAGCGCCGGCGAGCGCAATCGCGCCGCCCGCCGCCCACGCGGCGAAAATGAGCGGCGTCGTGTTGACGTGCCGAGCGACGACGTAGGGGCTGATGAAAATGCCCGCCCCGATGATGCCGCCCATCACGATCATGGTGGCATCGAAGACGCCGAGGCGCCGAGCGAGCTCGGTCACGCGCGAGGGCGGGGACGCATTGCCAGAATACAACCGCGCGGGGCCCGGACATCAAGAACGGCGGCTCGAATGCGGCGAAATCGTCGTCCCACTCCTTGACGCTCGCGCGCGTGAACGACCACTGTTCGCCGTCGATCTCCCCGGACGTCCCGAGTCACATGATGGCGAGCGATATGCGCGACCTGTTTCTCGAGGCAGCCATCGCCGAAGCGCGCGCCGGGCTTTCCGAGGGCGGGATTCCGATCGGCTCGGTACTCGTCATCGACGAGCGCATCGTTGGCCGCGGTCACAACCGCCGCGTGCAGAAGGGAAGCGCGACACTGCATGCAGAGATGGACTGTCTCGAGAACGCCGGGAGATTGCGGGCGGCGGACTACCGCCGTGCCACGCTCTACTCGACGCTATCGCCCTGCGACATGTGCAGCGGGGCGTCGCTGCTGTACGGCATCCCGCGAATCGTGATCGGCGAGAACCGAACCTTTCAGGGGCCTGAGGGCTACCTCAGACAGCGCGGCGTGGTCCTCGAGATCGTCGATGACGAAGAATGTGTGCGATTGATGCGCGAGTTCATCGCCGCGCACCCCGCGCTCTGGAACGAGGACATCGGAGAATGACGCAGCGCTAGAGCGTCAGCTCCCACGTTTGGCCAACGAGATCGCGGCCGAACATGTCGTGTGGCTTCTCGCGGACGAGCTGGAATCCGGCCCTCTGGTAAATGTGCCGCGCCGTGTGCAGCACGTTGTTCGTCCAGAGCGTGATCCTGCGGTAGCCGCACTGTCGCCCGAAGCGAATGCACTCATCGACCAGACGCGCGCCGATGCCCAGCCCGCGCGCCGACGGCTCGACGAGCAGCAAACGCAGCTGCGCGATGGTCTTCGACTTCTTCACCAGAAACACCGAGCCCACGATCTCTCCATCCCGCTCGGCGATCCAGCATCGCTCGCGCCGGGGATCGAACCGGTGAATGAAGGCAGCAACGACCTCGGCAACGAGGGCCTCGAAGCGCTCGTCCCACCCGTACTCCTGCGCGTACAGCACGCCGTGACGGTGGACGACCCATCCCATGTCTCCCGGTTGGTGCGTGCGAAGGATGTACGGCTCCCGTCGCGCCGGCGGCTGATCGCCGAGCAGGTCCTCGATCGTGCGCAGCGCGCTGAGGAGTTGGCGCTGTTGGGGGACCGCCAGCTCACGCACCAGCGCACGCACCTCGTCGTTGGCCCGTTCGTCGAGCGTTCGGAATTCCTGCCGCCCCTTGTCGGTGAGATTGAGGTAGGCGACGCGCCCATCGGCTTCTGACGAGGTCCGCGTGAGGAAGCCGCGTTGCTCCAGGCGGCGCAGGAGCCGGCTGAGATACCCGGCATCGAGGTCGAGCTCGTCCCGCAGCGCCGTCGCGGTGAGATGCGGGGCGTGCGCGAGCTCGAAGAGGACGCGCACTTCGGTGAGAGAGAACGGGCTGTCGAGCAGGCCGTCATTGAGGATGCCAATGCGGCGCGTGTAGAAGCGGTTGAACCGGCGGACGGCGGCGACGCGTCGCGCGAGCTGGGCGGTGCTCATGGGGGCGGGATCGGTTGTGGTTGCCAATATCAAGTAGTTAGTTGCTTTCGTCAAGTAAGCACCGCGTCGGTCCGTGGTCGTTGCCCGGTGCCGTTGTTCCTTGCCCGACGGCGGTGCGCATCGCATTCTTGACCAATGAAGTATCCCGAAGTCCGGAACTACGTTGGTGGCTCCTTCGTGGCCGCCGACCGCCCCCTGCTGGACGTGTACGACCCGAGCAGCGGCGCGGTCATCTCGCGGGTGCCGCTGTCCGCTGCCGACGACGTCGACGCCGCCGTTCGCTCCGCGAAGGCGGCGTTTCCCGCCTGGGCGGCGACGCCGATCAAGGAGCGCGTCCAGGTCTTCTATCGGTACAAGGCGCTGCTCGAGCGTGACATCGACGCGCTCGCGGCGCTCGTGACCGAGGAGAATGGCAAAATCGAAAGCGAGGCGCGGGCCGAGGTCCTCAAGTCGGCCGAGCTCACGGAATTCGCCTGCTCGCTCCCCCAGATCGCTCCGGGGGAGGTGCTCGAAGTCAGTCGCGGCGTCGAGTGCCGCATCGAGCGCTTTCCCGTCGGGGTCGTTGCATCGATCACGCCGTTCAACTTCCCGAACATGGTGCCGAACTGGTCGATTCCGAACGCGATCGCCCTCGGCAACTGCATGATCCTGAAGCCCTCGGAGCTGGTGCCGCTCAGCGCGGGCCGCATCGCGGAGCTGCTCGCTGAGGCGGGGCTGCCCGAAGGCGTGTTCCAGGTGGTGCACGGCGGCAGAGAGGCAGTCGAAGCGATTTGTGACCACCCCGGGATCGCGGCGGTGAGCTTCGTGGGGTCGACGCGGATCGCGAAGGTCGTCTACCGTCGCGCGACCGCGGCCCTCAAGCGCTGCCTGGCGTTAGGCGGCGCGAAGAACCATCTCATCGTGCTGCCCGATGCCGATCCCGAGATGGCCTCGACGAACATCGTCGCGTCGATGTCGGGCTGCGCGGGACAGCGATGTATGGCCGCGTCGGTCATGGTGGCCGTCTCGAGCACCGATCACATCATCGACCGCATGAAAGCCGTGGCCAGCCGCATGGTGCCCGGCAGGGATCTCGGCCCTGTGATCTCGGCCGAGGCGAAGCAGCGGATCGAGTCGTATATCGCGGAGGCGGAAGCGGCGGGGGCGAAGGTGATCGTCGATGGCCGCACGACCACCGTGGCCGGCCGCGAGGGCGGCTACTACCTCGGCCCAACGATCATCGACTACGTGACGCCCGAGATGCGGATCGCGCAGGAGGAGGTCTTCGGTCCCGTGCTCGTGATCGTGCGTGCCCCGGATGTCGACAAAGCCATCGCGATCGAGAACGCGTCGCCCTACGGGAACGCGGCGTCGGTGTTCACGGAGAGCGGGGGAATGGCGCGCTACGTCATGGAGCGCGCCAGCGCGGGCATGGTCGGGGTCAACGTGGGCGTTCCCGTGCCGCGCGAGCCCTTCTCGTTTGGCGGCTGGAACGAATCGAAGTTCGGGGTCGGGGACATTACGGGACGCGGCTCGATCGAGTTCTGGACGCAGGCGAAGAAGATGACGACGAAGTGGAACCGCGAAGCGGGTGTGAACTGGATGTCATGACTGATTGCGGAGTGCGGATTGCTGAGCCCGCACCCTCCTCATTCTGAGTTCTTCTGGAGAGTCGCTATGGCCACACGCGAAGTCACGTTTACCGGCATTCGCTTCGAGAATCCCTTCCTGCTTTCCTCGGCGCCGCCGACGGAGTCGGAGAACAACATTCTGCGCGCGTTCGAGGCGGGATGGGGCGGCGTCGTCACCAAGACGATCGGGCTGCATCCCGTCGTCAATGTCGTGGGCGCGAAGGCGAAGTTCATGCGGACCTCGCCTGAGGATGCCTACGTCTCCATGAAGAAGCGGCCCGGCGCGGCGCTGCACTCGTCGTGGAACTGGGAGCTCATTTCCGACAAGACGCTCGAGTGGTGGGTGCCGCGCATTCGCCGCATCAAGGCGGAGTTTCCGAATCGCGTGCTCATCGCGTCGATCATGGCGGGCTCGGGGAGCGACAAGGAGCTTCGCAACTGGCAAACGCTGGCGCAGGCGTCGCAGGACAATGGCGCCGACGGCCTCGAGCTCAACTTTTCGTGTCCCCATATGGACCGGAAGGACATGGGCTCCAACATCGGCAAGGATGAAGGGCTGTGCTCGGTGGTCACCGAAGCGGTGAAGGAGGTGGCCAAGGTGCCGGTGTGGACCAAGCTCACCCCGGCCACCCACGACATCGTCGTCGAGGCGGCCGCCTGCTTCCGCGGTGGCGCCGACGCGATCGTCTCGTCGAACACCTTCCCATCGCTTCCGATCATCGATCCGGACACGCTCGAGTTCGAGATGAACGTCGACGGGCTCGTCTCCAGCGGAGGCCTGGGCGGCCCCGCCATTCTGCCGATGTCGCTGGCGAACATGGCGAAGATGACGCAGGCCTTCCCTGACGGCGCGTTCTCGGGCATCGGCGGGATTTCCGACTTCGCGCAGGCGCTGTCGTACTTCCTGTTAGGCTGCGGCACGGTGCAGGTGTGCACCGCCGCGATGCTCGATCAGGCCGTCGGGCCGAACGTGATCAAGCGGCTGAACGCCGGGCTCGACGCCTTCCTCGAGAAGCACGCGGACAAGGGCTGGAAGTCGGTCGAAGACTTCCGCGGGCTCCGCCGCGATCGGGTCGTCCTGCAGTCGCAAATCCGGCGCCCCGATGCATCGACCTATCAGGGCGGCTACGAGCCGGTGGAAGGGTACGCGGCGCCCGACCCCAGCGCGGCGGGCGTGCGATGACGACCATCGCGCCGCAGACGGCGGCCCCGCGAGTCGAGATGCCGCCCACCGAGCATCGGCCACGCCCGTACAGCGGTCCCTCGCGCGACGAGGTGCTCGCGATGCGCCGGCAGTACATGAACCCCGCGATTTTCACGATCTACCGCGATCCGCTGATGATCGTCGAGGGGCACATGCAGTACCTGTGGGATGAGACGGGACGGCGGTATCTCGATCTGTTTGCCGGGATCGCGACCGTGTCGTGCGGTCACGCGCATCCCACGATCGTGAAGCGGATGCAGGAGCAGCTCTCGATGCTGCCGCACGGGACGACGATTTACCTGCATCCCAACGTGGCGCAGCTGGCGAAGCGGCTCGCATCGAAGATGCCGCCGGGGCTCGACGTCACGTACTTCACCAACAGCGGCAGCGAAGCGAACGATCTCGCCATCCAGATGGCCCGTCTCGCCACGGGGAACGCCGACGTCATCGCGCTCCGCAACGCCTATCACGGCGGGAGCCCGAGCGCGATGGGACTGACGTCGCACCACACCTGGAAATATCCCATGGGCGGGGATGGCCGCGTGCATCACGCGGTGAACCCCGATCCGTATCGCAGTCCGTTCGCGGGCACACCGGAAGAGATCGCGACGAAGAGCGCGGAAGACGTGCGCGATCTGATTCGCTATTCCACACCTGGGAAGGTGGCCGCGTTCGTCGCCGAGCCCATCCAGGGCGTCGGGGGTGTGACCGCGGGCGCGCGAAACTATCTGTCGGAGGTGTACGCCATCGTGCGCGCGCACGGCGGCCTCTGCATCGCCGACGAGGTACAGACCGGCTTCGGCAGAACGGGCGAGAATTACTGGGGATTCCAGAATTACGGTGTCGTTCCGGACTTCGTGACCATGGCGAAGGGCATTGGCAACGGTGCACCCCTGGCGGCCGTCACCACGCGTATGGAGATCGCAAAGGCGCTCACGCAGCGCATCCATTTCAACACGTACGCAGGCAACCCTGTCTCGACGGCCGCCGGGCTCGCGGTGCTCGAGGTGATCGATGCCGAAGGGCTGCAAGAAAACGCGCGCGTCGTGGGCGGGCGGCTCAAGGCCGGTCTCGAGCGCCTGATGCGCTCGCACGCGCTCGTCGGCGACGTACGAGGCATGGGCCTCATGCTCGGCGTCGAGCTGGTGCGCGATCGCGCGAATAAGGAGCCGGCGAAAGGCGAGACGCTCGACGTGCTCGAGGCGGCTCGTGAGGCAGGGGTGCTCATCGGAAAGGGCGGCCTGGAGGGCAACGTCCTCCGGATCAAGCCGCCCATGTGCATTACCAAGGCCGACGTCGACTTCGCGCTCGACGTGTTCGATCGGGCGCTGGGTTCCATTCGCGGGTAGATGGTTTCACGAGGGCGCTGGAAAAGCGCTGGGTAAAGCGCTGGAACAGCGCTAGCGCTTCCCCAGCGCCGTTCCAGCGCTCTTCCAGCGCCTCTGCTTCTGCGAGGTCAACGCATGCGATTCGATAAAGTCATCAAGGGCGGGAACGTCGTCACACCCGCCGGCACTTTCGTCGGGGACATCGGAATCGCCGGCGAGAAAATCGCCGCGCTCGGCAGCTCCCTCGACGCGGAAGGCGCGCAGGTCATCGACGCCCGCGGGCATCACGTGATTCCCGGCGTCCTCGACGTCCACGTCCACCTCGAGCTGCCGTTCTGCGGCACCGTGTCGGCGGACGACTACCGCTCCGGAACGCGGGCTGGAGCGCGCGGCGGGGTGACCACCGTCATTGACTTCGCGATTCCGTACGCGGGGGAGTCGCTAGGACAGGCGGCCGACAACTGGCACAAGAAGGCGGAGGGGAAGTCGCTCATCGACTACACCTTCCACATTTGCATCACGCGATGGAACGACCACAAGGATCAGATCCGGGAGATGGTGGACCGCGGCTTCACCACCTTCAAGGAGTTCATGATCTATGAGTCCGAGGGCTGGCAGTCGGACGACCGCGCGATGTTCGGTACGCTCGAGAAGATGAAGGAGTACGGGACGATGCTCCTCGTGCACGCCGAGTCGGCGCGAGTGCTCGATGAGCTGATCGCACGGTATCACACGCCCGACCTGATGAAGAAGTACGGCGCGCGCCTCCACCGCATGACGCGACCCAACTTCATCGAGGCCGAGGCGATCCAGCGGGCGGTGCAGTGGAGCGAGGCGACCGGCGGCCAGCTGTACATCGTCCACATGTCTACCGCGGAGGGTGCGGACATCATCCGAGCGGCCCAGGCGCGGGGCGTGCCGGTGGTCGCCGAGACGTGCGCACAGTATCTCGTGCTCGACGACTCCGTGTTCGATCGCGAGGACGGCCACCTGTTCGCGTGCTGTCCGCAGCTCAAGAAGCCCGCCGACGTCGAGCGTCTGTGGAAGGGGCTTCGGAGCGGCGAGGTGTCGGTGATCTCGACCGACACGTGCACGTTCACGCGCGAGCAGAAGGCGATGTGGAACGGCGACTGGACGAAGATCCCGATGGGAATGCCCGGGCTCGAGACCCTGCTGCCGCTCACGTACACGCGCGGAGTGCTCGAAGGTCGGCTCACGCTCGAGGAGATGAGCGCCAAGCTGAGCACGAATCCGGCGCGGATCATGGGCCTCTATCCACGAAAGGGCGCGATCCAGATCGGTGCTGATGCGGATCTCGCGATCATTCATCCGCAGCATCGCGAAACGGTGACGCCCGCGCGCATGGAGACGAACGCGGATTGGTCTCCCTTCGAGGGATGGCAGCTCGCCGGCTTCGCCCGCACGACGCTCTCGCGCGGGGAAGTCATCGTCGATGATTACAAGGTCGTCGGACGCGAAGGGCGGGGCCAATGGCTCTCGCGCACGAGCGCCGGGCTTGCGGGAATGAGCGGTGAAGCGCCGGTGATGCGCATGTCGCGCGGGCCGCTCGCACCGCTGCGCGCCGAGGAGCTCGAGATCGCGGGCGCATCGTGAGCACTCCCGTCGCGTCGACGCACTCGGGCGCCTACACCCCCGACGTGGTCGTCACGCACGAGGATCTCTCCGGAAGCCCGCTGTGGAATCCCGATCTCGCCCCGACACCGCCCGAGCGCCGTACCTGGTCGACGTACAACATTGCGGCGCTCTGGATCGGGATGAGCGTCGTCATCACCACGTACACGCTCGCCTCCGGCCTCATGTCGCAGGGCATGAGCTGGTGGCAGGCGCTACTGGTGATCCTGCTTGGCAATGCGATCGTGCTGGTCCCGATGATTCTCAATGCGCATGCGGGCACGCGCTACGGAATCTCCTTTCCGGTCCTGTGCCGAGCCAGCTTCGGCGTGCGAGGGGCGAACATTCCGGCGATGCTTCGCGCGATCGTCGCCTGTGGATGGTTCGGCATCCAGACGTGGATCGGAGCGCTCGCGCTCGATGCGCTCCTTCGCGCGGCGTGGTCAGGGTGGGCCACGGTGCCCGGAGCGACGTGGATCGCCTTCGCCATCTTCTGGCTCCTTCAAGTGGCGATCATTCTCAAGGGGACGGAAGGCATCAAGGTGCTCGAGAGCTGGTCGGCGCCGCTCCTGCTGGGCGGCGGCCTGCTCCTGCTGTGGTGGGGCATTCGGAACGGCGGCGGCCTAACGAACGTCCTGGCGCAGTCGGAACGCTTGCAGGGCACCAGCGGCACCCCGTTCTGGGTCCTCTTTCCCGCCGCACTGACGGCCAACGTCGGCTATTGGGCGACGCTCAGCCTCAATATTCCCGACTTCACCCGATACGCGAAAAGTCAAAAATCGCAGGCACTGGGTCAGGCGTTAGGCCTCCCGACGACGATGACGCTGTTCGCGTTCATCGGGGTCGCGGTGACGGCGGCAACGATCGTCATCTTCGGCGAGGCGATCTGGGATCCGGTCGTGCTGGTCAGTCGCATCGGCGGGGCAGGGCTCATCATCTTCGCGGCGCTCATCGTGCTGGCGGCCCAGGTCACGACCAACATGGCCGCGAACGTCGTGTCGCCGTCCAACGACTTCTCGAACCTGAGCCCCAGGCGCATCAGCTACGTCCGCGGCGGCCTGATCACCGCGGTGATCGGCATCCTGATGATGCCCTGGAAGCTCTACTCCGACGCCGCAGCGTACATCTTTACCTGGCTCCTCGGCTACTCGAGCCTCATGGGTGCGCTCGGCGGTATCCTCATCGCGGATTACTGGGTGCTGCGTCGCCAGAGGCTTCTCGTCGGCGATCTCTTCCGCGAGCAAGGCGCGTACACTTATCGGAACGGCTACAACTGGCGCGCCGTCGCAGCGCTCGTTCTGTCCGTGCTTCCGGTAATCCCCGGCTTCGTCCGTGCAGCGCTGACGCCCGGCGGCCGCGTCGCGAATCCGAATCTTTTCGACCAGCTGTACTCGTATGCGTGGTTTGTGACGTTTGCGCTGAGCTTTGTGTTGTATCTGATTCTTTCCGAAGGGTCCTCGAGGTCCTCAGGGTCCTCAGGGTCCTCAGGGTCCAACCCCTGAGGCAATTACCTGAGCCGCCGCGCGGACCCCGAGGACCCCGAGGACCCTGAGGACACTGAGGACCCTTCTCCCATGCCCCGCCTCGTCAAATGCGGGCTCATCCAGGCGTCGCACGCCTGTAGCACCGATGAGCCTATCGAGACCATTCGTGAAGCGAACGTCGACAAGCACCTGAAGCTCATCGAGCGCGCAGGGCGCGAGGGCGTTCAAATCCTCTGCATGCAGGAGATTTTTACCGGGCCGTACTTCTGCGCCGAGCAGAGCACGCGCTGGTACGACGCCGTGGAGCAGATTCCTGACGGCCCGACGACCCGGCTCATGCAGGAGATGGCGAAGAAGCATCAGATGGTGATCGTGGTGCCGCTGTACGAGGAAGAGACGACCGGCGTCTACTACAACACGGCAGCGGTCATCGATGCCGACGGGACGTATCTCGGCAAGTACCGGAAGAACCACATTCCGCACTGCGCGCCGGGCTTCTGGGAGAAGTTCTACTTCCGGCCGGGCAATCTCGGCTATCCCGTCTTCAAAACGAAGTATGCCGACGTCGGTGTGTACATCTGCTATGACCGCCACTTCCCGGAAGGGGCCCGCGAGCTCGGGCTCAACGGTGCCGAGATCGTCTTCAATCCATCCGCGACCGTGGCTGGCCTGTCGGAGTATCTGTGGAAGCTCGAGCAGCCCGCGCACGCCGTCGCCAACGCGTTCTTCGTCGGCGCCATCAACCGCGTGGGCGTCGAGGCCCCCTGGAAGATCGGCGAGTTCTACGGGCAAAGCTACTTCTGCGATCCGCGCGGTCAGTTCGTCGCGCAGGGATCGCGCGACCAGGATGAGCTGATCACCGCGGAGCTCGACCTCGACAAGATTCGTGAGGTGCGGAACGTGTGGCAGTTCTTCAGAGATCGGCGGCCGGAGACGTACGGCGGCCTGTGCAAGCTCTGACCCGCGGGGTATGACGAATCCGGGGCGTCCGGTTCCCGCGCCGAGCCTCGACGCCGCACGCGAGCGCGCGGTCGAGCGCCTGAGCATTCACTACGCGCGCGATCAATTGACGCTCGAGGAGCTCGAGTCCCGGCTCGAGCAAGCGTACGCCGCGCGGACGCCGGAGGCGCTCGATTCCGTGCTCGTCGGGCTTCCCGCGCTCGCGGTTGCGGCGGCGCCGAGCACAGCCGTGCCGGCGAAGAAGCGGTCGCGGCCGCGGAATTTCGTCGCGGTGATGAGCGGCATCGTTCGTCGCGGAGCGTGGGTCGTCCCGAAGCGCATGAACGCGGTTGCCTTCATGGGTGGGATCGAGCTGGACCTGCGTGAGGCGGTGCTGGATCCGGGCGTGACCGAGATCGATATCCTCGCCGTCATGGGCGGCGTCGTCGTGACCGTTCCGCCTAACGTGCGACTCGAGTCGGACGGGTTCGCGTTCATGGGTGGCTTCGAGGATCAGCTCAAGCAGCCCGCGTCAGGCGATCCGAATGCGCCGGTGGTGCGGTTGACCGGATTTGCCTTCATGGGTGGCGTCGAGACGCGGGTGCTGGAGCCGGGCGCGCCCGTGGAGGAGTAGAAAGACTTGCGCTGAGGCGCCAGAGCGATCGAGTACGAGATCGAGGGCAGCGAGGTGGCCGCGTCCTTGTCGTTGACCGTCGTACGTGAGATGGAGTCTTGGCCGGCGTCGGACTCCCCGCGAAGGGAAGAGGAAGGGTTGGGCCGCAGATTCGTGGTGAGGCCGATTGGCCGGTCATTGGCCGGCAGGCGGTTGCCACAGCTCTACCTTGTTTCCTTCCGGATCGATGACCCAGGCAAACTTCCCGTACTCGGAATCGTCAATCTTCTCGAGAACGTTGCAGCCTTCTGCGCGTAAGACCCTAACGAGGCCGTGGAGATCCTCGACCCGGTAATTGACCATGAACGTTGCGGTGCTGGGCGCGAACTGGTCACTTTGCGCCGAACCAATCGACCAGACGGTTGTTCCGGCAACCGGGTTACCGTCGTCGTCGGTCCAGGTAAATGCCGTGCCACCCCAGGCCTGGACATCGATTCCGAGGTGGCGCTTGTACCAGGCCTGTAGTGCTGGAGCGTCGTTGGCTTTGAAGAAGATGCCGCCAATGCCAGTGACTCGCTTCATGGAACCTCCGGGGACGGGTGGTGGCGGGGGAGAGTATGTTCTGCGGCCTAACGTGCGTTCAGACGGTGCTCGCCGTCGCGTTGGAGCGCGAGGGCCGTAAACGGAATGGCTCGCTCAGCATCGCGCTCGACGGGTGCAACGGCGAGTCCTGCGACACGCGCGTTGCCTCGATGGCTGACGGTTTCCAAAAAGGCAAGGAATCTGGTGTTGCAGAACGCCACCGTTCAACCGCAGGCGATCATCTTGAAAGCGCGCGTGTCAATCGCAAACGGTTAGTTTTGCAGTCGGGGCTCGATGCTCACATCCTGGCGCGTGGCGTGACTCCATAGTGTTACCACTCGAACTGGTCATAGACGGCGGCGACGAGCCTCGGTGGTCGCACGTGCGGTTCGAAGATGATGGTGAGCGTCCAGGTTTGCAGGCAACTCGCGGTACCATAGCTGAGCATCGTTCCGACGTGGGGAAGGCGAGCGAGGTCTGGAAAGCTTGCCGACAACGGGTAGTCGAGGCAATTGAGATGGCGTCCGACGCGCGTGGTCAAGGCCGCAGTCCTCGCGGGCGGGACGAACGAGTACGAATGGCGCAGCGACTCCGACTGGACCTTCCAGTTGGCGCGATCCCGAAGCAGCGCGCGCTCAACGTCCCGCCGCGTCCTCCCTTCTTCCAGGCCAAGATAGAGCGAAACGGTATCGGCGAGATGAATGCTATCGAAGGAAGCCTCGCCGCGAAGGAAACGCACGATCCGGGTAGCCGCCTCGACGAGCTCGACGTCCTCCGCGGACCCGCGCGAGGTGATATCGGAGGAAGGAGACGTGGATGGCTGAATGCCACGCGCGGTGTCGGTGGCGTCGACTCGCGAACCCTCCTGCTGCGAGGGCTCGCGCCCACAGGAAGCCACAAGCGCGGTGATAAGGAGCGTGCCGAGCAAAAAGACGCCAGAGACCCGTGGCAACTTCATTCTGGACGAGCGGGAAGGGTGTGATTGACGAAAATCCGTTCCGAGCGGGGGGACCAGTAAGGCCAGAAGAGAAGCCCCGTCTCCTCCTCGACAACCCAGCTATCTCCGCGACGTGATTCAAGGAACCATCGGTATGGGGTCTCCCCCGCCACTAGCTCACGCAGTCGCATGCCTGGACCCAAAAGGTCTCGGACGAGGCCGAGCGCGTGGCGAATGAAATCCTCGGGATCCGGGTTGTCGTCGAAGGAGGAGTGAAATCCTCCCGCTTCCAGCTCGATATCCTTATCGGTTGCCACTAGAGAGACGTCGAACCCCTGAGGCGCGGTAGCTGGAAAGCGGAGTACGGCGCGCGTCGGCTCTTGACGCCATTCGTGGCGGACTAACGGTTCACTGGCGAGGATCGCCGGTGCTTGTCGCAGGAGCTCGGTGCGGCACGTTGCCATTAGACGATGCTTCGTGACTGCATAACGCCATTATGCTGCCGGCGGTTTCGCTACGACTTCACGTCGGGCACCAGCCGTAGGTCCCCACCGAAGAAGTGGTCCATCACATTGTTCGGCGACCATGCTACGCTGCACACACTCTCAGGGTACCAGCGCCCGGACCAGGCGCTCCGCGACGAGAGCGCCTCGTCGGCAGAACGCCGCGCTCAACTGCCGCGATCCATCCTTGAAGGCGTAACGGTAGCTGCTCTTCTCGAGCGGCGTCCAGGCTCAGGTGCGGACTCTCTAATCGCCGCCGCTTCTCAGACCGCTCGAACTTCGGCGAGCCGCTTGACCGCGTACTCGTCGTCCCAGCAGACGGCGGCGTCCCATGCGGCCGACGCTTGCGCGGCGATGTCGTGCGCGTCGTCGTCGAGACCGGCGGCATTGTGGGGCAGCACGAGGTCGAGGTCGGGGACGTCGACGTGCGCCTCGTCCCAATCGATCAGCGCGACCCGATCCGCCGTCATTCGGACGTTGCCGGGGTTGCTTGGGTTGCCGTGGATTACGCATGTCCGACGTCCGACGAGCCGCGCCCACGCTGCCCGGCATCGAGCAACGCCCTCAGGCGGCATCGCGCCGAGGTCGATCTTCGTCCCGGAGACGGTATGCAGAAGGTCAGTCGACGATCGCCAGCCAGGGCGCTGCGGCCAGCCCCGCGTCAACCGATGCAGCTGGCGGAGCGTGTCGGCCACGCGACGCCAGTCAGCCTCCGTCTCGGGCGGTCCACCCTCTACGTAGGTCATCACCACCACACGGTCGGCGAACGCCCGGCCGTCCGCGGTCCGGATCGGCACCGGCACGGTTAGGCCTTCACGGTGGAGGTGTTGGAGGAGCTCGGTCTCCCACGCGAGATCAGCGTCGCTCCTGATTCCGAGACGACCGACCGCAAGATGCCCGTTGACACGCACGCTCCACACGTCGTTGGCGACTCCGCCAGCGAGCGGTTCGATGCGCGTGACGTCGTCACCCCAATGCTCGAGTGCCTCCCATCCCATGGGCTGATCTGCTCCGTCCTACAATCCACTCATTGTGCGAGTCCGACCAGGATCGGTCGCCTGCGTCAGTCGGCTCCGGTTGGTATCCGGTAGACCAGTCGGCCCACGTCATAGTCCCAGCGTGCTTCGCCTTGAACCCGCGGCAAACGACGGAGACACGGAGAAGCAGTTGCGCAATCTGCCGAGAGGCAGCGCGCGACTGTTCACGCACCGCGATGTCGACGAGGTCGGGTCCCTCCTGAATACGCATCGTCGTCGCCGTTATGACGCCGCGTTTCACCTGCGAGCGTCCGGCTCCGCAGGGGATGGCTGATCGCTGTCGCGCATCAGCGCGACAGCCGGTAAATGCGATGGCTGCCCCGACATTCGTGCTCGACAGCTGCAAACGCTAGTTATGTGGCCGCATCGTACCCCTGAAGTCCTCGCGCGTGGCAAGGAAGTGAGGCGTGAATGGCCCTCGCTCAAGGACTCCATGATAGCGCGGCCGAGGTACACAGGGGGATCGCGCTACTCGCCGCTGCAATGAGATACCACGACCCCTCGCGATACCCGGCGACACGCGCCACAACCACCTCTTCCCGCGCCTCCAGTGAGACACACAGCGCGACGTCAGGGACAGCATCATGATCAAAGTCCGCGATGCGCCGCACAGTCACTCGCTCGTTGTCCTTGAAGGCATAGGGAGCCGAGACGCGGCCGTCCTCGATCGCATAAAGTGCAGGGCGGTAGTGACCCGCAGGAGTGTGCCCGCGGAGGTAAGCGAGAATCAGGTATCTGGTACGGTCGCGGAATTCCCACAGAACGACCCGATAGCCGACGGCGGTATCGGGTGGGACCGCGCTGCGGAGCACGGAGCCTATGGCGGAATCGGATTCCGCCCTGGTGACGTCGAGTCGGGACGCTATTTGTGACGCGGTCAGAGGAGGGAGTATCTGCGCGGTGGGTCGCGATGCCTCCCGTGGAGAAGGGTTGCAGGAGCAGAGTGTCAGGCCAAGGAGCGCGAGGCAGCAGCCTGCGAGGTGTACCACCGGCCGCCGCCAGCGTAATACTGGCTGGGGTTCAGAAGCGCTGCATTCGTGAGTAAGGTCTCGGCGACCCATAGTGCGTGGTACCAGAAGTTCAAGGACGATGGAGTACGCGATGCTCGTTTTCACATAACGCCGCGTTCACCTGCAAAGGACTTCTCAAGGGTGCGCGTAGGAGCGCCGGGTGTTGCACGTCAAGGCGATCACACGCGATGACTACCTTAGACATCGCGCCTGACAGGTGCAACAGCCAGTTACACGGCGCCCGGTCGTGGCTCCAACTCGCCCTTGCTCGCCCAACCCGGCCAGCCGAACTGCTGCCACAACTCGGGGATGAGCTCCTCGTAGGCGCGCGCGATCTCGACCGCGCGGGTGAGCGTCGGGCAATACGCTTCGAGGATGTAGTCACACTCGACGCGAACGTGATAGGCGCGATAGGCAGGCTCGCCGGTGGCCCGGATGCGCGTGGTGGTGACGGTGGAAATCCGCCATTCCACGTCCTGGCGCCATTCTTTCTCGCGCGTGACTGCGAGGCGGACCTCGTCGAGATCGATCGGCTTCACACCGTGAAGCTACTGTCTTCGCGGGGAGTGGTGAACAACAGAAGCTGCGGGTCGTGAAGCCAGTGCGTCCGCATAACGCCGCATTTCACCTGCGAGCGGTCTGCCCCGAAGGAGCAGGGCTCACCGAGCACGAAGCGCTGGAATGGGTTCAGAGGCGATGGCTTCCTGAGACATCGCGCTCGTCAGGCGCAACATGTTATGCAGCCGACGCGCGGTCTCCATGGTGCAAGCTAGCGCGCGATGCGCTCGAAGACCATCGGGCCGGGGCCATATGGATGAACCTCGGCTCGGAGCTCCGATCCGCTGAGCTGACCTCGCAACGTGATCACCCCCGCACAGTTCTCGGCCGGTCCACAGGGATAGGTCGCTTCAATGCGACGGTCCTGAATCTGGAACGTAAGGGAGCGTTCCCATCGGTCCGGGCCCGAAGCATGGGGGCCGGTCGCGCGTAGGAGCCAGACCTCGGACCCGGTTCCATTGAGGTGCAGGCGAAGCGTGTCGGCGAGAACGTGCAATTGTGACTGTTCGGACTCCCAGAAGACCGCGGGGACGGGATCCCCGCGCACGGAGCGAAGGACATAGGTACCAGCGACATCGTACGGGCCAAGCAGATCGTCACAGGCCGAGAGGCTCGTCAGAAAGACGAGCGCGGCGAGTGACGCGCAGGCGAAATGGCGTCGTGGCATCGTTACCCCGCAGCGGGATCGGAGAGCGGCGCGTGAGAGCCCCCGCGTGGTGTTGGCGCGTCACGATGGAGCCTGGTCGATGCGACCCCCTCTATCCTCTTTCGCACGCAGATTCGGTCGTCAGAACACCTTGATGGTATGCAGCCATTTTTCCACGAGCTTAGGCCATTCCGTGGTGATCGGATCAGAAGTTGGACGCATCCCAAAGGCATGACCACCCCTGGCATAGAGGTGCATTTCGACGTTGACGCCGACATCATTCAGAGCCAGACCATAGGCCAGTGAATGCCGGACATCATCCGTCGGATCGTTCATGCTGTGAATCAGCAAAGTTGGTGGCGCGTCCGCTCTGATGTCGACCCACGGAGAAAGCTTCAGGCTCGTCTTCGGACTGGTCTCCTCCCACAGATGTCCCGGATAGAGTAGGATCGCGAAGTCAGGACGCGAAGGCTCACGATCGGCGTCGTCTACGGGTTCGTAGGTGAGCTTCTCGGCGTTGCTCACCGCCGCGGCAAGGTGCCCGCCGGCAGAAAAGCCGATAACGCCGATCTTGTGAGGATCGATGCCGTAGGAGGAGGCTCGGTATCGTAGCAGGCCCATCGCACGCTGCGCGTCCTGCAGCGGGAGCTGTACCTTCGGCGCCTTCTCGACGCGGTTGTGACGCCATGCTTGCGGAACCCTGTATTTCAACACGATGCAGGTTACGCCCTGCTGCGTAATCCAGTCGCAGATCTCCGTACCTTCGAGATCCATGGCTACGGCCGCGTATCCGCCACCGGGCAACACCAAGATCGCAGCGCGGGTATTTCGTCCCTTGGGCCGGTAGATCGTCATGGTCGGACGCGAGACATAGGTCGCCCAAGTCCAAGGGCGTCCGGCGACCAGCTTGGAGCCGTTGCCCACCTCTTCGGGCTTGTCGGACTCGGGTCCTTGAATGGCGAGATCCTCGGGCCATAGGGGCACTTGGCTGCCCTCCGGGCCCGGCTTCCACACCATCGGTCGCGAAACCTTTTTGATCTCGGTCGGAGCGCCGGTGGTTGCACTGGTCTGGGCAGCGGCGGCGCGTACACCAAATGCCAGCAAGACCGATAGCAGCACGAATCGGATTGACGGCATGTTCAGGCACTGCCCGAGAACGAAGGGCCGGAGTAAACCATGATCCTCTCGTGTGACGCCTAACGCGGCGTGTACCTGCAGGCGACTTCTCGAAGGCGGGGCATAGCCCACCTTCGCTTTTGCACTTCACGGGGGTTGTGACGCGATGAATGTCTTAGACATCGCGCCTGACAGGTGCAACAGCTAGTTCTACCGCGCGCTCCGAGAAACTCAAGGAGCGGCGGTCCGGATCGTTAGGCGCACGACTTGGCGGATCCAGCGGCTGTGGCGTACGCCGGGGGCCACGATGCGAAACGGTCCTTCCTCCGGTGATAGGGGCGCGTCGTTGAGGCGATCCGCCAGGATGACCGGAGCCTGAGCGTCCTCGCGCGCGAGTTCGTCGAGGGAGAAGACGACGCGGTAGCCGTCGGCGGCCTCGATGAGCAAGTAGGAGGCGACGCCGCGGCCGCGAAGCTGCGCCTCGCGGGGCCCGCCAACGAGTGCCAGAAGATCAACCACTGCCACGCCACTATAGACCAGGGCGGCGCGCGCCGCCGCAGTGTCGTTGCCGTGGCGATGCGGAGCGACGGGGACTCGAGTCTGCGGAAGCCGAGCGAAGTCCTGGAGCGTGAGCGTAGTGTCGCGCTCGCCTGAGAGGCGCAGCGTAGGTGCTGCGCCGTCGAGGCCGGCTTGCGCCTGTGCCGGGGCGGCGACCAGGAGGACCATCGGCAGAGCGACCAAGGCGACGAGATGCATTAGGCGTGAAGGCATTCGTGATCCTGGGAATGCGTAACGACGTGGCGTCGGCAGAACTTCTAATCAGGCGCGACCGTTGAACTGAAACGCAAGCACCCGTTTGCTCACCGGGTCATACTCGGCGCCGAAAAAGAACTCACCACCATCACACACATGTGCTGCGTTGAACCGCCACCAGTCGGGTTTGGCATAGGGATGAGAACCCGTGGCATCGCTGTCTGCCACTCGCTGGCTTAGCTCGCTGGGCCATCCTACAGCGAATCCGTTGACGTAAATGGTGCGGCGGCCGTCGCGGTACCGTAGCCCAGCATATTGGCGGTAATACTGATCAGGCCAGCTCCCAGGCGGACGATCGCGCCACTCAGTGTAATCGGCGGTGTCGCCCGCCATGAGGCTATCGAGCGCATGGACCAGGGCGCGGTCGACGGCATCCTCGGCGGCGGCGACGTCGGCGGGAGCGGGGCGCCAGAATCCCGCGATCCCGCTTGGTCCGCCGCGCGAGCACCGCGTGAGGATATGAGGCATGGCGCTATCCGGCAGTATGACGAGGCGACTGCGTTCAAGCGGGAGTGAGGCCTGAGCGGAGAGCGACCCTGCGGCGAGGAGAACCAGGGGAATCGCAGATACGCGTGCGGTGCTCACCATCGCAATGCTCCGCTTAACGAAACTGGTTGTAGTCGCATAACGCTAGACGGTTCAACTGGAGGCATCCGTCTCCGCAGGAGACGGTGCCTGCTATCGCGCAGGCGCGCGACAGCCAGTAGCGGTGATGGCTTCCTTAACACTCGCGCCGGTCAGTTGCAACCGGTAGTTCTGCCGCGCCTTTCCTGGCCACGTCGCCGATCCGCGCCACCACCAGCTCACCGGCCGCCATGATCGCGGTCGTGTTGCCCTGGGCACGGAGCTCAGAGCATGCACCCGCTGCGGCGCGATCGCGATCGTTTTGTGTTCAGCGGCCCTCGATCGGCGGCCTTCGTGGCGATCGGCGCTTTTCAGGCTCCGTCGCTGCCTAACATTCACGCTAGGCTGCAAGCACTATCCAACAAGAGCCGCCGCGCAGCGACGGCACACCTCCCGCGCGTGTCAGCTTGAGCGCCACGTTACGGCGCGGCGTCACCGGGCCTCGACCCACCGGCCGGCGATGCGGAACGCCACGGCACGCGGCCACACGCCCGCCGGCGGCGGGACGCGCCACCACGCGCTGAGGAACACACCATACTCGACGGGCTCCTCGTGCACGTCGGCGCCGAGCGCCACGCGCACCCGGTCCGCCCCGGCCGGTGCCTGGTCCCACGCGACCAGGGTGCCCAGCTCCGCGTCGGCGTCGGTGACCCTCCACCCACCCCCGTTGCTGCTCGAGCCTTCGACCCAGCCGCCCGCGTCGCGCATACACTCGACCCCGTAGAGGTAGGGTGGCCCGGCGGGCCGGGTGTCGAGCAGCACGTAGGCGTCGTCTCCATGCGCACGGGTGGCGACGACGCGGACGGCGCCGGGTGGGAAGCCGTCGAGCGCGGCGGCCTCGGGCGACTCGTGGCGCGGGAGTGGCATAGGAACATATTGCAGGTAAGAGTGCGCCCCGCATTGAACGCTGTCGCTGCCTAACGCCGCGCTCACCTGCACGCGGCCCTCTACAACGCGCGCGACAGCGTGCTTTGCCGTTGCACTTGAAGCACACGAACTGCGATGACTACCCTAGACATGGCGCGTGACAGGTGCAACGGTTAGTTCTGCGACACGCGCGCGGTATCCTGAGGCGGGCCAAACTCCAAGAGAAAACGGTCCACCAACTGGTCCGCGACGAAAGGCGCATATTCCTGCGCCCACCGTCGCAACACCTTGCTAAACGCGACCAGGTCTCGACTCACCGACTCAAGCCCCGCACGCAACTCGTCGAGTGTCATGTCGAAGGCGAACGGTTCCCCGTAGTCACCTTCCGCCAGATTCCCGTGCGACCACACTCTCACGTGATCATCGGTGCGCTCGAGCCATGGATCAGGCTCGTGCCCCATCCACGGCGACTCGCCAGTTCGTTCGAATTCAAGCCACTGCTGCCACTCCTCTAGGCCGGCGCAGCAGCCAGGGGTGATCTCGCGGCCGGTGACCGTATCCATGACGGCGATCCCGCCTGGAATGGCAAGGTGGTCAGCCTTGATGAGCCGCGTGAGAATTGAGGGCGGGTCTATGCGGAGATCTGCGTACTCGATCTCATTCTCCGGGGTGAGTTTCAACAGATTGTAGCGCGCGAGGTGCCAAACGACCGATCCGGTCGCGCGGGCTTCAGTGTCGGCGCCGAGGACGATAAACGCTGGCGCGAGTGTCGTCAGGACGGGCCAGTTAGGCGGGTCGTCGACACCCGGGTGCTCGACGACGGGAACGAAGCGGACCATTCGATAGAGTCTGGTGTCGCAGAACGCTGCGTTCACCTGCAGGCGACTTCTTGAAGGCGGGCCCGAGCCCGCCTTCGGTTTTGCGCTTCAAGGGGTTCAAAGGCGATGGCTACCAAAGCCATCGCGCCTGACAGGTGCAACTGCTAGTTATGCGGCGGCTTTTCACACTTGATCGAGGAATCGACGGCGCGCCGATTGTCCGGCCATCACACCTGAACGAAATAGAAGGCCGCCGCGATGCCCACCGCCAATGCTCCGGCGATCCCGAACGAGCGAGCCAAGCCGCGCCAGAGTGGCCGCTGGCGGCGGATAACCGGAAGCATATGATGGCCCCAGACCATGGTGACCAACGCACCCATGCCTTCGGTGCCTACCCAGGGCGCATATCGCGCAAATGCGAGTTCAAGGAGAATGAACATCCCACCGAACACAAGTATCACGGCGGGAACCAAGAGGCGCATGAGCGATCCCCCCGGCACCACTACAAGAATGACGCGGTCCGGCCGGGCACCTGAGTCCGGCGGGTGAGGCAGGCTGTCGGCAGGCGTATGGTGGTGCATCACGAGGAACGACGCGCGGCGACACCCGCCGTCACAACGAAGGCGGTCGCCGCATAACGCTGCGTTCACCTGCAGGCGACTTCTCAAGGGCGCGCGATAGCGCGCCCGGTGTTGCTCTTAAAGGCGATCAAAGGCGATGGGATACCTTAAACATCGCGCCTGACAGGTGCAACGGCTAGTTATGCAGCCTGGGCACACATCTA
>DATFFP010000084.1:0-2362 GCA_035249985.1 Gemmatimonadaceae bacterium
GGGCCCCCGATCGATCCGGGCGGCAGCGCCGGCATCGACGGGCGTGAGCGCCGCTTGAGGCGGTGCTCCTTGTCGAAGATTCCGCGTGCTTCGTCCACCGTCTCGGACGCGACGTCGATCAGCGAGCGGCTGCGCGGCTGACGGAAGACGTCGCGCCAGTCGTACCCCGACGTCCAGAGCCCGGCGTACTTGTACGCCATGTACATGCTCCAGAGCACCGTGATCGGCGTGAGGCCGATGTTGGTGACGATCGCCGCAATGAGGACGACGGAGTTCACCGCCGCGTAGAAGATGAACTTCTTGCGGAAGTCTTCGACGGGAGGGGCGGACCAGCGGGCTATGTCATCGGGAGAAGGGGTGTAGACGGCAGCTGCGAACTGCGAGCTGCGAGCTGCGGACTGTGTGGGAGTCAGCGGTGGCTGCACGTTGGCCGGTACACTCGCGAACGGCACTGGCACCGATGGCCTTGGTGGCGGCGTGTAGGGTGCCGTCGACGCCGTGTCCAGCATCAGCACGAACGACGACGCGCTCGGGAACCGGCGCTCCGGCTCCTTTTCCAGGAGCGTCATCACCGTCGCGGCGAAGTCGGGTGGCACTTCCGGGCGCTTCTGCTCCACCGGCACCGCGCGCTCGGTGAGATGCTTCATCAGCATCGATGCCGTGCTTCCGGCGGAGAATGGGAGCTCGCCCGTCAGCATCTGGTACGCGACGACGCCGAGCGAGTAGAGATCGCTGCGTCCGTCGATTTCCCGATCGCCAGCGGCCTGCTCGGGCGACATGAACGCCGGCGTGCCGATGGCGACGCCCGTCGCGGTCAGGCGTGCTTCCTGACCTTCCTGCACCGCGCGCGCGATTCCGAAGTCCGTCACCATCGCGCGGCCGGTCTCGCTGTCGAGCAGGATGTTGTCGGGCTTGATGTCGCGGTGGATGACGCCGCGCGCATGGGCATAGGCGAGCGCTTCGCCGACTTCCTTCAGGATGCGGCGTGCTTCCGCGATCGGAAGGCGCCCCTGGTCGTGCAGCTTGCGGGCGACGTTCACCCCGTCGACACACGCCATGACGAAGTAGACGAGCCCGTTGCTCTCATCGACGCTGTAGATCGGGACGATGTTGGGGTGCGACAGCTGCGCCGCCGTCTCGGCCTCGCGCAGGAACCGCATGCGGATCTCGCCGCGATAGGAAAGCTCCGGGGGCAGCACCTTGATGGCGATGGTGCGCTTGAGCCGCCGATCTTTGGCCCGATACACGATGCCCATCCCGCCACGACCGAGCTCGGGGCCGATCTCGTAGCTGGATGACAGCGCCTTTTCCACGAGGGCGCGCAGCTCGAGGTCCGGCGTCGAATTCGTGGAATCAGGCACGGAAAGGTTCCAACGGCAGAGAGGAGAGAGAGTTAGAGTGTAGCACCTTAGCCGGTTTAAGAAAAGCCGATGAGGCGCAGAATGGTGCGCCCGCGTGGCAGGATGACTACGCCGATTCGGCCCTGAAAAGTTGCGAGTCCTGCCCGCATGGCGTAAGTCATGGTCATCGCGTGTGCGGCGGGAACCGCGCGCGACCGTTAAGTGCTTGAGAGACGCATGGTGGGCGAGTGCCCACTCGGAACGAACCGTGCGGAATCCCGGGGAATCGCGATCCGCACGTGGCCCCCTCGCAGGGATGGACAATGGCACAGCGTCAGACACTTCCGGTTCTCCCGCTCCGCGGAACGGTCATCTTTCCCGGTCTAACGGCGCCGATCGCCGCCGGACGGCCGGGAACTCTACGGGCGATCGAGTCCTCGCTTCGCGGCGATCGCCTCGTCTTCGCCGTGGCGCAGCGCGACAACACCGACGAGCCGTCGCCGGAGATCCTGTACTCGATGGGCGTCATCGCCAAGATCGGGCAGGTCCAGCGCGGACTCGGCGGCGTGCAGCTGCTCCTCCAGGGCGAGGAGCGCGCGACGGCGCTTCAGTACACGCAGACGGAGAACTTCCTGAGCGCGGTGATCATGCCCGTCGAGGAGATGTCGCCGATCGACGAGCACGACGCCGCCTTCGAGGCGCTGCACAAGGAAACGCGCGAGCGCGCCGCCGAGCTGGGCGAGAAGCGCGGGTTGCCCGAGGAAGTCGTGCACCAGGTGCTCGACCAGGTCACCGAGGCGGGCAAGTTCGCCGACCTCGTCGCCGGCTACATCGATCTCTCCGTTCCCGAGAAGCAGGGGCTGCTCGAGACGCTGAGCGTGGAGGAGCGGCTGCGTCGCGTGCTGGTGCACGTGCAGCGGCAGATCGGGATGCTCGAGGCGCAGGAGGAGATCAAGTCGCAGGTGCAGGAGGAGCTCGGCCAGCGTCAGCGCGAGATGTTCCTGCGCGAGCAGATGAAGGCG
>DATFFP010000085.1:0-21937 GCA_035249985.1 Gemmatimonadaceae bacterium
CGACGACGACCGGCGGCCGCGGATCGGCAGACCGAGGTCCGCGCGCTGGACGTTCCGCCTCGGCCGGTCGCTCCCGCATCACCTCGGGAAGGTCGATCTCCTGCTCGTCGACGGCGAGATCTTCTTCGCGTTCCTGAGGTGGCGCGGGGCGCCCCCGACTCCTCACCAGATCCAGCACGAAGTTCACCAGCCACGCCACCGCCACCACGGCGAGGATGATGAGCTGCTCGAAGTTTCCGTCGCGCACGGTCGTCGCCTCCGTTACCGTCCCGACCGTTGGTCGGGCGCGTCACCGCTGTCGGCGATGGCATCGCGCATCTCGGTGTCGGCCTGGACGTTCTTCATCCGGTAGTAGTCCATGATCCCGAGATTGCCGGCGCGGAACGCCTCGGCCATCGCTCGAGGGACCTCCGCTTCGGCCTCGACCACGCGCGCGCGCATCTCCTGCTCGAGGGCGACCGCCATCGCCCGCCGCTCCTCGGCCTTCGCCTGCGCGATCTGCTTGTCGGCGTTGGCCTGATCGATCTGAAGCTTGGCGCCGATGTTCTCGCCGACGTCGACGTCGGCGATGTCGATCGAGAGGATCTCGTACGCCGTGCCCGCGTCGAGGCCCTTGCTGAGGATGTGCTTGGAGATGTGATCCGGATTTTCGAGCACGTCCTTGTGCGACTCCGCGGAGCCGATGGTGCTGACCATCCCCTCGCCGACGCGGGCGATGACCGTCTCCTCTCCCGCGCCACCGACGAGCCGGTCGATGTTCGTCCGTACCGTCACCCGCGACACCGCAATGAGCTGAATGCCATTCTTGGCGATGGCGGCGATTCTCGGCGTCTCGATGACTTTCGGGATGACCGACATCTTCACCGCCTCGACGATGTCCCGACCGGCGAGATCGATCGCGGCGGCGCGCTTGAAGGGGAGAGGGATGTTCGCCTTGTCGGCGGAGATGAGCGCGGTCACCACGCGCACGACGCTCCCGCCCGCGAGGTAGTGCGCCTCGAGGTCGTTGAGAGGGATGGCGAGCCCCGCCTTCACGGCGCTGATCCGGGCGGTGATGACGGTCCCCGGTGGAACGCGCCGCAGGCGCATGCCGATGAGGGTCGGAAGCCCGACGTACGCGCCCGAGGCCCACGCGGCGATCCAGAGCGGAATCGGCACCAGATAGAGCATGATGCCGACGCCGACGATCACGAGGATCAGCAGCCCGATGCCGCCTCCGATGAACTCGGTCATCGCTTCGTCTCCTTACGTTGAAGTGCGGAGCCGCCGCACCACGATGCGATTGCCGTCGACACGCGTGACGACGACGGACGCGCCCGCCTCGATCATCTCGCCCTCGGACACGACATCCATGCGCTCGCCGTCGATATCGGCGAAGCCGGCTGGGCGGAGTGGAGACAGCGTGTGCCCCGTGCGGCCCAGGCGGCTCGAGTCACGCTCGCTCGCCGAAGCATACCCCTCGGTCGCCGCCAGTTCCGTCTCCAGCATCAGACGTCGCCCCCACGGCACGCGCGGCAGGAAGTGCAGCACCATGATGCTCGTGACGATCGCAACGGCGGCGGAGATCGCGACACGTGCGATCGCGACGCCGACGACGGTGAGCGTGGCCCCGGCCCCGACGAGGCTGAGCGCGAGACCGGCGAGCAGAGCGGCAACCCCAGCGGCACCGACGACGCCGAATCCGGGGATGACGAAGATCTCGATCGCCAGCATCGCGAGCCCCGCGCCGACGAGCAGCAGCTCCTCCCATCCGGCCAGCTCGACGATCCAGTGACCGCCCAGCACGAGTGCCAGACTCGCGACGCCAAGCGCACCAGGCAGTCCGAAACCCGGCGTGCGGATCTCGATCAGGATGCCGAGCATGGCGACGGAGAGCAGGATCGAGGCGACGACCGGATGCGTGAGCAGGCGCACGACGTGCTCCGCCCAGTTAGGCGACGTGGCCCGCACCTCTGCGCCGGCGAGTCCGATCTGCTGGAGCACAGCGTCGAGCGAATTGGCGCGGAAGTCGGCGACTTTGAGCGTCAGTGCCTCCTCGGTCGTGAGCGTCAGCAGCTTCCCCTTCTCGATCACGCCGGGGATCTCCACGTCGGCATCGACCATCGCTTCAGCAACCAGCGGTGGGCGCCCGCGACTGTCGGCGGTGGATCGGAACTCCTTTCGCACGTACGACACCGACTTCTCATCGACGGGCGACGCCTCGGCGCCCGGCGCCCCACCCTGGACCGGCATAGCCGCGCCGATCGTCCCCCCGTCGGCGATGGCGATCCGCTCGGCGGCCAGGCTGATCAGCGCGCCGGCGGAGATGGCACGTCGATTGATGAACGCGATGGTTCTGACGCGAGAGGCGAGCAGCGCATCGCGCATCGCGACCGCGGCATCGACGCGGCCCCCGAAGGTATTGATGTCGAGAATGACGACGGCCGCGGAGTCACGCTCCGCTTGCGCAAGCACTCGCTGAAGGAACGGCGCGAGACCGAGATCGATGATCCCAGTGACCGGGACGACATAGACGATCGGCCGCGCTTGCGTGCCCAGCGCGTGCTCGATCCCCACGACCCCCAGCGCGCCGAGCCCGGCGATCGCGAGAGATCGAAACCAGGCGGACGTGCGCGGCACGTTCACCTGGCGAGCGGATCGGGACGCAGCTGGAACTTGATGACTTTGCTGGTGGTCCCTTTGCCGCCTTCCATATGGAACGGGGCCCGCGTGCTCACCGTCGCCCACAGACCACGACCCGTCCAGCCGGCATTCGGATCGTCGATGCGCCCGTCCAGCCACTTCGTGAAGAAACCGAGCGGGTATGGCACGCGCAGGATGACCCACTGCCCGTCCTTGAGTGCCAACAAACCTTCCGACAGGTTGCCGGTGTTGATCGGGATGTTGGCGCCCAGGCCGAACGTGTTGAACTGATCGACCCAGGTGTAATAGCTGGCCTCGGCGCTTCCCGAATCGGTGACGCCCTGCATCTGCGGCAGCGGCTCGGCAAAAAAGGTCCAACCTTCCGGACAGTGCTGTCCCGTCGCGGTTGGACCATTCAACGGGCCCGTGCACTTGCGCCGATCGAAGCTGGCGAGGTGTCCGCTCGCGAGGGCCGCCCAGACGACCCCGTTGCGGTCGATGTCCATGCCACGCGGGGAGAAGCCCTGTACGGACGCCTTCGGGTTGTTCCACGGCAGCTCGTAGATCTCGGCAAGCGCGGTCGCCGGCGGATTCGACCCGGGAGTCAGCCGAATGACCGAGCCGGGGAAACCTAACGACGACCCCCATACCGATCCGTCCGGTGCCGGTGCCACCGCGTAGAAGCCGGCGGCGATGCGCTTGTCCCTGGTCGGGTCGAGCGCGGCGTCGGGCTCGACGTACTCATCGCGCTTGCCATTGCCGTTGGCGTCGAGAATCAGCGCCGTCCAGCCCTGCGATCGCTCCTCATCTCCGGTTTCGTCGTACAATTTCGTGTTCAGCCAGCCGACCACCTGGCCGCCGCCGCTCGTCCAGAGTGTGTTGTTCGCATCTTCCGCGAACATGAGATGGTGCGTCCCGAAGCACGTGCTGATGTGCTTCAGCTCTTTCGACTTCGGATCGTAGACGGCGAGGTGGCGGCTCGCCCGCGCGACCGGAAACAGCTTCGCGGAGGGATGACTCGAGCCTTCTCTGCAAAACGCCGGGTTGTCCGGAGGGCGAACGGCGGACGTGATCCAGACGCGGCCGCGCTCGTCGAGCATTGGGTTGTGCACGTTGTTCTTGCTCGTCCAGAGCACTTCGTCGCCCCAGTACGGCGACCGGTGCGGCATCGATGGATTGGTCGCCGGCGTGTTCGGATCGCGCACGGTGAGTGGGACGCGGCTCGCGATGTGGCGAATCGGATCGAGCACCGGCAGATAATCCGCGCTCAGCTCGAGCGCGCCGTACAGCGCCCCGTTCGCATTGACCGTCGGCTTCCGGCGGTCGGTCGAGACCACGTCGTGGAGATACGATTTGGGATCGGCCCAATCCCACTGGGTGATGACGACGTTGCGCTCGATCCCCTGCGGGCGCCGCGGCACAGTGCTTGGCACTTCACCGTTCGCTATCCGGTCGCTCCAGTCGGCGAACATCGCCAATGCCCGCTGCCGGCCGAGGTTGTCGAGCGCGTTGCTCATCCCGCGACCCGCCTGGCCCGATTGGATGCGATAGTCCCACGCGGCCACGGAGGACGCGTGCTTCCCGAGCGACGGCGGAAACTCTCGAGTCGCCTTGTTCCCCAGCTGGTGACATGCCAGGCAGCCGCCCGACTTCACGCTCCTGAGCCACTGCGCCTGGCTTTTCACGTTAGGTGAGATGCCGTTTCCTTCCGGCCCGGTGCCGGGAAACTCACTCTTGTCCGGGATGCGCATCAGCGAGTACCAGTAGCCGGCGGGATAGTACTCAGCGGCCGCGCGCGGATTGGGAGCGGTGACAGCCGTCAGATTGAGCGTTGCTCCGGGAGCGGCTTGCTTCTTCGGCGAATCGACTAGCCCGTACCCGCGCACCCACACGCTGTAGCGCGCCTGGGGAAGCTCGGGGATGACGTACCGACCTCGGTCATCGGTGACGACGATCTTCACGAATTTCGTGGGAAGCTCCGACGTCTCGGCGATGACCCACACGCCGGCCTCGGGCCCGTTCGCGCCGGTGACGACGCCCGCGATGTCGTTCTCGGCCGCTGCGACACGTTCAACGGAGGGATCGCTATCTAGCGTTCGCGGGACAGCGGCGGCGAGTATCATGCAGCCCGCTCCCGCGATGCTGAGGTACATCGATCTTTTCGTCATTGGTCGCGATCCTCCATACACGTATTTGCTCAGACCGCCTTGGCTTCTCCGACGAGTACCTGGCACAGCCGATCATTGACTAGTGGACTGCGTCTGAGTTTCGGAGTGCAGCCTCAACGAGCCATGTAACCGCAAAAGGTCGCAACGGGACGGGCACTCCGTACGGATCAAAGCGTCGACCCCTCGCCCGAATGGCCGCAAATGCTGCAGAAGGAATGCGTTGTGGTTTCTCTGCGGCCACTGGACCAGGGAAAGGCTATCCGCGAGGGACCGATTCCGTCCGGTTGCGGCCTTCGGCGGTTACACGCCCCTGCACTCACCAACTCGGACGCAGGCCACTAGCTATATAGCCCGGGTTCCACGAGGAAGCGAGCGATAGAGTTGTTGGTTCCATTGAGCGGGAGGGTTCATGGCGGAGCGAGGCTCGGGAGCGCGACTGGCGAGTGTGTTGTGGTTCGTCGCCGCGGTGCTGGCGCTGGCTGCGGCTGGCATCCGGTATTACCGGCGCGAGGAGATCAGTTGGACGTGGGTAGCCGCAGGAGTGTTTTGCCTCGTCATGGGCCTGGGGGCCTGGAAACGTGCCCGGCTGGGCGGCGGTGAGCCGGGCAGTCCCAGCGCCTAACCAGCCCAGACCCTAACGATTCATGAAGCGGCGTGTATTGACGGGCGTGGGGCTGCTCGCTTTGGCGCTGGGACTCACGCTCCTGTCGAGCCGTGTGTCCAGCACGCGCCTGGAAGTACAGGACTGGGACTGTCCTCCACCGCCGGCGTCGTGCGCTCGGCCGGTCGTCGTCCTCGGCTTCCCGTTGCCGTACATCTCGGACTACCACGGGATTTCGGTGGTCGGCAGGGCTTCTCTCACCGGCGCCCTGCTCGGGATGGATCACTTTCACCTGAGCGCGTTCCTGGCCGACGTCATCCTGTATCTTGTCGTGGCCCTGCTGGTGGCGACGACTGTGCGCTCGGTGCGAGCGCGTTCCGCGGGCGTCCGTCTCGACGGACGCTAGCGCGCGCTCATCTAGTGGACTGCGTGTGAGTTGTTGAGTGCGGGGACGTGTAACCGCAGATGGCCACAAATGGGGCGGAGTTCGAGCGGCGGCGCAGGGGCCGTTGCCCTCGTCCCATGGCCGCAGACATGGCGTGGCACACCCGTACACCGGCACTGACCGTACTGCGGCCATTTGGACGAGGGGAGCATGCCGACGCCATGCACATGCTTGTCCATTGCGGCTTCTGCGGTTAACGGGCACCGTCCGCTGCACTCAGAATTTCAGACGCAGCCCACTAGTCAGGGCTGCACGGCAGCCCGATGCGCGAGGCGAGGCACATCGTGTCTTGCGCAACGTCGTCGGTGGATCGTCTGGAGAGCGTGGACGACAGCAGCATGAAGGAGAGGAGGACGAGCGCCACCACCGCCACTAGAACCCGCGCGAGCTTGGTCCGCATCTTCTGCCCCCTTGGGAATGGTCTCGTTTCGCGACACCAACCTTAGGGGGATCAGATTACGCCCCGCTGAGGGCCGCATTACCAATCCATGAGCATTGCATAACGTGCTGAGCGGTCCGGCCCACGATGCCGTCGCGGTCCGGCTCCGGGGATTCGGGCCGGTGGGAATTCTCGCGATGCTCGCCATCCTCGCCGGGAACCTGATCATGGCCCCCCTCAGCGCCGTCCTGGCGGTTGCCTGGGTCCACCGGTCGCGCACGCCATGGCGCGACGTCGGGTACGTCCGTCCAGGGAGCTGGATCGGCGATGCGGTGATCGGGATCGTCTTCGGTAGTGTGCTCAAGCTTCTGATGAAGGCGGTCGTGATGCCGCTCCTCGGTGCCGATCCGATCAACCAGACGTATCACTACCTCGTCGGCAATACGGCGGCGCTTCCCGGGATGATCTTCGCCGTCACCGTTGGGGCGGGCTGGGGCGAAGAGACCGTTTTTCGGGGGTACCTGTTCGAGCGGTTAGGCAGAGTGTTGGGGCATGGCCGCGGGCCGAAGGCGGCGATCGTGCTGCTCACCGCGGCATTCTTCGGCCTGGCGCATTATCTCGAGCAGGGGATCCCGGGTGTACAGCAGGGGATGATCGTCGGCCTGGTCTTCGGAGCGATTTACGCGAGCACGGGCCACTTGTGGATGCTGATGTGGGCGCACGCCGCGTTCGACCTAACGGCGCTCGCGATCATCTACTGGGATCTCGAGACGGACGTGGCGCGCCTGATCTTCGATTAGCCACGAGCAGAGGGACCGGAGATGGCGCGCGCGCCTAGCGCGGGCGACGCCGGCGTCGCCCGCGTCGAGGGGCAGCAGCGGCCGGCGACACCGCCGCACGCTCCGCCTTCGCTTTCGATCTCGCTCGCTCCGCATTGCGACGAGCGCGAATTTCGGCAATGCGTTCGCCTCGGGGAACCTCGAGCTTCGCGGTCGGCTTGGCGTCGTAGTCGAAATCGGGGATGGTCACGCGGAGCAGTGGCTTCCCGATGGCGCGCTCGATCGAGCGAAGCTCACTCGCCTCATCCGGTGAGGCCAGGGTGAACGCTTCACCCGTCAGCTCGGCGCGTGCGGTACGACCGACGCGATGGATGTAGTCCTCGGAGGCGGCGGGGACGTCGAAGTTGACGACGTGTCCCAACGCCTCGACATCGATGCCGCGCGCCGCGATGTCGGTCGCGACGAGCACGCGATACCGGCCCGTCTTGAACCCCTCGAGCGCCTCGGTGCGCTGGCCCTGCGAGCGGTTGCCGTGAATGCGCGCGACCGATACGCCTTGCTTGCCGAGAAACTCCCACAGCCGGTTCGCGCGGTGCTTCGTGCGCGTGAACACCAGGGCCTCGCGCATGATGCCGCGTCGAAGCAGCTCGAGCAGGAGGCGCGACTTGAGCTCCTGGGGCACCGGATAGACGGCCTGAGTGATGCCGACGGCGGGAGCCGCCTTGCGATCGAGATTGATCGTCGCCGGATCGTGCAGCATCTCCTGCGTAAGAATGCGAATGGGGTCTGGCATCGTCGCGCTGAAGAACAGCGTCTGCCGCTTGCGGGGCAGGTATTTCAGCAGGCGGCGGATGTCGGGGAGGAAACCCATGTCGAGCATCCGATCGGCCTCGTCCAGCACAAGGAACTCGATGCGGTCGAGCTTGGCGTACGGGCGCTTGAGATGATCGAGCAGCCGGCCCGGAGTGGCCACGAGGACGTCGACGCCACTGCGGAAAGCGTGCTCCTGCGGTCCCATCCCAACGCCGCCGAAGATTGCGGCGGCCGTAATGGGCGTGTGGACGGCGAGATCCTCGAGCTCCTTCAGCACCTGCGCCGCGAGCTCGCGGGTGGGCGTCACCACCAGCGCTCGGGTGGTGCCGCGCGGGCGCGCGAGGAGCCGGTTCAACACCGGGAGCAGGAAGGCGGCGGTCTTTCCGCTTCCAGTCATTGCGCACGCCAGGACGTCGCGTCCAGCGACCGCTGGGGGGATGGCGTCCGCCTGAATGGGCGTCGGCCGAACGAAGCCGAGCTCTTTCACCCCGCGCAGGAGGTCGGGGTGGAGCTTGAGTGATCCAAAGGGCACGAGGAAATGTAGCACGACCGAGCTATATACTTGAGGGAACGCCCGGCGCGGGCTTTGTTCCAGCTGCGTGATGAAACGAGACGCTTCTTCAACCGGCGGCGCGCGATGGCCACAATGATGACGTATCAGGAAGCCCGCGATGCGCTCGTGACGCAGCTGCGACAGGACGCCGCGGCCCACGACGCGGAGCAGTACGACGCGGTCGGCCGCCGTTTCGACGCGCTCGAGCACCGGTTTCCACGCGGGATTGCTGCGGAGCTTGGGCGCTTGCACATCGCGCTCACGTTCTGGGACGGCTGGGTCCACGCGCGGAATCACGGCTGGCCACCTGGTCCCATCGGCATCAAGGAATGGCCCAGGCTGGCCCGAGCCATCGCGGACGAGCTCGCTGCTGATCGCGACATCACCGACAGCAAGGTCCTGACGCACTTCAATCTCGTCGCACACCCACATCTCAACGAGCGCGTGCAGATCCTCGCGGCACGCCTGCGCCAGTCTACCGATCGCGCCGGGTAGCGCACCAACCCCGGAGGTCGCCATGCGAGGTCATGCCAACGCCACAATGAGCCGCGACGACATGGAGGACATCCGTGGATCCTGACGTCTTCAACCTCGAGCTTCGGAAGTTTCTCAAGCGCTTCGGCGTGACCGCGCAGCGCGAGATCGAATCCGCCGTCGAGAGCGCGCTCGCTCGCGGTGCACTTCGGGGAACGGAGGTGATGCCGGTGCGCGCCACGCTCACCATCCCTGGAGTGCTGCAGGAGTTTCATGTCGACGGCGAGATCTCGCTGGCTCCCCCGCCGACTGCGGCGTGATCACCGCGCGGGGCGCTTCATCTCCGTCACGAGCCGCCTGACGAGCGCGGTATCGTTCGGCAGCAGGCCGACCTCGGGAAGGCGCGTCACCAGCTCGGCCCACCGCGCGTCGGCCGCGTGCGCGCGGCGCAGATAGGGGAGCGCGTCGTCCACGCGTTTGGCCCCGACGAGGCTGATCCCCGTCCAGAACACTGCCTCCCCGTTGGTCGCGGCGTCGGGCAGGAGGCTCGTGGCCGCGCCATAGGCCTGCACCGCTTTCGGCATGTCGTTCTTCGTCACCCACTCGTCGCCCTCGTTGAGCTTCTGGTAGACACGCGCCACCGTGACGAGACGCCGCAGCTCGGCGACCGGGTTGGGATGATCCTCGACACGCAAGTCGAAGCGGCGGTCGGTCCACGGACGGCCGGTGTTGGTCGGCCCAACGACGACGATCGCCGCCGACTGACGACCGCGGATGTCGCCACCCTCCCGCTCCGCCGCCTCCAGGGCCGCGAGCAGCCGCTCGGCCAGGTCGCCCTTCGTGCTCTCGAACGCGCGCGCCATGGCAGGCCACACGCTCGGCTTTTCCATCAGGTTCGCCTGCACCGAGTACTGAGCACCGGTGTGATGACCGGCGGCGCGAATCGCGCGGGCCCCCGTGAAGGCGGCGACGCGTCCCTGGGCATCGATCATCGCCACCTGCCTAACAGCTGAATCGGCGTCGCTCCCGACAAGGGCGCGGAGCGCGTCCGGAGCGGACCGGCCGAGTCGCATGAGCTCGATGCCGAGCGGGCCGTAGCGGGGATCGACGAACGACTGGGTCGCGACGGCGCCAACCCCCGCTTCCGCCCACGTCACGAGCGCGCCCACCGAGAACCAGTGCGACTGGACGGCGACGCCGATCTCGCCGGTCGCGGAGTCGCGGGCGACGATCGAGTACGTGGCCACGGGGCGCAGGGGCCGGAAGGGTTCCTGGGCGGAGGCCGGGAAGGAAAACGTGAGCGCGAGCAGGACGAGTATGAAAGCGGGCATGCTGATCCTCCGGTTGGGAGGCGTCAATAGTGGGGGGCGGACGCGCAGGGGAGAAGATCCGGTCGTGCCGGTCCCAACTGCATTACCACAGAGGCGCAGAGGACACGAAGAACGGCCGACCGCTGTTGCAGCGGTTGGCCGTTCTCTGTGTCCTCTGTGTCTCTGTGGTGACTGCAGTCAGGTTCGTTGCGCGACGGGCCCTACTCAAGCGCCCTCACCGCCACATCCGCAAGCCCGTCGTGATAGCTTACCAGCACCGTCCACGGCTGGCAGCACACCGCACAGTCCTCGATGTATTCCTGAACCGCTCCGCTGCCGGGGTCGAGCGCGATCGCGACCTCCTCGGCGCAGTAGGGACAGATGACGGTCGCCTCGGTGTCGACCGTCCCGTCGCCGAGGGGAAACTCCTCGTCGAGGTCGCCGAGGGGGTCGGCGTCGCCGTTAGGTGCGAAGTCGTCGTCAACAGACATGTCGGAGTCCGGAGAGAATGTCGAGAAGCATATCGGAACGGCTCGCGAGAGGACAGAGGGGTGTACGCCTAACGGCCATCACCGTCGGGCTCGTCACTCTCATGACGGCCTGCGGCGATGGAGGCTCGACCGGTCCCGAGTCGGGCCGGCTTGCGATCACCATCACTGGGCTGCCGGCCGGTGTGCCGGCCTCGGTCACGATCGCCGGCCCCGACGGATTCCAGTTCGTCACGGGCTCGTCGCGAACGCTCGCGGCGCTGGATCCCGGTTCGTACACCATCACGGCGTCCGACGTCACCTCCGGCGGCTCGCGCTATGTGCCTTCCCCCGCCACGCAGACGGTACTCGTCACCGACGGTGCGACGAGCGCCGCTACCGTAGCCTACGGAGGCGCCTCGGTCGACCTCGCGATCGAGCTCGTAGCGGCGGGCTTGACTGCACCGGTGTTCCTCACCGCCCCGGAGGGCGATGCCCGGCAGTTCGTCGTCGAGCGGAACGGACGCATCCGCATCATCGAAAACGGCGCGCTGCTGACGACGCCGTTTCTGGATCATCGAGCCGCGGTGAACTTCACCGGCGAGCGCGGAATGCTCAGTATGGCGTTCGATCCGGACTACGCCGCGAATGGCGTGTTCTACGTCTACTACGTCGGGCTGTCAGGTGAGATGGTCGTGGAGCGGTTCAACTCGACGCCGGGCAGCGATGTCGCCGGTGCCAGCGCGGGCATCGTGATGACGTTTCCTCACGGCGGCGAGAATCACCACGGCGGGCTCATTGCCTTTGGCCCCGACAGGATGCTGTACATCGCGCCTGGTGATGGCGGGTGCTGTGGCGATCCTCAGAACAACGCGCAGAACCTGCAGACATTGCTCGGGAAGGTCCTTCGCATCGACCCGCGCACGACGCCGTACGGCATTCCCGCCGATAATCCCTTTGTCGGTCAGTCGGGCGTGCTCGCCGAAATCTGGGCCTATGGGCTTCGCAACCCCTGGCGCTTCTCCTTTGATGCGCCAGGCGGATTGATGTACATCGGCGATGTCGGTCAGGATATCCGCGAAGAGATCAACGTCTCATCGACGACGTCCGCTGGCCTCAACTACGGCTGGCGTCTCATGGAGGGAACGGCCTGTTACAACCCGGCCTCCAACTGCAATCCGACGGGACAGCTCACACTCCCCGCGCATCAGTACCTGCACACGGAAGGCTGCTCCGTTACCGGCGGATACGTCTACCGCGGTGCGGCGATCCCCGAGCTCACCGGCCATTACCTCTATTCCGACTACTGTCAGGGATGGCTGCGCAGCTTTCGCGCAACGGCCGGTGGCGTGGCCACCGAGCACCGCACATGGACGGGTGTCACGCTTCCCGGCACGTTGTCGTTCGGACGTGATGGTGCCGGCGAGCTTTATATGATCGCCGGCACCCAGGTGTGGAGAATCGTCAGGCCATAGGTCCGCAGCTACGGCAGCCGTACCGCCATGAAGAGACCGGCGTGGTCGGACGGCCACCGGTTCGTCACGCTGAAATCCGTGATCTCTTCGCCGACGACCTCGCCAACGCCGGCTCCGCCGAAGCCCCGGAGCAGAACGAGGTCCAGTCGTTGATCGAAGCCCGCGATCGGGTTCACGAGGGATGCGTCGTGGCAGCAGGTGAGACCCTCGTCGCCGGGATAGGCGTCCGCCCACGCGTCCTGGAAGCCCGCCGAAACCAGCGTCCCATACGTCGCCGTCTTCGTGCTCGCCGGCGCCGATGCATTCGCGGCCGAATTGAAGTCACCCGCCATGACGACGGGGAGAGGCGACTCCGCGACGATCGCGAGCAGCTCGTTTGCCTGCGCGACCTGCACCGGGGGCGCGTCCTGCGTCTCGAGATGCGTCGTTAGGAATCGGACCGCGCGGCCGTGGATCTTCAGGTCGATGGACGCCCACCCGCGCAGGAACTTCTTCTGCACGGGTCCGATCTGGAGCTGAAGACCAGCGTCGTAGTTGCCACCCTGCGCATTCCAGAACTCGACGTCGCTCCGCACGAGAATCGCGACCCGGTCGACGAGCCGCACGTCGAAGAAGTTCTGCGGCAGCGGCAGCGTATTCGCGGGGAGGGCCGGGAGCTCGATATCGGTGTTGTCTACGATGATCGCAACGCGATAGTCCGCGCCGCGGGTGCGCAGCGCGTCGACGATGAGCTCGACGAGGTCGTACTCGACCGTCGAGGCGGGAACCGGATTCCCAATGAGGAAGTCACCCGGCCTCTGCGCGAGCCATTTCACGGCCTCCTGCAAGCCCACGACATCGGGCATCGACGCCCTGATCTGGTCGGCGATGCGACCCATCCGCTCGGCAGGCTGAGAGGACGGAACGAGCGCGTAGGCGCGGCCCACCGCGAGCGGAATCTCGGACGGGGGCGCGCTCAAGACGATGCCGATCTGCGTGCCGTGCAACGTGTTCTGCGTCATCAAGGTCATGAACTGGCCGGCTCCGTCTCCGCTTTCGGACTTGAAGTCCGGACCGCCGATGCCGGTCGGTGAGAGACTGTCGCACGCCGATGCGAACGTCCCCGCCGCGATGACCGCGAGGATGGAGCGAGTGCGGGACATGGTGACCTCTGGGCTCGGGAGAGCAGCGAATGCGCTGCGTCGTGCGGGAGAGCCCAGGGTGCCGCCGATCGGGCGGCGGAAACATACGTCGGATGACGTAGCTTCCGCCGCCGATCACGTAAGCGGCCTAATAGAACTGGCGAAGCTCGACGCGCGAGTTGTTGAGAAACACGCCGTAGAAGCGGACGCGATCACCGACACGCAAATTGTTGAACGTGTTGACGTCCGACTGCCGAACGTTGTACGGCAGCGAGACGATGACCGACGAGCTGCTGCCATCGAGACGAAAGACCCCGTTCGACCGGTCGATCTGGCCAACGGTTCCCTGCAGCGACTGCACGTTGCCGGAGCCCGTGCTCGAGCCGCTGCTCGACACCGACTGATCGACCTGAATCAGATCGGTGTAGTACGCCCCGCCACTCGTGCTCTGCACGCGCGCGGTCACCTGATCGCCGCGCTCGAGCGCGGTCACGGGATAGTTCTGATTCTGGTAGACCACCGACGTCTGATTGTCGAACAGCAGCATGACGCGCTGCCCGTTCGACGTTTGAATCGCGATCTGCTGACTTCTGGTATCGACGCCCTCGACGTATCCGCTCAGCTGGCTGCCGCCCTGCGGCGAGCCCGCACCGACACCCCCGAGGATGCTGCCGAGCTGGCTGCACCCCGCGCTCGCCATGAGCAAACAGGTCATTGCCGTGCCGAGGCCCATCCGGTGCCGCACCATATGTTCTCCTCGCGGAATTCGCCCCCAAAAGAGCAATCCCGGTGCCCAGTCGGCGGTGCCGCGTCGCCTGCGCCCGGTGGCAACCGTTCGTAGATTTTGGGCATCCGTTGAGTCATCCATACTGACCCGCGCAATCCCGCCTCAATGAGCATTGGCCAATCGCTCCTCCCTGAATTCGACCTGGAAATGGCATCCACGCGGCGCCTCCTCGAGCGAGTCCCATCGGACAAGGGACCATGGAAGCCGCATCCCAAATCCTTCCCACTCGGGCATCTCGCGCAGCTCGTGTCGATCATGCCCGGGTGGCTGACGAGAACGGTTCGGGGCACGGAGATCGACCTGTCCAAATCCGCAGGGTACAGCTTCGAGAAGACGGAGACGCTGCTGTCGCAATTCGATCAGCACGTACGGGAGGCGCGCGCGGCACTCGCGGCGGCCAGGGATGAGGATTTCGATGTCACCTGGTCGTTGAAGCATGGCGAGCAGATTCTCTTTTCGGCGCCGCGCGGAACCGTGGTGCGATCGCACATCAATCATCTCATCCATCACCGCGCCCAGCTCACGGTCTATCTGCGTCTGCTCGACGTCCCCATCCCGGGGATGTACGGCCCCACGGCCGATGAGCGTTGGCAGGGGTGAGTGTGCACCAGCGTGATGACGCTCCGGGGCAGCTCGAGGCGATCTGGATCAAACGCGCTCATCGCGGCGTGATGGATCCTGTCGAAGAAGCGCAGCTCATCGAGGGCCGAGGGCTCTCGGGAAACGTCGATCGCAGCCGACGCCGGCAGGTGACGCTCATCGAGCGGGAGACCTGGGGTCGCGTGATGTCGGAGCTCAACGGTGACGCCGATCCCTCGCAACGCCGCGCGAACTTGCTGCTCAGTGGCATCGCGCTGGCGAGCACGCGCGGACGCATCCTCCGCATCGGGGATGCGCTCATCGTCATCGGCGGCGAGACGACGCCGTGCGAGCGCATGGAAGCCGTGCTCCCGGGATTGCGAAAGGCACTGGCACCAGGTTGGGGCGGGGGCGCGTTTGCGCAGGTGTTGCGCGGCGGCGTGATCCGCGTGGGCGACGCCGTCGTCTGGGAAGGCTAGCGGCGTCTCTGGACATTCACGCAGTGCCCGTCGAAGTTGATGCAGACTCTTTCGGAGGCACGCGATGGTCGAGATGCGAAAGCCGCTACGCCGCTCGCGTTCGAATCGGATGGTCGCTGGCGTCGTCGGCGGTCTGGCGGATTACTGGTCGCTCGATCCGACGCTCGCTCGCGTGATCTTCGTGGTCGTGTCGATCCTCTCCGCTGCGTTCCCCGGCCTTCTCGTCTACGCCATTCTCTGGCTGATCATCCCCGAAGGGGAGTGAGGGGAGCGGCCATGGAATCCTTCGCCATCGTTCCCGGTCCATTGCGAGGGCTGTGGGTGTTCTTCGCGATCATGCTGGCTGTCCTGCTCCTCGGGGTGACGGTGTTGATCGCGACGGTTCGGGGCGCGCATGCGAGCCGCTTCGAGCTGTCGGACGCGGGGCTTCGCTTGCGCGGAGACTTCTACGGCCGGATGATTCCAGCCGACTCACTCCGTGGCGGAGCGGCGCGCATCGTCGATCTTTCCAGTTCGCCCGAGCTTCAGCCGCGATTGCGCACGATGGGAACGGCCTTTCCGGGATATCGCGCTGGATGGTTCCGCCTCCGCAACGGTGAAAAGGCGCTCGTCTACCTCACCGAGACGAGTCGCACCATCTACCTGCCGACACGCAAAGGATACAGCGTGCTGCTGACGCCGCAGCAGCCGGAGCGCTTCCTCGAGCGACTGCGTTCCGTCGCGCCCTCCGAGTAAGCGCGGTCAGTCCTCGCCGCGCTGGTACGTCCCCATGAGCTCGGCCTGCGCGATGATGTGTCCTTGCATCGCTTCCTCCAGGTCCTTCTTCGCCGGAGCGCCGAGGTCACCGAGCATCGCGTCGAGCGCGTACAGCTTGAAGAAGTACCGGTGGCGACCGACGGGTGGGCACGGGCCGCCGTAGCCGGTGCGCGACCAGTCGTTCTTGCCTCGACGCGCGCCCGCCTTCACGGCTTTCGCCTCACCGTCCTCCTCGATGCTCGTCACGGTGGCGGCGAGATCGTAGAGCACCCAGTGCACGTAGACGCGCTTGGGCGCTGCCGGATCGGGCGCGTCGGGGTCGTCGACGATGAGCGCGTAGCTTCGCGCTTTCTCGGGAGCACCGGACCACCGGAGCGGCGGCGAGAGGTCTTTGTCATCGCAGGTGTGCCGGCGCGGGATTGGCGATCCGTGTTGGAAGGCCGGCGATTCGATCTTCAGTGGCATGCTCCCTCCTAATCGAAATTCGCGAGTAACGAGCCTGAACTACCGACCACGGAGGCACAGAGGGCACAGGGACTGCAACTGCAGGACCTCTGGAGCAGGCTTCGCGTTATGGTACCTCTGTGCCTCTGTGGTGACGCAGCGGTTGGCACGCTCCGTGTATTTATCGGTGTCGACGCCAGCGTCACGGCGCCGCTGTACGCACTCCGCACCTCCGACGAATGCCGCCTGACGCGCAGCTGCCGGCTACGAATCTCGTCCCCGAGTTGGCGTCGTTCCGCGCCGATCTCGAGGAGCTCGGCTACGTCGTCGTTCCGCACGGCGATCATCTCTGCGTACGGCTCCCGCAATTCGCGAGCGTGCGGGTGAAGCTCGGGGCCGATGGCCTGCAGTTCATCCCGCAGTTCGGGCCCCTTCGACGCCATCATTCATCGGCGCTCACGCTCGGTGGTGCCAGCGCGGCGGTTGCCGCGGCGCTGGCGCTCACGGGCGTCGGCGCGGTCGCGCTCGGCGCTGCATTCATCGGTACCATGCTGGCCGCGAGAGACGTCGGCCGGTACATCGTGACCGAGGGCGCCATCACGCGGCTCCAGCTGTTGTGGACGGCTCGCCTCGCCGGAGTGGCTCATTCGCCCTCACCGGGCGGCACGTTAGGCGCCGCCATCACGCCCCGGATTCCCACTGCCAGTGGGAGGCGGCCCTGACGCGGGCGCCGAGCGCGACACGGTGTCGCCGGAAGTTCCTCCGATTTTTTCCGGGTGGCTTTCAGGACGAGACCTATCTCGACTGGGAGCGCAGCTACAAATGGGAAGCGCACGCGCGCTGGGAGGAGTCGCTCGGACGCGCCGCGTTCCGGTCCGCGGTGAGCGAGAAGCGGTACAGCGAAATCGCCGCGCGGGCGGTGCAGATCGAATCGCGGACGAATCTGCTCTTTTCCTTCGAGAAGATGGCCCTCCGCGACGCCGTCAAGTCGACGGCGGGCGCGCGCGCGTTCGCGGAAGGGCTCTACGAGTTCCTGTACGGCCGCGGGGCCGAGGAGCGTAAATTCGAGGAGTGGTGCACCGTCGTGTCGCAGCTCCCGCGGAAGCAGACGCGCGTGTTGACGTGGCCGATCGTCACCGTGTTCGGCTTCCTCGCGACGCCCGACCGACACATCTTTCTCAAGCCCAACGTCACCAAGATCGCCGCCCGAGAGTACGGATTCGAGTTCGAGTACGAGTCCCGCCCACAGTGGAAGACCTATGCGAGCCTGCTGGCGTTCGCGGACAGGGTCCGCAATGATGTGCGAGACTTGAAGCCGCGCGATATGATCGACATCCAGTCGTTCATCTGGGTCCAGGGGTCCGACGAGTACGAGGAGTGACCGCCGACTTCGAGTCGACACGGGTCTTCCTGCATGGAAGCTCGCTGAGTGCATTGCCCAGCGACGTCCTGTCGCAGCGCCAGCTCACGACGCTCGACCTCAGCTACAATCAGCTGACCGATCTCCCCGAAGCGCTGGGCGAGCTCCGCGCCCTCGAGTTTCTCTACGTCTCGAACAACAAGCTGGCGCGAGTGCCGGATTCGATCGGCAAGCTGAAGGCGCTCACCTATCTCAACATCGCCAACAACGCGCTGACCGCGCTTCCGGAGACGATCGGCGCCCTCGGTTCACTCCTGGAGCTCCGCGCACACGACAATGGGATCAAGTCGCTTCCGTACTCGATCGGCGCGCTGGCGACGCTGCGCGAGCTGCACCTCGACAACAACGCGCTTCAGGAGCTCCCGGATTCGATCGGCCGCCTGACGAGTCTGCGCGTTCTGCACCTCCGTCGCAACGCTCTCATCTCGCTCCCGCGCACGATTCGCACGCTCGACCGCGTGACCCACCTGGCGCTCCGCGGCAACCGCCTGTCGACACTGCCCGACGAGCTCGGCGAGATGCGCCAGCTCATGCACCTCGACTTGCGTGAGAACCAGCTGACCTCGCTCCCCGAGTCGATCCGCGAGCTGCACGCCCTGGAGAAGCTCGACGTGCGGTGGAACGGGCTGCCGGAGACGCCGTGGCTGGAGGCGCTCAGGGAGCGGGGGTGCGTGGTGTACAGTTAAGGGTCCTCAGGTCCTCAGGGTCCTCAGGGTCCTCCGGGTGGTCGGGGCAACGACTTTCCACCCTGAGGACCCTGAGGACCCTGAGGACCCTGAGGACCCGGAGGACCCTGAGGACCCTGAGGACCCTGAGGACCCTCCAGAGGCCACACCTCCGCCGCCGTCTGGATCGCGACCATTGATGACGGGCGGCCGGGTGTTCCCTCGCCCGCATACAGCCGGACGAACCCGCTCCCGCTGGGACCGCCGTAACGCTTCACCCACGCCGCGGCGAGCCCCCACTCGTCTTCGGCGAGCACGTGGGTGACGTCCTCCGGATTCGCTCCCCAGTTGTCGAGCCACCAATCGGCCAGGCCGAGCTGCTTCGCCTGCGGAGTCACCTTCGAGACACCAATGAGGTCGAAGTTGCCGCGCTCATGACGAACGCCGAGGAGCTTCGCCGTCGCCTCACGAGTGACGCCCTTGAGCGTGCGGCGGCCCGAATCGGGTTGCGGCCAAAGGAGCGGTGGCGTCCCGATCCACACCACCTTGCCGCGTGCGCCGAGGTAGCGACGGAAGAGAACGGTATCGGCCGCGAGCGGTGCCACCGACCGCGGCAGGTAATCCATGGCGAACACCACCACGCTCGGCGCACGGTCGCGCACGCGGTCGTTCATGAACCGCGCGAGCGACGCCGTGTCGAGCGCCTCGTATCCACGTCGCGTGAGATACGCGCGCAGCATTTCGCTACTCACGATCGCCGATCCGATGACCGCCGAATCGAAGAAGACAGCGCGTCGGAGTGGTTCCCCGCGGGCGGCATTCACCGCGTAGATCCCGCCATCATCGCTCCCGAAATAGAGTCGCCCGTCGTGCACGAGCGGCGACGAGAACAGGCGGTGCCCCACGCGATAGCGCCATGCCTCTTTTCCGGTCCGCTTGTCGAGAGCGTACATCGTTCCGTCGCCCTCGCCCACGTACACGAGCAGGCTGTCGACGGCGGGCGAGGCCCATACGGTGCCTTGGGCGTTCGCCCGCCACCGCTCCTCACCCGTCACCGTGTCGACGGCCTGGATGAAACGGCCATCGGACGTGCCCGCGTACACCAACCCCTCACTCACCGCCGGCGAGCTGTTCACCCATGAGACGTTGTGATCGTGGCGCCAGCGCTGCGCACCGGTCGCGCGATCGATGGCATACAGGAAGCCATCGCGCGCGCCCACGTACACCGTCCCGCCAACGACGGCAGGGGATGACTGCACAGTCGTGCGGTCGAATCCCCAATCCGCCGAGTTGAGCCGCGTGCCTTCGGTATCGAAGCGCCAGATCTGGCGTCCACTCGTTAGGGCGATCGCGAACACGCTCCCCGCCTGGTCGGCGGCGTACACCGTTCCTGCCGCGATCGCGGGCGAGGCGTACACGCGGCCGCCGGTACGAAAGCGCCATCGTTCCCGGCCGGTGCGTGCGTCGATCGCATAGACGTGTCCGTCCTGCGCTCCGAAGACCACCGCCGGTCCCTCGAGCGCCGGCGATGACGTGTAGATCTCACCGCTCTCGTACCCCCATTTGAGCGGCAGGGCGGTGCCCGTCATGAACGACCACGCCAGCTGTCCATCGCCGGCGCGAATGGCGCGAAATCGCCCGTCGTTGCCGTTGACGTAGACCAGACCGTTCGCGACCGCCGGCGTCGACGCCACGGCGGCACCCGTCGCATGGCGCCACCGCACGACCCCGGTGTTGGCGTTGATCGCGTAGACGGTGCCGTCGCCGCTGCCGATGTAGATCGTCGCTCCGGCGATCACCGGAGAGGAGCGAACCGGCCCACCCGTCTGTACTCGCCATTGGAGGCCCCCGAATGCGGGGACGCCGCGCGTGCGATATTCGCCGGTATGGCTCGGTCCGCCGCGAAACATCGTGACCTGTGCCGGGAGGCGCACAACCAGCGCGCACAGCGCGGCAATCGTTAGGGCGAACGGCAGGCGCACTCCAGGCTCCGGTGAGGTGTCGACGAAAATAGGGCGACGCCACTCGGACCGGAGCGCTCCACACGTCCACGCGTTGTAAGAAACCTGTGCGACATTCGTCGCGCGCGGGGGCTCCGGAGCTATTTCCCCCCGAGGGCGCGGAGCTGTTTGGGTCCTATCGACCACAGAAGCGTGCTCGACCCCGCGCCAGCCGACCGTTCCACCTCCAGCAGGCAGGCGCCGGCTTTCTTCAACTGCAGGAACGATCGCTTGGAGCCGGCGGTGAGCCAGCTGACGAGCCCGCTCAGGTGCGGCTCGTGGCCCACGATGACGGTCGTCTTCTTGTCGCGGTGGGACGCCGCCCAGCGCGAGAACGCCTCATAGGGCGCCTCGGGCCGCAGCCACTCCACCGGCACCGCCTCTCGATCGTAGGCATTGCCGAGGATTTCGGCGGTCTGCACGGCACGAACGAGCGGGCTGGTCGTCAGGGCGTCGATCTCGGGAACGAGCTCCCGAAGGGAGCGCGCCACCTCCCGCATTTCCTTCTGACCGCCGGGTGTCAGGGGGCGCAGATCGTCGTCCTTCCCAGTCCGTGCGAACGCATCCTTGTCTTCGGCGGCGCCGTGACGAACGACGAGCAGATCCATCGTGTCAGCTCGTCAGCGGGACGCAGAATCGCAGGCGACGCGCGCGTACGGAAAATCGCTGCCGCGCGGTCGTCCATTTTGCGTTCCCTCGACGCGAGCACGCAGGGAGTCGTTGCGCACCTTGCGATAGATGATGCGTTGCGGGAAGTCGTGCGCGGGATTCGCGAACACGGCCTCCACGTCACTCACCCGTTCGGACACGAATTCAGCCGCGGGCTGATTGTGGGGCTGTGCCGCGTACACGAGGTCCGTGCCGCGCTCATACAGCCGAATGAACTCCCACGCGATCGTGCTGTCGCCGCCGGGATTGCGCCGCAGCGTACGGCTGACGCCGAGCATCGACCCGCCGGCGGGGCTCGTCCAGTGCTCCTCGATGATGACGCGTGGGCTCGTGTACGCCCAGCAACCGGTGAACCACGCGAGCTGGTCGAGCGATACGCCCTGCGATGCCTGACGATGCGCGATCGGCCACGCGAGCGCCGTCGCCGCGCCGAGGGCGAGGGCGACCATGGCCATGGTTGAAGAGCGACGCACAACTCCTCCCGTTTTCGGATAGTCACGCCCGGCATCGGGCGCGCCCACACGATATGATGTCGCGTCGATTGCTGCCAGTGATGCGCTACCAGCGCGGCGTGCGATCCGCCCCCTGCTTCATCCATCGCGGATACGTGCCGAGCAACCGGAACTCGTCGGTCGCTCGACGAATGGCGGCCGTTGCATCGTCCACGCGCGGGTCGCCGGCGGTGTGCTCGAACTCGAGGAAGAACTGGTAGCGCCACGGCTCGCGGGTGGGGCGGGACGCGAGGTGCGAAATGTTGAACTTCGCCTCGGCCATGGGCCCAAGCGCCGACACCAGCGCGCCCGCTTCGTGTGGAAAGACCGCAAGCAGAGCCGTTCGCACTGGCATGTTCTCGATGAGCGCTGCCGGATCCCGGGCGACGGCGAGAAATCGCATCTGACTGTCGGGCCGATCCTCGATGTGGTCCATCAAC
>DATFFP010000086.1:0-15799 GCA_035249985.1 Gemmatimonadaceae bacterium
GACCTCGATCACCTGGTGGAGACCACTGCCGCCTCCGGCATGAAAGAGCGCCTGCAACGAGCGAATGTCGCCATCGGCCTCACGCGATGGCGCTCCGGTGCGGCTGCGCACCTCGAGCGGCAGGCGCGCGAACGTTCCCAGGATGCCGATCGCCGATCCGCCACCGATTCCATATTCGACCGACGCGCGCCAGCCGAGCCCGTCGGAGAACAGCCAATCGGTGTTCGTCCGACCGTCGGCGAACGAACCGGGATCGTAGTATCCGGCCCACGCCGTCGCCCATACTGCATCGCGGCGCTTGCCAGGCAGCTGAAGAATCTGTGCGGCTGCATCGGCGGTGAGCATCGTTACACCGAGCGCGACCGCCAGGACACGAGCAAAGGAAGATTGCACTGGTCGGGGGGATGAGTGATGGGTAAGATAGGGGAAGGGGCGCGGATTGCGGAATGCGGAGCGCGTTGCGCCCGCCTCTGTTCGCCCGACGAAACGGCCACCCGCGCCACAACTCCTCGAACTGCTTCGCGATTTGACGCTGTCATTCATTGATCCGCGCCTCACCGAACGGCGCAATCCCCGCACCGCCAGCATCGACCTCGCCACGCCGGCCGAGATCGTCGATCTCATGAATGCCGAAGATCGAAGCGTGCCCGAGACGGTGGCCACACAACGCGGCCAAATTGCGCGAGCGATCGAGCTCGCCGAGGAGGCGTTTCGCGCGGGAGGCCGGCTGTTCTACATCGGTGCCGGCACGTCGGGGCGCCTTGGCGTGCTCGATGCAAGTGAATGCCCGCCCACATTCGGCACCGATCCGGAGATGGTTCAAGGGATCATTGCCGGCGGCTTGCCCGCGCTGACGAAATCGCAGGAAGGCGCCGAAGACGTTGCCTCCGACGGCGCGGCCGCGATGGATGAGCGTGATGTTGGGTCCAACGATTTCGTGGTGGGGATCGCGGCGTCGGGGACCACGCCCTATGTGCGTGGCGCACTGGAGCGTGCGATCGACCGCGGTGCCCGCACCGCGATCCTCGCCTGCTCACCACCGCCGGCAGACCTCGTGACGCGGGTCGACGTCGCCATCGTCGCGATCACCGGACCCGAGGTCGTCACCGGCTCCACTCGGCTCAAGGCAGGCACCGCGACGAAGCTGGTGCTCAACATGATCACCACCGGCGCCATGATTCGCCTCGGCAAGACATACGGCAATCTCATGGTGGATCTTCGGGCCATGAGCCAGAAGCTCGTCGACCGCGGGGAGAGAATCCTGATGGAGGTCTGCGGAGTCGAGCGCGAGGAAGCCCGGCGGCTGATCCACGCCGCGCATGGGAGCGTGAAGACGGCAATCGTTATGCAGAAGCTCTCGACGACGCGCGACGAGGCCGAGCGTTTGCTCGCCGCATCGCGCGGCGTGGTGCGTCGCGTCGTTCCGGGAGCGCCTCCGCCGCCGTCGACGTGACCGCGCTTCGCACGGCCCCCACCCGCGTATCGCAGCTCACGGAGGAGCGGGCGCTCACCCCGGCCGTGGTCGTCGGGCTCATGTCAGGCACGTCGCTCGACGGCATTTCCGCCGCCGTCGCGCGGTTTGTCCCCGGCGTGGATCACATCTCGGCGGAGCTGCTGGCGTTTCGCTCGTTCTCGTACACGCGAGAGCAACGCGAGCGGTTGCTGAGCGCGCTCGAGGGCACCTCGCCAACCGAATACTGCCGTCTCAACTTCGAGCTCGGCGCCTGGCTCGCCGACGCGGCGGTCGCGGTCCTGGCCGACGCCGGCATCTCCCGCGAGGATGTGCGCGCGATCGCCTCGCACGGGCAAACGGTGTGGCATGAGCCTGGACATTCGACCTGGCAGTTCGGCGAGCCGGCGATGATCGCCGAGCGAACGGGCATCGGCGTGGTGAGTGACTTCCGGGTGCGAGACGTCGCCGCGGGAGGGCAGGGCGCCCCGCTCGTTCCGATCGCGGACGCGCTGCTCTTTCACGATGTGCAGCGATGGCGTGCACTCCAGAACCTCGGCGGCATTGGGAACGTCACCATTGTGCCTCCCGGCGGCGCGCTCGAGGGCGTCCGCGCATTCGACACCGGGCCAGGCGTGGGGGTGATCGATGGCGTGACGCGAATGCTCGTTCCTGAATTGCCGTACGATGTGGACGGAGCGCTCGCCAGACGCGGCCGGCCATGCGACCCGGTCGTGCGCGAGCTGCTCGCCGAGCCGTACTTCGCGGCGCCGCCGCCAAAAAGCACGGGGCGTGAGCTCTTCACCCGCGCGTACATGGAGCGGCTCATCTCCCTGTGTCGGGCGAAGTGCGACGCGACCACCGAGGACATCGTCGCGACCGCCGTTGCCCTCACCGCGGAGAGCATCGCGGACGCTTTCCGTCGCTTCATCCCGGAGCCAGTGGCCGAGATCGTGGTGTCGGGTGGGGGCGCTCGGAACCCGGCGCTCCTCGATGCGGTGACCGCGCGACTCGCCCCCGCAGTCGTCGCGCGCTTCGACGACCTCTTTTTCGATGCCGAAGCGAAGGAGGCGGTGGCATTCGCGCTCATGGGCTATCTCTTCGTCGAGGGTCGGTCTGGCAACGTGCCGGGAGCGACTGGCGCGCGCGGCCGACGCCTGCTCGGCAAATGGAGCCCGGCGTGAACGGCGTAGCGCAGTTGCTCCTGCCGGCACTTCGCTGGGACACCGCCGTGGGGTGGGAGAAAGAGCGGCCCCTCATCGAGAAAGGGTTACAGCTCGGAGTCGGCGGATTCATTCTGTTCGGCGGTGTCGAAGACGCAGTGCGATCGTTGACGAAGGAGCTTCGTCAACGCTCTCGCGTTCCCCTGCTCATTGGGGCCGACCTGGAGCGCGGCGCGGGGCAGCAGATCGCCGGCGCGACCGGGTTGCCGCCGCTTGCCGCCATCGCCTCGCTTGGGGACACCGACGCCGTGCGTCGCGCCGCGCGACTGACCGCCCGTGAGGCCCGTACGATGGGGGTGAACTGGGATTACGCGCCGGTGTGCGATCTCGACATCGAGCCGACCAACCCGATCATCGGAACGCGCTCGTTAGGGAGCAATCCTCGGGTCGTCGCGAAGCTGGCGAGCGAGTGGATCGACGCGTGTCAGGCCGAGGGCGTGCTCGCGTGCGCGAAACATTTTCCGGGGCACGGTCGGACGACGGTCGATTCGCACATGAAGATGCCCGTCGTCAACGCCTCGCGGCAGGAGCTGCTCGACAACGATCTAATGCCGTTTCGCGCGGCCATCGAGGCTGGCGTGGCGTCGGTGATGACTGCGCACGTCGCCTTTCCCTCGCTCGATCCGAGCGGCATGCCCGCGACGCTCTCGCGAGAGATCTTGCGGTGGCTGCTGCGGCAACAGATGAAATTCGAAGGACTCATCGTGACCGATGCGTTCATCATGGACGGTGTGCTGGAGGGGCGCACCGAAGGTGAGGCGGCGATCCGGGCGCTCGATGCGGGCTGCGATGTGCTGGTCTATCCGAAGGATCTTGCCGCCGTCGCACATGCGCTCGAGAAGGCGGTCGAGAACGGCACGCTCGATCGCGAGCGCGTTCAACATTCGGTGCGGCGGCGGCAGAAGTGGGCGCAGTGGGCCTCGCCGCCCAACGAGTACCGCCGCGCCTCGGCGGCCGACGTCGCCTGGGGTGCGACGCTCGCCGACCGCGTGATCCAGGTCGTGCGCGGCGCGCCGCCGCGAGTGACATCCCCGGTCGAGGTCGTCGTCGTGGACGATGACCTCGGTGGACCGTACCCCGCGCCGTCACGTGATCCCTTCTTTCAGACTCTGTCGCTCGCGGGCGCCGAGGTGAAGCGCGTGGAGAAGGTCAGCGGCGATGGGCGTGCGTCCGTCGTCGTCGCGCTGTTCGGCGACATTCGCAGCTGGAAGGGGCGCCCGGGCTACTCCGCCGAAGCGCGCAAGGTCGTCGACAAAGTGATCGACAAAGCGCCGGAAGCGGTCGTGATGCAGTTCTCGCATCCCCGTCTGGCGGCCGAGCTCAAGAAGCCCAAGCACGTCGTGAGCGCCTGGGGCGGCGAGACGGTGATGCAGCACGCGGCGGCGCGGTGGCTGCTGAAGGCGCGCTGACCGTGCGACCGTTGATCGATCAGCCCGCCTGACGGGCGACTGTTCGACGTATCCAGGGGAGCAGCGAGAACGCGGGGAGCGCGAGCAGGAAGGTGATGAAGAAATACGACCCGTAGCCCACATCCTCTGTGATGGCCCCGGAGATGGCGCCGGCGACGAGCCCGCCAACGCGGAAGAGCGCGGACAACAACGCGTATTGTGTCGCAGCGTATCGCTTCGAGCAGAGCGACATCAGGAAGGACAGGAACGCGGCGGTGCCCATCCCGTACGTGAACTGCTCCAGCAAGATCGTGCCGTAGAGGACGCTCTGCTCGGCCGGAAGCTGCGACGCGACCCAGTAGCCGAGATTCGAGAGCGCCTGTACGAGGCCCAGGCTCCAGAGGGCGGTGAAGATTCCCCACCGTGTCGTCAGCGCTCCCCCGACGAGGGCTCCTGCGATCGCGGCGATGATCCCGACGGTGGTCGCGGCCCCGATGCTCTCCGTCGAGAAGCCGCGATCGACCCAGAACGGCTTCGTCATCGGGATGAGAGAAATGTCCCCGAGCTTGAACGTCAGAACGAAGATGAGGACGGCGATCGCGGCGGGGAGGGTGAGCAGCTCGCGGAACGGCTCGACAAGATCCCGCACCCCGCCATGGGCCGCGGCGCGCGGCACATCGCTGGGTGGAACCGTGAAGGAGATCGCGGTCAGGATCAGCATCAGCCCCGCCGCGAGCACGAAGATCGTCGGCCACCCGAGACGGCCGGCCGCCGTCAGCAGCACGCCGGCGGCCACGAGCATCGCCACTCGATAGGCGGTCACGCGCACGCCGTTGGCTGCGCCGTATTCGCGCGTGTCGAGCAGGCGGATCGTGTACGCGTCGACGACGATGTCCTGCGTGGCGGAGAGCGTCGCCATGGCGACCAGCACGACCCACAGCAATGGCATCGCCCGCGCGGGATCCGCGGCCAGGAGGGCGAGCATCGTTCCCGCGAGCCCGATCTGCACGCCGAGGAGCCATCGCTTGTAGGTCCCGATCCGATCGACCAGCGGCGCCCAGAGAAACTTGAACGTCCAGGGGAACGCGATGACGCTCAGCAGCCCGATGTCGGTGAGGCTGACCCCGCGCTGGCGGTAGTACACCGGGAGGAGCTCGGTCGCGATGCCGAACGGGAAGCCCGACGCGAAGTAGAACGCCGCGACCCAGAGCAGCTTCGTGCGCAGTGAGACGTGCGCCGTGATGCGAGGAGACTCTGAGCTGGTCATGGGCGCCGCGAATATGGACAGGCGGCGCGCGACTTCACCAGACCCGCCGCGACGCTAGCGCCCCAGTGCCCGGCGCAGGTCACCGGCGATCGTCATGGGATCGAACGGTTTGGTGAGGCAGGCGATGGCGCCGATCGCCAGCGCACGCCGCGTTTCCTCACGCTGTGATTTCGCGGTGAGAAAGATCACTGGAATGTGTGCGGTGGCGGGGTCGGCCTTGAGACGGCGGCACGTCTCATAGCCGTCGAGGTCGGGCATCATGCCGTCGAGCACGATCGCGTCGAAGCCACCCTGTTGCGCCTGGGCCAGTGCCTCTGTTCCCGATGACACGAAGTGGACGTCGAGCTCGCCGTCGAGCGAAAGCGCCAATCGAAGGATCGTTCGAATGTCGTCCTCGTCATCGGCGCAGAGTAGGCGGATCGGCATGTCGGGGGCGCGAAGCGCGTGAGGGCTCGATATGTTACGCGAATGCCCCGAGCGACGAGCACCGCTCGGGTCGCGTCACGCTTGCATCGAGATGACGAGCACAACCACCAGCACCAACGGCGGCACCACCGCGGAACTGGGTCACGCGCTCGCCGCCCTGCGCGAGCATTTTCGCGCGTCCTCGGGTCCGCTCGTCGCCGCATTCGACGGGCTGGCCGCCCAGCTCACGAGGATGCCGAGCGCGCCCCGTGCGCTCGAGGCCCTCAAGCGTGAGCTGCATCGGGTCAAAGGGACCGCGGGAAGCTATGGCTTCCTCGACGCGAGCACGCTCGCCACCCGACTCGAAGAGCGCGTCTCGAGCTGGAGCGCAGACCCGCAGCTCGAAATCGACAGTCGTGCGACGATCATCAGTCACTTCGCCAGCGCGCTCCGTCTCGCGTTCCAGATCCCCGTCGAGGCGGACCGGCTGCCCGCGCTCACCGCCGCGCCCCGCCGGCGAATGCTGCTGGTCTCGATGTCGGAGCGCACGCGGAACGCGCTCGCCGAGGAGGCGCCTCGTCGTGGATACGCGCTCGAGGCAATCGACGGTGATGTGACTGGCGCAATCACGCGCGATCGGATCCCGCACCTCGTCGTGATGCCTCGAGCGCGCGCCGCACAGGCGGCGCGGTCGCAGTCGGAGCGCTGGCTGCCCACGCTTGCCATCGACGAGGGGCTGGAGGGCCTCGAGAATGTCGGCGCGCTCTTCGATCGCGCCGACCGGCTCCTGCTCGCGACGACCTGGCTCAGGCCAACCATCCTCCTCCTCGACGACGATCCCTCCATTCTCGAGATCGCGCGTTATGCACTGGGCCAGGAGCTTCGCGTCGTCACCATCGATTCCCCCCTTCATCTCTTCGAGACGCTCGAGCGCGAGCAGCCGGTCGTGCTGCTCTTCGAGGCGCGCCTCCCATCCTTTGATGCGATCGCGTTCACGCGCCTTCTGCGTGGAATGCCTGCCTACCGGGATCTTCCGGTGCTGCTGCTCGGGGGGAACCTCGACAGCGCCACATCGCTGGCGGCCTACGATGCCGGCATCGATGAGACGCTCGCCAAGCCCCTGATTCCGCTCGAGCTTCGCGCGCGGGTCACCAGCCGTCTCGAGCGCCTCCGCGTCGAACGCCTAACGAAAGGGCTACACGCGATGACGGCGATCGCGCTTCCTCCGCGCGCCGGGGAAAGCCTCGATCAGCACCGGGCGCTCGCGGCCGCCGGCCGACGCGTCACCTCGGTGCTGGTGAGCCCGCGCATCTCGGAGGGCGAGCCGGCCCAGGTCGTGGCCTGGCTGCGCGAGTCTCGTCGTCTGGTCCGCGCGATCGGTGCCACGGCGCGCTTCGCCGCCTACCGCGACGATCTGGCGTTGCTGCTGATCCTCGATGCTCCGTCCGCGCTGGCGCGGCGGCTGCTCGACTCGCTGCGTCTCAACAAGCCGGGCGAAGCGCCGGAATGGGATGCAGCCGCCGATGAGGCGCGGGGCCCCGAGGGTTTCCTGACGAACTAGTGGCCTGCGTCCGAGTTGGTGGGTGCAGGGGCATGTAACCGCAGAAGGCCGCAACCGGACGGAGTCGTTCCCATCGCATAGCCTTTCCCCTGGTCCAATGGCCGCAGAGAAACCACGATGCATTGCCTTTTGCGGCATTTTGCGGCCATCCGGGCGAGGGGTCGACGCTTTGATCCGTATGAATGGCCCGTCCCGGCGCGGCCTTCTGCGGTTACCTGGCTCGTTGAGGCTGCACTCCGAAACTCGGAACGAGGAACGAGGAAGTAGCGGCTCGAGGTCGCGCGGGGCTGGACCGTGTTAGCCACTTCCTCGTTCCTATTTCATCTCCTCGTTCTTCATTTCCGCGCTCGCCGCAAGCACCGCCCGCAACCGCATGACCACATCCTTCGCATCATCGCGCGCCTTCACGTAGGCGTGCGCGGGAGTCAGCATGACGCCGTCCAGCTCCGCGACGGTATACTCGCGGGCCGAGAAGACGATGACGGGCAGGTGCGAGTAGTCGCGCAGGGACCGCAGCTCGTGCACCAATGCGAAGCCATTTCCCCCAGGAAGCTCGGGCTCGACGATGACGGCGTCGAACGGGGTCGCGCGAGCCGCGCGGAGCGCGTCGTCGCGCGACGTGGCCGGCACCAGCACGGCCAGTGACGTCGCGAGGCGTTGCAGAATCTGCACGATGTCGCGGTCGGGATCCACGACGAGGACCCGCGGTGCGGTGCCGGTGGCGGGATTCACCTCGGCGACCGGGCGCGCGGCGCGCGGCAGCTCGACGACGAACGTCGTGCCCGCACCCGCCCCGGTCTGGAAGTGAATGTGGCCCTCGTGTCGCTCCACGATCGCCCGAGCGATCGCCAATCCCAGCCCGGTGCCCCCATGGCGCCTGGTCGACGAGCTTTCCGCCTGCTGGAACTTGCCGAAGATGCGTGCCTGAAACTCGGCGGGAATGCCGGGACCCTGGTCGCGCACGCCGACGCGGGCGACGTCGTTCTCCACTTCGACCGTGACGATCACTTCTCCATCGGCCGGTGAGAACTTGATCGCGTTCGAGAGGAGATTCGTGAAAACCTGAATCAACCGGTCCTGGTCGCCCACGACTTCCGCGGTCGTGACCGCGCGCAGGGTGACTCGCACGCGATGCACCATGGCGTACCCGTGCACGCCTGCGATCGTGCTCTCCAGCACCGCGCGGAGGTCGCATCGATCACGGCGCACGGTGATCGTCCCCGACTCGATCTTTTCGACGTCGAGGATGTCGTTGATCAGTCGGATGAGCCGCTCGGTGTTCTGATTGGCGATGCCCAGCAGCTCCTGGCCCTGTGGCGACACGGGGCCAGCCGCCCCGCTCAGGACGAGTCCAAGCGCACCGCGCATCGACGTCAGTGGAGTTCGCAGCTCGTGGCTGACCGTCGACACGAAATCGCTCTTGAGCTGCTCGTATTCGCGCAGCTGGAGAATGTCGCTTTGCAGGATCTGCTCACGCTCCTCGATGGCGAGCGCGAGCTCGCCGAACGTGTCCGCGATCTGGCGCATCTCGCGATTGCCGCCGAGCTCGGCGGGGAGTCGCACGTCGGCGTAGCGACCTTCAGCGAGCGCGCGGGCGGCCTGGGAGACCGCGAGCAGAGTGCGCCGCAGCAGGAGTCCGGCGATCCCGAGCAGGAGCAGTGTGGTGACGATCGGGCCGACGCGGAGCAGGAACGACGCGCGTGATGCAATGCGTGCCTGCGCCTCGATCTGCGCGAGATGCTCGCGACCGCGCATCTCTTCGATGAGCGCTCTGCCAACGACACGCGCGCTGTCGGACAGCGGGCGCTCGCGGGCGATGTCCGCACGCGCGTCGCGACGATCGTCACGCGCCGCGACGCTCGCGTGCAGCGCCGCGCGCCACCGCGTGGCGAGCTCGCGGTACGCGACGACATGCGTCAGGATGTCCTGATCGACCGCCCCGAGGGTGTACAGGGAGTCGAGGAGGGCAGTGTGTCGTCGAGCGGCGTTCTCGGCTTCCCGCCGACGGGCGGTGTCACCGGTCAGGGCGTAGCCACGCGACGCGCCCTGCATTTCGTACGCGGCCGATGCGGCACGCTCTGCGATCACCCCGGCGAGCTGCCAGTGCCGCGCGCCCAACGCAACGCTCTCCTGCGGGCCGGTAATGCGATCGTACGCCCGCGTCACCAGGACCCAGGCCACGACCATCCCCGCCCCAAGCAGCACGAGCTGTACGGTAAGGGGGAGCGTCCGCCAACGCGTAGCGGGTGTGGCCATCACCCGGCGGGCAACGCCGCGAAGATCCCTCATGGAGAACGACATCGCGCGCGACGGCCGCTTACGGCGGGCCGGCCGCTCCCGTGGCCGAATCGACTGCGGGTGGGGCGCCACCGCTATCGCCGCTCACGGCACCGCGCACGTGTACGTACAGGAAGGCGAACAGCGCAATGACGAGCGCCGCCGCGAGCGCCACGAGCAGCAGCTGATTCCCGCGCGACGCCTGTGCGGTCTTCACCGGCGACGCGTCCTCGCCCGTCGACTCATCGGTGGGTGAGACGACGCTTCGCATCTTCCCGGTGATGCGGCGCAAGGGGGCAAGCGGCGTCGACGGCGTGGCATTCTGCAGCTCGAAGACGGAATGTCCGACAACGTCCCCTTCGATGGGCGGCTCGAGTCCATCGCCCTCGAGGTGCGCGATGACGACAGTGATGTTGTCGGGCCCGCCATTCTCGTTCGCCCGGTCGATGAGCGTCTGCCCCGCCGTCGTGAGATCCCGCTCGTGCGCCACGATCCGCGCGATCTCCTCCTTGCGAACCTGGCCCGAGAGCCCGTCCGTGCACAGGACGAGCAGGTCGCCCCTCCGCACCGCCTGGTGCGTGAGATCGATCTTCACGACCGGCTCGGGACCCAGCGCCTGAAGAATGATGTTGCGTCGCTCGCTCTGCTCGGCTTCCTCGGGTGTCAGCTCGCCGGCTTCGATGAGCCGCTGCATCAGCGACTGATCCTTCGTGATCTGCTGGGCCACGCCTCCGCGCACGATGTACGCGCGCGAGTCACCCACCTGCACGAGATAGAGCGTATTGCCCAGGAGACCGGCAATGGTCGCCGTCGTGCCGAGTCCGCGATGGTCGGGGTTCTTCATCGCATACTCGTAGATGCGGGTGTTCGCGAGCTCGCACGCCTTCTTCAACGCATGCGCAAAGGTGTCGGGATCCGTCGCGGGCGCGCTCACCCAGGTGCGGCGCAGCTCCTGAAGGACGATGTCGACCGCCATCCCGCTCGCGATCTCACCCGCCGCGGCCCCACCCAGGCCGTCGGCGACCATGAAGAGCGCCCCCCGGGGGCCCAGCGCGTACGTGACGGCCTCGGCTTGATCGCTGACCGTTCCGGCGCTGAGATCGGCGACGAGAAACGAGTCCTCGTTGTGCTCGCGCGTACGGCCGACGTCAGTCCGGCCGAGGACGTGTACAGTGATATCGCCGCGCGAAACGGTGCTCGCGGAGGGGTTTGGCGTCGTCACGAAGTGGGGGAGCAGGTCGAGCGCGGATGGGCGTACAGGATAGACGTCTCCGGCGGTTGAGTTGTCACGATGCCGCCCGGCGGTTCGCCACCTCCCGATCGGGTGCCGCGGCAATATAGAAATGACGGTGAGGCGCGGCAAACCATCACAGGCTCGCCCCCCTCCGGGAGCACGGTTAGCTTGACCTCATGTTGCGTCAACCAATCGCGCGACGCCCTTCCGGCGTCGCGCTTCTCATGGCGCTTGGCGCATGCGCCTCGGCGCCCGTCAGCGCGCCAGCGCCCGCGCCCTCCGGCACGCCTGCACTGCCCCCGGTTCCACTCGTCGAAGGTGCTTTGCGTATTCACGTGCAATATCCGTCGCCGAATGCGCTCGTCGAGGCCCGTGATTCGAGCTTCATATTCGGCCACGTCGGCAATGGGCGGGCAACGTTGACAATAAACGGGATGCCCGTTCCGGTGCTGCCGAATGGAAGCTATCTGGCGTTTCTTCCATTGCCGCGCCCGGATTCGGCCCGCTTCGATCTCGTGGCCGCGCTCGGTGCGGACACGGTCCGCGCGTCGCATCCGATCCGGCTTCCACCTCCGCGGACACCGCTCACGCTGGAGGGACCCCTCGTCGTGGACTCGGCGAGCCTTTCACCGCCGCCGGGGCTCATGCTGCGTCCCCACGAGCGGGTTCGCGTGGGCGTGCGAGCGCCCGCGAACGCGACGGTGTGGGTGGAGCTCGACACGACCACGGCGGGACGGCGGAGGCTCTCGAGCGGCGCGACTGTTCCCGGGCTCCGCGCTACCGGTCGCGATTCGACGATCCTCGCGCGCGATTCGATCACACGATTTCTTGGCCCCGCGGAATCGTGGACGGTCGACGTTGCCGCTGCGGCCCTCGCGGCACCGAGACAGGTCGTCGTCGCGCGCGGCCTGGATACGGTGCGCCTCGCCCTGCCGACAGTTGCGCTCACCGACACAACGCCGCGATTCGTGATTCTCGGCGCCGACCCCGCGCCGATGAGTGATACGGACCGCGTCATCTTCGGGCGCCCGCAACCCGACGACACGTACAAGTGGTTCCTTTTTCCAGGCACGCGCCTCGAGCTCACCGGCGGCAACGGCAACTTCGTGCGCGTGCGCCTCGACGGCACGCTCGAAGCGTGGGTTCCCGCGGCAGACGCGCGCTTTCTCGAGGTTGGTGTGGCGAGCCCGCGGCGCGTTGCGCGCAACGCGCGTGTGGTGCCCGGCGAGGGGTGGTCCGACTTCGTCGTACCCATCACGGAGCGACCCGCGCACCTCGTCACCGAGAGCGACCGGACGATGTCGGTGACGCTGTACGGGACAACGAGCAGCAGCGACGTCACACGCTTCGTGTCGAACGACTCGCTCATCCGCATGGTGACATGGGACCAGGAGGCGAGCGATCGGCTTCGCTTCACGCTGCACTTGGCGCGGCGACCCTTTGGATACCTGGCATTTTGGGATGAGGCGCGCGGTGCCTTCGTGCTGCGCGTTCGTCGGCCCCCGGAGATTCGCGGCTCCGGCTCGCCGCTCCGCGGCCTGACCATCGTCGTCGACCCCGGTCACCCACCAGTCGGCGCGACTGGACCCACGGGCTTCTACGAAGGAGATGCCGTGCTCGCCGTGGGAGAGCGGATGCGCGCATTGCTGGAGCAGCGGGGAGCGACGGTCGTGATGACGCGCAGGACGCCCGAGCCCGTTGCGCTCGCCGACCGCCCGATCATCGCCCGGCGCGCCAACGCGCATGCGCTTGTCTCGATTCACCTGAACGCGCTGCCCGATGGAGTAAACCCGTTCACCGCGAATGGCACTGAGACCTATTTCCTGCATCCGCAGGCGGAGCCGCTCGCTCGTGCGGCGCAGCGTCGCATGGTTGCGCGGATGGGGCTACGTGACAACGGGGTGTACTCGCGCACGCTCGCGCTCGCTCGACCGACCTGGATGCCGTCGATTCTCGCCGAGGGCGCTTACATCATGATTCCCGAGCAGGAGGCGGCGCTGCGCACCCCGGGCTACCAGGATGCCTATGCGCGTGCCCTCGTCGAAGCGCTCGAGGATTTCTTTCGGGAGATGGCACAGTGACACCGCGCGCGCGCGCCGCCTGTGCGGTCCTTCTTGTTCTCGCGGTAACCGCTCCGGTGTCGGCGCAGCTCGTTCCCCACGACTCCTGGCGCACGATATCGACCGAGCATTTTCGGGTGCACTTCACCCCGCCGCTCGAGGCAGCGGCGAGGCGCGCGGCGTCTCAGGCAGAAGTGGCATGGGAGCGGCTGGCGAGAGAGCTGCGCCCGCCGCGCGGGGTGATCGAGCTCGTCGTTGCCGACAACGTGGACTTCACGAACGGCAATGCCACCCCCTTTCCGACCAACCGCATCGTCATCTACGCCAACCCGCCCACGGCGAGCCGCTCACTTCGCTTCTACGACGACTGGACCGAGCTCGTGATCACCCACGAGCTCGTTCACATCTTTCATCTGGATCGGTCGGCCGGATGGTGGGGAGTGGCGCGAAAGCTGTTTGGCCGGAACCCGGTGTTCATGCCGAACGGCTTCACGCCGGCCTGGGTCACGGAGGGGATCGCGACCTATTACGAATCACGCCTGACGAGGGCTGGCCGCGTGCGTGGGACGCATCACGAGATGATCGCACGCGCGAGTGCGCTGGCGAACGATGTGCCACCTCCTCCGGAATGGAGCGCGGCGACGGCACGATACCCGTGGGGGGAGATTCCGTACGCGTTCGGCTCGCTCTTCTTCGACTACCTGGCTCGGACGCGCGGCACCGACAAGGTGCCCGAGTTCATCGAACGGACGTCGAGGTTTCCAATTCCGTTCTTCCTCGGGCGTGCCTCACGAGGCGCGTTCGGCATCTCGTTCGGGGACGCGTTTCGCGAGTGGAGAGACACCCTTGCCGCCGCGGTCGCGGGCGCACCCGCCGAGCCGATGTCGGGGTGGCGCGATCTCACGACGGAGGGGCGCCTCGCCATGACACCGCGGTGGATGGCCGACAGCGTGCTGGTCTTTGCCGCGGTGCCCGGTGAGGAGGTGCCGGGCGTCTACGCGGTGGATCTGGCCGGGCGCGTCGACCGCCTCGCGCGCCGCAATGGAAGCGACGTGAACGTCCCGCTGCGCGACGGGCGTCTGCTGTTCGCGCAGCTCGAGTTCACCAGCCCGTGGCACATCCGGAGCGATCTGTGGATCGGCCACCCGGGGAACGCGCGTCGCCTCACGACCGGCGCGCGCCTTGGCGAGCCCGATGCGCGTGATGACGGCGCGATCGTCGCGGTGCAGGGAGCGCCGGGTACGAACCGACTCGTCCGCGTCACCATGGACGGCGTGGTTTCGCCCCTGACGCGCGTTCATCCCGATACGCAGTGGGCGGAGCCGAGGTGGTCACCCCGGGGCGATCGCATTTCGGCCGTGCGATGGACGCATGGCGGGTTTGGCGACATCGTCGTGCTCGACACCCTCGGCGCATTCGTGGCACGGATCACCAGCGATCGCGCGGTGGACGCCTCGCCATCGTGGAGTCGCGACGGACGGTGGCTTTTCTTCTCGTCGGATCGCACCGGCGTGACGCAGCTCTATGCGGTGCCGGTGGATTCCCTCGGAGCTGACGACGCCATCAATGGAGCACTCGTGAGGCGCCTGAGCTCGGCGTCGACAGGCCTGTTCGAGCCCGAGCTGTCGCCGAATGGCGCTCAACTCGCCGCGGTGCACTACCGGAATGATGGCTTCCATGTCGGTGTGGCTCCGCTCGACACCACCGGGCTCGACCGACCGGCCATCGCGGAACGATTCTCGGCCGACGTCGCTCGACACCCAGAGCCCTCGCAAGCGCCTCAGCGTCGCTACTCCTCGCTGCGCATGCTCCTGCCGCGCTATTGGCTTCCCACCATCGGCGAGAGCTCTCGTGGTGCCACCTCGATCGGCGCATTCACGAGCGCATGGGATGTCCTCCGACGCCACACCTGGGCGGCGGACGTCGCGTGGTCGCCAGAGGACGACGAGCTGTCGGGGAACGTGCAATGGGTGTGGCGCGGCCTCGGGCTTCCCGTCGTGGACATCGTCGCCGCGCAGTCGTGGGACGCCTTCAGGATTCTCGACAACGATGACAATCCGGTGGGCGCGCTCCTCGAGCGGTCACGTGAGGTGTCGCTGGGACTGACGCTCGAGCGCCCGCGCGTGCGGACGTATTCCTCGATCACGTTAGGCGGCGAATACGAGTGGCTCCGGTACACGTCGGATCCGGCCCCGGTGATCGATCGTCTCAACTTCTCCAGGGGGCGCACTCCGTCTTTCCGCGGCGCGTACGTCTCGACCGGATGGGCGAACGCGCGACGGCCGCCCCTCGCGATCTCCCTCGAGGACGGCATCCAGCTCGGCGCCTTCGGACGGCAGCGGTGGGTCGCGGGCGAGTCTCGGCCCTGGTCGAAGGAGGCGCTCGGCGTCCTCTCGATGTACAAGTCGCTGAACCTGCCGGGCTACGCCCACCACGTGCTGGCGGCGCGCGTGGCCGGTGGATGGTCCGAGGGCATTGCGCCGGAGATCTTCTCGGTCGGCGGTGAGAGCGGGGCGTCGGTGGAGGTGCTGCCCGGTGTTCGCACGGGCACGCGCCGCACCTTCGGCGTGCGCGGGTGGGACACCGACGCCCGGGAAGGTACGCGAGCACTGGCGACATCCGTGGAGTGGCGATTTCCGATCACCCTCACCACGCGCGGCGCTGGTCCGCTGTTCTTCGACCGTCTCTCGGGGACGGTCTTCGCCGATGCCGGCGCCGGCTGGGACCCGACTCCGGTGGAGTGGATCGCGTCCGCGGGCGTCGAGGTCGCGCTCGACCTCGCGTGGAGCTACGACGAGGCTTATCGGTTGCGGGTGGGAGCCGCGAGGCCCATAGCGGGCGCTGCGCGGGGCGATGGAAGTGTTTATGTGCTGCTCGGGACGTCCTTCTAGGAGCTGCGAACTGCTGCGAACTGCGAACTGCGAACTGCGAACT
>DATFFP010000087.1:0-57715 GCA_035249985.1 Gemmatimonadaceae bacterium
GACCCGCTCGCGCCACCGGCGCCGCCCGTCGATCCGCCTGCACCACCGGTCGATCCGGCACCTGACGCCCCGAAGCCTTCACTACCGGCGCCCGAGCTGCCCGTTCGCGAGCCACCCTGCTGCCCACCGGCGCCACCACGCGATCCACCGAGCGATCCACTCTGCGAACCTCCTGGGGACCCGCTCATTCCTCCGTCGCCTTGCGAGTCGAGATCCTCATTCTGGTTCTTGTTGCGATCCGCCATGGTCGTGTCCTCCCAACTGAGTCAGGTGCTTTGTCTTCACGGCGGCGTACGCCGCCCTTGGGGACGTGCAGAGGGGCAACGCGTGTGCCATACGTTTCGATGCGTGCGTAAAGCGCGAGGCATGCGTAGTTGACCCGTCCCACTCGTGCGTCTACGTTGCGCGATTCTTCAGACCTCCATGGCACGCATTTCTTACGTGCTCGATCGCGATCATCACGAACGACGCGCATGACGGTTGCATCCGTTGCGCGTCGTGCGCCACCGCCGCTCGCTCCGGGCGCGCGCGTCGCACTCGTGTCACCCGCGGGCCCACTCCGTGGACCCGACGATGTCGATCGTGCCATCGCCAACGTACGCGCGCTCGGCTGGGAGGCCGTCGTGGCCCCGCACGCGCTCGCGCGGACAGGGTATTTCGCCGGCGATGATGACGCGCGCGCCGCGGATCTCAACGACGCGCTGCGCGACCGGCGGATTGACGGCGTGTGGTGTCTGCGCGGCGGATATGGCGCAATGCGCCTGCTCGACCGCGTCGACTGGAGCGCGCTTCGCGGCCATGCCAAGCCGATTCTCGGCTACTCGGATGTCACCGCGTTGCATGGCGCGATCGCTCGTCAGGCAGGCATCGTGTCGTATCATGCGCCGACGGCGCGGACGCCGCTCTCGCCGTTCTCGCGCGCGTCACTGGAACGGGCCGTGATGCGCGGCGAGGATTCCTGCGGTGTCGCGGAACGCGCACGCGTGCTGCGCCACGGTCGCGCCCGCGGCCGACTCGAAGGCGGGAACCTCGCCGTCGTCGCGGCCCTGGTGGGAACGCCGTACTTCCCGCCCCTCGACGGCGCGATCCTCCTCCTCGAGGATGTGAACGAAGCGGTCTATCGCATCGACCGCATGCTGGCGCAGCTGCGCCTCTCCGGCGCGCTGCACGGCGTGCGCGCGATCATCTTTGGCGAGTGCACAAACTGCCCCGAGGAGGCCGACGACGGCGCGCGGAAGCTCGATGATGTGCTCCTGGAGCTGGCCGACTGGTTGCGAGTGCCCTGTCTCGCGGGCGTTCCCCTCGGGCACGTAGCCGAGCAGTGGACCGTGGGGCTCGGCGCGCTCGGAGAGCTGGATGCCGGAGCGCGGAGCTTGGTCGTAACGCCGCGGTGATCGAGGGTGTCGAGGTCGTCAAGGTGATCCGGGAGCGGCGAATTTCGGCCGCACTGTCCGCCCGGATCGATGGAGGAGGTATCCCACGCGGTTGGCGGTGCCAACTGGTGTCGAGCCGGTCCACCGGGGCCTAGCGTAGCAAGGTGATCGCATCGAGCAATGTTTGGAGCCGACGAAGTGAGCCCTCGGCAATCGATAGGAAGTGCCGCAACTCCCCAGGTGCACGCCGACCGAAGCCCTCAGCAATTTTTGTCGGGATGGGAAGAGCAGCACGACGCAATCGCGACGATAAGCCATAGCGTTCGCTCGTTGGCAAATCGGTCGCGAGACGATAAACCGTAAGAAGCGCATGCTTTCCCGCCACGATGAGATCGCGGTGAGCTCGCGTGACAGTGCGCTCAGCTTTCGGCGGGGCGGGTGCAGTCATGCGCGAGCATTGATCAGATTATCATCAAAACCCCGCGTACCGCCCTCGACACCCTCGACATCCTCCGACCATGAAGACCGGCCACCAGCTCATCGACGACGCCAAGAAACGCATTGCAGAGATCACCGCGAGTGAGGTCATGCGGATGCGCGAGCGCGGCGAGGACTTTGCCATTATAGACGTGCGCGAGGATCGCGAATGGAACCTGGGGCACCTGCCGGGGGCGGTGCACGTCGCGCGCGGGACGCTGGAGGGAAAGATCGAAGGCGCCGTCCCGCGCGAGCGCAAAGTGGTACTCTATTGTGCGCGCGGGAACCGCTCGGCCCTGGCCGCCGATACCATGCGCGAGATGGGGTATGGCGATGTCGCATCCATGACGGGCGGCATTCAATCGTGGGTCGATGCCGGGGGCGAGATCGAGGGGTAGCGTGCAGCATCACACCGAAGAGAGAACACGGACCGAGCTCGACCGGATCGCGCAGCATCCCGCGATCGCACCGCTGGTCCGGGCGATGGCAGGGCGCCCGCCGGCCTTCGTCGATCCTGGCGATGCATCCCGGCGAGCGGCGGTGGCGTTGCTCGTCAGGCTGGACGAGACGCGCGAAGAACCGACGCCGCAGCTCCTCATGATCAAGCGCGCGACGTTCGAGGGTGATCCGTGGAGCGGTCACATCGCGCTCCCGGGAGGGCGCCGCGAGCCTGCCGATCCAACGCTCGAGCGCACCGTCGTGCGCGAAACGTGGGAGGAGACCGCGATCGATCTCGAGCGCGATGGCCGGATGCTCGGATGTCTCGACGAGCTGGCGCCGCGGACCCCCGTGCTGCCCCCGATCATCATCACCCCGTTCGTGGGCCTCGTCAGGTTCGACGTCGACATCGTCGCGAGTCCCGAGGTCGCCGAGTGGTTCTGGGTGGATGTGGCCGCGCTGCGCGACCCGGAGGTGTCCCGGGAGGTCGTGCTCGAGCTCGCCACCGGACCGCGCACGGTGATGAGCTTCCAGCACGGCGCACACACGATCTGGGGGCTCACCGAGCGCATCCTGCGCCAGTTCCTGTCGCTCGCGTAGCGCGTGGCTCGTCTGCCCGACGATGTCGCGCCGCCCGCGGGGTGGCGGCGTGCGCGCACGTCCGCCTCGCTGGAGGAGGTCTATCGCTCGGTTCCCATTACGGCGCGCACACCACTGCGCCGCTTCCTCGCTTTCATTGGGCCGGGGTATCTCGTTGCGGTCGGGTACATGGATCCGGGAAACTGGGCGACCGACCTCGCCGGCGGGTCGGCGTACGGCTACACGCTCCTGTCCGTCATCCTCGCCTCGAACTTCATGGCCGTGCTGCTGCAGGGCCTCTCGGCGAAGCTCGGGATCGTCACCGGGCGCGACCTCGCGCAAGCCTGCCGCGATGCCTACTCGACGCCGACCGTCATGGTGCTGTGGGTGCTGTGCGAGCTGGCGATCGTGGCGTGCGATCTCGCCGAGGTCATCGGCGCCGCCATCGCGCTCAATCTCCTGTTCGGAATTCCGTTGGCGTGGGGGGTCGTGCTCACTGCGCTCGACGTACTCCTCATTCTCTATCTCCAGGACCGGGGATTTCGAAAGCTCGAGGCGTTCATCATCGCCCTCGTCGCCCTGATCGCGGGATGCTTCGTGTTCGAGCTGTTCATCGCTCGGCCCGAGCCGGGAGCCGTGTTAGGCGGGTTGATTCCCACGGGAACCATCCTGCGCGATCCCGGCATGCTCTACATCGCCATGGGGATTCTCGGCGCGACGGTGATGCCGCACAACCTGTATCTGCATTCGTCGATCGTGCAGACGCGCCGGTTCGAGGCGACGCATGCCGGCAAGCGCGAGGCGGTGCGATTCGCGTTCCTGGATTCGACCATCGCGCTCTCGTTCGCGTTCTTCATCAATGCGTCGATCCTGATCCTGGCGGCGGCGACGTTTCACCGCGCTGGTCACACGAGTGTGGCCGAGATTCAGGATGCCTATCGACTGCTGACGCCGCTTCTCGGGGTGGGGGCCGCGAGCACCATCTTCGCCCTCGCGCTGCTCGCATCCGGGCAGAACTCGACGATCACCGGAACACTCGCAGGTCAGATCGTGATGGAGGGATTTCTCGACATCACGCTGCCGCGATGGCTCCGTCGACTGATCACGCGCGCGCTCGCGATCGTGCCGGCGGCGATCGTCGCGGTCCTGTACGGGGAGAGCGGAACCGCCCAGCTGCTCATTCTCAGTCAGGTCGTTCTCAGTCTCCAGCTCTCGTTCGCGGTCATTCCGCTGGTGCGCTTCACGTCCGACCGGATTAAGATGGGGGAGTTCGCGAATCCGCGGTGGCTCACCGTGCTGGCGTGGGTCGTCGCCGCGATCATTGCATCGCTCAACGCGTGGCTCCTCGTACAGACCGCTTCGGCGTGGGTGCGGCCGTGATGATGATGACGACGCGAAATCCCGACGACGTCACCGCGCCGGTCGAGGATTACCTGAAAGTGATCTACGAGATCGAGCGGCTGTCGGGTGCCGCGGCGACGACCGACATCGCGCACCGGCTCGCCATCGCGCCGGCGTCGGTAAGCGGGATGGTGCGCCGTCTCGCTGAGCAGGGCTTGCTCGCGCACGAACGGTATCGCGGCGTCCGCCTCACTGACGAAGGCCGGCGCATCGCGCTGCGCATGCTCCGCCGCCATCGCATCATCGAGGCGTATCTCACCCGCGCGCTGGGCTATGCATGGGACCGAGTGCACGATGAGGCCGAGCGTCTCGAGCACGCCGCGTCGGAGGAGCTGATCGATCGCATGGCGGCGGCGATCGGCGAGCCGTCGGTCGATCCGCACGGGGCGCCCATCCCCACCCGTGAAGGCGAGATCGATGAGCGGTCGTTGATGTCGCTGGCCGATCTCCCCGCGGGTGCGTCCGGCCGCGTCGTTCGCGTGAGCGACGACGACGCCCCCCGTCTGCGCTATCTGGGCGAGCTCGGCCTCGTCCCGGGCGTAATCGTGAGCGTCCTCGCCCAGGCGCCATTCGGTGGCCCGATCACGCTCCAGGTCGGATCCGCCGAGCACCAGGTGGGGCCGGCGCTGGCGAGCGTGGTGCAGGTGGAGAGAGGCTAGGGTCGTCAGGGTCCTCGGGGTCCTCAGGGTCCTCAGGGTCCTCAGGGTCCTCAGGGTCCTCAGGGTGCGAAACCCTGAGCACCTCGCACCCTGAGGACCCTGAGGACCCCGAGGACCCTGAGGACCTCGGCACGTCTGTTGCCTCAAACCCCACCGAGCACACGAACACGAATCACGGAGGGAGGAGACTTGGCAGCGCACGCGGTCCACATCGACCCGGACACCGGTATCACCGAACTGGTAGGCCAGCTCGCGTCAGACTCGAAGCGGTTGGTTCGCGACGAGATCCTGCTCGGGAAGCTGGAAGTCAAAGAAAGCATCCGTACGGGTGCACGGGGTGTTCTGTGGGTGTCGATGGCGTTCGGCATCGCGGTGATCGCGCTGGTCGCCCTGACGATCACGTTCGTGACGCTCATCGGCCGCCTCGCGGATGGAAATTATTGGGTTGGCGCCCTGGTCACCGGAATCATCGAGGTGGGTCTGGGCGTGTTCCTCATCCTCCGCGGGGTGCGCCGATTCGGTGAGCCTTCGTATACACTCGGCGAGTCGCGGGAGGAAATCCGGGAAACGGCGGCCTGGGTCGCCAGGGAACGGGCCAGCTAGTCGGCTTCCGCGGCGCGGGCGACGCGCGACAGTGTTTTTGCCCACGTGCTCTCGCCAGCTGCGTGGGCTTTTTGTATCCCTCCTAACGAGCTCCGCAGCTCGCGCTGTAGGGCCGCGCGTGCCGTCGCGTCGAGCGCGTCCCACGTGGCGAGCGTGCCCCAAAGGGGCGCCAGCGTCGCGCCGAGCGCATCGGGAAGACGCTCGGCAGCATCGAGTCGCGCGCCGATGATCTCCGTCGACAGCGGGCCACGCACGGCCCATCCGAGAGCGATCCCGCGCGCAACCAGGCGATCGAGATCCGCCGCGCGGATCGCGCCCGTGGCGATGAGATCCAGCCCCTCCCGAAGGAGCGCGGCGGTCAGCCGGTTCGCCACCAGCCCTGCACGATCACCGGTCACGAGCACCGGCTCGCGGCCGAGGGCACGCAGCGTTCCAAGCACGCGCTCGATATCGGCGCGCGGCATGGTCGCGTCGGCGTTGACCTCCACCACGGGCACTGCGTACACCGGATGGAGCGGGTGCACGATCAGTAGTCGCGCCGGCTCGCGCATGCCCTGGGACAGCTGCGCGCGCGTGAGCGAAGAGGTGCTCGACGCGATGGTGGCGTGGGAGGACGCGAGGCTCTCGACGCGCGCGAACATCGATTGCTTGAGCGCGAGCTCCTCCGGGGTCGCCTCCTGGATCCAGTCCGCATCGGCCAGGGCCGGCTCGATATCCCGTGTGGCGGTGACCGCGCCGGCGTTGCCACCGCCAACGCCTAACGTCTGTGCCTCACGAAGCGCCTCATGCGCGCGGGCAAGGGCGTCGGCATCGGGGTCGACGAGCACGACGTCGAGGCCATGCGCCGCGAACAGTGCGGCCCAGCCGGCGCCGATCTCGCCGCCGCCGATCACGACCGACCGCTTCACTGGGGGTGTTCCTCGAGCCACTGAGCTGCCTGCTGCGCTCCGCGCCTGACGAGCGAGTCCGTCAGCCACGGCGCGAAGACGTGATGCGTCAGCAGCGCCAGGACGTCGGCCGCCCCCACGGTCATCGCGACCCGCGCGTCGGCGCCTGCCTCGGCGTCGACGATGATCGCGCCGCGGCGCTCGTCATCGCTCACCGAGACGCCGATTCGCATATCCCGCCATGTCGCGAGCGACGGATCCGCCGCCAATGCCACCGCCAGCGGATCGTTGACCACGCATCCATCCAGGCCCTCGTATCCCCGGTGGAAATCCATGTAAAACCCCAGCGCCTCTCCCCAGAATCGCGCGTCGTCGTCGGCCCGGCCGGCTTCGCGCAGCGCGCGAACCGCGTCGCCCGGCAGCACGATCCGTCGCGTGACATCGAGCGGAACGAGACGGATGTCGAGCCCCGCGCCCAGCACGACCTCCACCGCCTCGGGATCGCCCCACCAGTTGAATTCGCTCCATCGTGTCTGCGTGCCGCGAACGCCAATCGTCCCGCCCATGATGAAGACGGGACCGAGCGCGGGCGCGACGTGATCGAATGCCGCGATGGCGCGCGCGAGATTGGTCAGGGGACCCAGACAAACCAGCGTGAGGCGATGGGTGGCGGCCGCGGCCTCGGCGATGGCCTGCGCGGCATGATCGGGCTCCGCGCGCGCGACTTGATCGGGAATCCAGTGACCGAGCCCTTCGTCCCCATGCGTCTCCCGCGCGGGGTGCGCCGCGCGGCGCAGCGGCGTCGCGGCCCCGGCCGTGATGGGCGCGTCGATCCCGACCCGCATCGCGATCTCGCGCGCATTGCGCGTCGCGCGAGCGACATCGGTGTTGCCGTGAGAGGTCGTGACCCCCAGGAGCTCGAGCTCGGGCAGACGCGCTGCCAATGCCAGCGCTACGGCGTCATCGATGCCAGGGTCGCAGTCGATCAGAACGGCTGACGGCATGCTGTGCTCGCGGTCATATTTCCCTCGACAATGGCGCTCATCCCGTTACTGACGCTCGCGCTCGCCCTTCAGGGCACGACGCGCACCATCGCGATCGATGAACGATTGGCCGCCGATGCGGGACTCGGCGTCGGTGACCGCGTCGTCGTCGCCGGTGAGCCAGGCGGCGCTGGCGACACCGTCCTCATCGGTGCGATCACCGCCCGCACGGCCGACCCCAGCGAGATCGCGCGTGATGAGTATCGTGTTCGCCTGCATCTCGATCACTTGCAGCAGCTCATTGGCTACGGCGATCGCGTCGACCGCTTTGCCGTCGCCACACCGGACGGGAGCGCAACGGACCGCGCCCTCGACGCCATCAATGATGTCGCGTTCGGGTTCCGGGCGCACCGGTCGCGGGACGTCGCGATCGAGACGTCGCAGACCTTTCGCGTCGTCAGCCGGTTTCATCGAGCGATCGGCGTGATCACGATCGTGGCGAGCGCGATCTTCCTCCTCTGCATTCTCCTGCTGAAGGTCGACGAGCGCCGTCGAGACGTGGCCGCACTCCGCCTGGTCGGCATCTCCCGCCGAACGGTGCTCGGCGCCGTCGTGCTCGAGGCCGCTTTCATCGCGTTCGTGGGAAGCCTGGTGGGGACGATCATCGGGGGCCTCGCATCGGCTGCCGTCAACGCCTACTACCAGGCGCACTATCGCACGCCGCTTCGTTTCTCGATCGTGACGCCGGACATCGTCATCCTCGCGGCCGTGCTGTCCATTACGCTCGGCATCGTCGCGGGGACGTTGGCCGCGCTCAGACTCGTGCGCGCGCGCCCGCTGGCGCTGCTGGGACGGTAGCGGTGCACCTTCGTCTCGCGCTCATCTCGCTCGCGCGACATCGCGCCCGCACCGGCCTTGCCGTGCTCGGGGTGGCGGTGGCCGCGGCGATGCTGCTCGACATGGTCATGCTCTCGAGCGGGATGCGCGAATCGTTCGGCACCCTGCTCGAGAGCCGGGGGTTCTCGATTCGGCTCGCGCCACGAGGAACGCTGCCGTTCGATACGGAAGCGACGATCGCCGGCGCATCGGAGATCGTCGCGGTCCTCTCGCGAAATCCGGACATCGCTGCCGTGAGCCCGGTGCTCGGTGCCACCGTGCATGTGGTCGACGGGGCTCGACAGGGCACGGCCTTCGCGCTCGGCGTGGACGTCACGGTGCAGGGGGACTACGAGGTGGAGCGCGGCGGCGAGGCCTCCCGCGGTGACAGCTTCGTCGCGAACGAGGAGTTCGTTCAGGCGACCGGCGCTCAACTCGGCGACACGCTGACGCTGGCAACGGCGTATAGTCCGCAGCTGCGCTCGTATAGCGGGGAGCGTCGCGTGGTCCTGACAGGCATCGCGCGATTTCTCTATATGTCGCGTGGCCAGTCCGCGGTAGGGCTCCCGTTGACCACGCTTCAGGCGATGGGGGGAGTGGAGCGTCGCGACCGCGCGTCTCTCTTCATGGTCGGTGTCCGGGAGGGGGCGATCGCAGATACCGTGCAGCGCTGGATCGAGCGGGCGATTCCACGTGTGGACGCGATCTCGACTCGTGAGGCACTCGCGCGCGTCGATGAGCGCCTGGCGTACTTTCGGCAGATGGCGCTCATCCTCGGCGGCGTCAGCCTGCTCGTCGGTTTTCTGCTCGTGACGACGCTCGTCACCGTGTCGGTAAACCAGCGGGTCGGGGAGATCGCGGTGCAACGCGCGATCGGCATCTCGCGCGGCCACGTGGTGCAGCAGATCGTCGTCGAGAGCCTGGTGATCTCGGCGCTGGGTGCTTCCTTGGGCCTGGCGTTGGGGCTGGTCACGGCGCGATGGCTCAACGCGATCCTTGCCAGCTTCCCCGGGCTTCCGACCGCGATCGATTTCTTTCTCTTCCAGCCGCGGGCGGCCTGGACCGCGCTCGCGCTCCTCGTCCTCTCGGGGATTCTCGCTGGCGTCTACCCCTCGTGGCGTGCGGCGTCCCTCCCGATCGCCCGAACGCTCCGGGAAGAGGCGGTCGCGTGACCCAGCTGGTGAGGGCCGAGGATGTGCGCCGCGATTACCGGCTGGGTGAAGACGTCGTGCATGCGGTGCGCGGTGTCAGCGTGTCGATCGACGCGGGCGAATGGGTGGCGATCGTCGGGCCGTCCGGGTGCGGAAAGTCGACGCTGCTCAACCTGCTGGGCGCGATCGACACCCCGTCAGCGGGGCGCGTGTTCGTGAAGGGGCGAGACGTTTCGTCACTCGGTGACCGCGAGGCGACGCGCTTCAGGCTGCTCGAGGTCGGCTTCATCTTTCAACGGTTCTATCTCGTGCCCGCACTCACCGCGCGCGAAAACGTCGAGCTTCCATTGTCGGAGGCCGGCGTGAACAAGGACGAGCGGCGAAAGCGCGCCACCGAGCTGCTCACCTACGTGGGATTGGCGGAGCGCGCGCGGCACCTGCCGGCGCAGCTCTCTGGTGGCGAGCAGCAACGGGTGGCGATCGCGCGCGCCCTGGCGAATCGCCCCGCCCTTCTGCTCGCCGATGAGCCGACGGGCGAGCTCGACGCGCGCACCGGTGCCGAGATCATCGCGCTGTTGTCGCGGCTGAACGCCGAGGGGACGACGGTGGTCGTCGTCACCCACGACGAGGATCTCGCCGCGGCGGCGCGACGCGTCGTACACATGCGCGACGGCGTCATCATCGACGATCGGTCACGGGAGGAAACGGTGAGCGTACGCGTCCGAATGCAGCAGGGGTCGATGGAGCACACGGTGCGGTGGCCCCTTCGCACGTTGATCGCGTGGCTCTTCGTCGGCCGCCAATGTGATGAAGTGCGAGCACTCCTGGCGCGTGGCGAGACGATGCGGGATGGCGCGCGCGCCACGTGGACCCCCGTGCGGCTGTCGGCTGACGAGCTGACGGCGATCGAGCGCACCTTTCCCCCGGCGAACCCGGCACGCGCGCTCGATCCGGCGCGCGCGCGTGCGACGCTCGTCACCCCCGATGGAAGCGTGTTGCTGACGCCTGACGATTCGCGCGTGCATGACGCGGCATCTCGTGCGATCTATCGGTGGTTCGACTACGGTGTGTGGGCGGACGTGTGGGAGGCGACGTCGGGCAATGCCGTGGTGCGATTCGAGATGCCCCGCTCGGGCGAGAGCCCGCCGTGGAGCACCGCGGCGTGATCGGGGTTCTCGCGCGGCGCAACCTCACGCATCGGCCGCTCCGGTCGGCCTTTCTCCTCGTGGGGTACGGCCTGGGCGTCGGGGTGATGATCGTACTGCTTGCGATCGGCGAGGCGCTGTTGATGCAAGCGCGCGACGAGAAGCTCGTCGGCGGCGGCGATGTCACAGTGTTGCCCGAGGGGATCGATCTCGAGGTGATGAAGACCGGCGGCGTGGGCGGGCTGTTCTTCTCGATCGATCACGCGCGGTTCGTCTATCGGCAGCTGCTGGCCGCCCCGCGGTTTTCGAGTGTGGTCGCGACGGCAGCGCCGCAGATCGAGGGGAAGCTTCTCTACCTGCGGACCGCTCGTCACGAGTATCCCGTACGCGCGACGGGGGAGCTGCCGTCGCGGACGGCATCGGTGGGGGCGGCACCCGCGGTTCGCGCCGGCGCATGGGACGATGACGATGGCGATCGCCGCTGGATGACGCCGACGGTCATGCAACTCTATGCCGACATCGACCGGTTTCATCTGCCGCCCGCCGATGTCACGAATCGTGAGAGCTGGGGGGAGTGGCATTACTTCAACGTGCTCGCTCCGGACGCGCGGCGCTGGTGGTTCATCTCGTTGATCGTGGGCGGGGATGTCACCGGCGACGAGTGGGGCGGGCTCGTCAGCATGACGTACCGGGAGCAGGGGGGAACGACGACTCGCTTCACACGCACGCACGACGCCTCACGAGTGGCATTCTCGCTGTCGAGTCCCGATCTCACCATGGGCGAGTCCCGCGTGCGGCTGCTCGAGGGCGGACGTTACCATGTCCTCGCGAGCGGCGAGGGACCGCGAGGCGCGCGCGCCACGGTCGATCTCGTGATCGCCCCGGCGCCCGGCGCCTACTTCCCCGGGGCGACACTCGCGAGCGGCGAGTTCACGTCAGGCTATACGGTGCCCGCGCTGCGCGCGTCCGCGAGTGGCCGTCTGTGTATCGCGGGCTCGTGCGAGGTCGTCGCGGACGCGCAGGCATACCACGACCACAACTGGGGCGTGTGGCGCGGCGTGACGTGGGAGTGGGGCGCCGCGCGCGCCGGCCCGCTGACGTTGCTGTACGGTCGCGTCCACTCGCCCGACACGATGGCCTCACGGCCGCCGCTCTTTCTGTACGTGGTGGATTCGTTAGGGTTCGCGGGCTTGTACCGCCCGCGCGTCATCGACTACGAGGACAGCCGATCGATCGTCGTGAACGGGCGGCGCATCCGTGTGCCGTCGCGGGCCACGATGTCCGATGTGCGCGGCGGCGACACGGTCATCGTCGAGCTGGCGATCGACGATGCGATCGGCTCCGACACGCGTCTCCCGATGGACGAGCGCGGCGACCCGCAGGCCGCCGCGCTGCCGACGCCGTACTTCATCCAGATGAAGGGCCGCGCCCGGCTGCGCGGGGTGATCGCCGGGCGCCGCGTCGATGGCGAAGGGATCGGGTTTTTCGAGACGTATCGCTAGGAGGAACGAGGAAGTGGCGTGGACGCTCTGGCGCGCCGAGCTCGAAGGGCCACTTCCTCGTTCTGCTCAGCTAACGCCCGAGGCTCTCCGTGCGAAGGCCTCGCGCGCGAACGGTCTCACGTGGGCCCAGTCGCCGTAGCGCGCGCGTAAATCCGGAGTCCACCCCTTCTGCAGGTCGGGCTCGATCTCCTCGAACGTGCGCTGCCGGTAGTCGGGATTGCAGCTCGCGACGTGACCGAGGTGGTAGAACGGTCGCACGTCCTCGTACGAGCGGTCGGCGAGTCGGCTCGGCGACTCCTCGTAGAGCGAGCGGCACCGCGCGTCGTCCTCGGCGGTGATGGTGCTGGCGGGATCGGCAGCCGCCTGGCCGACCCACCAGCCGCCGACGGCGCCGGCGATGGACCCGACGATCGCACCGATCGGTCCGCCGATGATGGTGCCGAGGCCGGCCCCGGCGAGCGCGCCACCCGCGCCGCCCACGGCACCAGCAGGGCCCACGCGCGGCCCGTTGGTCGATGCCTCACGAGCGCGGATATCGCTCTCGAATTCCTGCGTGTCGCGCAGCGGGTGATTCCGAAGCGCGTCGTCGGGCGCGCGTTCCTCGTGGTGGCTCATGAGTCCCTCCATTGTCCATAGACAACGTGCATGCGGCACGATCGGGGCGCAATTGTGGGACCCCCGAAAAAAAAAGCGCGGGGCAGCCAGGTCGGCTGCCCCGCGCCTTTTCTTCGGTGTGGCTGGGTCAGGGCGTCGCCGTGGGGTTGTCTCCCGGCGCCGTGGTGCGGGTTTCCAGCTGACGCAGGCGCTGCTCGATGGCGGTGCGACGCGTGCGCGCTTGTGCCGCGGCGGCCTCGAAGTGCACGCGGTCGCGGTCCAGCGAGTCCGCGTAGGTCTTGAGGCTGTCGAGATGGTGTTGGAGGGTGGCGATACGCGCATCGTACCGCGCGAGGTCGCGTTTCAGTCGGGCGTTCTCGGCCGCGGACGGCCGGCCGTGCGAGCCGTTGACGATGACGGCGGCCATCACGTGCGGGACGCCGGTTGAATCGGGGCTCTGCGCGGCGAGTGACGCGGGGAGGACGAGCGCGATGCCGATCGCGAGGGCGGCGGCATGCAGAAGACGATGGCACATGTGACGACTCCAGCGAAAACAACGGCGGGTCCAGCCGGTCCAACTGGGCCGGTGGCGATGGGGCGGTGCACGTCAGGAAGACGACCGGCACGGGCGCGGCGCCACGTGTTCCGGTCGTCCATGAATCGAACCTAACGTTCGCGCGGCCCGCTCACCACCCGCGCCGCTCGCGGACAGAGGTCACATGCGCGATGTGATGCTTGCCGTGCCACGCATAGAGCGCGAGGACGCGATCGAGTGTCTGAAGCCCCGACTCGGGATGATTGATCTGCCGGGCGAAGTCGGTGTCTCCCATGGCGCGGAGGACCATCACCCACCGCACGTGGACGCTCTCGAGAATGGCGAGTGAGATCTCGATCGGCGCGGTGCGCGCATCGGGGAGCTGCGCCCACCTGCTCTCGTCGTACGGCTTGATCGTCGGCTGCTCCTCGGTGAGCCCGAGCTTGAAGCGAACATACGCGTTCATGTGGCTGTCCGGCACATGGTGCACGACCTGCCGCACGGTCCACCCGCCGTCGCGGTAGGGTGTATCGAGCTGCGCGTCATCGAGTCCGCGCACGGCCGTGCGCAGCTCGGCAGGACACGCTTCGATCCGGGCGATGCGTTCGGCGCGCTCCTGTGCCGTCGCCACGCCGCCGCTCCACTGAAATTTTCCGATGGGGTATCGCGGATCCACGGACGTCATCGTCATGTGAACCTCCAGAGGGGAAACGAAAGCGGCGCCCGTGAGGACGCCGCTGCGAGATGGAGCGCCGCGATGCGGAGCCCTGCGATCTCACCCGATCAACGGCGTGCCGTGCGACGCCGCGCGGTGGTCTTCTTGCGCGTGCTCTTTGCCTTGGGCTTCGGCTTGCCATTGCGCTTGGACTTGCCGGCAGAACCAGACATCTCCTTGTGCCACGCCTTCGCTGCGCGGAGGGCGCCTCCGGCTCCCTTGTGTGTCGCGTCGCCGAAGAACGCGGAGAACTTGGGACGCCAGCCCTTGTCGGTGAGGCGATAGCCCACCCGTACAAAGTAGCCGTGCGTCCGCGTCGAATCCTGGTCGATCCGGCTGATGCCGGGGCCGGGGCTTCTCAGTCCATTCTTTCCCATGAAATCACCTCTTCCGGCGCTGACCGCTTCGCCCGCGCCCGGTGGTCAATAGCTGCCCGTGACGGTCACGGGTGCCTAACTGCCCGAGTGAACATCGGAGAATGTACACACCTGCGCCGTGTCATGCCAGCCTCGTAATGCAATCGAACTTTTTGCTGACGCGCCCGGGAACGCGCACCCCCGCGTCCGGCGTTAACGAGGCTCTGGCGCGCAGAACACATGTTACCGCACTTGCATCCCCGCTCCAACCCCGATGCGGCGAGCTCGGCGACGATCGTTAGGTTCCCGCCCGGCATGGCGCTCGCGCGCTCCCGTGACCATCTTGTCTCTGCGGACCGCCCTCATCAAGGAGTGATACGTGCGTCGCGCTCATTGCCACACTCCGCTCGCGCTCGCCGCCGGGCTGGTCGCGCTGCTCACACTCGCGGGCTGCAAATCGACGAGTGGGACGGGTGCACCCGTGGGCCATCGCCCCGAGGCCTTCGTGCGCGTCGACAACCGCAGCATGCTGGACATGACCATCTACGTCGTGCGCGGCGCCGAGCGGCGTCGCCTCGGTCTCGTCAACGCCCTCACGACGCAGATGCTCACGATCCCGAGCGTGCTGATCAACGGATCGGGCGTGCTGCGATTCCAGGCCGATCCGATCGGCGGCAGCAGAGCCCCGGTGAGCGAGGAGATCTTCGTCCGGGACGGGGACGTCGTGCAGCTGATTATCCCGCCTCAGTAGCGGAGGTGGTCGAGGGGGTCGAGGTCATCAGGTGATCGAGGCGAGGCGACGCCGGTCCCTCGATCACCTCGGCCACCCTCGACCACACTACGACGTTCGCGTCACCACCACGATCGCCCCGTGCATGTGCCCGACGCCGTAGCGCATCTGCGCCTCGGAGGCGTTGAGGAAGCGCGCGCTCTGCACGCTCTGCACGTCGATGCTTCTCAGCGACTCCGGGCCGCCCAGCGCCACGTTGTCGACGTAGACGACGATATCGCCTTCCATGTTGATGCTCGTCTGCCCTCGCTTGATGAGCCATTCCGGGCGATGCGAGCGGATCACGTCATACATGTTCGACGCCGCGGCGCCACGGATCTCCTCGGGGCTCAGCACCCGGGTATCGCGGCGACCCGCGGTTCTGGCCCCCGGTGAGGCCGACGCGCACGCGGCTGTGACGAGGAGCATCAACGTGAGAACGGCGAAACGGGACGGGCGCATGGAAAGCTCCATCGAGAGGAAGGCGTCGGACGCTAGCATAGCGCGCGGTACCGCGTGAGGCAACCGATCCTACCCGTACCGCATGGCGGACGCGCCGTGGAACTTCCGGAGAAGCGCGAGTTGCCCGATGTGATAGGCGTCGTGCTGCATCAGAAACGCGATCGCGCCGAGGACGCTGCGATCGTCGATGGGATAGCGCTGAGGCGCGGGCGCGTCGAGCACGTCGGTCGTCAGGCGGGCGAGCTGCTCCTCGACCCGCTCGCTGATGTCCCGCCAGACCGCTCGCGTCTCCGCCAGTGCCGGGACCGCCCCGATGTCCTCGATGCTGCGGGCACTCTCGAGCGCTCCGCCGTAGGGAGGGGTCACCGCGAGCCCGATCACGCGCGCCAGGAGATGCCGGGCATCGACGAGGTGGGCCGCGATGAAGCCGATGCTGTTCGTGCGCTCGTTAGGGCGAGCGCCGCCGGCGGCATCGTCCAGGCCGTCGAGGCAATTGAGCAACAGCCGCGTGTTGAGCCGCAGGGTCGCGTGGAGTGGAGCGACTCGGGGATCCACGATCAGCTCCTTGCTCGCCGCGCGCTCCCGCGAGGCCGCCAGCCGAAGCTCGCCAACGAGGTACGTCCGCGCGCATCGAACGCGACGCCCTCGCGCTCGAGTCGCATGCGCTGGCTCAGCGTGTCTCCGGAGCGGCGCTGGCTCACCCTTCCTTGCGCGTTGATGACGCGATGCCATGGAACGGCGGTTCCACTGGGAAGCGCGGCGAGCGCGTACCCCACCATCCGCGCGTGGTCGCCGAGGCCGGCGACGCGGGCCACCTGGCCGTAGGTCGCGATGCGGCCGGCGGGTACGCGACGCACGACGGCGTACACGCGCTCGTACGTGGAGCGCGCGCGGCCGTTACCGCTCCGTTGGGCCACCTTCGACGCGCCGCGCCTCATCGCTGCGGGTGGGAAAGACTTCCATCGACGGATCCAGCGGCGGCTCGCGCTTGGGAAGGGCCGGCCGTCCCCGCACGAGACGTGCGACCGCCATCCCCGCGGCGATGACCGTCCCGACCACCGCCAGCGTCGCCAGCAGCGCAATGCCGAAGGCGAGGAAGATTCCGCCGATCGCGACGGCGGCGATCGCGAGTGCGATCGTCTTTCCGCGGGACAGGCGCCCGCCGCCCAGATTGATGATGCGAATGCTCACAGTCCCAAGATGCCGAGGGGACCGCGGCGATGGAATCGGCGCTACGGAGCGAGAAAGCAGTTGTTCTCCCTCGTGAGGAGAGTTGGCCGGCACCAGGGACGATCCGGGTGATCCGCGCCGATGCCGCGAAATCCGCGTCTCCCTTTGAACCTGGATGCCAGTAATGACGTTGCTGCGTTGCGTTGCTCAACCTCCGCCTTCACGCGCGAGTCGCGCGAGAGGCTCGCCCGACAATCGGTAGACGGTCCAGTCGCTCATCGCGCGGGCGCCCAGGGTCTCGTAGAAGTGGATCGCCGATTCGTTCCAGTCGAGAACCCACCACTCGAAGCGGCCGCAGCTCCGCTCGACCGCGAGCTGTGCGAGACGCGACATGAGCGCGCGGCCGATGCCGAGTCCACGATGCGCGGGGAAGACGAACAGGTCCTCGAGGTAGAGACCGCGTTTGCCGAGGAACGTCGAGTAATTGTGGAAGAACAGCGCAAAGCCCGCGGCCTCGTCGCCGGCCTCCGCGATCAACACCTCAGCGGCGGGCCGCTCGCCGAACAGCGATGCGCGAAGGTCTGCCTCGGTCACCACCGCTTCGTTTGCCAGTCGCTCATATTCGGCGAGCCCCCGGATGAGCGTACGGATGAGCGGGACGTCGTCGACCGTTGCGAACCGGATACGAAGGCGCCGAGTCACGTACCGGGGGTTGGATCGCCTGGAGGGTCGGCGCCTGCCGCCGTGTCCGGGCTGCCGCTGTCGGCGAGATCGTTGAGCGCGGCCAGCAGCCGGTGCAGTCCTTCGCGGAGCGCCATCAGCCGCGAGTCGGGCTCCGTGCCCTCGAGCACCGACGCCTGGGCGACTCGATCGAGCTCGGCGAGCTGCCGCTCGAGCGCCCGCCGCCCGCCCGCCGCATCGAACTCGTCAAAGGCTTTCTGGTAGTCGACCATGGTGTCTCGCAGTGGGACGCGTGCGGAAGATTGCGCCGCGGACAGTGCTCGTCCAGCGCTCACCCGGCCGTGTACTGGCTGCCCGACTCGAGCGATCGGCGGAGTGCCTCGGTCTCGCGGCTCCACCAGCTGCGGGCATCGCACTGGGACAGCACGGCACGTCCGGCGCGGACCGCGCTAGCGAGGAACGCCGAGCTTCCCGTTTTCCACTCCCGCACCAGGTCCTCCGGTGCGGGATGCTCGCGGGCCTCGAAGCACCGCACCACCCATCCGCCGGCGCTTTCGACGCGGACGGTGAAGTAGTACGGCCCATCCCTGAAACGACAGATCGCTTCCGCGCCTGACGAGGGCAACGTACGGGAAAGGCGCTGGAGCTCCTGTACCCACGAAGCGAGCACTGCCAGTGGGAGGTCGACCCATCCGACTTCGGGGAAATCTGCCTGAACGTCGGCATCACCGTCGCGCAGCCAGATGGGGCCGGCGATGGTACCCGACTCCTTCTGCACCAGCGCGGCGGTGTCTACCACGACATCGACGGAGGGAAGACGGCGCACGTGGCACTCCAGTTTGGGGCGCGCCCACCCCCAAGGTTATCGCTCGCCTGGCATCCCCACGAGCGCCGCCAGGGTCGCTTTCTCCTGACGCGGGAGCTTTTGAATCAGCCCCACCTTGTATCCCTGGAGCGAGATGTCTCTTCCGCGATCAACTACGGTCGCCACGAGCGCGGGTCCGGTATAGAAGTCGAGGATGAGCGACCCGCGCGGCGTCTCGCGCAGGCCGCGCTTGGCCTTCCACGCACTGGACCGGCGCGTTACGAAGCTCACGATCGCAGCGATGGAATCAGGGTCGGTGACGGTGCGCGGGTCGGCGTGGACGCCGGCGTCGGTCTTCACCGGTGGCGGGATCACCTGAATGTGCGTGACGCTGTCGAGCACTGGCGGTTTGCCGGTGGCGGCGCGCGTCTGGAGATACGCAGGTCCGCCTTCGTCGGAAGAGCCGCAGGCAAGGGCGCCGCTGAGCGCGGCAGCGAGAGCGATGAGAAGTATGGTTCGCATGCGACAGGGAGTAGGGGCGATGCGGGACTTCGGCCTAGTTCTGTGACACGTCGCGATGTGGGCGGCCGCGGTCGATGGGCGTCCACCGCACGCGGTCCGGGTCGAAATCGAAATGACCGCGCATGATCGCAATGGGATGACGCTTGGCGAGCCCGTCGGCAATCTGACGCCCGAGCTCATGGTACCTGGCCCGGGCTTCCGCGGGCCCGGACCCCTCCGGCAGGGTATCTCCGCCCGTCCGCGGACCTGGATGCCACCGGCGGAACAGGGCGTCCGCCTCGAGGATCATCTCGAGCAGGTCGGGGGACAGGGGGATGAGCTCGAAGCGCTCCTCCTCCGGACTCCACGCGTGGTTCTCGGGGGTCAGGGAGCGATAGAAGTGCGGAGCGCCGGCGAAGTTGGCCGCCCCTGCCCGGGGACCGCGCTGCCACTCCTCGATCGTGTAAACTCGCTCGAAAAACAGATGCATTCCGTAGGATGGACGCACGTGCGGGGCGGCGACAACGCTCCAGCGCACCGGGGGTTGCGAACGTTCCCCGATTTCGGCAAAGGGAAGGACCGGATACCGCCTCACCTTTCTCGACGGTTTTCATGCGTCCCTGGCTCGCGCATTACGACAGCGACGTCCCGAAGACGCTCGCGCCCTACCCCGAGCGCACGCTGCTCGACTATCTCGCCGACCATGCGCGTGAGCACACGCACGACCCCGGGCTCATCTTCGAGGGGAAACGCATCTCGTGGGGGGAGCTCGACAGGCTGAGCGATGCCTTTGCGGCCGCTCTCGTCGAGCTCGGCGTCGTGGCGGGGGATCGCGTCGCGCTCATCCTTCCCAACTGCCCGCAATTCCTCATCGCGGAGTTCGGCACCTGGAAAGTCGGCGCCATCGTGGCACCCCTCAATCCGGTGTACACGGAGCAGGAGCTGGCGACGCTGCTCGCCTCGTCAGGCGCGAAGGTCGTCGTCGTGCTCACGCGCTACTACGAGCGGCTGAAGTCGTACCAGGCGCGGACGTCCGTCACCACGGTGATCGCGACGAACATCAAGGAGTATCTCAAGCCACTCACGCGGCTTCTCTTCACGGCATTCAAGGAGAAGGACGAGGGCGATCGCGTGGAGCTGCGAGATGGCGACCTCGCATTCGCCGAGCTCCTGCACCGGGACAATCCGCCGAAGACCACGACGCATCCGCAACCCGACGAGGACGCGACGATCCTTCCCAGCGGCGGGACGACCGGGATTCCGAAGGGCGTCGTCGGGTCGCATCGCAACATGGTGCTCGCGGGGCTGCAGTTGCATGCGTGGCTGCACAGCGCGCTGCAGGATGGCCGCGACGTGCTGATGGTGCCGCTCCCCCTCTTCCACGTCTACGGGCTGATCGGTGTGCAGAGTCTGTCGATTGTTGCGCGCATGCCCATGCTGCTCGTCGCGAACCCGCGCGACATCAAGGGAATGCTCAACGCGATCGCGCACGAGAAGCCGAGCTTCTTTTGCACGGTGCCGGCGCTGCTGAGCGCCATCCTCAACCACGCGCAGGTCACATCGGGCAAGGCGAGCTTCTCATCGCTCAAGATCTGCTTTTCTGGCGGCGCGCCACTCATGGGCGAGACCATCCGCCGATATCAGGAGCTCACCGGCGGCCGGCTGATCGAGGGGTATTCGCTGACCGAGGCGCAGATGGCGGCGATCGCGAACCCGGTGCGCGGCCCCAACAAGGTGGGCTCGATCGGGATGCCGCTGCCTGACGTCGACATCCGCATCGTCGAGGCGGAGGAGGGCGCGACGGAGATGCCACAGGGACAGGTGGGAGAGGTGATCATCCGCGCCCCGCAGCGCATGCGCGGCTATTGGAACAACGACGCCGAGACGAAACTGGTGATGCGCGGAGGGCCAGACGGTCAGACGTGGCTCTACACGGGCGACCTCGGCTACCTCGATGAGGACGGCTACGTCTTCCTCGTCGATCGCAAGAAGGACCTGATCAAGGTGAGTGGCTACCAGGTGTGGCCACGCGAGATCGAGGAGGTTTTGTCGACGCACCCATCGGTGTCGGAAGTGGGGGTGGCCGCGGTCCCGGATCCAACGAAGGGTGAGGTTCCGAAGGCGTGGGTGGTCGCGCGCGCGGGAATGAACGCGGTGCCTGACGAGCTGAAGGCGTACTGCCGAGAGCGCCTCGCTCCCTACAAGGTCCCCGGGCAGATCGTCGTGGTCCCGGAGCTCCCGAAGTCGGGAGCGGGGAAGATCCTGCGGAGGAAGCTCAAGGAAATCTGAGGCGCTAGAGGCGCTAAAGGCGCTGAAGGCGCTGAGGGTCAACACCCACAGCGCCTCCAGCGCCTTCAGCGCTTTCAGCGCCTTTGCTACTTCCTTGGCTTGACGCGGTGCAGCACTTCCGCCACGACGGCGACCGCGACGACGCCAGCCATCAGCGCCAGCGGAGTCTTGCCGGTCATCCGGTACGCGCCGAGCGTCACGAGAAGTGCCGTGGCTGCGGCGGGCGGGTGGTAGGCGCGGAGCTGCGGCATCAGGATCGCGAGCATCGCCAGCGATGCGGCGCTGGCCCACACGCGCGGGAGCGGCACCGTTGCTCTGGTGATCACCGCCGTTGCACCGCTCGCGTTGAGTAGCAGCAGCGCGAGGTACGCACAGCCGATCGCCGCCAGGTGGGCGGTGACGACCGCGCGGAAGCGCGTCGTCTCATGACCGGGATTGCTGGCGAGCATGAGGACAGTCGGGCCAAGACCCGCGAACAGCCAGGGCTGCTTGAGCCAGTGACCGACGGCGCCGGCGACGACAATGAGCGTGGCCGCAACCGCGGGCACCCAGATGGCGTCGACGGCCGCGGCGATGGAGCGACCGCGAAAGATCGCGGTGAGCTTCGCCAGGTTCAGCGGCGGCATCGCCGTGGAGCGAACCGCCGCGGGGGTGGGATAGGTCGACATTGGTTGGTGGGGTTGATAGGGAAGACGCGCGGCCCAGTGCCACGCACCTCATCCCTTAGGCGACTGGCGGGGCGGGCCGCCGTCACCTGTCGGACGAGCGTTTCGGTGTGCGGACGGTCACAGCCGCTCGCTTCGGTCGTTGATCGGCTCCCGCCCTCGTTATGCCACGCCCCCACGCGATTTCGCCTGCGCGTTAGGCCTTGCATTGTGTGATGGAAATTCGCACCTTGGGCTCCCCCCGGATTGCGAGCTCGAGACTCCCCGATGTCGTTCGCCCGCCCCCTCCTGCTGGCCGCGCTGCTCCTCTGGACCGGCGATCTCGTCGCACAGGCGCGCAGCATCGCGACGTCCGACGTGTTCAGCCGCTACGCTGACCGCGTCGTCAAGATCCAGGTCGTCGAGACCGGCTCGGCCGCGAAGGCCACGATCGGATCCGGATTCTTCGTGAGCGGGAGTGGGCATCTCGTCACGAACTACCACGTGATCTCGAAGCTCATCCACGACCCCGATCGCTATCGGGCGGAGCTCATCGACGTCGCAGGCACAGTCGAGCCTGTCGAGGTTCTCGGAGTCGACGTCGTGCACGACCTCGCCGTGCTCGGGAGCGCGCTGCGTCCCCGCGCACATTTCGCCCTGGGAAGCTCGCGCATCGCCCAGGGGAACCGGCTCTATTCGCTCGGTCATCCCGAAGATCTGGGATTGAGCATCGTCGAAGGGACGTATAACGGACTCCTTCCGCACACCCGGCATCCGCGCATTCACTTCACCGGATCGCTCAACCCGGGAATGAGCGGCGGACCGACGATCGCCGAGGACGGCCGAGTCGTCGGCGTCAACGTCGCGACCGCGGGCAATCAGCTGAGCTTCCTCGTTCCCGTCGATCGCGCGGAGACACTGCTCGACAGGGTTCTCACGCCAGGTGACGAGCCGCCGGCACGTACGCTGGAAGAGGTGGGGCGTCAGCTCCGCGATCACCAGGACGCGTACCTCCGCGATATGTTCGCGGGGAACACGAAGATGGTCGACCTCGGGCCGTACCGGCTCGTGACCGAGCCTGCGCCCTTCTTCCGCTGCTGGGCCGACGCCAGTCGGCGCCAGGAGCTGCCTTACGAGAAGGTGCAACACCACTGCTCGACCGACGATTACCTGTTCATCGCCGGGGACCAGAGCACCGGGGTCATCGATGTCGAGCACGAGATGATCTCGACCAAGAAGCTCAACGCCTCCCAGTTCTTCTCCCTCTACAGCAGCGTGTTCGCCAACGACAACACGCCGAGCGGGCAGGAAGAGCATGTCACGAGCTGGGCGTGCGGGACCCGCAATGTGCGCAACGCGTCGCTGCCAATGCGCGCGGTTCTCTGCCTGCGCCGATATCGCAAGCTCGGTGAGCTCTACGACGGCGTGCTCAAGGTCGCCGTGTTGGGACGAGATGACTCCGGTCTCGTCTCGACTCTCACGATGTCCGGCGTGACGTTCGAGAACGTGGACCGGCTCGCACGCCGCTACCTGGAGCGTATCTCGTGGCGATGATACTCGAGGTCGTGCACCCGGGCGGCGCGAGAACCTGGCACCGCCTCGGTGATGCACCGGTGACGGTGGGCCGCGGGTTGGCGAACGATCTCATCCTCGACGATCCGTATGTCGATGCGCGACACGCCCGTATTGCGATGGATGACTCGGGCGCGCCCCTCATCGAGGATCTCGGCAGCGTCAACGGGTTGATCGCGGATCACGCCAGGGTATCCGGCCGCGTACCCCTGCGGCCGGGGGCGGAGGTGCGGGTCGGGCGGACGATGCTTCGCTTCCGGGACTCGGAGGAGCCGGTCTCGCCCGCAATCGCCGATGTCAGCTTCGTTCTCGCGCCCGCCCCGCCGGCCGTCATGCCGGCCGTCGTGCTTCCCTGGCGTGCGCGCCTTCGCGCGACCATCGCGCGGAGCGCGCGAACGACGTGGGGGCGGCTGCTGGTGGTCGGCGTCGCCGCTTCATCGATCGCGTTGTACAGCTGGCTCGGAAGCTCCGAGCGGTCGAGCGCCAGCGAAGCGCTCTACGCCGCGCTCGCGTTCGCCGCGTCGGTCGCGATTTGGGCCGGAATCTGGGCGGTGGCGAGTCGTGTGAGCGTGCAGCGGTTCCATTTCGTCGGCCACATGGCGGTGGCATCGCTGGTGACGTTGGGAGGCCTCGCCTGGACCATGGCCGCAGAATGGCTGTCGTTCTTCTTTCCCGACGCGAGCCTCGCCGATGTTCTCTCGATCGGGATCGGGCTCTTCATGCTCGCGGCCCTCGTCGCCGGGCATCTCGCACTCGCGTCCGGTTTCTCACGCTCGCGGCAGTGGCGCACGGGATTCGCCGTCGCAGGCGCGGCGCTCCTCATCGGCGGCCTGGCCACGATCGCCGAGGAGGATGGGTTCACCGACGTTCCGACGTTCTCCGGCGTCGTGAAGCCTGTCGGATCCGAGTGGCTGCCGACGGCGAGCGTCGAGGAGTTCAGCGGCGTGATGGCGACGCTCAAGGAGCAAGTCGACGACATGGCGAAGCAGTAGCTTCGTCAGGATCGTGGGCGTTCGTGGTCGGTGAGTACAGGCAGATAGGGCACCCACGGGCCGACATCCTCGCGATACCGCTTCGCCATGACGCGGGCGATCTGCGCGATGTGTCCCAGATCGTGGACCACCCACGCCGCCAGCAGCTCTCGCAGCGTTACCCGGCCCAGGCTCGGATGCTCTCCGGGGAGCTCGAGCTCGCTCGTCGTAAGGTTCCACGACACCAGCTGCTGGAGGTTTGCGGCGCGCAACCGCTCAAACTCGTCGAGCAACGCCGCCAGTGACCGGCCCCGGCTTCGCGCATAATGACGAAAGCGGTCGTACGGCTCGAAGGTAATGTTCGGGCCGCGCGCGAGGATGATGCGTGCACGCGACATCCAGTCGGTCTCCTCCCCGTCGATCAGGTGACCAACCACGTCGAAGGGGCTGAATGTCTCCGGACCTTCCGTGGTGCGGATCCAGATGTCATCGAGGCCGGCGAGCAGCGCACGAACCGTTGCCGGGGTTCGGCGCAGGACTTCGATTGAAGCTGCGAGGTCGAAGGTCATGGGAGGTGTCAGGGGTGACGAGCAAATTCGCGAGTGTCGGACACGATCGCCACCCGCATCGCGACGCGAGTCTTGCCGTGGCGGGCCCGGACCCGTACACTCTTGATCCGGTCCGGCCGACTCCATCCCTCCGCAGACGGCCTCCTCGTCTGCCCGGTCCGCGTTACCCTGCCACATCCTGCTTGGGAGACGCGTATGGCCGCCTCACGCACCCTGCTCGTCGCAGCGATTGTCAGCGCTCTCAGTACGGTTGCCGAGCGCGGTGACGCTCAGCTGCTCGATCGGCTGAAAAAGAAGGTCTCCGAAACCAAGAATGCCGTGTCCGACGCACGCTCCATTCGATGCGACGTTCAGGGCGTGTGCGGCACGGTGCGCCAGTCGGAGCTCTTCGAGCCCGGAAGCTACGAGAGCATCGCCGTCACGGTGTTCGACGGCACTGGGCGATTCCGTGACGCCGGCACGCAGGGCATGGTGCGCGACGCGTTCGAAAGCCGGCTGGTGGGGAATGGATATCTCCTCGCCGCGAGCTCGGACGCCGAGCAGGTGCGGACGCAGATGGCGCGCGGCGCTGCATGGACCGATGAGGACCTCGCGCAACTCAAGGACTTCATCGAGGGCATCGACGCCGTCGTCGTCGTGGACATGCGGCGAGTGGACGCGGGCCGGTGCGCGGTGAACGGGCAGGCCAATGCCGGCTTGCAGGCGACCGTCCACCTGTCCGCGCGGTGGCTGCACGTGGACGCCGGAGATGTCCCGTGGGTCGCCACGCACAAGGCGACCATCTGCCAGGAAGGAACCCTGGCCGAAGCACAGGCGATGGCGCTCGAGACCGCCGCGGCGCAGCTCGCCACGTCGCTTCCCCTTCGCAACGCACAACCGGCAGGTCGCCGCAGCATAACGAGCGGGCCGGAGACTCCGTGAGTCGCCGGTCGCCGCGCCGCCTGTGCGCGGCGGGCGGCGGGCTTGCGGTTGCGCTCGTCGCCCTCGCGCCGCGCGTCGCGATGTCGCAGTGCGACGCGTCGGTGAAGCCGGCGCCGGGCGAGGTGGGGTACAAGAAGCGCCCATACGCCTGCGAAGGGATGTACATCGGGCTGCAGAGCGCGCCCGTGGGCGTACAGGTCGTTTCGCTCGTTCGTGGCTCCCTTCGGTATTCAAAGGAGGCACCCTCCGACAGCGTCCTGTACGTGAAGGCGCGGCCGAGCGCGTCGCGCCTGGAGCCCGAGGTGCGCGTGATCGGCCGTGCGCGACAAGCGAACTTGCATTGGGCGCTCGACGGCTCCGTCCGCGTCGACCGTCCGATGCGATGGAATCTCGAGACCGTCGTAAAGCCGATGGAACTGGATAGCGCGAAGATCGGCGTGTACGGGGTCGCGAGGCGTCGCGGCCCGGACGGAAGCCTCGGAGGTCCGATCTTCGTTCCCCTCGAGATCACCCGAGCGCGCGCAGCAAGCGCCAGCGAGCCGGTCGAGCTGATCGTGCGCGTTCCCATGGCCGCTGAGTTGTGTTGGTTGGTCCAGAAGCCGGGTGCCGTACAACCGGTGGCGAACACGTCATGTGAGCGCCGTGTCTCGCCAGTCGATGGCAATCCTGACGGATACTTCCGGATCGTCATCCCGCCGCTGCCGGAGGGTGAGCATCAGTTGGCCATCCGGTGGAGACCGCGAGGGACGCAGGCATTCGGTAATCCCGTGCACTTCAACGTCTACTTCTGGTGACGGGATCCACGGCGCCTCCACGACAGCCGCCGGAGCACGTTGCGCTCCATCCCGGTGTGTCGGGGCCTCGCCAGTCGCCACCGCCTCCGGTAGCCCCGTCGCGGTGGACCGAGTCGCGACGGATCCGGGTCGTCATTGGGGCCGCCATCGTGTTGGGCTCGGTGGCGATTGGCCTTATTCTCAGGAAGGCCCGGCCCTATGTCGTGCTGGAGGCACGAAGCCACGCGGTGGTATTCGTGCCCTCGCGGACGGTGGACCTCGTGACGGCGGTCGCCCCGCGGCACGGCCTCGAGCCTGGGGGCACGCCGTTCACCGGGATTCGATTCACGCCCGCGCTACCTAACGACGAGTCGCTTCGCGCGTTCACGGGCGAATCGATCCCCGCCTCGCCTGACGCTCTGCACTCGCTCCAGCGACTGGAGGTGACAGCCGGGTGCGCTGTACGCCTGGAGCACTACGTCGATCGCCTCATCCGCCTCGACGTCGAGCGGCCCGTGGGCTCCCCCACAGAGTGCCAGATGTCGGCGGATCTGACATTGGCCGACGCGATCAACCTCCTGCCCGTGGCGGTTCAGCGCACGGTGGAGCTGGGCGCGCCGGCGACGCTCATCTTCGAGCCGGCGACCCCGCTGCATCTCCGAAACCTTTCCGTGTCGGCGATTCGCTTCGAAACCAGCGACACCGGCCTCGTTCGCAGTGCGATCCTGGGCGCGCGTATCGAGCTCCCCGATATCGGTGAGGTGGGAGGAGCGGCGACAACCGCCCATGTGGGCGATGCGGTCACGCTCGGTGAGCTCGAGGGGAGCATCGCGGAACTGATCGTGCGCGACACCATCCGCACGCTGTTCAAGGGGAAGGCGTCCCGGCCGTCTATCGCCCGGCGCGATCTCCGGCCGCCGGTGCTCGAACATTTGGCCCACACACGTTGGCAGCTCGCCATCGGGTTCCTTGCCGCCGGGCTCACGCTCCTCGCGAATTTCCTGCCGAAGCCGAAGCCATGAGATCCGTCGCGAGTGCCCTCGCATTCGCGCTCACGCTCGCGCCGGCCGCGCTCTCCCAGACCGATCCTGCATCCCTCAAAGGGAACGTCGCGCGCATCGACGCCGGCGCCAGCACCGGATTCGGATTCATCGTTGGAATGACCGATCGCGCGCTGCTCGTCGCCACCGCCTGGCACACGCTCCGCGATCTCACCACCGACACCGTCACCGTCTGCTTTGCTCATCGCGGCGAGACGTGCGGTGCGGGGACGGTCATCTACGTCGCCGATGCCATCGGGTCGCAGCCGGCGCTCGACCTCGCCATCGTGCGCACCCCCTACCCGGAAGGCCTGGTATGGCGCCCCGATGCGTTCGGCACGAGACCGGGAATCGGGGATCAGGTCCGGTTCATTGGGCGATCCCGGGACTGGTACATACCTAACGACGCCGGCCGGGCCGGCCCAGTCGATGCGGCGAAGCAGCTCGTGGCGTACACCGGCCTCGAGGTGGCCGAGGGCGTGTCGGGCGCGCCGATCGTCTCGGGGAACGGGATCGTCGCGATGCACGTCGAGAGCGATGGTGGACATGGGGAAGCGCGTGGCGTGGACGTACAGGCGATTCGCCGACGCCTCGTCGACGGCCTGCGCGCTCCGTGGGTCCTCGTCCCGTTGGCGCCGTGCGCCGAGCAGGGTGCGCATGCCCGCGCCCTTTCCGGTCGAGACATCGCTGTGCACTTCGACGCCCGCCAGCCGGATGCCGGGCTGAACGCGATTGCCCGACTCAATTGTCTCGGCGCCCGCGCGCTGCCACGACCCGTATGGAGTGGGGAGGCCTGGCCGGGTAACGGCATCGTCTACGCCAGCGGCGAGCTGCGCGCCGCCCGCACGGTTCAGTCCGTGCTCGCGACGCTCGGTCGCCTCGATACTCGGCTCGGGAATGCCGAGGGCGGAGTAGAGATCTGGGTCCGGTAATCGGCTTGACACGCTCGCGCTCTCGTCGCCCCTTTGCATCATGCCCTCCAACGTCCGCATCGGAACGCAGGGATGGAATTACGACGCGTGGGTAGGCCCTTTCTATCCGGAGGGCTCGCGCGCCATTGATTTCCTGTCCCTGTATTCCCGGGCGTTCAACACGGTCGAGGTCGACTCGACCTTCTACGCGATTCCCTCCGAGAAAGTCGTGCAGGGTTGGCTCGAGCGCACGCCGGACGACTTCGTGTTCGCGCTCAAGCTGCCGCAGGAAATCACACACGAGCGCCGCCTGCGCGACAGCAAGGATGTCCTGTCTGAATTCATCGAGCGCATGCGCCTGCTCGGGCCCAAGCTTGGCCCGATCCTCGTTCAGCTCGGACCCGATTTCGGACCGACGGAGCTTCCCGCCCTGGCGGCATTTCTTCCCATGCTTCCGGCCGACATCCGCGTCGCGATCGAGTTCCGCGATCGCGGGTGGATCCACGATGGCATCATCGCCCTGCTGGCGGAGCACGAAGTCGCGTTGACGTTGACCGATGCGCGCTGGATCCCGCGCCGCACGATGCTCTCGCTCGCCGAGCGACCGACGGCGCGGTTTTCGTACATGCGGTGGATGGGACCGAGCCGCGAGATCGTCGATTACTCGCGAATTCAGGTCGACCGATCGCGCGAGCTCGAGCAGTGGGCGGCGATCATCGCGCAGCTGGCCCAACGCGCCACCGAGGTGTACGGCTACGTGAACAACCATTTCGCTGGACACAGCCCGCAGTCCGCGCGCGAGCTGCAACGCCTGCTCGGACAACGGCCCGTGGAGCCGTCCGAGCTCGGCGAGCAGCTTTCGCTATTCTGAGCTGCATTTCCGGCACGACGTCGCATGCCCGCCCGTTCGTGGCTTCCACTGCTCGCGGCTGTCATCGTCGCCGCTGTGTGCATCCGGCTCGGACTCTGGCAGCTCGATCGCCTGGAACAGCGCCAGGGGCGCAACGCGACCATCGCAGCGGCCTTCCGGGAGAGCCCAGTCTCGGCCGAGCTCGCGATGCGTGACTCCGTGGCGCGGTTCCGGCGCGTCTCGGTGAGCGGTCGTTGGGAGTATGCGCGCGAGACGACCGTTGGCGGTCGCACCCGCAACGGCTCGCCGGGCGTGCACATCATCACTCCGTTGGTCCTCGAGAACGAGACCGAGATCCTGGTCAATCGCGGCTGGGTGTATTCGCCCGATGCCCGTACGATCGACCTCCCGCGATGGCACGAGGGAGCTCGGGCTCAGCTCGTCGGGTATGTCGATGAGCTTCCGACCTCCCTTCGGGAATCACGCGCGGGCTCGATGTACGTGGTGGCACTCGCCGACTCGACCATCGCTCCTTCGACCGTTGGAGACCGTCCGGCACGTCTTCAGGCCCCGGCTTTCACCGATGAGGGACCGCACCTCAACTATGCCGTGCAATGGTTCTCGTTCGCCGCGATCGCGCTCATTGGCACGCCACTCGTCGTGCGACGGCAAAGGCGGCGACGGGAATAGTCTTCAGTCGTCTCATCAGGAAGCCACCTGGATGAGATGGTCATGCCCCTCCGCAGCCTCGCGTTCCTTTTCGCGACCCTCACGATTGTCTGCGCGTCTACGGCGCCTGGTCAGTCCGGCGTTCTCATCGGGTTGAGTCCGGGTCGAGCTTCGTCGCAGCCCGAAGCACCCTTCGCCGGGTACGAGACACTCTGGGTAACCATGGAGGGCCCCGGCGTACGCACTCGCACCATTCCAGAGCTCCTCGTCCCTCGGCGGTCGGGTTGGTGGCGCGCCGGCGTCGCCATCGGGTGCTCTGGGCAAAGCGGTGAAGAGTCGTCGATTACGGAGATTCTCTGGACGAGAGCGGTCTCGGACACCACGGACGTCCTCGCCCCCGAGCACTGCGCCGACACGACGGAGACGCCACCACCGGATTCTGTCGACACCGAAGTCGTCTTTCGGTCCTATGGCTCCCGGGACTGCGTCACGGATCAATACGAGATCACGTTCGTGGGCCCGAACCACATTGGATTCCGTTATCGGAGCGGCCAGACCGAAGCCTGCGAGCCGCGAGGCGGTCGCACGACGAGCAATGCCTATGTCAGGCATCTTGGATCCGACAGCGGCGCATCGATGACCGAGCTGCTTGGTCCCGGCGGTGACCGTCGCGTCGCCGAGACCGTACGCTCCAATGAGAACACTCAGTACTGCGAATCCCCACACGACGAGGAGCCGCAAGCGGACCTTTACATCACACGCCGTGCAGGGCGGTGGCGGCCGGTCGCGTTCTTTCGTGGATGGATGATGTCGTGCGAGATCGAGCAGGAGGTGAAGGCGGTGATATTGCGCTCGGTGACAGGGCCTGACGTGCTGAATCCATCGTGGACGGAAATTCGTCGCGCATATGCTTCGGCGATGGACGCGTTCTCGGCACCGACCGGTGACGTCGTCTTCGTGCGCGCTGGCGATTCATTGCTCGTCCACGCCGCCTCCAACGGCACACTCGGTGCTCGGCGAGGTGCGATCAATCTCGGGGAGCGCAGCGTGCTGATGATTCAATGGGCCACGGGGCCGCACGTCGCTCGATGGGACGGCGAGATTGCGCAGATGCTCGCGCACGGGCTCGGGGCTCCGCGAGTGACAATCCCACCGTCGAGCGCACGATGATGCTTCGTCCTGTCATCGCCGGCGCTCTCCTCGCCCTTAGTGCGGCGAGCGCCCCTGGCCAGTCAGGCGTACTGATCGGCGTCGCCAAGCCCGACGGGTATGAGACGCTGTGGATCGTCCGTGACGCGTCCCGACCTTTGCACGCCACAATACCCGACTTGCTCGTGCCGCGTGCGGACGGGTGGTGGCGTCTTGGAACGGCTCCCATTTGTCCCACGGGCGCCGCGGACGATCAGGCCATGCATGTCCTCTGGCGAGTCCGGGCCGATTCCGCGCCGGTGATCGCCGAGATATGTCACGAGCTTCCGCGTGGAGAGCTACCGCTCCCGATCTACGCCGAGGACAGCGCTACCAGGGACGCCGAAAGCAAGGAGCTCGTGCGTTGCAGCTGGAGCGAGATCGACATCAAATTCGTGTCATCAGAGTACCTCGCCATCGGCGAGCGAAGCGGTCAAACCGAGGAGTGCGAGCCGCGAGGCGGGCGGTGGTATCAGTCCTACTACGTGTCGCGCTTCAACGGGGACTCTTCCCTCGCGCTTCCACAGTTTGCCGCGACCAAGATCGACTCGATCGGCCGCTCGGCGCTCGCGCAGGAGGCGAAGGAGCTCGCGAAGGACGAGATGTGCGCCACCATCGTGGAGGGCTTTGATCCGGATGAGCTGATCGAGCTCGGCGCTGAGTGGTATCCCTCGAGAGTAAAGGGCAGGTGGCGGCCCGTCCTCATCGAGGAGCTCGGCACGGGAGAGTGTCAGCTGCTCCCGGTGCTCGATATCGCTCTCGCGAGCACGTTGACGGGTCACGATTCCCTTCGCCCATCGTGGCCGGCGCTCGAGAAGCAGGCAAAGGGGTTGAACGACGCGTTCGCGTCTCCGCGTGGTGACCTCGTGATCGTGCGAATGGGGGATTCGCTCCTCGTGCATCTGGGAGCGGGCGACCGCCTCGGCAGGCGAATTGGCGCAATACCGTTTGGTCAGCGCGACATTGTCATGATCCAGTGGGCGACGGGCCGCAATGTTGCCCGGTGGAACGACGAGATCGCGGCGATGGCGCGACGCGGACTGCCGGGGCCCGAAGTGGTCTCGCCGCCGAAGGAACCGTGACCGTGCGCACGGCCCGACGTCAAGCGCACTTGCACGTTGATTGGAGCAGGTTCGTCCCAATACTATAGAGAAGCCCGCGATTGAGCGGGTTCACGTCCGCGCCTTACGCGGACCCGACGACAGGAAAGGTCATGGCTGATTCGACGCAAGCGCTCGCGACCGAGAAGGAAGCCCGCGATGTCGCCGAGGCGGCGCGCGAGAGCGAATGGCGCGAGCCGAGCTTCGTGCGCGATCTCTTTCTCGGCAACTATCGCCCCGAGCTGATTCATCCTCATCCGGAGGACGATCCGGCGGAAGTGGCGCGCGCCAAGCCGTTCATGGACAAGTTGCGCGCGTTCATGGAGCGAGTCGATTCCGACGAGATCGATCGAACCGGGCACATCCCCGAAGCGCTCGTCCAGGAGCTGCGCGACATGGGCGCGTTCGGCATCAAGATTCCGCGCGAGTACGGTGGGCTCGGGCTCTCGCAGATGAGCTATATCCGCGCGATGGAGATCGTCACATCGAAGGATGGCTCGCTCACCGCGCTGCTCTCGGCGCACCAGTCCATTGGTGTGCCGAACCCGCTCAAGCTGTTCGGGACCGAGGAGCAGAAAAAGAAGTTCTTTCCCCGTTTGGCCAAGGGCGCGATCTCGGCATTCGCGCTCACCGAGGTCGACGCGGGCAGCGATCCGGCGAACATGCGTACGACCGCGACGCCGACGGAGGACGGCAAGCATTTCATCCTCAACGGCGACAAGCTCTGGTGCACGAATGGCACGCGCGCCGAGCTGCTCGTCGTAATGGCTCGCACGCCGGATGCGATCGTCAACGGCAAGCCGCGCAAACAGATCACGGCGTTCATCGTCGAAGCGAAAGCGCCGGGCGTCGAGATCGTTCAGCGGCTTCATTTCATGGGACTCAAGGCGCTCGAGAACGGTCTCATCCGCTTCACGAACGTCAAGGTTCCGCGCGAGAACATCCTGTGGGGAGAAGGGAAGGGGCTCAAGCTGGCCCTGATTACGCTGAACACCGGCCGCCTAACGCTCCCAGCGAGTGCGGCCGGTGGCGCCAAGGCGATGCTCCAGGTCGCGCGCACGTGGGCCGCCCAGCGCGTGCAGTGGGGCCAGCCGATCGGAAAGCACGAGGCGATCGCGCAGAAGCTCGCGAAGATGGCCGCCAACACATTCGCCATGGAGGCGGTAGCCGAGCTGTGCAGCGCGATGGCCGATCGCGGGGGGTATGACATTCGCCTCGAGGCCGCGATTGCCAAGATGTGGAATACGGAGGCGGGGTGGCGCATTGTCGACGACACGCTCCAGATCCGCGGCGGGCGCGGCTACGAGACGGCCGACTCGCTCGCCAGCCGCGGTGAGCCAGCCATCCCCGTCGAGCGGGCGATGCGCGACTATCGGATCAACCTGATCTTCGAGGGATCCTCGGAGATCATGCGGCTCTTCATCGCTCGTGAGGCGGTCGACACGCATCTCGCCGTCGCGGGCGACATCATCGACAAGGACGTCCCGATGTCGAAGAAGCTCGCCGCGTTCGCCAAGGCGGGGGCCTTTTACGCGACCTGGTATCCCACGCGGTGGTTCGGCTGGGGACGCTGGCCGCGGTTCGGTGAGTTCGGACGTCTGGCGACGCACATGCGCTACGCGGAGCGGACGTCGCGAAAGCTCTCGCGCGCGATCTTTCATGCGATGGTGCGGTTCGGTCCGAAGCTCGAGCGCAAGCAGATGGTTCTCTTCCGCGCCGTCGATATCGGGGCGGAGCTGTTCGCCATGTCCGCCGCGTGCTCACGCGCGCACATGCTGGCGAAAAGGCAGGGACGCAAGGAGGCGATCGAGCTGGCCGATTTGTTCTGCGTCGAGGCCCGCCATCGGATCGCGCAACACTTCCGTGACTTCTTTGGCCCGACCGATGACCGGCTCTACAAGGTCTCGCAGCGCGTGCTGAAGGGCGAGCATGCGTGGCTGGAGGAGGGAATTGTCGGCATGGTTTCGAAAGCGAAGGGATCGCAGGAGCTAGGAGTCAGGGGTCAGGGATCAGGGGCGGAAAGGCGCGGCGAAAAAGCTGCCGCGCTCATCTAATGAGCAAACGGCTGCGCAAAGCGCAGCCGTTTGCATTTCCACCCCTGATCCCTGCTCCGAGCTCCTAATTCCCGCCGTCTCACCAACCCGGCGAGAAATTGAATCCCCAATGCCATCCCTTGCTCCGGTGCGTCGGGAACGCGTAGTACGCCTCGAGCACGGCGTAGCCTAACAGGTTCACGCGGGCGCTGGCCCCGTAGCTCGCCACCGGGACCCGGTCGAGCGTCTCCCGATCGAAGGCGAAGCGAACGCCCTGATCCTGCGTCCACGCTGCGCCTACGTCGATGAAAGGAGAAATCTCGAGGGGGACGAAGTTGAACGGGATCAGCCCGAACCCTTCCGGGCCGAGCAATGGGATGCGCATCTCGAGGCTCGCGACGCCGATGCGGCTGCCGATCAGCCGGTCGAACTCCGGACAATCGGATGCGTTGCGCGAGCACTCGCTACCATCGAAGGACTCGGAGGCGTAGCCGCGCACGAGCGATTCGAATCCGATGAAGAGCGGGGAGATCCGATTACTCTCGGCGTCCGTTCCGTACCGGCCGAAGTGCAGGGCGCGGAACGCGAAGGTTACCGGCCGCGCGTAGAAGTACCGCCGCCAATCGGCGAGGAAGCTCTGGAAGTTGAGATCGCCGAACACCGGCGCCACCTCGAATCGCCACCGTCCACCGGCAACCGGCGACGTCAGGCCGAAGACTGAGTAGTCACCTACCAGGGCGGCGGAGGCTTGTCCGTAGGTGGCCCCCGGCGGCGCATCTCCGCCCACGCGCTCCTGATGAACTTGCTGGAAGGAGTCGAAGAAATACCGCTCGATTTCCACGTCGTACGAGACGCGCGTGCCCGACGCCCCGAGCTCGAACCGGCGCGTTTGCGAGAACGGGTACTGAATCGTGCCTCCGATCTCATCGTAGAACGCGCGCTGGAGCTGCCGCTCGATGACCTCCAGCGGAAAGCCGTTGACCACCGAGTCGTATCCGACGGCGAAGCCGCTCAGGTAGGGGATGTGCGAGCCGCTCACGAGCCAGTTCCATCGCCCCTTCTGGTTGAGGTAGAACACCTCGCCGCCGATGTCCTTGAACGACCCCTGCGCCTGCACCGCGCCGCCCACCACGCGGTCGCCGAGCATGTCGCCGAAGTACAGCGCGATGGCGCCGGACAGGCCGGTGCCAAAGGGACTGGTCGCGACACCTAACGCGGGCGCTCCGATGTAATCCAGCTGCAGCCGCGGCCGATAGTCGGTTACGGAGAACGGCGTCGCCGGTGGCGGGAGACCCGGCAGTGGGGAGTCGAGGTACGCCGCGACGATGTTGCTTCGCGTCGCGGGTGGGAGAATCCCCGCGGTCAACTGCCCCTCACTCTCGACGAGTGGGCTTCCGGCGGTTTGACCAGGCTCGAGCCGGAACAGCGAGGTGCCCTGGTTGGTGAACACCGAGATCAGCATCCGCCCGCTCTGGCGCGCGACCGTCAACGCGGGCGACGAGCCCGTGATTCCGCTGACGCCGGTCGCGAGCCGCGTGACCTGCGTGACGGGGCCCTCCAGCGACCAGCGGTAGATGTCGCTCACGCCGCCGCGATCGGAGATGAAGAAGATCGACTGGCCGTCGGGCGCCCACTGAGGATTCGTGTGCTTCGCCGCCTCGCTGAGGCGCGGAACGAGACGGATCTCGCGCGTGCCGGGATCGATGAGCGCCAGTCGCAGCGGGGCATACGCCAGCTGCTCGAAATCGGTCGCGGGATCGCGGTCGGTCGCGAATGCGATCGTGCGCCCGTCGGGGGACCAGGCCGGATGCAGCTCGGTGTACCGGTCGTCGGTGAGACGCTGCACCTCGCCGTCGGTGGGGTTGAGGACGTACAGATCGCTGATCCCTCCGCCGTATCCGACGAATGCGATCCGTCCATCCGGACCCCACGATGGATCGGTGATCGCTTCGGCCTCCGGAGGACGGAACGTCTGCACGATGCGATTCTGCCCCATGTCGTACACCGACAGCTCGTGATCCCCCTCGACCTGCGTCACGAAGACCAGCCGCTGCCCGTCCGGAGACCAGGAGCCGGCGGAGGCGAGGAAGCTCAGGGCGTCGAAGTGGTTGTCGTTGTTCGGACTCGTCAGGCGCTTGATGATGTCGCCACTGGCCGCATCCGCGATGTAGAGATCGATGCCGAAGATGCCGCGGCCGGAGAAGAAGGCGAGCCGCCGTCCATCGGGTGAGAGCGAGGGGGAAATGTCAGTTTCGCCTCGCCGTCCGCCCGACCGCTCGAGCACGCGGGTCCCCGCCTGCTCGGGGGCGGTGCGCGCCTGCACGATCGGCAGATATGCCTCACGAACCGCGGCATGCCATTCCTTCGACACGGAATCGGTCGACATGTCGAGCACACGACGGAACGCGGCCTCGAATCCCTCCCGCAGCGAGACACGATAAATGCGCGAGACGGCTTCGTCTCCGTACCTGCCACCGATGTATGCCCACAGCGCCTGACCGTACCGATAGGGGAAGTAGCGGTTGCTGCGGGTGAGCTGATTGATGGTAGGGATGTCGTTTCGCAGCGCTGCGTCGCGGAGCCACATCGCGGTGTGCGAATCCTCGCGGCCGACGGAGAAGTACTCCGCGATTCCCTCGATCACCCAGAGTGGCAGCGTCCCCAGGGCCTGCAGACCGCCGGTCTGCGTCATCGCGATATCGTACTGGAACCCATGGACGATCTCGTGACCGAGCACGTGATCGTTCTCGGCGTAGACGCCGGTAAAGGGCATTACGATGCGCGTTCGAAGTCCCTCGGTCACGCCTCCAGTGCTCTGATCGATGAACCCGCCGACGACATTCGTCTGCTGAAAGTCGGGATGGTTCGCATAGAAGATGATCGGCTTCTTCGAGAACGCATGCGTGAGCCCCTGCGAAAGGCGCGCGTACCAGCGTTCGGCCATTCGCGCCGCATCGGCGGTGGCGAGCGATTCCGCCGGATACCAGTGAATGTCGAAGTGGTCCGTGTGGAGCACGCGAAAATCGAACGACTCGTACTGGACCTTGTTCTGTCCGAAGTACTGAGCGGGGAGCGTGGCGGGCGCGAGAGCGGCGAGCGAGCTCGCCAGCGCCAGGTGGCCGCTGAGGCGCGCGAGCGCGCCGAATGAACGAGTCACGTGACTGGTCCTCGTAGGTGTTGCGTGGCTGGAGCCTCGTGCGCGCCACCTGCAACGCAAGAGAAATGCGCGAACCACGCGGCAACAGATGATCCCGCCATTGAACGTCAGGGCTCTGACAGGTCGTTCCCACAGCGGCCTGACCCCTGCTGCAGCGGCCGGCGTCACTTCCAGCGGCGTCACGGACATGCAGGGAGGTGCGGGTGAGCGACGAGAGCCCGTTTGGCCCGAGGACGCTGGCGGTGAGACGGTTCCTCGAGGCCATACAGCGACTCACCATCGCGCAGTGGCGGGAGGTGATCGAAGCCTGGCGGACCACGGTGACGGACGCATGGCACGATGCGGGTTCCGCGGTGGCCGCGGCCGTGACGGAGAGCGACCGGCGACAGGCCCGAGAAGAGCTGCTCAGCGAGCTGGGCGACATCACCAGACGGATGCGCTGGGACGGCGGCGAGGCAGCGGGCAACTCCACGCAGGCGATCGAGAGTACTGCCCACTACGTGGCGTCCCTTGCGGCGCTGGCGTTGCTCGTTCGCGACCGCCTCACACGTCACGAGTTCGACGCGCTCTATGGCCCCTTCGTGAGCGTCATCCCGCTGGCGACCATTGACGGCGTGCACTAGCCGAGGTGGTCGAGGTCATCGAGGATGTCGAGGTGATCGAGGGAACGGCATCCTCGATTTCCTGCACCTGGCTCACCTCGACGACCTCGACATCCTCGACCACCTCAGCGTTTCACGCCACCACCGGCGGGCGGAGCTCCCGTGCGGTGAACCCCACACCCGCCAGCACGAGCCCCAGCACGAGATGCAGCCAGATGTCGTTGCCACCGAGCGGGACGAGGCCGAACCCGTTAGGCGCCACGAAGCCGGCGACCGCCAGCACCAGATATAGCACGCCCGCGATCTGGGCGTAGCTCTTGGCCCCGGCGAAGCTGCGAGACGCGAGAAGCCCCCAAATTCCGAAGATCAGGTGCACGACGTTGTGAAGCACGTTCACCGGGAACAGCCCGAGGAGCTGCGGCGCCCGGGCCGGATCGGACTCCATGTTCCCCATGCCAGTCATCGTGAAGCCGTACAGCGCCACCAGGATGAACACGATGCCGAAGATCTGAGCTACGCGTTGAACGGTAGTCATGCGGCGCCCCTCCGTTGGCGGTGAGCGTTGATACTACGAGAGGTCGTCGAGGGTGTCGAGGACGTCGAGGTGATCAGGGACCACATCGACGACCTCGACACCCTCAGCTGTTCAACAGCCACGCCGCAAATGAGAAGTAGATCAGGATCCCCACCACGTCGACGAACGACGCCACGAACGGCGAGGATGCGATCGCTGGATCGAAGCCGAGTCGCGTGAAGACGAGTGGCAACGTCGCGCCGACGAGCGTTCCGGTAATCACGACGGCCAGCAACGTCACACCCACCACCAGCGCAAACGATGTCGACTCTCCACCGAGAATCACGCGGATGAAGCCGAACACACCGAGAAAGGCGCCGAGCGCGAGTCCCTGCAGTCCTTCGCGCGTGAGCACACGCACCGCGTCTCGGAGGTCGACGTCGCCCACCGCCAGCGCACGCGTGATGAGCGTCGCCGATTGTGAGCCTGAGTTTCCGCCGGAGCTGATGATCAGCGGAACGAAGAACACCAGCGCGAGCGCCCCGGCGAGCGTCGCCTCGTAGCGCGCCATCGCCGTCGCCGTCAACAGCTCTGCCACGAACAGCAGCACGAGCCATCCGGCCCGCTTTCGGGCAATGCTCCAGAAGCTCGCCTGGAAGTACGGCGCCTCCAGCGGCTCGACCGCGCCCAGTCGCTGTACGTCCTCCGTCTGCTCCTCGACCATCGCGTCAATGACGTCGTCGACGGTGACGGCGCCGAGCAGCCGCCCATTCGGGTCGACGACGGGCACGGCGACGAGATCATACTTCGACGTGAGTCGCGCGACCTCCTCGCGATCGGCAGTGGGGGGCACACTCACGACGTCGTGCCACGAGATGTCCGACACGCGCGATCCCGGCGGCGCGGCGAGCAGCTCGCGAAGCGAGAAGACCCCGCGAAGGAGGCCGGTCGCATCGAGCGCGTAGATGGCGTACATCGCCTCCTTGCGTCCCGCGCGCGCGGCGGCGCGAACACTCTCCAGTGCCGCATCGACCGACGCTGCTTCTTCCACCGCGACGACCTCGGTCGTCATCAGGCCGCCCGCGGTGTCGGGCTCGTACGCCAGCAGCCGCTCCGTTTCGCCGCGGGCGTCCCCGCCGATCTCGGACAGAATCTCGTCGGCGCGCTCCTCCTCGAGATCCTCGAGCGCATCGGCCCGATCGTCGGGCGTCATCTGCGACATCAGCTCGGCGGCGTGCCGCGGGCTCAACTCCTCGAACAGCTCGGAGCGCCGCTCCTCGTCGAGATACTCGAGCACATCGGCCGCGCGCGCCGCCGGGAGCGCGCGCATGAGCTGCGCGAGTCGATCGCGCGGCAACGCCTCCGCGACGTCGGCGAGATTGGCGGGATGCAGCTCTTCGGTCTCGGCCGCGACATCGCCCGGCGATTCGTCGAGCAGCGCGATGATGTCGGGGACGAGCAGGGCCGCGACCGGTCGCTCTTCCTTCGGGGATGCCATCGCGACGGACCTCGTCGTTTCGGCCTGATTCGGTCTAATTCGCGCGCGCCATCACATCGACAAGCGCAAGCGATTCGGGGGCGTCAAGATACCCGTGCGGCAATGCGCGAATCAAGCGCTCGCGCATTGTGCAATGGTGTGGATCGCCGAGTGACGCGTGCGTTTCTACTGCGTCCCTCCCATAGGTTGGAGGTGCTATGCGAGCGTTCGTGACCGGGGCAGCGAGCCCCTTGGGACGTGCCCTGGTGAGTGCGCTGACTCGCCGCGGGCATCGGGTGGTTGGGTTGGTCCGACGCCGCAACGGCGTCACCTTGATGGAGAACCTCAAGGCGCAGCCCGTGGTGGGCGACCTCACCAACCCCGACGTCCTCGTGAAAGCCATGAAGGGATGCGACGTGGTGTTCCATGTCGCGAACTTCTTCGATCTCTGGGCCCGCAAGCCTGGCGTGTTCGATACCGTGAACGTCGACGGTACGAAGAACACGCTCGCCGCTGCCGTGGTCGCGAAGGTCCCGCGCGCCGTCTACGTATCGTCGTGCGTGACCATCGGCGAGTTTCCCGGGCAGCTCGGCAACGAGTGGACGCATCATCGCGGCTGGACGCTTTCCCATTTCGAGCGGACGAAGGTCGCGGCCGAGAAGACGGCGCTGAAGCTGCGCGCCAAGGGCATTGAGGTCATCGTCGTCAATCCGGGGATCATCGTCAGCCCCGCCGATCCAGGCTGGTGCGGTCGGATGATCAGCGAGACGCTCACCGGCCAGCGCCGCTTCGCCGGCAATGCGCCCGTTGGCTGGATCTGGGCCTACGATGCCGCCGAAGCGATCATCCTCGCCTTCGAGCGCGGCAAGGATGGCGAGCGCTACATCCTGTCCGGGGAGACGATGTCACCCCGACAGTTCCTGTCGAAGGTGGCGCGCCTGGCCGGGAAGCGCCCGCCGCTGCCGCTGCCGCGGAAGCTGGCGGTGGCGACCGCGTACATCGCGACCGCCTTCGGGCTCGCGTTAGGCAAGCGCCCGGCCCTGTCGATCGATGAGGCGCGCTTTACGTCGATCGGCTTCCGCGCCGACGGGACGCACGCCCAGCACGAGCTGGGAGTGCAGTACACGCCGGTGTCGAAGTACCTGCCGCTCGTCGTGGAGAGCTATAAGAAGGGGCTGACGCGGTTCGCGAGCTAGAGACTACGGGATGGCGGATTCCGGAATGCGGATCGCTGGCAACGGCGGTCCGCACTTTCGTTCCTACCCATCCCTGACCGTCAACCGGCGTCGTTCCTCTTCGATCTCGATCACGTCGTAACCCGCAACCCCAACGGCCTCGAGCAGCCGGTCTGCGGTCGCGCGTCCGTCGTGCTCAATGACGGCGCCACGGCGTGACACGTCCGCCTGAACGATGCCCTCGACGCCCTGCAGCGCGGTGTACACCGCCCGCACGGCGTGAATCGACGGCAGATCGATCCGGAGCGTCGTTCGCATCCAGGGAACTTGACGCGGCGGGCCAGTCCCTTCAACCGCACACACGCAATCAGCAATCAGCAACCCGCAATCCGCCATCGCCGTCCCCTGGCCCCCGGCTCCGCGATGCGCCAACTTGCCGCCTCGCATGCCCACCATCGCCTTCCTCGGCCTCGGCGCGATCGGCGCGCCCATGGCTCAGCATCTTCCGGCGCACGGGTTCGATCTCATCGTCTGGAATCGCACGCGCGAGCGCGCCGATCGACTGGCCAAATCAGTACGCGCTCGCGTTGCGCGAGCGCCGGCGGAGGCCGCGCGTGACGCGGACGTCGTCATCACCTGCCTCCCGACGTCCCGCGAGGTCGAGGGACTGCTCGACGGCGACGACGGCTTGCTCGCCGGATTCCGCCGCGGGGCCACGCTCGTAGACTGTACTTCGGGCGATCCCGCGACCTCGCGTCGTATCGCGGTGAGGCTCCGTGAGCAAGGCGTCGCGTTCGTAGATGCCCCGGTCAGCGGCGGAAAACGTGGCGCCGAGGAAGGGACCCTCACCGTCATGTGTGGCGGTGATGCCGCCGTCGTCGAGCGCGTTCGCCCCGTGCTCGCCGCATTCGGAAAGAACATCGTCCACTGCGGCGACGTCGGCGCAGGGGACATGGTGAAGGCGGTCAACCAGGCGCTGCTCGCCATTCACATCTGGGCGACGGGGGAAGGCCTCGCGACGCTCGCCAAGGCCGGCGTCGACACGCGCGTCGCGCTGGACGTCATCAATGCTTCCAGCGGGCGATCGAACACGAGCATGAACCTGTTCCCCGAGCGGGTGCTCTCGCGCGCATTTCCCCGCACCTTCCGGCTCGCGCTGCTCGACAAGGACCTGCGGATTGCCGCCGACATGGCGCGCGAGACCGGTGTGCCGGCGCCGCTCACGCAGCTCGCATCCGAGCTCTTCCGTGCCGCCCGCGCCGAGCTGGGCGAAGAGGCTGACCACGTCGAGGCGGTGCGGGTCATCGAGCGGACCGCCGGCGTGGAGATCGGCGCGTGAGCATCGCGACCGTCGAGGAGATTCGCGCGCGGTTTCCGGCGCTTTCGCGCCTCCACGCCGGTGAGCGCGTCGCGTACTTCGACGGGCCGGGCGGCACGCAGGTTCCGCTCGAGGTCGTCGATGCGATGACGGAGTATCTGTTCGAGCATAACGCCAATACGGACTGGCGCTACCCCTCGAGTGCCGAGACCGATGCCATGCTGGAATCGGCGCGGGAGACCTTCGCGGATTTCGTCGGCGGCGCATCGGACGAGATCGCGTTCGGCGCCAACATGACGACGCTGACCTTCCACTTCGCTCGGGCCATTGGACGAACGCTGGAGGCGGGCGACGAGATCGTCATCACCGAGCTCGATCACCACGGTAACGTCGCACCCTGGGTGGAAGCCGCGCGAGAGAACGCGCTGACGGTGAGAGTCGCGCCGATGCGACCGCACGATGGAACGCTCGATCTCGATGCGCTCGAGGCGCTCATCGGACCCCGGACGCGTGTGGTGGCCATCGGCGCCGCCTCCAACGCGCTGGGAACCATCACCGACGTCGCACGCGTTGCCGCGCGGGCGCGATCAGCGGGCGCGCTCACCTACTGCGATGCGGTTCACTACGCGCCGCACGCGCTGGTCGATGTTGGCGCGCTCGGCTGCGACTTCCTCGCGTGTTCCGCCTACAAGTTCTACGGTCCACACGTCGGGGTCGTGTGGGGGCGGCGCGATCTGCTTGCGTCGCTCGATGTACCCAGGCTGACGCCCGCCCCGGATACCGTTCCCGAGCGAGTCGAGACCGGCACGCTGAATCACGAGGGTATCGCGGGCGCCGCGGCGGCCGTCGACTTCCTGGCTTCCCTCGCCCGCACCAGCGGCCCACGCCGGCAGCGACTGCAGGCGGGACTCGATGAGCTGCACCGGCGCGGACGCGCATTGCTCGCTCGGGCGTGGAGGGGGCTGTCATCCATTCCCGGCGTGAGGCTGTATGGTCCGACGCCCGACCAACCGCGAACGCCAACCGTGTGCTTCACCATCGATGGCGTCGGCTCGGAGACGGTCGTCAGGCAGCTCGTCGATCGCGCCGTGTTCGCGACTCACGGAGACTTCTACGCCGCAACGGTCGCGTCGCGGCTTGGCCATGCGGATGACGGGCTCGTGCGAGCGGGTTGCGCCTGCTACACCAGCGACAGCGACGTCGACCGTCTGGTGGAGGGCATTCGTGCCATCACGAAAGCCCGTTGACCGTCAGACGCCCTTCACCTCGGCCGCGGGGGCCGCGACCGGTGGCGATACCACCGGTGCGTCTGGACGCTTGCGACGCGACTCGGTCGTCTTCTCGAACCCCGGCATGAACGACTCGTAGCGAGAGCCCGGATTCCACAGGATCCACGAGTCGTAGCCCGCATCGTAGACGGCGCGCTTCTGCTCCTCGAGCTCCCGCGGGCCATACTTCGGCAGCATTCGCGGAAGTGAGAACGCCTGGAGCCAGGCGCGAACGTGGCCCGGATCGTCGATGCCCAGCTTCTCGTCGCGCTCGCGCGCGCGCTTGATGGCGATGTGGTTCACGCGATAGGGCTCGGCGTTTGGCCGAGCGATGCCGAAGGCACCGCGGGGATAATGCGACGGGTACGTCATGGGAAGCATGACGTCGACGTGCGGGGACAACGACTCCCAGTGCTGGCCGATCTCCAGCGCGCCGGGCACCGTTGTCGTCAGCCCGAACACGTCGATGGTGCACTTGGCGCCGAGCGCGCGTACGCGCGGACAGGCCATGCGAAGAAATTCCGCGAGCGCCTGCTGCTTGCTGCGACCATTCGCTGTCGGAAAAACCTGCTTCGGCAGACTGCGGTAGGGCTCGGGGAAGCGAATGTAGTCGAACTGGACTTCCGCGAACCCCGCGCGCGCCATCTCCTCCGCGACGCGAATGTTGTACTCCCAGATCCTGGGATCGTACGCGCTGACCCAGGCGAGGCCTTCCTTGTCGCGCCAGACGCCGCCGTCCGCCTTGCGAATCGTATGCTGCGGATTCAGTCGTGCCGCCACCGAGTCCTTGAACACGACGATGCGCGCGATCGGCATTACGCCGTGCGCCTTCATCGTGTCGATCATGGCGCGCAGATTCGGGATGGTGCCAGCGGTTCCCGCGTTCCGCGCGACGAGCGTGTCCTGCGACTTGTAGTTCAGGCCGAACTCGTCCTTGATGTCGATGACGAGCGCGTTGATCTCCGTGGAGTCCGCGATGGCGATGAGCTTCTTCATCCGCGCGGGACTTTGCGCCGCCCATCGTAGCACGTAGAGCCCGCGCACGATTGCCGTGTCCGCACGCCGGACGGTATCGGGAATCTGCGGCTTCGGGGCGGGGGCCGGCTCCACCTGCGCGGTCTGCGCGGAGGGTCCGGCGGTCGCGAGCTGTGAAGCCCGCGCGCTGGCGTTTGGCTCGCAGGCGAGGGCCGCGAGCGAGGCGAACAGGATGCTGCGCATGGGGGTGGAGTCGGGGACGACAGGGTGGTGTCGCAATGTAAACGATCGACAGGCCAATCCGTATCGTTCGGCCCGGCCACCCGCCGTTCGCTATATTTGCGGAGCATGTCGCGCTTCGTGCCGCTCCTCGTCCTCGTGCTCGTGGCTTGTCGAACAGAGCGCGTGGCCCCCCCGAGGGCGGAGTTTCTCATCGCCGCTGGCGACTCGAGCTTCTGGGTGCGAAGCCAGAACGGGCGACTCAAGATCCGAGGAGCTCCGCTGCAGCTGGCCCGCCTTCGCGGCCGCTTCCACGAGATCTACGTCGCCGATGACGACCGCTCGCACTACGAGGCGCTGATCGTCGGCCAGCGGGTTTTTCGACGCGACCTTCAGACCGGCGATTCCGTCGCGATCTTCGAGGACACCACCGCCGCCTCCATCGAGCGATGGTATCGCGACGACCACCCGAACGACCCGCGCGTCACGGCTGAAGAGGACGTAAGCGAGCAACCGATCGTGGAGGCCACGGCCGAAATTGGCCTGCTCGACGCATTCGGACCCTACCAATCATTCGAGTACCATGCCGACGGCGTGATTCAGGGGGGCGCCGAATGGCATGTCACGAGGCGCGGCGTCCTCGATCTCGAGCGGGGGAACCAGGTGAGCATCGCGACGCTGTTCGGCGATACCGCCGCTGCACGCATCGTCGCGGAGGGCCAACGCCGATTCTCGCTGGCGCTGGACTCGGTGCTCGCGTCTCCCGATGCCCGCGCCCGCGCCGCCGCGGACGCCATCGCCGACTTCGACTTCGACCCGTCTTCGTTCGCGATCGTGCGAGATGGACGCGTACCGGCCGTGCAGTTCTTCGCCCCCGGTCACGGTGCGCGCGCTGGCGGCCTGATGATCAGCCTGCCGCCCATTCGGGCCGACTCGATGGCCGCGTGGTGGGCCGACGTGAGAGGAACGATCTCGCTCGCGCCCTTCGACTCGAGCATCGACCGCTGGGAGCGGCCCGGACTCTCCGTGATCACGCGATACGACGCGACGGGCGACCGCGCCACACTGGTCATGATGGATTCCGCAGGACGCGAATGGCCGGTCGCTCGCATCTCGGCGCCAGCGTATTCGCTCTTGTGGCTCGATGAGCCGCCACTCGATCCACCAACGCGACGAGCACTCACCCGCGCGTTCGACGAAGCCGCGCTCTACTCGGAGCAGTCGCGCACCGCGTTTCACGCTCCGGGGATGCGCGCGCCGCAGCTCTCGGCGCGCCCGCGCTCACCCCGCACACCACGCCTGTGAGTCCCAAGCCCAAGCCCAAGCTGCCTTCGCGATTCGTGCGCGAGTCCCTGCACGAAAGCTCCGAGATGATGATGCCGCAGCACGCCAACAATCTCGGGCACGTCTTCGGCGGCGTGATCCTCTCGCTCCTCGACCGCGTCGCCGCCGTCTCGGCCATTCGCCACGCGAGACAGAACTGCGTCACGGTCTCGGTGGATCGCGTCGACTTCCGCGAGCCGATCCACCTCGGTGACCTCGTGATCCTCAAGTCATCGGTGAACTTCGTCGGCCGCACCTCGATGGAGATCGGCGTTCGGGTCGAGGCCGAGGATCTGTCGACGGGCGCGCGGCGCCACACGAACTCCTGCTATCTCACCTTCGTCGCGATCGACCGAAACCACCGCCCGATGGAGATCCCGCAGATCGTCCCGGAGACGGAAGACGAGAAGCGGAGATACGGGGCAGCGCAGGAGAGAAGGCGGCGGAGACTGGAGGAGCGGAATGCCGAGCGGCGAGGGTAAAGGCTCAACGGCAAAGATGACAGAGTTCAGAATACAGAATGCAGAATTCAGAGCGCGCCAGTCGGGCATCCAGGTTCAAAGTTTAAACGCGGATTACACGGATTTTGGCGGAAGGGCCGGATCGTTCGGGGAGCCGCGAACCGGCTCCCCATTGGGTTTGTCTGAATTCTGAAATCTGTATTCTGAACTCTGTCATCTTTGCCGTTGACCGCCTTACCGCCCTTCGAGATCCCTCTCGCCCGGCACCTGCCGAGCCGCTCTGCCTTCCCCTTTCTGAGATTGGGCCTCGTGGAACCGCTCTCCCTTGAGCTGGATCTCGGCGACGAATCCCTCGTATTCTCGCGGGCTCAACTGGTTCGCGATTGCGGGGATCAATCCCTTCACGAGGGTGATGCGCTCCGCCAGCGTGAGCTTGTTCGCGTCCTCCACCAGCTTGCGAAGGACGGGGTGATTCATCCAGTTGGTTTCGCGGCTCGTCGTCATGATTGCGTCTCGGGTCGAGGGCTCTTATCGGTTGTCATCCATTGATTCATGCTCCGTGCCGCGTTCAGCGACGCCGGAACCAGAGGTGGCCGATGATCACGCCGACGAGCGCGCCACCCAGCGCGAGCGCCGGTGCTCGGTCCGGATGCGCGAACTCTGGCCGGTCGGGGAGGAGCTGCAACGGAAGCACCGAGGCCAACAGATAGGCCCACACGCAGAGGACGCCGGCGATGTAGTCGCCCAGCCGCCCGATCCTTCGGAGAGGATCGCGAACGATCGAATAGGTTATCCCGCCGACGGCCCCCTGATACGCCCCAATGATGATCGCACCGATGAGGAGCCCAAGGGCGTTCAGCGGGGATGGTCCCTCTCCCCCGATGGCCAATCCGGCGATACGCAGCACAGTGAGCACGCCGACGGCCACCGACCCGATCACCGTGACGCGTAGCCACACGGGCAATCGCTTGAGCGCGCTCCCTGCGGTGCGCAGCGCGCGCACCGTGGGCGGTATCGGGAGATCGGGCATCGGCGGGAAGTTCTGCTCGACGAATCGTGCGCGCGCCGTGCAGTGTGGACACGCGGCGGCGTGGCGTCGCAACGCGTCCAGGTGCTCGCGCTGCGCCCCGGCGCCGAGCGGCGGCGCGGAATCCATCCAGCGCGTGACCCACGTGCACTCGGGCAGGCCGCTCGATGCGAGGGCAGCCTGCCGTTCCGCGACGGCGGCGCGCCAAACGATCTGGATGGCGTACTGCTGCGGAATGCGCAGCGATCCATCTTCCCACGCGCGCACCACCGGTTCCGTGAGGCCGATTTCAGCGGCGAGCTCACCGGGGGAGAGTCCGAGCACCGTTCGGGCGCGCGTCAATTCCTCGGCGGACATGCGGTGGGCGGCAGGAGGCATGGACAGAATATCATCGCGCGGCGCGGCCTCGCACACCCCTGCACGCACTTGACCCCGGGCATGGCGCGTGCACACCCTGTGACCACATGAAAACATTTTCGATCGAGCAGGCGAACCGTACCCTTCCGCTGGTACGGCGCATCGTCCAGGACATCGTGGATCACTACGCGCGCTGGCAGGAGCTGGTGAAGTCGCTCGACGTGCTGGCCGCCGCGCCGGCGCCCGACGCGGTGATGATCGATCGCCTCCAGCGGGACATTCAGGCGGCCGCTCGGGGCATCGACGCCTTCGTGCGCGAGCTCAACGACCTCGGGGTGGAAATGAAGGGCTTCGACATCGGCCTGGTGGATTTTCCGGGCGAGATCGACGGCCACCCCGTGTATCTCTGCTGGCGGTTGGGTGAGACCGCGGTCGCGCACTGGCACGAGCGAGACGCGGGCTTCGACAGCCGTCGCCCGCTCGCTCCGAGCGGCTCGGCCTAACGATGCGTACCTTTCAGGCGCCCGACGGCCTCCGCTGGGCCGTGGAGGCCATGCTGCCGAGCGGCAGCCACGCGATGATCGTCTTTCGGCACCCGAACGGCCGTACGTCGCGGCTCGACCGGTACGCCTGGCGCAACATCGATACACCCGAGGCGCGCGACGTCACCGCTCGACTCGACCCGGATACGATTCTCGAGAAGCTCTCGGAAAGCGACCTGGCGCTCCACTTCCGCCGATCGATGCGCATTGCCGCCGCCGACAACCCGTTAGGCACGCCGGTGACGCACGCCGGGTAACCCGAGGTCGTCGATGGGATCGAGGTCGTCGAGGTGATCGAGAAAAACTCTCGACCACCCCGACGACCTCGATCACATCGCCAACCTTGGTTCTCTTACAGTCCGCCGGCAGCGGTCAGCGCACGTACGACATTGATCCGTCCGTTGCCGTAGAGATCATCCTTGCCGGGCTTGCCGAACACCGCGATGTCGTCCGAGTTCTCGACGAGAATGGACTTGATCACCTCCGGGCTGCGGCCGACGTTCTCGACCAGCAGCGCGGCGAGACCCGCGACGTGCGGCGACGCCATGCTCGTCCCAATGAAGCCCGACGCGAACGTCGAGTTCGGATTCAACGAGCAGGTCTGCTTCCGGTAGAACGGCGGCGCCGGCACCGTGCCCGGCGGCGATCCGGGAGGCACCGTCGGCACCACGTACTGCAACGTGGTCTTGGAGCACGCCGCCCATACGCCGATGGCCGACACGATCTGCCCCTGCGCGTTCACGGCCCAGTTTCCACCCGGCGCCGCGACGTCGATGAACTGAACCCCATAGTTGGTGTAGATCGCCGGGAAGTCGACGCTCGGCGTCCAGGGGCCGTTCACCGGGCCCGCATTCGGACCAGTTGCCGACACGCAGATCACGTTCTTCGTCGAGCAGAACGCGCCGTACAATCCGCCGTTGCTCGGATGCAGCCGTGCAGCGTCGTTTCCGGCAGCGACCACGATCGTGACGCCGTTGGTCCGCGCGTACTTCGTGACCTCATCGAGCAGTCTGTTGAATCCCCGATTTCCGTCACGCGGATAGAGCGCGCCGAGGCTCATGTTGATCACTTCGGCGCCGACATCCGTCGCGTAGAGAATGCCGTTCAGAATGCTGCTGAACGCGCCCGAGCCGCGCGCGTTGAGAACTTTCACGGGGATCAGCGTGACCCTCGACGTCACCCCGGCGCTGACGAGCGCGAGGCTGCTCACCGTCGATCCGACGTGCGAGCCATGACCGTTCAGGTCGACCCAGGGTGGCCGACCGGATCCCGGGAACCAGATCTCGAGGAGCTGGTTGTCCGTGAGCAGTCGTGCACTGTCCGGAAACTGCGGGGGGATGGGCCCAACGGGCACGAACGACCGCGCCCGTCCCTGATCGACCAGCCCGACGAGATCGGGATAGAGGTGGTCGATGCCGCTGTCCAGAATCGCCACGTCGACGCTTGGCGAGCCAAGGCGTCCAGCGGCCCACGCGACGTTCGCGCCGATCGCGCGGTGATGCCACTGGCGGGGATAGAAGAACGCCGTCGCCGGATTGGCTTGCGACTGCATTCCCACGTCGAGCATGGCGGCGTCGGCCGCCTCGACCGCGGGCTCCAGCTGGTGCGCCACACCCTGGTACTCGAAGTCCTCAATGATCGATTCGACGCTCACGTTCGACTGGATCGCGCGCGCAGCGTCGGCCGAAAGACCATCGACGATCGCGATGCCCGAACCGTGGTGCAGCAGCTCGACGGTGCCGCCTCGGGCGGCGACGCTGCTCTCGAAGTCCGACGGGGCTCCACCGCGGAACAACACGACGTACTTCGATCGTGCGGGGGACGAGCTGACACTCAGGCTTGGCGCGGGTGCGCGAGTCACCTCGACAATCGAGTCGGAGCAACCCGCGAATGCAGCGACAGCAAGAACGGGGAGGATACGACGCATGGGCACAATCCTCGGGTCAGGAGAGAGGCGCCAACACTGCGACGTCAGGTAATTACTCGCAAGAGTGGCGCGTATGCCACAGATGCACGTCGGGGTGCGCATCGCTGCGCACCCCGACGAAATGACCGATTTGAAGCGCGTGCCTTACAAGCCGAGCGCGCGCGCGATGTTGATGCGGCCGCGGCCGTAGGCGGCGTCCGTCCCCGAGCCGCCCAGGTCGTCTGATGTCTGGAGGATCACTTCACGGATCGCGTTAGGATTGCGACCGTACGTCTCGACGAGCAGGGCAGCGAGGCCCGCGACGTGTGGCGACGCCATGCTCGTTCCCACAGACCCGAGCGTGAAGGTGAACTGCGGCAGCTCGGCGCACACGCTCTTCTGATAGTAGCCAGGAGGCGGCGGCGTGTTCGGCGGGGATCCCTCGGGGACCTCCGGCTCGATGAAGTCGAGCGACGTCTTGGAGCACGCGGCCCAGACAGCCACCGCTGAAATGATCTGCCCCTCGGCGTTCTCGAGCCAGTTGCCGCCAGGTGCGGCGACGTCGACGTGCTGCTGGCCGTAGTTCGAGTAGATCGCGAACAAATCGACGCTGGGCAGGAAGTTCGGGCCGTTGACGTTGGCCTTGCCGTCGGTGCCGAGCGCGGTGTGGGGGCCGGTCGCTGAGACGCAGATCACGTTCTTCGTCGAGCAGAAGGCGCTGTAGAGGGCGTTCGCGCTCGGGTGCAGCGGCGCGGCCTCGTTACCAGCGGCGACGACGGTGGTGACTCCTCCGTCGCGGGCATACTTCGTCACGCGATCGAGCAGCTTGGTGAAGTCGCCTTCGCCTCGGCGGTAGAAGATTGCACCGACGCTGGCGTTGATGACGTCAGCCCCGACGTCGGTGGCGTACAGGATACCCTGCAGGATGCCTGTAAACGATCCGGAGCCGCTGGCGCCCAGGACCTTGACCGGGATGAGCGTGACGCGAGAGGTGACGCCGGCGTTCGCGAGCGAACGGCTGCTGACGGTCGAGGCGACGTGCGTACCATGGCCGTTGAGGTCACGCCAGAGCGGGATCCCCGGGAAGAACTGCGCGATCAGCTGATCGTCGCTGGGGTTGAGCGGGTCCTTGCTCCCCGTCGCCACGAAGGCCGCGGCGCGCGAGACGTCGACGAGCGTCAGGAGATCGATGTAGGTCGGATCGATCCCGCTGTCGAGGATGGCGACGTCGACGTTAGGCGAGCCGGTGCGGCCCGCGGCCCAGGCCGCATTCGCGCCGATCGCGCGCATGTGCCACTGACGAGGATAGAATGCAGCCGTTGCCGGGTTGGCCTGGCTGGCCGCGTCGATCGAGCGCTCAGCGGACACCATCTCGAACGTCCGAGGAGTGGCGCGGGACACAGCGTGGTGCTGAAAGTCCTCGACGATGAGCTCAACCGCGCCGGTGCCTTGAAGCGCGGCGGCGGAAATTCCGGAGACGATCGCGACGCGGGCCCGATCGTGAAGGAACTCGACCGATCCGCCAGCGCTCGTGACTCGCGCGGTGAAGTCGGCGGGGGCAGCCTTGAGGAGGACGGCGTATCGCGACGTCGTGGCGGAGACCGCGCTCAACGCGGGTGCCTCGGTGGTCTGCAACGGAAGGGAATCGCTACAGCCTGCCACAGCTAGGGCACTTGCGGAGAGAAGCAGGAAACGGCGCATCAAGGACGTCCTCCGGAGGGGGTATGGGTGCTACGGCCGGGGTGGCAATACGAAGCCGTGAACCGGGAAATTGCCCCGGATTCACGGCTTTTGGACCCAAATGTTTCTCGCCCGTCAATCATAGTGGCGATGGAAACATTTGTCACCCCCTCTCTGCGCTCTCCTTGTCCACCCCGTTGGCGACCGCCTCATCTTGATATGGCACTTCGATTTCCAGCCCATCCCGAGCCAGAATGGTAATGTCGAACTCCTCCCGGGCCTGCCTGAGGAGATCCGAGGCGTCCCGGGAGTACCTGGCGGAGAAGTGGGTCAAGACGAGCTGCCGGACTCCCGCCCGCGCCGCGACCGTCGCCGCCTCGCGTGCGGTCGAATGGCCGGTCTCACGCGCCCGGTCGGCCTCCTCGTCAGCGAAGGTGGCTTCGTGTACCAGAACGTCCGCGCCGCGCGACGCCTCGACCACCGTCGGCGCGGGACGCGTATCGCCAGAGATCACCACTTTGCGACCCGAGCGGCGCGGCCCTACCAACACGACCGGGTCGACCACACGGCCGTCGGGCAGCGTCACCGCCTCGCCGCGATGCAACCGCCCCCACAGGGGCCCCTCCGGAACGCCGAGCTCTCGAGCGAGGTCGGGATGGAAACGTCCCCGGCGCTCCTCCTCCACTAGCGCAAACCCTAACGACGGGCCGCCGCCATGCTCGGCGGCGAACGGCTCGATCGCATACCCGTTGCGCTTGATCGTCTCTCCCGCCTGCACTTCGGCAACGTCGACACGGAAGCCCACGCGCTCGACGCCGAACTCCGACGCGCGACGCAAATGGCGGCTCGAGCCGCGCGGCCCCCACAACCGAAGCGCTTCTGTTCGGCCCTGCAGCGCCATCGTCCGCATGAGACCGATGACGCCGATCACGTGGTCGGCGTGCAGGTGCGTGAAGAAGATGTCCTCGAGCACGAACGAGATGCCGTAGCGCATCATCTGCCGCTGCGTCCCCTCGCCGCAATCGAACAGCATCGTCTCTCCCTCGCGGATGAGCGCGAGCGAGCTGACGTTGCGCTCGACAGTGGGGCGAGCGGCGGACGTTCCGAGGAAGCGCAGGCTGAGCGACATGGTGACCGACAAACTAACGGCAGAGACGTCAGATGTCAGAATGCAGAATTCAGATGTCAGACAAACCATCTGACATCTGAATTCTGTATTCTGACATCTGACGTCTCTGCCCTCCTTCCTTCCCGCTAGGCCAGTATACGGGACAGGACCTCGGTATCGATGTTTCCGCCGCTCACGACGATTACGACTGGATCGGGAACCTCGACCGCGCTCGTCAGCAATGCGGCCACGCCGACCGCCCCCGATCCCTCCGCGATCACGGTCTCCTCGCGCGCGAGGAATGCGATCGCCGCCGCGACCTCCGCTTCTTCCACCGTGACCATGTCGTCCAGCGCGTGCCGCCCCACGTCGAGGCCGTGCTCATCGATCGCGCCGGCGAGGCCATCGGCGAGCGTGGGCAAGACCGGAGTATCGACGACACGTCCTGCCTGAAGCGAGCGCGCCATCGCGCTCGTGTTCACGCTTTGCGCGCCGATGATACGCACATGAGGCTTCGTCGCCCGCAGAAACGCACCGACGCCACCGAGCAAGCCTCCGCCGCCCACCGGTACAACGACCGACCCCACGTTCGGAAGCTGATCGACGATCTCCAGCGCAACCGTCCCCTGGCCAGCGACCAGGGGTGCGCCGACGCAGGGATCGAGGTACGTGATGCCGTGCGTCTGAGCGAACGCGACCGCGCGCGCATGCGCTTCGTCATAGTGCGCGGATTCGGCGTCGATCATCGCACCGCATTCGCGCATTCCATCGAGCTTCACTCGCGGGGCGGTTTTCGGGACGAAGATCGTGGCCCGCACACCGAATTGCTGCGCGGCGAGCGCGACACCGCGACCGTGATTCCCCGCGCTGGCGGTGACCACGCCGCGTGCGCGCTCCGCGGTCGAGAGCGCGGCGATCGCGTTGTACGCCCCACGGATCTTGAAGGAGCCCGTGAGCTGCGCGTTCTCGAGCTTGAGCCACACGTCGCGACGAACACGCTCGGAGAGACGCGGAGCACGACGCAGCTCGGTTCGGCGAACGACGTTTCGGAGGCGATCGGCTGCGCGTCGCACATCGTCGGCGGTCACGTCGGCGAACACCGCGCGGACGCTACGGTCGGCGTTCGGTATGCGCAAGCGTCGAAACGTGATCCAGATCGCGTCGGATGTTGCCCGCAACGGGGCTGATCGGTCTAGTGCGTAGCAGGGCTTTTTTCGCCCACGCGCGCGTTGCAAGCGTGCGGCAGGTGAAGCGGTGGGGGGACAACTCCGGGGGGAGTGTGGGCAGTTTGGGAAACGACGAAAGTCGTGGGATCGCCCCCCATCGCTCTTCTTTGCAGGTATTGAAAATTGTCGGAACAGTGCGCGTGATGCTCGGTACAATCACGCGTGATGGGTGAGTAGCCGGACCATCGAGGAGACTCGGTGCTCGCTTGACGCGAGCCGCGAAAGCTGTTATCATCAAACAGCTTGAACGCGGCCCCGCGAAACTGGCGGGGCTGTTGTCTTCAGGTGATCCGGGTGCGAGGGATCTGTGGTGTTCTCCCGTACCCGCCTGCGCGGGGCTGTAGCTCAGTTGGGAGAGCGCCTGGATCGCACCCAGGAGGTCAGGGGTTCGACTCCCCTCAGCTCCATACTGGCATGCAACCTGAAATACTGGTTGCGCCGACTCGACTCGGTTGCCGGTCTCTTTCGGTAGGACGTAGAGTTCCAATGAAGAGATTCGGTCAACCCACCTTCGATGGGTTGCCCGCCGCCGCTCGGTAGGACGCAGAGTTCCAATGACGGCGCGCGAGGCATACCCCTCGCCGATCGAATGAGGCAATCGCCGCGGATTCTATCCGCGGCGTTTTTTTTTGCCGAGATCAAGCGGGAACTGCGAACTGCGAACCGCGAACTGACTTCGCTCGCGCGAGCGTCATTCGCAGTTCGCAATTCGCAGCTCGCAGTCGGCAAGCGTCTCCATGTCCCGCGCCAGCCCGCGCAGCGACTCCTCCCACAGCCGCTCCGCCTCCCGCTCGGCGCCCGCGCGGAATTCACCGAGTGCCGTGCCGCCGAGTCGGCCGAAGAAGCGCAGGATGCCACTCTCGCGCACCGTGACGTCCATATCACGCCAGACGGTGGACGCCGTGTCGCCTGACGCCAACGCTTCCGTGCGCACGCCATAACGGATGAGCGCGCCACCGCCCTCGAAGGGTCGCCGCAGCGGAGATCGTAGCAGCCGCGCCACGAGCGGCGGAAGCTGCCATTCGGGCTCGGCGGGGAATCGAAAGGCCATGGCGAGCTGGCCGGCGTTCGTCACGCGCAGCGCACGCACATCGAGCTCGCGCACGCCGACGCGAAACGGCCCCACTTTCACTGACGCATCCACCGTTAGGCGGACGCTCCGGCCGAGTGGATGCGTCGCCGGGGCCATGGGCGCCAGGGACCCGTCCCGGACGCGAAATCGCAATACCATCGACGAGTCACGCTTGGTGAAGTCCCCCCACCGCGTACCTAACGAATCGCGAACGTCCATGCGCCACCGCATGGGCACCCAATACTTTCGCGCGTAGGGCCCGAGGGCTTCGAAGACGCGCTCGGCAGTGGCCGGCCTCAAGCCGAGTCCAAGGAGAACCGAGGTGGCGCCGTCCGCATCCCGTGTCGTGCGCAGCGAATCGATGACGAACATTCGTGACAGCGACGCCGAGGCCCGTGGGAACGCCTCACGAGTAGCCAGACGTGCCACGGCGGCGTCGGCCCTCCCGGCGGCACGGAAGATGGTCGTCAGCGCCCGGTCCAGATCAGCGATGGTGATCGGACCGAGCGCGACCTCGTCGACCGAGGTCCAACGAAACTCATCGTCACCGAGTATTTGCAGGCGCATGACGTGCCGCGATTCGCCGGGCGCGCGGGGGGCGGATGCCCCAGGACGGTGAAAGAGAGTATATCGCCCCTCCCGTCTGGCGCCCGCGATCTCGAGCAAGCGCTCATCATCGGTGTAGCTCGTCCAGATGTCCTTGTCATCGACGAGTCGCGATGGCGTGGTGCTGTAGCGCGCGAGGCGGGGCCGTGTGCTCGCGACCTCTGGCGCGAGCTCGACTGTACCGAAGCGATCCGCGAGTGCATGGAGCATGGATGCGCCGCGGCTCGTCGCGTGCGCGGTTGTCGGTCCCAGCGAGGGAACGACATCGCGGCAGGCAAGGGACGACAGCAGCAGCGGCAATAGCGCGAGTGCGCCGGAACGCGCGGCAATCACGCCGGAATGTCACCGCGGGACCGCGTCGAGGAAAGCGGGCGGGGTTGATCGAAGGGGTTGCCGCGGCTACGTTTAGAGTCCGGAAAAAAAATCGCTTCTGCCCCTTGGTGTAACTGGCAACACGCCTGACTCTGGATCAGGAGAGTCCTGGTTCGAGCCCAGGAGGGGCAATTCGAGATTTGCTTGGCCCCGCGTCACTTGGTGATGCGGGGCTTCTGTTTACTGGCCACGCGGTCGAGCGCCGTTCGTTTGCGGATCGTAGTGCGAGCCCCGATATTCGCGGCTCGTCACCTCCCGCCAGGATCCCGTGCCCGACCAGCTCCGCGACCGCCTGCAATCCTCGCTGGGCGCCGCCTACACGCTCGAGCGCGAGCTCGGCGGCGGCGGCATGGCGCGCGTCTTCGTCGCCACCGACCCCGCGCTCGGCCGACAGGTCGTGGTGAAGGTGCTCTCCCCGGAGACCGCCGAGGGGATAAGTGCAGAGCGCTTCACGCGCGAGATCCGGCTTGCCGCGGCGCTGCAGCACCCACACATCGTCCCCGTTCTCACGGCGGGGCAGACGGTCGACGGGCTGCCGTACTATACCATGCCGTTCGTGACAGGGGAGTCGCTGCGAGCCCGGATGGGGCGGGGCCGGCTCCCCGTCCACGAGGTGCTTCGCGTCCTGCATGACGTGGCCGAGGCGCTCGAGTACGCGCACGCGCACGGCGTCGTCCACCGCGACATCAAGCCAGAGAACGTGCTTTTCGCCGGGCGCAACGCCGTGGTGGCCGACTTCGGCATCGCGAAGGCTATGACCGCCGCCCGCGCCGACGCGGGGATGTCGGCGCTCACCTTGGTGGGCACGTCGCTCGGCACCCCGGCGTACATGGCCCCCGAGCAGGCTGCCGGCGACCACACGGACCACCGCGCCGACCTGTACGCCTGGGGGATGATGGCATACGAGCTCCTCGCCGACAGGCACCCGTTCGCGGACAAGAAGACTCAGCGCCAGCTCGTGGCGGCGCAGGTGTCGGAGACGCCGATGCCGCTGGACGAACGGCAGCCCGGACTCCCGCCCGGCCTCGGCGCGCTCGTGATGGCGTGCCTCGCGAAGGACCCGTCGGACCGCCCCGCGGACGCGTCGGCGGTGCTCGCGGCGCTCGCCTCGGTGACGTCGGGCGGGCGCGCGCCGCTC
>DATFFP010000088.1:0-4678 GCA_035249985.1 Gemmatimonadaceae bacterium
TGGGCGACGAGTGCGTCGCACACTCTCCTCGCTGCTCCTCGGCGCGTGCGCGACCGCCGAGGATCCCACGACGACCACGATCCGCGTCGGCTGGCAGCTCTCGTGGGCGACGCAGGGGCAGATCGCCCAGACGCTGCAGCGGACGAATGCGCTCGCGCTGAACGGGCTCAGCGGAGAGTTCAAGGGATTTTCGTACGGCGCGCCGCTCAACGAGGCTGCGCTCGCTGGCGAGGTCGACGTCCTGTTCACCGCCGACCAGCCGGCGGCCGCTCTCCTCGCGCGCGACGATCGGTGGAAGATCATCTGCCGTCTGATGCACAGCCGCGTCGCGCTCTATGTGCCGCAAAACTCGCCAATCCGCACGGTTGCCGATCTTCGGGGCAGCACGATCGCGATGCCGTTCGGTGCCGCGTCACAGCGTGAGGCGCTCAAGGCCCTCCGCGCGGCGGGGCTGAATCCGACTCGGGACGTGCGCATCGTGCACATGGACATCTCCGAGCAGGCGGGCCTGATCGAGGCGGGCAGCCCAGAGAGCTGGGGAGCGGTCGACGCGATGGCCGGCTTCGATCCGACCGCGGCGAACTTCGAGCTGCGCGGCCTCGCCCGCATGCTCCACGTCAGCGAGGTGACGTCGGTCGTCATACTCTCGGCTGAGTATGACGCGCGTCATCCCGGCGCGGCAAAGGCGTTCCTGAAGGCGTTCATCGCGGCGTACCACTATTACGCTACACACGAGGGCGAAGCGGGCGACTGGTTCCTGTCCGCGTCACGCCTCCGCTTCGATCCCGCGGTGCTCGACATCGCGGCAGCCGTCGAGGCGAACGTCCGAGCCGTCACTCTCCAGGACATCGACGTCCGGCTGAGCCCTCGCGACGTGGCGCGGCTCCAGGAGGCGGCGGACTTCAACGCGGACAACGGAATGGCGAGGCGTCGCGTCGCCATGCGCGACTTCATCGACGTGGAGCCGTTGGAGGCCGCGGTGCGTGAGCTCGCCACCGATCCTGCCCGCGTCGCAACGGCGATCCCCGCGCGACGAACGCCTCAATGATTCGGCGGGCGTGGCTTCCGCTCGCGCTACTCGCGGTGTGGGAGATCGGCGCGCGCATCGGCTGGATCGATTCAACGCTCCTCCCGCCTCCCAGTGAGATCGCAGCGGCCATTGTCGAGTGGGCGCGGGACGGCGCGCTGATCCTCGACGCGATGGCCAGCGTGGGGCGGGTAGTCGCCGGCTTCGCACTCGCCACGATGCTCGGTGTCAGTGTCGGCACACTGGTGGCGCTCCTGCCGCCGGTGCGCCGGAACGTGCTCCCGCTCATCGAGCTGCTGCGCCCCATTCCGCCCATCGCCTGGATCCCGATGGCCATCCTGTGGTTCGGGATCGGCACGACGAGCGCCGTGTTCATCGTGTGTGTTGGAGGCTTCTTTCCGATCGTGACGGCAACGATGCACGGCATCGCCCACGTGCGCCGCGAGACGATCCAGACGGCGCGCTGTCTCGGGGCGGGCCAATGGCTCACGGTCACTCACGTGGTGTTACCCGCGGCGCTGCCCGACATTCTCAGTGGAGTGCGTACCGGGCTCGGCTCGGCGTGGATGAGCCTGATTGCCGCCGAGCTGGTCGCGAGTCAATCGGGTCTCGGGTACCGCATCCAGCTGTCCCGTCTTTTCCTGCGCTCCGACAGCGTCGTTGCCGGAATGCTCGTCATCGGCATCCTCGGCGTCGCGATGAGCCTTGCATTGCGCGCGCTCGAGCGGCGCCTGACGATCTGGAACGGAGCAACGCTCGGTGCGGATGCGGCGCTAGGAGGGCGTCCGGTTGAGCGATCCCCGGCTGGTCGTTGACGGCGTCTTCAAGACGTATCCGTCGGCCGAACGCCATCGCCCCGCACTGCCTGTGCTCGCGGGAATCGACTTCGCCGCGGCGCCTGGCGAGTTCATCGTGGTGACGGGGCCAAGCGGATGCGGAAAGACGACGCTCATCGATGTCGTCGCCGGCTTCACCGCATGCGACCGCGGCCGAGTGCTCGTCGACGGTCACCCGGTCACGGCTCCGGGCCGCGACCGCGTGGTGGTCTTCCAGACGCTCGCGCTCTTCGAGTGGATGACCGCGCGCGACAACGTGGCATTCGCCCTCAAGGCGATGGGTGTCGGGGCCATCGAGCGCCGCCGCATCGCCGACAGCTGGCTCGACCGTGTCCTGCTTGGCGGCTTCGGCGACCGGTACCCGTACGAGCTATCGGGCGGGATGCGCCAGCGTCTGGCGCTCGCGCGCGTCCTCGCCGCGGAGCCCTCATGCATGCTGCTCGATGAGCCGCTCGCTGCGCTCGACTCCCAGCACCGCCGCATGATGCAGGACGAGCTGGTGAAGCTGTGGCGCGACCATGACCGCACGATCGTCATGGTCACGCATGACCTGGACGAAGCCGTCTTCCTCGCCGACCGGATCGTCGTGCTCTCCGAGCGCCCATGTCACGTGCGCGCGATCGTGCCGATCGACCTTCCGGCTGCACGCGAGGAGCGAAGCCGCGCATCGCCGCGGTTCCGCGAATGCGTCGAGCACCTCTGGGAGCTGCTGCGAGCGTAAAATCCTTCCAGTGCGACCGGGCGCGCTCCACGGCGCACTCCAACCTCGGAGCGTGCGGAGCCACATCCGTTGAACGGTAGTATCGAAGGGCTCAGCGCACCGAGTGGATCGTTGCCGCCTCGCCGAGCGATGGCGTCGAAGCGTGTGACGGCGATGCTCCCGCCGCACAGTTGCGCTGTTCCTGCTCGCGCTCCGGCGCCAGGTCGACCTTCGTCAGGTCCGGCCGGAAGAAGAGTGACACCGTCCAGTCGAGCGCGATGCGGACTCGCGTGTCCCACCGCGGCATCTGGAACAGGTAGTACGTCCGCCGCATCCACCAGGCGATGAAGCCTGTCAGCCCGAACCCGCGCACATCGGCGGCGGCGCGAGTGTGGCCGAAGGCGGCCATCGTCCCGAGCGCTCGAAACACGAACGCCGTGGGAGCGCGCCGATCGACGACCGCCCGAATGTTCTGTGCGACGTGCCGTGCTTCACGAACGGCGTGCTGCGCGAGGGCCGGGTAAGGCTTGCCGTCGGGGCCAGGGATCGCGGCGCAGTCGCCGATCGCCCATACGTTGGGATGACTGACGCTCCGCATCGTGGGCTCGGTGACGATGCGGCCGCGCCGGTCTCGCTCGACCCCGGTCGCGGCCGCGACCGCGCTCGGTACGACGCCGGCAGCGAGCACAATTGTGTCGGCTTCGACCGCGCCGTCCTTCCACCGTACGACGCCCGGCTCGATCTCCTGCACGGGCGTCGATGTCTTGATCTCCGCACCGCGCCGTCGCAACACCTCCTCCGCGTAATTGGCGACGAACGCCGTCGACTCCGGCAGCAGGCGAGCGCCGACCTCGAAGAGATGGAAGCGCAGCTCGTCTCGCCGAATGCGCGAATAGTATCGGAGCTCGTCATGGATGAACGCCGTGAGCTCGCCGAGCAGCTCGACGCCGACGAGGCCGCCGCCGATGACGACGACCGTCAGCAGCTGCCGGCGCCGCCGCGCGTCGGTCTCCACGTCCGCGCGCTCCAGACGCTCGATGACATGGTTACGAAGCATGATCGCGTCGGCCATGGTCTTGAACGTGCGCGCGTGCTCGGACCCTGGAATCAGATCCACGTTCGTCATCGCGCCGAGCGCGATGACGACGTGGTCGTACGGCAACTCGTGACCGACCCCTTCCGACGCGACGACACGCACGACGCGTCGTTCCACGTCCACGTGTTCGACGGTCGCTTCGATGAAGCGCACATGCCGGAGGCAAGGGCGGATGGGCTGTGCGCAGTGGCGGAGCTCCAGCACGCCGGCGCACGCCTCGAAAAGAAGAGGACTGAGGAGGAAGAAATTGTCGCGGCTGACGAGCGTGACCTCGACATCGGACTGCTGAGCGAATTGCCGCTCGAGATGACGTGCGGCGGCGAGGCCGCCAACCCCGCCGCCGAGAACGACGATCCGGGTGCGAGCCTCGAGGTGTTGATCGTTCGTCAGCCGCATGGTCGCATCACGCCTCCGCTATCGCTACTTCCCTTGACGCGATAAAGATGTAATGCCAGGCGCGGTCAGCGTCACCCTTGGTCCGGTGTAAGAGTCCCTCGAAGTCATTGCGACAAGCTGTCCTTCCTAATGAACCACGGTGCGGGCTTCCGTCAACACTTTCACGCATCCCGTGTATGCCCCCAGGCCATTGCTGGCGCTCTTCGGGGGGAGCTTGTGATTATCCGAGCGAAGTCGAGGTAGGGCGAGGGGCCGACGGCTTGGTCGTCGAGAAGTCCCTGTCCCGTCGCGGCCTTCTGCGGTTACATCGGCTCGTTGAGCGTGCACTCCGCGACTGAGACGCAGTCCAGTAGTATCTTCATTTCATGGCCCATCCCTCGCCCGAGTTCCTCGACCTCCAGACCGCCCTCGCCGGGGAGTACTCCCTCCAGCGCGAGCTCGGTCGTGGTGGCATGGGGATCGTCTACCTCGCGCGCGATGTGCAGCTCGACCGCGACGTCGCCATCAAGGTTTTGCCGAGCCATCTCGCCCACAATGCGGAGGCGCGCGAGCGGTTTCTCCGCGAGGCGCGCATGGCGGCGGGACTCTCACACCCGCACATCGTCCCGATCCATCGCGTGAGC
>DATFFP010000089.1:0-49010 GCA_035249985.1 Gemmatimonadaceae bacterium
CATGAACGGCTACAACTTCACCGAGCGTGTGCGAAAGGTCCTCGCGATGGCCCGCGAGGAAGCCGCGCGTCTCCACCACGAATACGTGGGGACGGAGCACATACTGCTCGGCCTCATCCGTGAGGGTGAGGGCGTGGCTGCGGCCGTCCTGCAGAACCTGCAGGTGGATCTCGACGAGATCCAGCAGAAAATCGAAGAGCAGGTCAAAAAGGGCAAAGCCACGCAAACGACTGGCCCCGACCTGCCATATACCTCACGCGCGAAGAAGGTCCTCGAGCTCGCCATGAGCGAGGCGCGGGAGCTCAACCACAGCTACGTCGGCACCGAGCATCTGCTGCTCGGCCTGCTGCGCGAAGAGAAGGGAATCGCCGCGCAGGTCCTGACCGACATCGGCGTCAATCTCGATGCGGCGCGCACGGAAACGTTGCGCCTGCTCGGCACCGAGATGCCACAGGGTGCGGCGGCCGCACAACAGGGCAGCCAGCCCGCGCCGCAGACGCAGAAGGCCGAGAAGAAGTCGAAGACGCCGGCGCTCGACCACTTCTGCCGCGATCTCACGCAGCTCGCCGCGGAAGGCCAGCTCGATCCGACCATCGGCCGCGCGAAGGAGATTCAGCGCGTAATGGAAGTCCTCACGCGGCGCAAGAAGAACAACCCGGTGCTCATCGGCGAGCCAGGCGTCGGCAAGACGGCGATCGTCGAAGGACTCGCGCAGCTCATTGCCAATGGTGAGTGCCCCGAGTCGCTCCGCGACCATCGCGTGCTCTCGCTCGACATGGCCGCGGTTATTGCCGGCACGAAGTATCGTGGGCAGTTCGAGGAGCGGCTCAAGGCCGTGATGAACGAGATCGCGCAGAACAAGAACATCATCCTGTTCATCGACGAGCTGCACACGCTCGTCGGCGCGGGCGCCGCTGAAGGCGCGATCGACGCCAGCAACATGCTCAAGCCCGCGCTTGCGCGCGGCGAGCTGCAGTGCGTCGGGGCCTCGACGCTCAACGAGTACCGCAAGTACATCGAGAAGGATGGCGCGCTCGAGCGCCGGTTCCAGACGGTCATCGTCGATCCACCCACCGTGGAGGAAACCGTCGAGATCCTGAAAGGTCTGCGCAAGAAGTACGAGGACCATCACCGCGTGACGATCCCCGACACGACGCTGCACTCCGCAGCCAAGCTGTCGGAGCGGTACATCACTGATCGGTTCCTGCCCGACAAGGCGATCGACGTGATCGACGAAGCCGGCGCACGCGCGCGGCTCGCCGCGCAGGCGCCACCGCCCGAAGTCGCCGATCTCAAGGGGCAGCTGGACAAGCTGCAGTCCGAAAAAGAAGCCGCGGTTCGCGATCAGAACTTCGAGCGCGCAGCGTCGCTGCGGGACGGAGAGCGCGACCTGCAGGGCCAGATCCGGAAGAAGCAGGACGAGTGGGAGAAGCACCGGCAGTCGCACCGTCCCGTGCTCGGCGAGGAGGAAATCTCCTTCATCGTCAGCCGGTGGACGGGCATTCCGGTGACGCGGTTGCAGGAAGCGGAGTCGGCTCGACTCCTCCGCATGGAGGAGGAGATGCACGCGTCGGTCGTCGCGCAGGAAGATGCGATCAAGGCGCTGGCTCGCTCGATTCGTCGCAGCCGGGCGGGCCTCAAGGATCCGCATCGGCCCATTGGCTCATTCATCTTCAGCGGCCCCACGGGCGTCGGAAAGACCGAAGTCGCGCGGGCGTTGGCGAAGTTCCTGTTCGCTGATCCGCAGGCGCTGATTCGCGTCGACATGAGCGAGTACATGGAGAAGTTCTCCGTGTCGCGCCTCATCGGCGCGCCTCCCGGCTACGTCGGCTACGAGGATTCGGGCACGCTCACGAAGGCCGTGCGGCGCAAGCCGTACAGTGTGGTGCTGCTCGACGAGATCGAGAAAGCGCACCCCGACGTCTTCAACATCCTGCTCCAGGTGCTCGACGAAGGGCATCTCACCGACAACTACGGGCGCGTGATCGACTTCAAGAACACCGTCGTGATCATGACGTCGAACGTCGGCGCGCGGGACATCACCAAGTCGAAGGGGCTCGGGTTCTCCGCGGCTGACGAGCGCGGAACATTCGACCGGATCGCCGAGAAGGTGAAGGAAGAGATCTCGCGGGTGTTCAACCCCGAGTTCCTGAACCGGCTCGACGATGTGATCGTGTTCCACCCGCTGTCGCAGGAGCACATCGGGCAGATCGTCGGAATTCTGCTGCGTGACGTTCAGAAGCGGCTCACGGAGGAGGAGCTCACGCTCAAGCTCACCGCGCCGGCGAGCGACTTCCTCGCGAAGCAGGGCTACGATGAAAACTTCGGTGCCCGCCCGCTGAAGCGCGCCATTCAGCGCTTCATCGAGGACCCGCTGTCGGAGAAGATCCTGACGGGCGAGTTCAGCCGGGGCGACGAGGTCGAGGTCGACATGGCGGCCGATGGCACCAAGCTGGACTTCCGGGTGCTCGCCAAGACGACCACCTAACTCCGCGAACCCGCGGCACATCGCGGGGTATCACGGCCGGTCTGCCCTAGTGGGCAGGCCGGCCGTTTCGTGTCTATATTACGGGTCTATGGCACGTCTTTCCCTTCTAGCTGTCGTCGCACTGGTGGGTACGCCTCTCCTTGCCCAGGAGGAGGGCGCCGCAACCGGCCGATGCTCGGCTCCCGACAGTATCGCGGTCCGCGGCAATCAGCGCGTTGGCGAGGCGACCATCCGCGCCGACGCCCAGCTCACCGCCGGCCAGCCGCTCAACTTCCGGGGGGTCCAGCGCGCGATTCGCAGCCTGTTCGCGACCGGGCAGTTCGCCGACGTCCGACTGCTGTGCGATGTAGCGGCCACCGGTCGTTCGACCCTGGTCATCGAGGTGGATGAGCGTCCCCTCCTGGGGGCCCTCGCCATTACCGGCGTCGAGAAGGTGCCGGAGCGGACGGTTCGCGAGAAAGTCGACCTTCTGGTCAACCGCCCCCTCGATCCCAACCAGCTCACCCGAGCGATTCAGCGCATCGACTCGGTGTACGAGAACGCGGGCTACTATCTCGCCGAGGTGAATGCCGATACGCAGACCGTCGATGGCAAGGTGAACCTGACCCTGCGCATCGACGAGGGGCGCCGGCTCGCGATCTCGGGGATTCGCGTCAATGGGAATTCGGTCGTCTCCGACGAGGAGATCGTCGCGGAGATGAAGACGAAGCCGGAGGGCTTCTGGTGGTTCCGCCGCGGTGAATTCGACGAGGACGAATACGCCACAGACCTCGGCGAGCGCATCGCCGGGCTGTACGCGAAGCGCGGCTTCATCGATTTCCAGATCATCAAGGACTCGCTCGTCGTCGATCGCGAGCGTGGAAAAGCGTTGCTCGACATCACGGTCAACGAAGGCAAACAGTATCGCATTGGATCGTTCGAGGTGGTCGGCAACCGGCGCTTCTCGAGCGATGAGATCGAGCGGTTCTATCCGTTCGGCGATGTCTCGCCAACGCTGACGCAACGCGTGCGCGACCTGCTCACGCCGGGATCGAGTGACGAGACGAACGCGTTCGATCAGGCGCAGTGGGACGACGCGACCGGAAAACTGCGCACGGCATACAGCAACGAAGGGTACATCTACGCGCAGGTACGTCCGGTCATCGATCGCGTGGGGACGGGGGGCGATTCCACGCCCGTCGTGAACCTGCGTTGGGAGATCGACGAGCGCTCGCCGGCGATCGTGAACCGTGTCGACATCGTTGGAAATGACTACACGACCGAAGCGTGCATTCGCGACGCCCTGCTGATTGTTCCCGGCGACGTCTTCAACCAGGACCGCCTCGTTCGCAGCTACCAGAACATCGCGAACCTCGGCTTCTTCGAGACGCCGCTGCCATCGCCCGACACTCGGCCAGCGGGCGAGGAAGGCGACGTCGACATCGTTTTCGCGGTGAAGGAGAAGCGCACGGGCAGCGTCAACTTCGGCGCGTCGGTCGGTGAGGGAACAGGAGTCGGTGGTTTCCTGGGCCTGGACCAGCCCAACCTCTTCGGCCAATGCAAGCGAGCGTCGCTCCAGTGGCAGTTCGGCGCGAACCAGAAGGAGTTCTCGCTCAGCTTCACCGACCCGGCGATCCAGCGCTCGCGGATTTCGGGCACGGTGAGCGTGTACCATCGTCGTCTTCGCTACATCGTCGAGGACTACGGCCGCTCGGTACTGTCGGGCGGGTCGCTGCAGTTCGGCTTCCCGGTGCCGGGCTCACCCTTCACGCGCGTTTTTCTCTCGTACGGTGGCGAGCGCGTGGAGCAGCGCGGTGGCATCTTCGAGCGGGACACCACGATTCTCACCTCGGGCGAGGGATTCCGATCGAGCCTCGGGGTGTCGGCGCAGCGGGACACGCGTATCGGCTTGCCGTTCCCGACGGCGGGCTCGCTGCAGACGTTCGCGGCCAGCTTCAACGGCGGACCGTTAGGCGGCAACACCGCGTTCCAGCGGTACACCACCGAGCTCAAGGCGTACGCACCACTCTGGACGGTCGGGGGCGAGCGGCCGGGCAGTCAGCCGCTCCAGTTCACGCTCGGCCTGTCGGCTCGAGCTGGCACCGTCTTCGGCGATGTCGGCGCCTTCATCGTGTCGCAGAAGTTCGGCCTCGGCGGCGTCATGTTCGGTGAGCCGTTGCGCGGCTACAAGGAGTTCTCGATCACGCCGAATGGCTTCGATCCGGACGATAACGGGCAGAACCGGGCGTCGTTCGGTGATGCATTCTTCTCCACGACGGCCGAGCTGGGACTTCGCCTTAACTCGCAGGTGTACCTGAACATGTTCTTCGACGCGGGCAACATTTGGGATCACCCGCGGGAGTTCGACCCTACGCGACTGTTCCGTGGCGCGGGTCTCGGTGTATCACTGATTACGCCGCTGGGACCCCTCGGTCTGGACTGGGCCTACGGCTTCGATCGCACGGACGCCTTCGGACGTCCGGATCCCAAGTGGGAGCTCCATTTCCGGCTCGGCAATCTCTACTGACGGAGTGATCATGGCAGGCATGGCTCGCGCGGGCGCGGTAGCGCTCGGACTCCTGGTCTTCGGTACGGCCGCCGCGGCGGCTCAGACACCGGTGAAGATCGGGTACATCAAATCGCAGACGATCCTTGCGAACGCCCCCGGACGCGCAGCGGCCGAGACGCAGTTCGAGAAGGAGATGACGACGTATCGGGCGCAGGTGCAGCGGATGGGCGATTCGCTCAACACGCTCATCGCCGACTACAACAAGCAGGAAGTATCACTCTCGCCGCAGGCGAAGGAGACGCGACAGAAAGACATTCGTGCGAAGGAAGAGGAGTATCAGCGCCGCACGCAGGAGCTGCAGCAGCAGGTGCGCGCGCGCGAAGCCGAGCTCGTTCGCCCGATCATGGAGCAGATCAACAAGGTGATCGACGAGCTGCGGGCCGAGGAAGGCTATTCGATGATCTTCGACGCCGAGAATCAGGCTGGTGTCGTGGTCGCGGCCGATAAGAACCTCGACCTCACGGAGAAGGTGCTCGCGCGGCTCCGAGCCGCGGGACCACCGACCTCAGCGTCCCGCCCGGCTGGGGCCGGCGCGACACAGCGGCCCGCGGCGCCTGCCGCCCAGCAGCCCAGCGGAGTGCAGCGTCCGAAGCCGCGTTGAACGATTCACGGAATTCACGCACGACACCCGGCGGTGAGGGGCCACGGCTCCTCACCGCCGACGCCATCGCCCAGCTCGTTGGCGGTGAGCTCCGCGGCGATGGCAGCGTGTGCGTATCGGCGGTGGCGCCCCTCGATCGTGCCGGTAGCGGCGATCTCACTTTTCTCGCCGCCGCCCGTTATGCGCCACTCTTCTCGACCACCCACGCGAGCGCTGCTCTCATAAGCCCTGAGCTCGCGGGCGAGCCGGGTCAGGTCCCAGCGCGCATCGTCGTAGCTCGGCCTCACGAGGCGATGTTGCGGGTGCTGCCGGAGCTATACGTCGCCAGGCCACGGCCGGCAGGTGTGCACGCGTCAGCGGTGATTGGACGCGGCGCGACGATCGGGCGAGACGCCTCGATCGGCGCACACGTGGTACTCGGACGCGATGTCGTCCTCGGGGATCGGGTGACGCTCGATGCCGGATGCGTGGTCGGCGATGAGGTTCACGTCGGTGATGACAGCCATCTCTTCCCGACCGTGAGCGTGTATCCGCGGGCGCGCATCGGGCGTCGCGTGATGGTTCACGCCGGGGCACGCATTGGAAGCGACGGGTTCGGCTACGTCTTCAATGCCGGCGCTCATCAGAAGATTCCGCACGTGGGGCGGTGCGTCATCGGCGACGACGTGGAGATCGGCGCGAACACGACGATCGACCGCGGCAGCGTCGATGATACGGTCATTGGTCCCGGCACGAAGATCGACAACCTCGTGCACATTGGTCACAACGTTCGAATTGGCGCGTTGTGCCTCATCATGGCCCAGGTCGGCATCGCGGGCTCGACGCATATCGAAGACGGCGCCATCCTCGCCGGTCAGTCGGGGCTCTCCGGACATCTCACTATGGGGAAGGGGGCACGGCTTGGTGCACAGGGAGGGGCGATCAGTGACATTCCCGCGGGGGAGACGTGGTCCGGATATCCAGCGCGCCCGCATAGGGAGGCGCTGCGCGCGCAGGCAGCGCTCTTCCGGCTTTCCGGACTCATGAAGACGCTCGAGCGTCTGATCGATCGCGAGCGGCGGTGAGCGGTCGGCGCACGGTAGGGCAGCGCATCACGCTCGAGGGCGTCGGTCTGCACCTGGGTGAGCCGGTCCGATTGACCTTTGCTCCCGCCGAGCCGGGCAGCGGTGTCCGCTTCCGTCGTATCGACGTCCCCGACGCTCCGTCGATTCCAGCACACGTGTCGCACGCCGTCCAGGTCGAGCGACGCACGCAGCTCGGCAGCGGGGACGCGGCGTTTCACACGGTCGAGCATGTCCTTGCGGCAGTCGTCGGACAGGAAATCGACGATCTTCTGATCGAGCTGGACGCGAGCGAGCCACCGATCATGGATGGCAGTGCCCGTCCGTTCGTGGAAGCCCTCGAGCAGGCGGGTATCGTCGAACGCGGTGGAGTCGTCGAGTATCTCGAACTGCGGGCTCCCGTCCGCGTCGTCGACGGTGATGCGAGCTACGAGGCGCGTCCGGGGCGGACGCTGTCGCTCGACATTACGATCGACTTTCCCCATCCCTTGATCGGCCGCCAATCGGGGGCCTTCGAGGTATCGCGGAGCAGCTTTGTACGCGATCTTGCTGGGGCGCGGACGTTCGGCTTCGTGCGCGAGGTCGAGCTGTTGCGCGCCATGGGTCTCATTCGTGGCGCGACGACGGCGAACGCGATCGTGCTGGATGAGGAAGGCGTCGTCGACGCGACGCTCCGGTGGCCTGACGAGTTCTTGCGACACAAGGCGCTCGACTGTGTCGGCGATCTGGCGCTCGCGGGCCGGCGAGTGCGAGCGCAGGTCACGGCGTTCAAGCCGAGTCACCGCGGGACGGTGGCGCTGGTGCGAGAGATGATCAATTCCGCCGCGAAGGAGACGCGGATGTTCGACATCAACGACATCATGAAGGTGCTGCCGCACCGGTACCCGTTCCTGTTCGTCGACCGGGTGCTGGAGATGGAAGAGAAGAAACGGATCGTCGGCATCAAGAACGTCACGATGAACGAGCCGTTCTTTCAGGGTCATTTCCCCGGGCATCCGATCATGCCCGGTGTTCTGATCATCGAGGCGATGGCACAGGTGGGCGGCATCCTGCTGATGGGTCTCGTCGACGACCCGGAGACGAAGGTCGTGTACTTCATCTCCCTCGACAACGTGCGCTTCCGGCGTCCGGTGCGCCCAGGCGATCAGCTGCGCTTCGAGCTCGAGGTCACGCAGTTGCGCGGGGCCACCTGCAAGATGCACGGGGTGGCGCGGGTCGATGGCGAAATCGCCGCGGAAGCCGACATGGGCGCCATGGTGCGCGACAAATGAGCACCCGCGTGCATCCGAGCGCGATTGTCGCGCGCGATGCCCGCCTGGGCGAGGACGTCGAGGTGGGTCCCTTCGCCATCATCGGCGAGGACTGCGAGGTCGGCGACGGGTGCATCATCGCCGCCCGCGCGACGCTCGAGCGGCACGTGCGCCTCGCGCGCAACGTCCGCATCGGCGTCGGCTCCGTCATTGGCGGCGACCCGCAGGATCTCAAGTTCCAGGGGGAGCCGACGACGGTCGAGATCGGCGAGGGAAGTATCGTGCGCGAATACTCGACGATCAATCGCGGGACTTCCCAGTCGTGGAAGACGAGCGTGGGCAGGAGCAGCTTCATCATGTCCTACGTCCACCTCGCTCATGACTGTCATGTCGGCGACGGTGTCATTCTGGCGAACGGCGTGCAGCTCGCCGGCCATGTCACCGTCGAGGATCGGGCGATTCTCTCCGGTCTCACGGCCGTACACCAGTTCGTGCGAATCGGCACGCACGCGTTCATTGGCGGCATGTCGCGCGTGGCGAAGGACATCCCGCCATATCTCAAGGCCGTCGGCAACCCCGTGAAGCTGTACGGTCTGAACTCGGTGGGGCTCCAGCGAAACAACTTCGACCCGGAAGTCATCCGGGAGCTCAAGCGCGCCTACCGATTGTTCTTCCGGTCGGAGCTGAACGTGTCGCAGGCGCTCGAGCGAGCGCAGTCGGAGCTCTCCATGACGCCGGAGGTGAAGCACTTCCTCGGGTTCGTGGACAACAGCCAGCGCGGAGTGGTGATCTGAGCGCCTCGGTGCGCGTCGGCGTCATCGGCGCGGGAAGCCTCGGCCAGCATCACGTGCGACTGCTGCGCGACATCGAGGGCGCACGCCTCGTCGGCTTCTGCGAGGTGAGACCCGAGCGGGCGCAACAGGTGAGTGGCGAGCTCGGCGTTCCGGTAATGCCTTCGCTCGAGGCGTTGCTCGATGAGGTCGATGCGGTGACGGTGGTCGTGCCGACAATTGGCCACCACGCCGTGGCGAAAGCAGCGCTCGAGCGCGGTATCCACGTCATGATCGAGAAGCCGATTGCGGCGACTCTCGCCGAAGCCGATGATCTGGTTGGGACGGCGAAGCGAACCGGCGCCCTGATACAGACGGGGCACGTGGAGCGTTTCAACCGCGCCATTCGGGCGGCGCTCCCGTTCATCGACACCCCGCGGTTCATCGAGAGCGATCGTCTCGCACCGTTCAATCCGCGCGGCTCCGACGTCGCCGTCGTGCTCGATCTCATGATCCACGACATCGATCTGGTCCGAACGCTCGTAGGGGGCCACGTCGAGGATCTGCAGGCGGTCGGGGTGCCGGTGCTGACGCCGTCGGTCGATATCGCGAATGCACGACTCACCTTCGACTCGGGTGCGGTCGCCAACATCACGGCGAGCCGCGTATCGCGCGAGCGGCTTCGAAAGATTCGAATTTTTCAGCGGACCGGGTATCTCTCGCTCGACCTCGCGGCGGGGACGGGGGAGTTCTACCGGCTGCGTACCGATGTGGACTTCTCGGCGATCGCAAAGGCTCCGCTCGCGCTCGAGGCGTTTGTCGAGCGCGTCGTGCTCGAGGCTCCCGATGGCGAGCCGCTGCGTCTCGAGCTCGAGAGCTTCATTGCGGCGGTGCGGGGTGACACGGCGGTCGTCGTCTCCGGAGACGATGGGCGCGAGGCGCTGGCGGTGGCCCTCCGCATCAACCGGGAGATCGAGCGCACGCTTCCGTCGCTCGCGGGCGCTGGTCGTGCGTGAGATCCTGTTCGTCGCCGGCGAAGCGTCCGGCGACCTGCACGCTGCGGGAGTAGCCGCGGCGATCCGTCGCCGCGAGCCCGACCGACCGATGGCAGGGATCGGCGGCTCGCGCATGCGTGATGCCGGCGTCACGCTCATCGAAGACGTCGAACGAATGGCGGTGATGGGATTCGTCGAGGTGATTCGCCACATTCCGCGGCATTGGCTCCTGCTTCGCGACCTGCGCCGGCGACTCGATCGTCAGCAAACCGGGCTCATCACGCTCATCGACTATCCCGGCTTCAACATGCGCGTGGCAGCGCGCGCGCGAGCGCTGGGAGTGCCGGTGCTGTACTACATCACGCCGCAGGTGTGGGCATGGGGCGCCGGCCGGCTGGCGAAGCTCTCGCGGTTGATCACGCGCGCGGCGGTGATTTTGCCCTTCGAGGAGCCGCTGCTGCGACAGCATGGTATCGACGCGACGTTCGTGGGACACCCCCTCCTCGACCGAGCGAAGTCGATGCCCGATCGTCAGGCGGCGCGACGCGCCCTCGGCCTCGCTGACGATGCGCGCGTCCTGGCGCTCTTCCCGGGAAGCCGAGAACAGGAGATCGCCAGACATCTCGATGACTTCGTCGCCGTGGGGCGCGAGCTCCAGCGCCGGGTGCGCGGTCTGCACGTGGTGGTGAGCGTCGCGCCCGGGATCGAGCTCGACGGCTCGGCATGTCCCTTTCCCGCGGTGCGCGGCGCCTCGTTCGACGTGCTGCGCGCGGCGGATGCCGCATTCTGCAAGAGCGGGACGTCCACGCTCGAGGCGGCGGTCGCCGGGTGCCCGCTGGCCCTGGGCTATCGCACGAATCGCGTGACATACGCGATTGCCTCACGAGTCGTGAAGGTCCCGTGGATCGGCCTGGTCAACGTCGTGGCTGGCCGCCTCGTCGCGCCGGAATTCGTTCAGGAGCAGCTCGTACCGGTGCGGGTCGCCGATGCGCTCGAGCCGCTGTTGCACGACGGCGATCCACGCCGACGGATGCTCGACGATCTGGCGGAGGTGCGTGCGCGACTCGGTTCGCCGGGCGCGGCCGATCGTGTGGCGGAGATGGCGATCGGGATGGCGCGGTGAGCGATGATGCTCGCGCCCGGCGGCGTGCCCGGCGCGTCCGCTGGGCCGCACGCGCGGGGAGTCTTCTCTTTCGAGCGCTCGCGAGCACGTGGCGGCTTCGCGTCATCAATGCCGAACCGCACCGCGCGGTCCGCGCGAGCGGGCAGCCGGTGATCTACACCTTCTGGCATGGCACCATGCTGCCCTTGCTCTGGCAGCATCGGAAGGAACACGTCGCGATCCTCATCAGCGAGCACGGCGATGGAGAGATCATCGCGCGCATTGCGCACTCGCTCGGTTATCAGTCCGTCCGTGGCTCGACGAGCCGCGGCGGAGAACGGGCCATCCTCGGGACGGTGCGTGAACTGGAGAGTGGACGCGACGTGGCCTTCACCCCCGACGGACCTCGCGGCCCGCGTGAAAGCTTTGCGCCGGGCGCACTCGTCGTTTCGCAGCGGACTGGGGCACCGCTGGTGCTCATCACCGTGGACGCGCCGAGCGCATGGCGCCTTACGAGTTGGGATCGCTTCCTCATTCCCAAGCCGTTCGCGCGCGTCACGATCGCGTACGAGGATCCGCTCCGCGTCGAGGCACCCAATGCGCGAGCCGCCGCCGCTCAGGCGCCTGCGTGGCAACAGCGGCTGCGGGACCTGGCGAGCCGCTACCGGACCACCGCCGAGGAAACGGTCGCGCGCGAATGATGCCCGCCCGCCAGTTGGAGCGACTCTGGTGGGGCACGGGGCTTGGCGCCCGCGCGGCCCGAGTTGCGCTCGTCCCCGCATCGATCCTGTATCGTATTGGGTCAGCAGTACACGCGGGACTCTATCGATCCGGGCTGCGCCGCGTGCACACGCTCGCCCTTCCCGCAATCAGTGTGGGAAACCTGACGGTTGGCGGAACGGGGAAGACGCCACTGGCCGCATGGATCGCATCGTTACTGGTGCGGCAGGGCGCCCATCCCGCGATCGTGATGCGGGGGTACGGGGAAGATGAGCCGCTCGTTCACGAGCGACTGAATCCCGACGTCCCCGTCGTCGTCTCGTCGGATCGTGTTCGCGGGGCGGAACGCGCGTCGACGCTCGGCGCCGACATCATCGTGCTCGACGACGCCTTTCAGCATCGTCGGGCCGCACGCAACGCGGATCTCGTGTTGCTCAGTGCGGATCGATGGGCGTCGGCGCCTCGACTCCTGCCGGCTGGCCCGTGGCGCGAACCCCTGTCCGCGTTGCGCCGGGCGTCGATGGTGCTCGTGACGCGAAAGGCGGCATCCCCGGCAACCGCGAGCGCCGTCGCGGACACCATTCGGCACCGTTTTCCGGGAATTCCCGTGGGCGTGGTGGCGCTCACGCTGCAGGAGCTTCGCGCCGCCAGCGGCGAGAGCACCATGCCTCTGGAGGCGCTGTCTGGCGCACGAGCGCTGGCGATCGTCGCGATCGGTGACCCGTCGGCATTCCTTCGCCAGTTGGCTGCCACCGACGCCACCGTGCGGGCGGCCGTCTTTCCCGATCATCACTCGTACACGCACGCCGAAGTCGCGCGTTTGGCGTCGATGATGGCGGCCGGTGAGATTGCCGTTTGCACGCTCAAGGATGCGGTGAAGCTCGCACCGCACTGGCCTCGCGAAGCGCCGCCGTTATGGTATGTTTCGCAGAGCGTCATGGTTGAGGAAGGGCGCGACGCCCTCGACGCGCTCCTCGCTCGGGTGCTCGCCTCACGGCCCGTTCAACGCTGACTGTCGCGATACCAGCATCTCTCCCCGAGAATTCATGGCTACCGACCTTCGCCTGCCCACCGACAAGATCGTCCGTCCCGACAAGGACCGTTTCCTCAACGAGGACAATCCCTTCGAGGCGATGATGTCCCGCTTCGACCGGGCCGCCGAGCTCCTGGATCTCGAGCCCGGCCTGTACAAGGTCCTGCGCCACCCCGAGAAGCAGATCGTCGTCTCCGTTCCCGTGCTCATGGACAACGGGGAGGTCGAGGTGTTCACCGGATATCGCGTCCTGTACAACACGTCGCGCGGGCCGGCGAAAGGCGGAATCCGCTTCGATCTGAACGTCACGCTGGAGGAGGTGAAGGCGCTCGCCGCGTGGATGACGTGGAAATGCGCCGTGGTGAGTCTGCCCTTCGGAGGTTCGAAGGGCGGTGTCGTTTGCGACCCGTTGAAGATGAGCGTCGGCGAGCTGGAGCGGCTCACCCGACGATATACCGCGGGCATCATCTCGACCCTCGGGCCCGATAGCGATGTTCCGGCGCCGGATGTGAACACCAACGAGCGCGTCATGGCGTGGGTGATGGACACGTACTCGATGCATGTGCGGCACACGGTCACCGCGGTCGTCACCGGGAAGCCGGTGGAGATGGGTGGTTCACTGGGCCGACGGGAAGCGACCGGCCGCGGCTGCATGATCGTCACCAAGGAGGCGCTCCGTCACCTCAAGATGCCGGTGCCGGGAACGACCGTGGCGGTGCAGGGGTTTGGCAACGTGGGATCCGTTGCCGCGGATCTGCTCGTAAAGGAAGGGTGCAAGATCATCGCGATCAGCGACCGCACCGGGGGATACCACAATCCAGCCGGCATCGATGTTCGGCACGCCATCGAGCACGTGAAGAAGCATCGCACGCTCGAGGGCTACCTGGGAGGCGAGCGCATCACGAACGAGGAGCTGCTGATGCTGCAGGTGGATGTGCTGGTTCCTGCCGCGCTCGAGAACGTGATCACCTCGAAGAACGCATCGAAAGTGCGGGCGAAGATCATTTGCGAGGGCGCGAACGGCCCGACGTCCGCCGCTGCCGACGCGATTCTCGAGGAGAACGGCGTCTTCGTGATCCCGGACATTCTCGCGAACGCCGGCGGCGTCACCGTCTCGTACTTCGAGTGGGTGCAGGATCGCGGCGGCTACTTCTGGACCGAGGACGTCGTGAATCAGCGACTCACGGAGATCATGTGTCGTTCCTTCGCCGACGTGCTCGATCTGTCGCGCCGGCACAAGGTCAACATGCGCACGGCGGCGTACATGCTCTCCATCAGTCGGGTCGCGACGGTGCATCGACTGCGCGGGATCTACGCCTAGGGCCGCGAGCGCGACCGCATGCGGTTCCTGATCGTCTCCGTCGGCCGGCCCCGCGATCGGGCGCTGGCCGCGGCCATTCACGAGTACGAGACACGCGCGGCCCGCTACTGGCCGATCGAGACAAAGGAAGTGCGAGAAGAGCCCGCGCGGTCCAACACCCCGGCAGTCGTGCGCGAGCGAGAGGGGCAGCGACTGCTCGATGCGTGCGAGGGTGCGGATGTCGTCGCTTGCGATGCCACCGGACCACAGATGGCCTCTGACGAATTCGCGGGATGGATGCGCGAGAAGCGTGAGCGCGCCGAGCGTGACATCGCGTTCCTCATCGGCGGCGCGTTCGGCCTGTCCGATGTCGTCCGGACCCGCGCTCGCTCGACGCTCGGGTTCTCGCGGTGGACGATGCCTCACGAGCTCGCACGGCTCGTACTGGCCGAGCAGCTCTATCGCTCGGGCACCATCGTGCGGGGCGAACCCTACCACAAGTGACCGAGGCCCGCGTTCTTACGCGTCCCCTCGGCGGATCGGCACTCGCCGAGCTCGCGACCCGGGCTGGCGGTGGTGCGCTGTACCCGGGGCGACCGCTTGGCGCGGACGCGTGGCGCGCGCGCATGGAGGAGACGCGCCGCGAGACTCGGGCCGATTGGCTTGGCGCACTTGCGCCCGCGATCGATGCCGGGGGTGTGGCCGCGCAGCGACTCGAGCGAGTCGCTCGGGAAGGGGGCGTCCTCGTCACCACGGGACAACAGCCGGGCCTGTTCGGCGGTCCGGTCTATACGTGGTCGAAGGCGATCTCCGCGCTCGCCCTCGCCGATGCGCTCGAGGAGGCGACCGGTATCGCCGCGGCCCCGCTTTTCTGGGCCGCGACCGACGACGCGGACTATGCCGAGGCGAGCGTCACCTGGGTGGCGACGCGCTCCGGACTGCGCGAGCTGCGGCTTCCGCCAGCCGCGCGCGAAGGAGTGAGCATGGCAGATCTGCCGCTCGGCGACGTCACGGCGCTGCTCGATGACCTTGCCGTCGCCGCGGGGTCCGTCGCCCATGTCGCACCGCTCGCGGCGGCGCGCGACGCATACGCGGCCAGCGCGACGGTCGGTGCGGCGTATCTGGGCCTCATGCGTCGGACGCTGGAGCCGCTGGGCGTCGCCGTGCTCGACGCCTCGCACCATGCGGTGAGGCGCGCCGCCCACCCCCTGCTAACTCAGGCGCTTCGTGAGGCCGCCCGCCTCGACGCGGCGCTCGTCAGGCGGGAGGACGCGATACGCTCGGCGGGCCATGAGCCACAGGTCAGCCACGTACCTGGACTCTCACTCGTCTTCGAGTACGCGACCGGGACAAAGCAACGCGTGCCGGTGAGCCGTGCGGATGAAGTCGCTCGCATGCGCGACACCGCGCTCGGGCCCAACGTCTTGTTGCGGCCGGTTGTCGAGCGAGCACTCCTGCCGACGGTCGCCTACATGGCCGGGCCGGGTGAGCTCGCGTATTTCGCGCAGGTGGGCGCCCTCGCGGAGGTCATGGCGACGCCGGCACCGCTCGCGCTTCCTCGGTGGTCCGGCCTGATCATCGAGCCGTACGTCGATCGCATCCTCGAGCGCTACGCGCTCACGATCGAGGACCTTCGCGACCGCCACGCCGTCGTGAAACGCCTCGTCGCGAAACGGATGCCAGGCGGCGTGACGAAGGCGCTCGCCGACATGCGAGAGATGACCCATCGCGCCGTCGACGCCCTCCGCGCCGCGTTGGCGGAAGATCGCCGCTCGCTCGTCGACAAGCGGGTGGTCGATGGAGCGGAGGGCCAGCTCATGCACCGAGTCGATCGGCTCGAGCGGCGTGTGCTGGCCGCGGCGAAGCGGCGTGAGGTGGAGATCGTCGAGCACGTGGACGCCGCACATGCCGCGATCTATCCGCTGGACGATCCGCAAGAGCGCGTCCTGAACTTTCTTCCCATGCTCGCTCGCGAGGGTCCAACACTGCTCGAGGCGATGCGGCGGGCCGCGCACAGCCATGCCGAATCGCTCATCGAGGCACCGGACGCGATCGCGCCTGCCCAGCGGGCGACGCCAATCGCCACGTGACGGAGGCGGCGTCTCCGCCCCCGCAGCCTGCGCACCCGGCTGGAGCACGGTTCGCGGCGTTCGTCGCCGCCGGCATTTTCCTCAGTCGCATCTTTGGCCTCGTCAGGCAACGCGTACTGGCGCACTACCTCGGCCTGTCGAGCTCCGCGGATGCGTTCAGCGCGGGCTTCCGCATCCCGAACCTGCTGCAGAACCTCTTCGGCGAGGGAGTCCTTTCGGCGTCGTTCATTCCCGTGTACTCGCGTCTGCTGGCGCGCGGCGAGCACGACGAGGCTCGTCGTGTCGCTGGGGCGGTGTTCGCCTTTCTCTCCCTGATCGTCGCGGTCGTCGTCCTGGTCGGCGTGCTCGCCACGCCCTGGCTCATAGACGTGATCGCGCGGGGGTTCGAGGGCGAGAAGCGCGCTCTCACCATTCGCATCGTGCGGGTGCTGTTTCCCGGCATGGGGCTGTTGGTACTCTCCGCATGGTGCCTTGGGATCCTGAACAGCCACCGACGATTCTTTCTTCCGTACGTCGCGCCAGTCGTCTGGAACGTGGCCATTATCGCCTCGCTTTTTCTGTACGGGGGGCGGGTTGCGGATGCGGAGCTTGCGGTGGTTGCGGCCTGGGGATCGGTGGCCGGGAGTGCTCTACAGCTCCTCGTGCAGCTTCCTCTCGTGCTCAAGCTCGGGCGCGGAATTCGTCCGAGCTTCGATACGGGCGCGCACGTGCGGACGATCGGCCGCACCTTCGTCCCGGCGTTTCTCGGGCGTGGCGTCGTCCAGGTCGGAGCCTATGTCGACACGCTCGTCGCGAGTCTGTTGCCGACGGGGGCGGTGGCAGCGCTGATGAATGCGCAGATGCTCTACACCCTTCCCGTGAGCCTCTTCGGAATGTCGATCTCGGCGGCCGAGCTCCCGCAGATGGCGAGCGACGCGGCGCGCGACGACGCGGCCGCCGGACGAATTGGCGATCGTCTGCGGATTGGTTTGCGGCGCATCGCGTTCTTCGTGGTACCCTCTGCGGCGGTGTTTCTCGCGCTCGGTGACGTCGTGGCGGCGGCGCTGTTCGAAACCGGTGAGTTCTCGCGCGACGACTCCACGTACGTCTGGGCGCTGCTCGCGGGTTCGGCGGTGGGTCTCCTGGCCTCGACGAGCGGCCGTCTCTACTCGTCCGCATTCTACGCGCTGCACGACACGCGCACGCCGCTGCGGTTCGCCGCGGTTCGCGTGACTCTCGGCGTCGCGCTCGCGGCGGTGCTCGCACTCTATGGGCCGGATTTGCTCGGCATCGCGCCCCGGTGGGGCGCGGCGGGTATCACCGTGGCGTCGGGCATCGCGGCATGGCTCGAGATGACCCTCCTCCGTGCCGCGCTGCGCTCCCGACTCGGAATCGACGGCAAACTTCCCGGCGTCGTGGTGAAGCTGTGGATGTGCGCCGCACTCGCCGCGGGGGCGGGCTGGGGCGCGAAGGTCCTCGTCGGGGAGGCCCACCCATGGGTGATGGCTGCGCTCGTCCTCGGGACATTCGGTCTCGTGTACCTGGCGGCCACCGCGGCCGCCGGTGTCGAGGAGGCTCGCGCATTACTGGCGCGCGTGTCACGCGCGCGGTAAGCGGTCATCACGGGCGTTATATTTCGTCAGGCGTCCGTCGTCATGGTGACGCGGGCCAGGCCGGCATTGTCATGAGCGCCCACGAGCACATCGCACGCAAAATCGCCCACCTCCCGGAGTCACCCGGCGTCTACCTCTGGAAGGACGCCGAGGGGATCGTGCTGTACGTGGGCAAGGCAAAGCGGCTGCGGTCGCGCGTGCGATCCTACCTGGGCGCCGATGCCGGGGACAGCCTCAAGACGGCGGCCCTCGTCAGGCAGCTCGCCGACGTCGACACGATCGTCGTTCCCAGCGAAGCGCATGCGCTGATTCTCGAGGCGAACCTCATCAAGGAGTACAAGCCCCGCTTCAACATCACGCTGCGTGATGACAAGTCGTACCCGTACATCAAGGTGACCGTGCAGGAGCCGTTTCCCCGCGTCTTCGTCACGCGGCGCGTCGTCAACGATGGCGCCCGATACTTTGGCCCCTACACGGATGTGGGCTCGATGCGCCGCGCGCTCAACGTCGTCAAGCGCATCTTTACCGTGCGGTCGTGCAACTACGACATGCCCGTCGAAATGCCCGAGCGGCCCTGTCTCGACTATTTCATCAAGCGATGCAAGGCGCCCTGCGTCCACCTTCAGACGCAGGCGGACTACGCGAGCATGATCGACGAAGTGGTTCTCTTTCTCGAAGGTCGATCGGATGAGGTCACGCGGCGCGTCCGCGAGCGCATGGATGACGCCGCGGCGCGGCTCGACTTCGAGCGCGCGGCGGAGCTTCGTGACGTGCTGGTCCATCTCGAGAACATGGAGGAGCCAAAGATCGTCCTGCGCGTGGAGGGCGGCGATCGCGATGTGCTCGGGTTTGCCCGCGATGGCGAGGATGCGTGCGTGGCAATATTGCGCATTCGCGACGGCAAGTTGCTCGCCCGCGATCATACGTTCGTCGAGCGCATCGAGGGTGAGCCCGACGCCGCGGTGATGACCGCGTATCTCGCCGGCAGCTATCTGGCCGCGCGTGAGCGCGCCCCGGAGCTGCTTCTCCCCTTCGACGTCGAGGATCGCGAGCTCCTCGAGGAATCGCTGACGGGGACGACCATTCACGTGCCGCAGCGCGGCCCGCGTCGCGAGCTGGTAGGGCTCGCCGAGCAGAACGCGCGGCACCTGCTCGAGGAGCTGAAGCTCACCTCGCTCGAGACCGAGGAGCGCGCGTCCAGTCCGGTCTACGACCTCGGTCGGGAGCTCGGCCTCGAGCGACTGCCGCGCTCGCTGGTGTGCTTCGACATTTCCACAGCGCAAGGCACAGACACGGTCGGCTCCCTGGTGTGGTTCGACAACGGCCGGCCGCGGCGCGCCGAGTATCGCAAGTTTCGCGTGAAGACAGTCGAAGGGACGGACGACTTCGCATCGATGCGGGAAGTCGTCGCGCGCTACTTCCAGCGCCGACTCGAGGAGCAGAAGGGCCTTCCCGATCTGGTCGTGATCGACGGCGGCAAGGGACAGCTCGCCGCCGCGCGAACGGCGCTCGATACCCTCGGTCTCACGGCCCTGCCGGCGATCAGTCTCGCCAAGCGCGATGAGGAGATATTCGTCGTCGGCCGAAGCGACCCGATTCGTTTGGCACGCCGCTCGCCCGCGCTGCGATTGCTGCAGCAGGCGCGTGACGAGGCACATCGGTTCGCGGTGACGTACAATCGGAAGCGGCGCGCGATGCGCACGGTCACGTCGGAGCTGCTGCGGATTCCCGGCGTGGGTCCTTCCAAGCGAAGTGCGCTGTTACGCGCGTTCGGCAGCGTACAGGGCGTGCGCGATGCCACCGTCGAGCAGATCGCCGCATTACCCGGGTTCTCGCCAAAGGCGGCGCAGAAGATTTTGGACGTGCTGCGGGTTGCATCGCCCTTCGCTGACGCACCCGAGGAACCGGGGGCAGCGCCCACACCCGTGGAGGATACCGTCAACAGCTCCGATCCGGCCGCGTGACGCACTGGTCGCTCGAGTGCTCCGCGTGCGGGGCCATCACGCCCGGGGATATCCTTGCGCAGCTCTGCCCGCAGTGTGCGCAGCCCTACCTCGTCCGGTACGAGCACCTGCCGAACGGGCCCGAGATGCTGCTCACCCGCTGGGACATGTGGCGGTATGCGGCATGGATGCCACTGGCGCCTGACGAGTCGCCGATCACGCTGGGGGAAGGCGCGACACCACTCATCCCGGCTGAATCGATGGCACGCACCCTGGGCGTGCGTGCGTTCTGGATCAAGGAGGAAGGTCTCAACCCCACTGGATCGTTCAAGGCTCGTGGCATGAGCGCGGCAGTCACGCGAGCGAAGGCTCTGGGTGTTCCGGGAATGGTCGTACCCACCGCGGGGAATGCTGGCGCGGCCCTCGCCGCCTACGGTGCCGCCGCAGGGCTCCCGGTGCGCGTGTACGCACCCAACGAGACGCCGACGCCCATCCTCAACACGATCCGCGCCTTCGGCGCCGAGCTCGTCACCGTGAGCGGCCACATCGGCGATGCGGGGAAGGCCGCGCGGGAGTTCGCTGGTCAGCAGGGTTGGTTCGATGCGTCGACGCTGCGCGAGCCGTACCGCATTGAGGGCAAGAAGACGATGGGACTCGAGGTGGTCGAGCAACTGGGCTGGCGATTCCCTGATGCCATCATCTATCCCACCGGCGGAGGGACGGGCCTCATCGGGATGTGGAAGGCGTTCCAGGAGCTCCTGGCCGCGGGGTGGATCGAGGAAGGGATTCGACTCCCACGGATGATCTCTGCTCAGGCTTCCGGATGCGCGCCCATCGTCCGCGCATTCCATGCTGGAAATGAGCGCGCCACGCCGTGGCCCGACCCCAGGACGCATGCGAGCGGGCTGCGCGTGCCCGGCCCACTCGGGGATCGCCTCATTCTCACCGCGCTGCGCGACAGCGGCGGCGATGCCGAAGCGGCGGAGGAAGACGAGATCCGCGAGGCCACGCTCGAGATCACCCGGCACACGGGTATCGATGCGAGCCCCGAGGGGGGGTGCGCCTTGGCGGTATGCCGTCGGCTGCTGAAGGCGGGCCGGCTCAGCATGGATGCGGAGATTGTCCTCTTCAACACTGGGGCTGGAGCGTCGTATCGAGCCTGACGGGGCGCGTGCCGGCGAGTATCTTTCGGCACCATGACGATCGCCATCCTGGAGCCGTTCAGCGGCATTGCCGGCGACATGACGCTGGGTGCGCTCGTGGACGTCGGGCTCGACGAGGACTGGCTTCGCTCGCTCCCGGGCCGTCTGGGCCTCCAGGGTGTGGCAGTGCGCATCTCGCGGGTTCGTCGAGCCGGCATCGACTGCGCCAAGGTGGAGTTCGACATTCCCCCGCAGCCACATGGGCGGCACCTTCGCCAGATCCGGGAGATCGTGCAGCGCAGCGACGCTCCCGAAGATGTGAAGCGTCAGGCCGACGAGGCGTTCACGGCCATTGCGACGGTCGAGGCGAGCATTCATGGCGTTCCCGTCGAGCGCGTTCATCTGCACGAGGTCGGAGCGGTCGACGCCATTCTCGATGTCGTCGGATCGATCTGGGGCTTTCGCCAGCTGGGCATCAGCGAGATCTTCTGCTCGGCGATCTCGACGGGCGATGGCACGGTGAACGCAGCCCATGGGACGCTTCCGGTGCCCGCACCGGCGACGCTTCGGTTGCTCGAAGGGCTGCGCATTCGTCGCGGGCCGGAGGGCTCGGGAGAGCTGGTAACACCGACGGGCGCGGCACTGGTGCGCGTGCTCTCGCGCGGAGAGCCACCGCCGTCGTACGTCGTGCTACGAAGCGGATATGGCGCTGGCACCAAGGATTTTCCGGATCGGCCGAATGCCTTGCGAGTCATTCTGGCGGACGTCGTGTCGGCGACGGGTGACCGCGTCGAGGAGCTCGTTCTCCTCGCGGCGGATGTCGATGACATGGAACCGGAGTACCTCGCGGGCGCGGCGGAGACATTGCGCTCGGCCGGCGCGCTGGACGTGGTGTTGTTTCCATCGGTGATGAAGAAGGGCCGTCCCGGCGCCCGCATCGAGGTCCTCGCGCGTCCGGGCGAGGCAGACGCGCTCGAGCGTGCGCTGTTCGCGGAGACGACGACGATTGGCGTCCGCCGCGCGCACGTCCGGCGTCACGCCCTCTCGCGGGAGACGCGCTCGGTGGATGTGCGGGGGCACGCCGTTCGGATGAAGATTGTCGCGATGCCCGACGGTGCGCGCCGCGTCAAGCCCGAGTACGACGACGTCGCGCGACTGGCGGAGGTGACCGGGATCACGTTGCGTGAGGCGGTCACGGCTGCACGTGAGGCAGCGGAACGGGTGGCGGCGGATCGGGTATTCCACGGTGCGGGCGCCTCCTAGCGCCCGCGTTTGGCGTTCATCAATGAGGAGATCGAGATGATCGTGAGGCTCACAGCGGCATCCCTGGCCGTGCTTGCAACGCTTGCGTTCAGCGTTGACGCGGGCGCTCAGGCGGCCGCAGCGGAATGCAGGATCGAGACGGACAAGCCAGGACAGCTCAAGAATGCCAAGAACGCATTGGCGCGCGCGATCGCAGGAATCGGCGATCCCACCAAGTCGGCGTCCGAGGCCATTAAGGAGCTGGACAAGAACGGCGCGAAGATTCGCAGCCAGAATGAAATTGGCTACAACATGATCCTCGGGCAGACCTACGCCTGGTTCCTCGCTCGTCCGGGTCAACCGGCTGTCGTCCGGCGTGCCGACATCGGCCACACGACGGAGCCCGAGGCAACGATCGATCTGCTGACCGCTGCCGACGCGGCGTTCGACGCAGTCGAGCGCGCGGCTCCCGCCTGCGCGGCGGAGCTGAACGACTCGCGCCGTCCCGCGTGGGCGCCGCTCGTCAACGCAGCGGCCGAACTCATCAACAACGACCAGCTCGACAGCGCGGAGAAGCTGATCAAGCGTGCGGATGTGATCTATCAGGGCTCGCCGCATACGTCGTACTTCACCGCGATCATGGCCCAGAAGCGCAACGATCTCCCTGGAGCCATCGCCGCCAACAAGAAGACGATGGAGATGATTACCGCCGAGCAGGCGGCGAAAGACGAAGGCGCTGCGCAGATTCGCAACCAGGTGATGTACAACTACGCCGTGCTGCTCACCGCGCAGGCCGACATGCAGTCGGGCGATCAGCAGAAGGCCACGGCGAAGCTAGCGGCAGACGCGTTCAAGACGTTCATCGAGTCGTATCCGAACGACGAGCAGAAGACGAGCGCGCAGGCGGGAATGGGACGTATGCTCGCCGTGCTCGGGGATACCGCCGCGGTGGCGAGCGTCTTCACGGAGATGCTGGCCGATCCATCGAAGTACACCGATTCGCAGCTGCTCGAGGGCGGCACCAACGCCTTCAACGCGCGCCGCTACGATGATGCGGCCAAGCTTTTCGAGGGGGTGCTACAGCGCAATGCCTGCTATCGCGACGCGCTGTTCAACCTGGCCAATACGTATTGGTCGAAGAACGACTGGACCAGGATGATGCCCGTGGCGCGGCGCCTGGCCGACGTCGATCCGCACAACGAGGACGCGTGGCAGCTGATGGCGATCGCGTACAAGGGCCGGGGCGACGTGGCCAAGGCCGCGAAGAACCTTGCGCTCGAGCGGGCAATGTACGACACCGCCGTGAAGAACGTCGAGCGAAAGAACGCGCTGACTTCGCAGGTGACGTTCTCGCAGTTCTCGCACGACGGCCCCAAGCACGTCCTTCGGGGGACGGTAGCGAACACGTCGGCGAAGCCGGCCACCTACACCATCCGGTTCGAGTTCCTGGACAGCGACTGCAAGGCCGTCGCGGCCAAGGAAGTCACGGTTGGGCCGGTCGAGCCAAAAAAGTCGGCGCCGTTCATGGTCGAGGTGAATCAGACCGGAATCGTGTCGTTCAAGTACGCCCCATTCTGAGGTTCGATTTTGACATTCGGCGCGGTGGGCTAACAGCGCACCGCGGATTGCTTTCGGTTCTGTGATCTCCTAAGTTCCTTTACCTGTTCGTCCCGCTCGTTGTGCCGGGGAAGGCCTCGCTCGCGCCGGCCTTCCCCGGTTGTGCTCTAGGAGATCAATGGTTCGCGTCAGCCGCATTCACCCGGGAAGCATCGCCGAAGAGATCGGACTCGAGCCGGGTACCGAGCTGCTCACGATCAACGGCCGTGATCTCAACGATTTCCTCGATTGGGAATTCTTGGGGGCCGACGAGGAGCTCGTCATCGACGCGCGGCTCCCGAACGGGGAGCCCATCATCTACGAGATCGAGCGGACCGAGGGCGCTCCCATGGGAGTGGAGCTCGAGCCGCCGAGCGTCCGGCGGTGCGCCAACCGCTGCGAGTTCTGTTTCGTCGAGGGCTTGCCGGCTGGCCTGCGGCGCAACCTCTATATCCGCGACGACGACTACCGTCTGTCGTTCGCCTACGGAAACTTCGCCACGCTCTCGAACCTGCGGGAGCGCGACGTCGCGCGCATCCTCGAGTACCGGTTGTCGCCTCTGTACGTGTCCGTCCACGCGACCAATTGGGATGCGCGACGCACGCTGCTCAACAACCCGCGCGTTCCCGACATTCTGGCTCAGCTTCGCACGCTGGCGGCGGGCGGGATCCAGTTCCATGCCCAGATGGTGGTCGTGCCGGGCCTCAACGATGGCGACGTTCTCGAGGAATCGCTGCGCGACTTGTGGAGCTTTGGCGAAGCATGTCTCTCCGCGGCGATCGTTCCCGTGGGGCTCACACAGTTCTCGCACCTGTATACGGGCCGCACGATGGATGAAGCGACTGCCGGCGTGCTCGTCGACACGGCAGAGCGGTGGGGCGCGCGAGCGATGCGAGACCGGGGCACTGCCTGGGTGTTCGGATCGGACGAGCTCTACATTCTCGCGAAGCGGCCGCTCCCGGCGCCGGCGCACTACGGCGAGTTCGCGCAGATCGAGAACGGCGTGGGTGCGGTGACGAAGCTGCTCCAGACAGTTCGTGAGGGCGCCGAAACCCTGCCTCGCCTCGACGGCAAACGCATTGGCGTCGTCACGGGGACCTCCCTTGGCGGCACGTACATGCCCGGGATCCTCGAGCACCTTCGCGCCGCCACGGGCGCTCACTTCGAGCTCATCCTCGTCGAGAACTCGCTCTTCGGTCCGACCACGACCGTCGCTGGACTGTTGCCCGGCGCGGACATTCGTCGCGCGCTCAGCCGACGCGCCGATCTCGACCTCGCGCTCATCCCGGCGGAATCGATCAACGAAGATGGGCTCTTTCTCGACGACGCGCTGCTGGCAAGCGTGCGCGATGCCGTTCCAGTTCCGCTGTTCCCGTCGTACGATTTCCTCGATGTGTTGTCGGACGTCGGCGACTCCGTACCCGCGGACTCCGCGACGGCGGATGCGGAATGAACATTCCGGTCGTGGTCCTCGTCGGTCGGCCTAACGTCGGCAAGTCGGCGCTGTTCAACCGGCTGGTCGGCGAGAATACCGCCATCGTCAGCGAGGAGGCGGGGACGACGCGCGACCGACATTTCGGGCGCGCCGAGTGGAACGGCCGCTCTTTCTGGCTCGTCGACACCGGTGGTCTCACCGACGATCCTTCCATCCCGATGGACGTGGAGATTCGGCGGCAGGTCCTGCAGGGTGTCGCGGAGGCCGACCTCATCATGCTCGTCGTGGATGCGAAAACGGGCCTCCATCCGCACGACGCGCGCGTCGTCGACATCCTGCGCGATGCGCGGAAACCGTGGATGCTCGTCGCGAACAAGGTCGATGACCCGAGGTCGACCGACTTCTACGAGTTCTACGCTCTGGGGGCTGGCGATCCCATCCCCGTCTCCGCGGTGAATGGCAAGGGATCCGGCGACCTCCTCGACAGTCTCGTCGAGAAGTTCCCGCCGGCGCTCGCCGAAGAGACGGAGGCTTTGAAAGTTGCCGTCATCGGACGGCCGAACGTCGGCAAGTCGTCCTTCGTCAACCGGTTGCTCGGCGAGGACCGGCTCGTCGTCGCGGAGACCGCCGGCACGACGCGGGATGCGATCGACAGCCCGATGATGTATCACGGCCGCGAGCTCATTTTCATTGATACCGCCGGGCTGCGTCGCCAATCGAAGATCGAGGAGGGCATCGAATTCTATTCGTCACTCCGCACGCGCCGGGCGATCGAGCGCGCCGACATCTGCGTGCTGCTGATCGATGCCGTCGAAGGGCTGCATAATCAGGATCTCAAGATCGCGACGCTGGCATGGGAGGCCGGGCGCGGTCTCGTGATCGTCGTCAACAAGTGGGACCTGAAGGAGAAGGAAGACAAGACGTCCGCGAAGTTTCAGAAAGACGCCGTCGAGAAGGCGCCGTATCTTCGCTTCGTCCCCTTTCTGTTCACGTCGGCGAAGACAGGGCAGCGCGTGCAGAAGGTGCTCGAGCTCATCATGCAGGTCGAACAGGAGCGGAAGAAGCGTATCTCGACGTCGGAGGTGAACGAGCGGCTGGAGGAGCTGATCGCTCGGCGACAGCCGCCTCAGGCCGCGGGCCGCGAAGTGAAGCTGCTCTACGCCACGCAGGTCGAGGTGGGCCCGCCCACGTTCGCGGTGTTCGGCAATCATCCGGAGCTCGTCGAGGAGCATTACGTGCGGTACCTGCATAACGGCTTCCGCGAAGCGTGGGGGTTCACCGGGACGCCATTGCGAATTCTCCTCCGTAGAAAGGCGGCATGATTCACCCCGCGATTCTCGTCGGGCTGTCCTACCTCATCGGGTCCATTCCCGCGGCGTACATCGCCGGCAAAGTCGCGCGCGGAATCGATCTTCGCGAACACGGGTCCGGCAACCTCGGCGCCACGAACGTCTACCGTGTCCTGGGTGCGAAGATCGCGGGCGTGGTGCTCGTGTTCGATGCACTCAAGGGTGCCGTGCCGGTGCTCGTGTTCCCCGGGTTGACGGATGCTCCACGGCCTGACTTGTGGGCGATCGCCTACGCAGTGGCCGCGATCGCCGGCCACGTTCGCTCGATCTTTCTTCTCTTGCGCGGGGGAGGGAAGGGGGTCGCCACCGCCGCCGGCGCCTTCATGTCACTGGCACCGCTGCCGTCGCTCATCGCGCTGGCGATCTTCGTGACAGTCCTCTTCACCTGGGGCTACGTGTCACTCGGCTCGCTGACCGCGGCTGTCGTGCTCCCCGTCATCATCGGGTTGAGAGAGGGCGTGCGGTCGCCGCTCTTCGCGGTAAGCGCCATCGTCGCCGCGTTCGTGTTCTGGACGCATCGCGCAAACATCGCGCGTCTGCGTCGGGGTGAGGAGCCACGATTCGGCAAGAAGAGTCCCGGGTGACACGGACAGCGGTCGTGGGTGCAGGCGCATGGGGAACCGCGCTCGCGGATCTACTGGCGAGGAACGGAGCGCGTGTTACCCTGTGGGCCTACGAGCCGGATGTGGTCGAGTCGATCAACGCGCGGCACGAGAACACGCGGTTTCTCGCCAAGGCGACGCTCCACGAAAAGCTGCGCGCCACCGGCGATCTCGACGAAGCCATCGCGGATGCACCCCTGGTTCTCTTCGTTACGCCCTCGCATGTGCTCCGCGGCATCGCCCGGCAGGCTGCGAAGAGCGCTGGTCAGCGCGCGACGCTCGTCGTGGCCAGCAAAGGTATAGAACGGGAGTCGCTCGCCCTCATGACCGATGTCATCTCGGAGGAAATGCCGGGACATTCCGTCGTCGGTCTCTCCGGGCCGAGCTTCGCGAAGGAGGTCGTCGAACGGCAGCCCACCGCCGTTGTCGCCGCCTCGCGCGACGCCTCGGCGTCGGAACGCGTGCAACAGGCGCTGAGCTCGGATGCGTTTCGTGTCTACACGCATCACGACGTGGTCGGTGTCGAGCTCGGCGGCTCGCTCAAGAACGTGATGGCGATCGCCACCGGGATGGCAGAGGGTCTCGGACTTGGCTACAATCCGCGGGCGGCGCTCATCACGCGCGGCCTCGCCGAGATGACCAGGTTGGGGGTGGCGCTTGGCGCCGATCCGTTGACGTTCGCCGGGCTCGCGGGGATGGGCGATCTCGTGCTGACGTGCACGGGCGCGCTGAGTCGCAACCGGCAGCTGGGGCTGGAGATCGGTCAAGGCAAGCGCCTCGACGAATCCCTCGCGGCACGCGAGACCGTCGCCGAAGGCGTGTACACCACTCAGAGCGCGCACGCGCTCGCGTCGCGGGAGGAGATCGAGATGCCCATTGTCGCCGCGGTGTATCGCATCCTCTTCGAGGGCAGCGATCCTCGCCGAGCGATCGGAGAGCTGATGACGCGCGAGCTCCGCGCGGAGCCCGATTGATGTCGCCGCGAGCCACCACCCACGAGCCGGTGCAGGAGTTCTATTCGATCGGGGAGGTCTGCGAGCTCACCGATCTGAAACCGCACGTGCTGCGATACTGGGAGAGTCAGTTCAAGTTTCTCAGTCCGGCGAAGAACCGCTCGGGCAATCGCGTCTACCAGCGTCGTGAGGTGGAGCTGATTCAGCTCGTGAAGCACCTCCTGTACACCGAGAAGTACACGATCGAAGGTGCGCGGCAAAAGGTCGATGAGCATCGCCGAAAAGGAGAGATCCGCGGCGTCGCGCGAGCCGCTCTCGAGCTGCAGACGATCGCCGCGGTCGAGCGCGAGCTGCAGGACATCCTCGACGTTCTCGAAGGGGGAGAACGCGGCGAGTGACGGACCGCGTTGCCTGTATCATTCCTGCCTTTCGCGCCGAGCACACCCTGCCTGGTGTGCTACGACAGCTCCGCGACGCGCTGCCGGGCGCTCGCATCGTCGTCGTCGATGATGGCTCGCCAGACGCCACCGCCGCCGTCGCCAAGGATCTAGCGGACTGGACCATTCGCCTGGCCGGCAATCGCGGGAAGGGCGCGGCGTTGCGTGCGGGGTTCGAGGAAGTGCTGCGCGCCGGCGATGAGGTCGTGCTGACGCTCGACGCCGACGGCCAGCACGATCCGGCGTACGCATCGGCGCTCATTACCGCTCTCGACGGATTCGACGTCGTCATCGGAGAGCGTGTGCGTCCCGGCTCGTCGATGCCGCTGCGGCGCCGGATGACCAACGCGATGGCGAACGCCGCCATCGCGCGAGTGAGCGGAATTCGATTGCGCGACACCCAATCGGGATTCCGCGCCATCCGACGAACGGTGCTCGATCACGTGCGTGCCCGGGGCGATCGCTACGAATTCGAGACGGACTTTCTCATTCGGGCCGCCCAGGCTGGCTTTCGGGTCCGCAATGCGACGGTGCCCACGCTCTACGGCGCTGTCAGCCACTTTCGCGGCATGAGCGATTCGGCGCGGATCGTCAGGACGATCTGGGAGCACCGGCGCGCCGGCACGCGCGCGAGGGCGAGCTGATGCGGCTGCTTTGCACCAACGACGACGGCATTCTCGCGCATGGCCTCGACTGCCTCGTTCGCGCCGTCGAGCCCCTCGGCGAGGTCACGGTCGTCGCCCCGGATCGCGAGCAGAGCGCGACGAGCCATTCGTTGACGCTGCATCATCCGGTGCGCCCGATTCTGCGTGGTGAGCGACGGTGGCAGGTCGATGGGACGCCAACGGATTGCGTCATGCTCGCGGTCGAAGCGCTCATGGAGGGACGTCCCGACTTCGTCCTCAGCGGGGTGAATCACGGCCAGAACATGGGCGAAGACGTTCTGTATTCGGGCACCGTCGCGGCGGCCATGGAGGGACTGTCTCTCGGCATTCCATCGATCGCCGTTTCATTCGCCGGGGGAGACCTGCGCGCCGATCCCGGACTCTTGTCCGCCCAGGTGATCGTGCTGTCGCGGCTGCTGGCGCACGTCCTCGCACTTCCGAGCTTCCCACGCGACACGCTACTGAACATCAACCTCCCGCCCTTGCGGGGCGATGAGATTCGCGGTGTGCGTGTCACGGCGCTGGGGCGGCGCGTCTACTCCGATTCCCTCATGCGCATGAAGGACCCATGGGGACGGGAGATCTACTGGATTGGCGGAGGTTCCGCCGCGTGGTCCGGTCGTGAGGACTCGGACTTCCGCGCGATCCAGGAGGGCTTCATCTCGGTCACGCCACTGCATCTCGATCTGACGAACTACCAGCTGCTCGATGCGCAGCACGATTGGTGGCAGGACCTGTAGCGCCCGAGTACCGCGGACCGCGCCGCCGGCTCGTCGAGCTCTTGCGAGAGCAGGGAATCGCCGACCTCGCCGTGCTCCGCGCGTTCGACCTCACTCCGCGCCATCTCTTCGTCCCGACCGGCATCCGGCACCGCGCGTACGAGGACAGCGCGTTGCCGATCGGCAACGGTCAGACGATCTCGCAGCCAAGCATGCACGCGCGGTACCTGGAGATCCTCAAGCTCACCGGTAGTGAGCGAGTTCTCGAAATCGGTACTGGCTCGGGGTATCAGACGGTCCTGTTGTCCCACCTCGCTGCACAGGTATTCTCGATCGAGCGGGTCGCTCCTCTCCTTGAGTCGGCGCGTCTCGCGATTCGAGCCGCCGGAGCACGGAACGTTTCACTACTGGCTGGTGATGGCACGCTTGGGTGGCGCGAGTACGCTCCATACGATGCGATCCTCGTGACGGCCGGCTCACCGGACGTTCCCGAGCCGCTTCTTCGGCAGCTAGCCGAAGGGGGTCGGCTACTTGCGCCACTGGGTGAGCGAGACGCGCAGGTGCTTACACTCGTCATCCGACGAGGCGAGACGCTCGAGCGTCGAGCCATTGGGCCCGCGAGGTTCGTCCCGCTCATTGGGCGGCATGGCTGGTCCTCGGACGGATAGGACGCTGGCCGCTTGCCGTGCTCCCCATATATTCGCACGTGAGACTGCTCATGGCCGACCAACACGACCACCCGCCGAAGCCGACGCGCGCAGCACCGCCACCCTTCGTGGGACCGCCGCGCGCAGGCGCGCTTGCTCCCACGACCCGTGTCGACCGGCCGACGCTGCCGCCGTTCTCACCACCATTCGTCAAGCGTCCATCGCCCGTCGTCCGCCAGGTGACGGAGCAGTCGGGCTCAGCGGCGAACACTCCAACCCCAGCGGCGCCCGCCGACGCGACCGCGCCCACGTGGCTGGACTCGGCACCTAACGAGACACCGGTGGCCGCTCCGGCCTCGGAAGTCGGCATCACGTGGGTGAATCCGGATGAGCCCGCAGTCGTTCCGCCGGTGCAGGCCGCCACCGGGATCGAGTGGCTCGATTCACCCGCGCCGGAGACTCCCGCTCCCCCGGCCGCAAGCGCCCGCACGGACGAAGAAGATCCGTTTGGGTGGGATCCGGCCGAGGAACGCGTCGGCGCCCTCGATACCGCGCCCACGTCAGGAAGCCTCGACGCGCTCAAGGAGCTCGAGCCGTGGGCGTTACCGGGCGCAGAGCCGGCCGCCTCGAGCTCTGACGACGTCGCCAGTGCCCTCGAGGGCATCGCGGCGCGAGTGCGCTCCGGGGAGCTGTTCGTTCCGACTGCACTGACCGCATCTTCGGAAGAGGCTGTGCTCGCCGCGGTGCTCGCCGCTCTCCTGCAGCGGGCACGCCGATAGCCGCATGCGCGTGCGCCTCGCGGTTAGTGGGCGCGTGCAGGGGGTAGGCTTTCGATGGTTCGTCCGGGAGGCCGCGCGACGCCGCCGCCTTGCGGGCTGGGTGCGCAATCGCCCCGACGGGAGCGTCGAGCTCGAGGTGTCGGGGGATGACGGCGCCGTTCGCGAATTCCTCGAGACGGTGCGCGAGGGGCCGTCAGGCGCTCGCGTCGACGACGTCGAGGAGATAATCTCGAGCAACCCGGACGCGCTGCCCCAGCCCTTTACGATCATCCGATGACCGTCGTGCTCGATGTCGCCTCGCGTGTTGCCGCCGCGATTCGCGATGTGCCCGACTTCCCGAAGCCGGGCATCGTGTTCAAGGACATCACACCCGTGCTCCTCGATGCCTCGCTCTTTCGCGACGTGACGGACGCCATGGCGGCACATTTCGTCAACGATGCGATCTCGCACGTCGTGGCGATCGAGAGCCGCGGCTTCATCCTCGGCGCCCCAATCGCGCAGGCGCTCGGTGCCGCCTTCGTCCCGTTCCGAAAGCCCGGGAAGCTTCCCCACATCGTCGAGCGGGTAGAGTACGCGCTCGAGTATGGAGTGGACGCACTGGAATGCCACCGTGATGCGCTGCAGGGCGGACAGCGGGTGCTGGTCGTGGATGACGTTCTCGCTACGGGAGGAACGGCGGCCGCCGCGTGCACACTGGTGGAGTCGCTCGGGGCGACGGTGCAGGGGTGCTCGTTCCTGGTGGAGCTGGCGTTTCTCGACGGCCGAAGGAAGCTCAACGGGCGTCGACTCGAGCGGATGGTGGCCTACTGAGAAGGACCGCTTGCCAGTTATGTCAAATGAAGCGACCGACGCAGCTGGCCAACCGCCCGATGCGCGCGCCTGATGCGGGGCCAGTTATGTCATACTTTTCACCGTTCCGAAGCGCCGTCCCGCCTCGCTGACCCACGGCCTGTCACGAGTCGACATGATGGTGTATGTTTGTGAGGCTCAACACTATTCGCCCCTGTAGCTCAGGTGGATAGAGCAGCGGTTTCCTAAACCGTTGGCCGGGTGTTCGAGTCACCCCAGGGGCACTCAGACATCACGACGTCCGGCGAACCGGCACACACCTCCCGCTCATGACGAAGACCGCCAACCCCCCTCGGCCGCAGATCGACGACCGCGCCGACACGTTCTTCCTTTGGATCCAGACCCACATGCGCCAGGTCGCGATCGCGGGGGTCGTCCTCGTGGCGCTGGGGCTTGGCGTATGGCTGTGGCGGCAGTCACGTGCGGCGCGCGAGCGAAACGCGTCGATCGACCTCCTGAACGCCGCCCAGACGATCCAGTCGGGCAACATGGCGTTGGCGCAGTCCGACCTGGAGAAGCTCGTGGGGCGGTACGAGGGCACGAACGCCGCCGCGCAGGCAGCGTTCGAGCTGGCGAACATCTACTACGGCCAGGGCCAGTACGATCGCGGCATCGCGCTGCTCCAGCAGCTGGCGGAGTCGTCGGACGACCCCTTGGTCAAAGCCATGGCCGAGAATGGAGTGGCGTCTGGTTACGAAGGGGGAGGCAGGTTCGCCGACGCCGCGGGGCATTATCGCCGCGCCGCGGAGCTCACACGGCTCGAGGACGAACGAGACATTTATCTGGCGAGCGCAGCGCGGGCCTACCAGGCCGCCGGAAACAAGACCGAGGCGGTTGCCATCTGGCGTCAGCTCATCGATTCCGACGGAACGCAGTCGGCCGAGGCCCGCGTGCGGCTCGGCGAGCTCACGGCGGAACCGGCGAAGCGGGGCTGAGGAAGCCAGTCCTTGAAGGGCGAAGGCCCAGATTTGGGTGCCGAGCTTTCATGCGTATAAGATATGTTATGTCAACTACCACACGTGGGAAAATGTGCAGAACTCTGCCTAGACCTCACCGAGGAACCCCTCGAAGACAACCCGCCCCTCTCCCCTAAGTCTCGGTAGGACTCTGCCTTCTGCGTCGCGCAGCCCAACTTCGAGGATGCATCCCGAGCGGGTCCGGAGCGCGGTGTGGGCACCAGTGAGGCCCCAGGTCTTGAGGAGTGTCGCGGTCGCGACGGCTCCGGTTCCACAGGCCAGGGTTTCCGCCTCCACGCCTCGCTCGAAGGTCCGCATTGCCCACTGGGAGCCTTCCTGCGACACGAAGTTCACGTTGGCGCCCTCCGGTCCCGCCCAGGCAGCCCGACGCAGCGCCGAGCCGCGTGCCCCCACGTCGACTCCGGCGACCTCGTCACATAGAACGACGATGTGAGGAACGCCAGCCACGGCGTATCCCAGGCGCCTTTCGCCCGCCTCGGGCGAGCCCTCCGCGACCTCGCGAATTCCCCGCACCGGGGCGAGGTCGATCTCGGGCCGATCGCTCACGAGGCGCGATTGCAGGACGCCGTCGTCGGTCTCGAGCGTCATCGCCGCAGGGCTCGCCAGGCCGAGCTGGACGGCGAGGCGCGTCACGCACAGCGCGGCGTTTCCGCACATGGCGCCGACCGACCCGTCGCTGTTGAAGTACTTCATGAGGACGTCGGCCCTCGCGGACGGCTGCACGATGACCACGCCGTCGGCCCCGATTCCCTGCCGGCGGTCGCAGAGCTGCCGAATATGACGCGGCTCCCGGAGCTCGTTGGCATCCCCATCCCGCGAGTCGAAGATGACGAAGTCGTTCCCCGACCCGCTCATCTTGTAGAACCGCCGTCCGCCAGTCACACCTTCCCTCGGATCGACCACCAGCGAAGTCGCCAGACCATCCAGACGGCCTCGCGGACGATTTTCTTCGACATCTTGCTCTCGCCCTCCGTGCGGTCGACGAACACGATGGGGATCTCCACGATTCGGAACCCCTTTTTCCACGCGCGGAAGTTCATCTCGATCTGGAAGGCATAGCCACTGGACTTGACGGCATCCAGGTCGAGCGCCTGCAGCACTTCCCTCCGAAAGCACTTGAACCCGGCGGTCGAGTCGAAAAGCTGCAGCCCGGTGATGACGCGGGCGTATATGTTTGCGGAGTAGCTGAGGAGGAGGCGTCCAACCGGCCAGTTGACCACCGTCACGCGACCGTTGCGGTAGCGCGACCCGATCACGAGGTCGGCGCCTTCGACCGCGTCCAGAAACTGAGGCAGGTGGGCCGGATCGTGCGAAAAGTCGGCGTCCATCTCGAACACGAAGGCGTAATCGCGTGCGAGAGCCCACTTGAACCCGGCGAGATAAGCCGTTCCCAGACCAAGCTTTCGCTCCCTGTGAATGACGTGCACGCGCGGGTTGGTCGCGATGATGCCGTCGACGATCGCACCGGTGCCGTCCGGCGATCCGTCATCGACGACCAGAACCTCGAGGCGATCGTCGCGGGCGAGCACCTGGTCGATGATGCGCGCGATGTTTTCCCGTTCGTTGTACGTCGGGATGATGATGAGGCCTCGCTCAGGCACGGCGTCGGCGCTCCATCACGATCCCGCCGGCGATGAGGATCAAGGTCGCGAGCAACGCAATCGTGGTGATCAGCTTGCCGCGAGCGTAGACGGGGTCGTCGAAGAACAGCTCGATTCGCCGCGCTCCCGCGGGAAGCGGAACACCGATCAGCGTGTAGTCCGCTCTGGCGACGGTGCCGGCGCGCCCATCGATCAGCGCGTACCAGCCAGGATACCAGTTCTCCGACACCACGAGCGCCGAGCCATCCGGTGCCGGCTCGCCAAGCTCGACGTGGATTCGGCGGGGGGACGGGTACGTGACCTGGACGGGCGTTGAGAGTGACGGGGGCGCGGTCGACACCGTGGCCCCCTGCACCGCCGCCGAGGAGTCGAACAAGGCCGCGCGGCGCACGTCGAAGGACGCGTCCATCACGGTGGCGCGAATGGCGTCCGGCGCCGCCTCGGCGATCACCGGAGCGACCCACGCCGCGGGGTTGGCCTCGTCGAGCTCGTACAGCCAAACCTGGTTACCGGAGGCGTTGGTGACGGGCCCGACGCGGCGAATGAAGCGCATTCCAGGAAGCTGTGGATGCTCCGGCGGCAGATCGACGTCGGTGAGCCAGAACCGCACGTTGGTGAGACGACGGAACTCACGCCTCAACAGATTCGGCGGGGTCGTTGGCGATTTTGCGCCCGCGAGCTCGACCCACCGCTGGAATTCGTTCCCCTGGTGGCCCGTCACGGCCCGGACACGATGCCTGACGAGCGCGTCCCCGTGGAGCACCGGGTCCGGGCCCCCGCCCTGGCTCAGGGCGAGCGATATCACGCGGCCGGGCTGCTCGAGCCGTTGGAGATATTCGATCGTGGGGTCGGTGGCGTAGAGCTGGCTGGCGGGCGGCGAAAACCGGAAGTAGCGTCGTTCGACCGACCACAGGTCCGCTGCGGCGAGGGCGACGAGGGCGGCAGCCACCGCCATGCCGGAAAGTCGTTTGGTCGCTCCGGCCCACAGGATGCCAATCGCGAGTGCGACAAACAGGAACGAACGCACCGCGCCGCCGATGAGCGCGCCCGTGTTTGGCTCTACGAGTGCGTACCGCTCCGGCGCGGCGACCGACTGCCCGATCGCCGTCAGCGCCCCACCCCCCGCGAGGATGACGACGACGACGGCGAACACACCCCAGCCGATCAAGTAACCTCGCTTCACCCCCTCCCTGAGCAACCGCTCGAGCCCGATCGCCGCGAACACGGCGATCGCCAGCTGCGCGATGTAGAAGATCATGGCCGGCGCGCGAACGACCTTCATCATCGGGAGCAGGTACCACAGGCGGTAGAAGGGCGTATGGCCGCCTAACGCCACGAGCGTCGCGACCAGGCCGGTGATTCCCCAGAACCAGAGCTGCGTGCGGCGCGCAGTCGCTCCGAACGCGAGACCAGCGACGACCAGCACCACGACGCCTACGTACTCGCTATGCAGCTTGAAGAAGTTACGTCCCCAGTATGCGTCGAGAATTCCCGAGAATTGCGGCAGGTAGAAGTTGAACATTTCCTCCGGCGGCATCGAGTACGACGTGGCGTACTCGTAGCCACGCGCGACCCCACGCGCCGCGAAATCGAGATAGGCGTAGAACGGGAAGAACTGGAGCGCGGCGATGGCGAGACCGAGCGCGGCCGCGGCTCCGGCGATCACCACTCGCCGAATGGCAACCGGTCTCGCGAGCGAGTCGCCGTCCCCCTTCAACGCGATCCAGATCGTGAAGGGAATGCACAGAAGCGCGAGGTAGTACACCATCTGGTTGTGCGGCGTGAGGATCGCGAGCCCCGTTACCAGTGCGATCATCCCCCACGCCCAGGCGCGTCCGTCGCGCACCGCGCGCACGATCATCCAGAGCAGAAGCGGTGCAAGGGCGCTCACGTACATCTTGCCGTCGTGGCCGGGCGATACCAGCGACGCGACCTGCCCACTCATCATGTACGCGACGCCCGCGAACAGAGCCGGCCAGAAGGCGAATCCGAGCGAGCGCACAAAGCAGAACGTGAAGAGCCCTGCGAGAAAGAGGTGCAGCAGGAATGACCAGGTGATCCCGACATCGACTCCGAGGAGCAATCGCAGGAGGAACGTCGGGTAGAACACGTCCCCCGCGCCACCGGCGGCGACGTACGGGATCCCGCCGAGGATGTAGGGATTCCACTGCGCGAACTCTCCCGTCGTGCGCAGGACCTCGGTGCCGTAGGCACGGTACGCGTACCCCGTGCTGAACTGATCGCTGCTGGGGCTGACGAGAAAACGTCCGGCCAGCGCCTGGTATCCGAGCGCCAGCGTGCAGAGCGCGTAGATAACCGTCGCGCGAAGCAGGGGCCACGTCGGCTCTGCGACCGGCGGCGCCGCCTCACGCGGGGTGCGCGGCCGCGGCGATGAGCCGGCAGCGTCAGCGGAGCGGGCGGTCGGAGCGGGCATGGTGGAAATGTAGAAGTATCAGACCGCGCGCCGCGCGGGGCGTCCCCGCGCCCGATAGAGGCCGACCACGACCGCCGCCATGAGAATCTCGAGCGCGATCATCCACAGGCGGGAGCCAAGCGCGAGCGCCAGGGCGACACGCCCATCGAGCACCGGCGTGAGCATAGCGACGAGCGCGGCCTCGCGCACGGCGATGCCCGCTGGCGCGAAGACGGCGACGATCCCAGCGACGTAGCTCGCGACGAACGCGCCTCCGGCGACGAGGAGCGATGGCGCGGACTCGCCGATCAACGCACGCGCGAACATCCAGAACGCCGCGGCGTAGATGAGCCACGGGATCACGAGGGCAACGGTATATCCGGCGAACGCGCCCGGCGCCGGTCGCGGCCAGGCGAACTGCCGCTTGACCATTCGGCCAAGCCCTCGGCCAATGGCGGGCATCATCAATGGGATGGACACGGCGAGGATCGCGAGCGCGATGATCGCGATGATCGCTGTCGCGGCCGGCGGCAATCCTCCCGCGATGGGCTCGACCCAGGCTGGGGCCATCATCACAGCCACGACGACACCGGTGGCGAGCAGTATCAGTTGCTGCAGCAGCACGGCTCCCGTCGCGGCGAGGGGCGAGATCCCTTCGTCCGCCGCCAGTGCCGCGAGCCCGGCGAACTGCCACACCGCGCCCGGGATGAATCGGGCCAGATTCGACAACGACCAAATGCGCAGTGCGGCGAGCAACGAGACGCCCGCGTTCCACCACCGCAGGCTTGCGCTCCAGGTGAGCACCATGAGCGTGAAGGCGCCAAGCACGAGCATCGATGCGGCGAGCAGCGTCGGCCAGTCGACCGTCCCGTCCCATGCCGAGAACGTGCCCGCGTGCTCCCTGGCGGTCTTCACCAGGAAGAGCACGGCGCCTCCAATGAGCACGATCTGCGCGCCGGCCCGCAGCCACCGAAGGGTCACGACGCAACCGGCTTCGCGCGGTGCGGTTGCATGGCGCAAAGATACCACTCGGGTGATGGGCGTGGAAGCGATATCTTCCCGCATGCGCATTCTGCACGTGGTCACTGCGTTTCCTCGCCAGAAAGACGATCCCATCGCACCGTGGCTCGCGGAGCTCCTGGTGCGGCTCCGCGCCCGCGGTCACGAGATCGATGTGCTCGCGTCATCCTACCGCGGCCTGGGCGATCAGAACCACGAGGGGATTCGCGTCTATCGCTTTCGGTACTTCCTCGCGCGGTGGGAGCGTCTCACGCACGAAGAGACCGCGCCCGACAGAATGCGCCGGTCACCGCTCTATGCGATCATGCCGCTCTTCTTTCTGCTGGGTGGCATGCGACGCGCCTGGGCTCTCGCACGCGAGCGCCGCTACGACGTCGTGCACGTGCATTGGCCGATGCCGATGGTGATACTCGGCTGGGCGGCGCGACGCGCCCATCCGATGCCGATGGTGACGACGTTCTACGGGATCGAGCTCCGGTGGGTGCAGAGCCGCCTCCCATTCCTCAAGTGGCTGGTGCGGTGGGCCGCGCGGAGCTCCGCACAGGCCGTCGCTATTTCGTCGTATACCGCGCGCGAGCTTCGCAGATTTGCTGATGTGCCGGTGGAGGTGATCCCCTACACTGCTGAGCTGCCGCCACCGTCTACCGCCCGCAGGGCACCGGCTCCCGAGCGATCGATTCTGTTCGTTGGCCGCCTCATCGAGCGCAAGGGGGTCGAGCATCTCATTCGCGCGTTAGGCACGCTGCGGCAGCGGACGCCCGCGCGCCTCGTCGTGATCGGTGACGGTCCGGAGCGCACGCGACTCGAGCAGGTAGCGCGCGAGAGCGGTGTTGCCGAGCACATCGACTTTCGGGGCCGAGTGAGCGACGAGGCCCTTCGCCACGCCTACGCGGACGCGGATGTATTCGTGCTCCCATCCGTGCTCGATGCCCGGCAGGATACGGAGGGGCTCGGGGTCGTGCTGCTCGAAGCGATGAATTACTCGGTGCCGGTGATCGCCAGCGACATCGGCGGCATCACGGACATCGTGCAGCACGATCGCACCGGCCTGCTCGTGCCGCCCGGCGACGAAGCGGCGTTAGCGAATGCGCTGTCGCGCGTGCTGACGGACGGTGCCCTCTCGCGCACGCTGGGCGAGGCGGGACGCCAGCGCTTGCATGACGCCTTCAGCTGGGACCGAATCGTTGGGCAGTGGGAAGCCGTTTACGCGGGGGTCATGCGGCGGTGAACGGACACACCGAGCTCAGCGGGTGATCATGTCGATCCACCCACCGAGATTGGCGGCGAGCGCGGTGTTCCCATCGGGCAGCACGAGGATCTGACGCGGCTGCCCCTCGGTCGACTCGCGCTTGCGCACCGACAGCGACGGAATGTCGATGACGACGATCTGCCCGGGGTTCGTCGTCACGAACAGGGTGTTGCCATCGGGGCTGATCGCGATCCCGAACGGGCCCGCGACGGGGATACTCTGCGCGATCGCCCCGGACACCCGATCGACGAAGAGAACGCGGTCCCCTGAATCATCGGCGACGTAGAGCGTCGACCCGTTCGGCGCCATCACGATGCCGTGCGGACGTCCTCCGACCATCAGTCCGCGAAGCGCGCTCCCCGTCCGCATATCGATCTCGGTGATCGTCCCCCCGTCGCGCGCGGTCACGTACATCAGCGAGTCGGTTGGGGTCGTCCAGAACGCGATGCCCCAAGGGCCCGATGCGGTCGGACTCGTCCGAACAATCGCGCGCGTGGCCACATCGACGGCAAAAATGGAGTTCTGCGTGTTCGTGACATAGACACGATCACCGCGAGGCGACATCGCGAGCGAATGCGCCTCTCCGGGAATGTCCACTTCGGCCACCTTCGTCATTGAGGCGATGTCGACGATGGCCAGAACGCCCTTGCCCATGTCCGCGGCGTACGCGAACTGGCCCACGGCGTCGACAGCGACTACCACGGGAATGCCCTCTACGGTCGCCACCGCGGATGCCGTCGGGTTTGTCGAGATCCGCTCGACCTGTCCCCGGTTGATGAGCGAAACGATCAGTTGTCCGCCTGGCGCTCTGGCGATTCCGAACCCTCCGCTGGTGAGAAAGGCGAACCGCGCCGTGATGCCCGGCTGGACGGACAGGTAGAACGAGGTGCCGCCTAACGTCCCGCCGAGGGATGCGCGAACCTCGACATCGGTGCCCGAGGCGCCCGGCGTCAGCAAGTTCGTCGCGACCCCTTGCGAACTGGACGTCGACGTGGCCGCGGTCAAACTTCCCTCGCCGGTGAGGATGGTCCACGTGACGATCGCGCCGGCGGCCGCGTTGCCGAACGCATCGATCACCATCGCCCGCAACGGGACCGGTGTCGTGTGGCCGGCGGGAACGACGATGGGATTACTCGACAGGGCAAAGACCGCCGCGGGCGGACCAGCGGTGACGGTGGCCGTGAATATCGCGGTATCGAGGAGCGCTCCCGTGAGCGTATCGAGAAGGGTGGCCACAACCCGCTCCTCGTGCCCGGCGAAGGTGCCCAGGCGCCATCGCGCCGTCACCACACCGGCGCCGTTCGTGCGCTCTCCGACCGATTCGAGCACCCCTGCCCCGGCGAGGATTCGAAACTCCACCGGGACGTTAGGCACGCCCCGGCCGTTGGCATCGCTCACCCGGGCGGCGATCGGGGCGAGAAGGGTCTGGCCCGCGGCGCCGTTCTGCTGATTTCCGGCCGAGGCACTCACGCTGACCGGAGGGCCGATCGGCTCCGGCTCGGTGCCGCCCTCACATCCGAGGAGGCCGAGGGCCAGGAGGATCTTTCCGCCCCAGCGCCCGATGGCGTGCGATCGAAACCCTAACACGGCAACCCCTCCGGGAAGGCCGCTACCTAACTAGTCCGAAGGGCGGAAGTATAGGACGTTGGAGCCAAATCGGCCAGAGTCGCCGCGGGATTCGGCGCAGTTACGGTCCGACGCTATCGCTCCACCTCGTCGAGGCGGCGGCGGAGCTCGCGAACCTCGGCGCGTTGCGCGGCGATCATCTCGCCGACAAGGCCACCCACGAACAGCACCGTTCCAACGATCACGCACAGCACGACGAGGTCGATCAACGGGCGATAGCCGAAGCCGGCGAAGATCCTGATGCCGACCAGCGTGAGACCGGCCAGCACACCGATCGCGGCGAGCATGGCACCCAGGACGCCGAACAGCAGCAGAGGCTTTTGCCCGAATCGCAGCTCGAACCAGACGGCGAGCATGTCGAGCACGCCGATGGGAATACGGCCGAGGCCAAACTTCGAGCGGCCTGCGTGGCGCGCGTAGAGTGGAACGGGAATCTCGGTGACGGTGAAGCCCTGGGCCGCCGCCACCGCGATCATGTAGCGGTGCCAGTCGGGGCGGATCGGGATGGCGTCCATCACTTCACGCCGGTACGCCTTCACCGAGTTGAGATCCCGAACTGGCAGCTGAAACAGCTTTCGACTCAGCCCATTGTAGATCTGCGAGACGAAGCGCTTCTCGTACTTCCCTTGCTTGTACCCGGTGACCATATCCACGTCGCCCGACAGGATCGGTGCGACGAGGCGCGGGATATCCTCCGGCTTGTACTGGAGATCGGCGGGGTAGAAGACGAGCACGCGTCCGCGCGCATGCAGGTAGCCGGTTCGCAGGGCGTCGGCGATGCCACGCCGCATGCGGTGGCGCACCGCACGAAGGAATGGATAGCGGCCGCGGAGCTCCTCGAGCACCGTCCAGGAGCCGTCGACCGAGCCATCGTCCACGACGATGACCTCGTAGCGAATCCCGCTCCCCGCGAATGCCTGGGATGCCAGCTCCATGAAGAGGGGCAGGTTTTCCGCCTCGTCCTTTGCCGGGACGAGCACGCTCACGTCGGGCGCCGACGTCGGCGCGTCTGTGGCGGAAATGGGAGCTCGCAGTCCAGGGCGCGCAGACACGAGCTCCGGCCCGCGATCGGCGCTCACACCCGCTTTCTCATGCGGGCGGAGAGGACCCCGAGCTGATCACGGTACTTCGCCACCGTGCGACGCGCGATTTGCACGCCACTCTCCTTGAGGATGTTGACGATGGCCTGGTCCGTGAGCGGGTGCTTCGGATCTTCCTCCGACACCAGCTTCTCGATCTGCGCCTTGATGCCGCGAGCCGACACGTCCTCTCCGCCGGTGGTCGAGAGCCCCGAGGAGAAGAAGAACTTGAGCGGGAGCACACCGCGCGGCGTCTGCACGAATTTTTCGTTGGTGACGCGGCTGACGGTGGACTCGTGCATGTTGATCACTTCGGCGACTTCGCGAAGCGTCAGCGGCTTGAGGTATTGCACGCCCTTCTCGAAGAACTCGCGCTGCCGATCGACGATGAAGTTCATGACCTTCAGCATCGTCTGACGCCGCTGCTCGATCGCCTGAATCATCCAGTTGGCCGAGTTGAGCTTGTTCGAGATGAACTCCTTGTTCTCCCCCTCGAACTTCTTCTTGTCGCGCGCGATCTCCTGATACGCCTTGCTCAGCTTCAGTCGCGGGAGATTCGCATCGTTGAGGAAGACGTGGTACTTCCCGTCGATCTTCTCGACAATGAGATCGGGAATGATGTAGTTGTCGCCCGTATCGCTGTACTTGATGCCGGGCTTCGGATCGAGCTTCTGAATCTCGTCGGCCGCCTTCTGCACGTCGCTTGGCGAGATGCCGAACCGCTTCGAGATCTCGCTCCAGCGGTGGTTGATCAGCTCATCGAAACAGTCGCGCACGAGCCGATACGGGACCGACTGCTCGAGACCGGCATCCTTGAGCTGAAGCAGCAGGCATTCGCGAAGGTCGCGAGCCCCGACGCCCGGTGGATCGAGACCCTGGATGATCGACAGCATCTCCTCGAGCTCCGCGCGGCTGTAGATCGGCGCATCGAGCGGGTCCTGCTCCATCTCCTCCGCGGTGCTCCGCACCAGGTCGTTGATGCTGGTGAGGATCTCCTCGGTGGGGCACGCCAGGTAGCCGTCTTCATCGATGTTTCCGACGAACTCATCGGCGAGGAGCCGCTGGCGCGGCGTCAACTCGAGCAGCTGGATCTGATCGCGGAGATGATCGCCAAGGTCGCGTGACTCCACGGTGACTGGCTCGTAGTACTCCTTCTCCTCGTGCTCCTCGTGGCGTCCACCGGCATCGAACCCGTTGAGAAGAATCTCCTCCCAGTCGATCTCGTCGTTCGCTTTCTCCTCCGGAGGGCTCTCCTCGGTCTGACCCTCCTCCTCGTCGTCTTCCTCCTCCGGCTCGACCATCTCCAGGAAGGGGTTGTTCATCAGCTCCTGCTTCAGATGCTGCTGCAGGTCGAGCAGCGGCATGTACAACAGATCCATCGCCTGATACAGGCGTGGATTGATCTTGATTTCCTGTTTGAGCTGCGTGCTCTGAGAGATTCCCGCTTTCATGAATCCATCAACTCGCTGTAAAGGCTCGGCGCCGCATCAGTCGGCTGCGGGATCGACTTCGCCCTGCCCCGCCGCCGAGAACCGCGTACGCAAGCGCGCGGTCAGCGTTGGACCCAGGTAGATCTTCGCCACGGTGTCATCGAAAACGAGCTCGCGTACGGTGCCCGACACCTTCACCTGCCCGTCGAACATTATGTAGGCCCGATCGACGATGTCGAGAGTCTGCTCCACGTTGTGATCGCTGATCAGCACGCCGATGCCACGATGGCGCAAGCCAGCGACGATGGTCTGAATGTCGTGCACGGCGATCGGGTCCACGCCCGCGAACGGCTCATCGAGCATCATGAATTTCGGCTCGGTGACGAGCGCACGCGTGATCTCCAGCCGCCGGCGCTCTCCACCCGAGAGCGCGTATGCCTTGCTGTGCCGCAAATGCTTGATGCTGAGCTCGTCGAGCAACCGCTCGAGGCGAGCGCGCCGCTCCGATCCCGACAGCGGCATGGTCTCCAGAATCGCCAGGATGTTCTCCTCGACCGTAAGCTTCCTGAAGATCGAGGGTTCCTGGGAGAGATAGCCGATCCCCAGCCGTGCCCGCTGGTACATCGGCATGTCGGTGATGTCGCGACCGTCGAGCAGGATCCGACCCTCCTGCGGCTTGATCAGCCCGACGATCATGTAGAACGTCGTCGTTTTGCCCGCCCCATTGGGGCCGAGTAGTCCGACGATCTCCCCCTGTTGCAATCGCAAGGCCACATCGTTGACGACTCTGCGCCGTCGATATGTCTTGACGAGTCCCTGCGCTTCGAGCACGGAGCCCACGGGCGCCGTCTGCACGATGGGGTGCGTGCCCGTCGTGATCGCGATGTGCTCGCCCGACTGCCGGAGCACATCGGCCACCCGCACGCGCTGCGGCCGGATTTCGCCCCACACGCGATCGCTGATCTTGATGCGCGCGTCGGGCGATGCGAGGCCACCAGAAGGCGGCTCGATGACACCTTCCGCTGCCAGGCGTGGAAGCACCGACGCCGCGAGGTGCTGTCGCACCTCGTCGAGGCTGAGCCGTCCACCCTCGAGCTGCGCGTCGCGTCCCTCCGCCCGTACGACGTCGAGATGATCCTCCCGGTAACAGGTTGCGACATCGTTGAAGATCGCGGTGCCGCTATCGTCGGCGGCACAGATGAGGGCGTGGAGCGCCAGGGCCGTGGACCGGTTGCCCTGCGACAGGCGCCCGATGATCTGCTCGAGCCGCTGAGGAAGCTGATCGCTCATGGCGTCCTCGTTGGTGGCGTGGTCGGCGGACGTGGGGCGGGCACGCTGTCCCGTGGCGCGTTCAGCGTCGTGTCCGCAGCCGCCGACGGCGCCTCGAGGTACACGCCGGCCGCCTGTTCCGTGATACTGACTTGCCCGACTTCCTGATCCTGAAAGGTGACCGTGATGACGCGGCCACGCACGTAGTTGATCGCGGGAGCCGAGTTGCGTCCCTCGCGCGTCGCGACCTGGTAGAACGACCGCGCGTTGCCGTTCGCGACCAGATCGCGTATGCGCGGGCGCCGCGTCGTATCCTGCGGCGCCGCGATCGTGTCGAACCGCGCGACGATGGTGTCGCCACGGAGCCAGTCCTTCTCGGTCGAGCGCACGCGTGTCGAATCGGGAGTGCTCTGCGCGAACGCGTCGCGCACCGCGAAGACCTCGCGCACGCGCTGCCCCGGCATGCGCACGTCGAGTGAATCGGCGATGATGTCGTACTCCGGAGACACGGCGCGAGCGCGTGAGGGTCCCCATGCGAAGACACGGTCCATCTCGCTGTCGGTCAAGCGCAGGTCGAGCGTATCGGATGTGAGTGTCACGTCACGGCTCACAGCGCGGGCCTCGCCGGACGACAGCACGCGCGACAACGTGCGCTGCGATCCGTAGAGCTCGACCAGGGTGCCGGTCAACGTGAAGGGATCGTCACCCTTGCCTTCGATCTGCGGCCCTTTCATCAGGCGGGCGTATTCCCGGCCGCTGTCCATGAAGGCGGAGTCGCCTCGGGCAACGACATCGGTTCGCGTGATGACCACGCGACCGGATGCGTACACGAGACTGTCATTGTCCATGATCACGGTGTTGGCGATGAGCGTCGTCGGCTCACTGCGGCGCCCCGCCGAATCGGTCTCCACGAGAAGAATCGTGGGGCGGCGCGGCGCGACCATGCGTGACCCGGTGCGAATTCCCGGCGCGGGCCGATAATAGTCGGCTTCGGGACCGGTGAGCTTCGTTCCGCTCGACAACGTTGCCTCGACATTCCCCTCCGCCCGGAGGTGCTCATCGTTCAACCAGTACGTGAGGCGCCTCGAGCGCAGCGTGAGGCGCGGCTCCCGATAGTCCACATTCCCAATGAGATACAGCAGACGCGCATCGCCGTAGTACTCGACGCTGTCGGCAACCACGGTGATGCGCTGCGCCTGACACTCGCCCTCGGCGCGGCGGCCGAGATACCAGTTGAAGAGGCCGCTCGGCTGGCGAACCATGTTCAGCGGCGACCCCGCCCGGCTCCGAAAGACGAACAGGCACTGATCGGAACGCGCTTCCTGCGCAGCGAGCGATCCACTTGCGGAGAGACCCAGCGCCACGCCGGCGAGCCGCAACAATGACGCGCGCATCATTGCGGCGGCACGGTGGTGGGCGCGCTCGGGCGCGCGGGGGGCCGAGGCTGGCCAAGATCGCCTGTGGAAACCGCCCCCTGCCCTTCGATCAGCCGGTGCACGCGAACGTTGTTCATGTTGGGGTCGGACGTAAACCCGACGCCCTCCAAACGTCGCCCGGGCTCCGTGAGCACGAAGGCGCTATCGCTCGAGATCTCGTTCCGGATCTGGTCGTACCGAAGCTGCTCCGTCGTCAGGCGTCTGCCATCTTCGGTGACCACGACGACGTTGCCGCGGGCTTCCATGCGCGACTGGCGCGTGTTGTACGTCCCCTCGTTCCCCGTGAGCACCGAGTTCCGCTCACCGGTACGTGTGTAGAAGGTGAGCTTCACGACGCGAAGCTCGATGCGCGTATTCTCATCGAAGAAGAACGCGGTGTCAGCTTCCAGCTCCGCGTTCAACACTCCTCGGTCCGTGAGCAGGGTGTTGATGCCGAACATCAACTGATCAGCCGAGTCCGCCATCGGCGAGCCGCTGGCGCGCGGGGGGGCCGTTCCCTCACTCCCGCACGCGAGCGCGAAGCCGAGCACGAGCAGCAGGCCGACTCTCACACGACCCCCGCGCGCATGAGATCGTGCAGGTGAACCATCCCGACGAGATGCCCATCCTCATCGGTCACGGGCATCGCCATCACCTTGAATTCTTGAATGCGGTAGACGACGGCGCTGCCAAGCTCGTCGTGACGCGCGAGCTTGGGCTCTCGATTCATCACCGAGTCGACCCGGACCTCCATGAAATTGGGGTTATGCTCCATGAGGCGCGTGAGATCGCCCGCCGTGAGCACACCGATCACCCGGCGTTGGCCATCGATGATGGCGACCGTGCCGCGACGCTCGGCGAGCTGCACCACTGCTTCCCGCATGGTGGCCTCGGGAGGCAGCGCAGGAAGCGGTGAGGTCACCATCACGTCGGATACACGCGTCAGCAATTGACGGCCTAGCGAACCACCGGGGTGTAATCGCGCGAAGTCCTCGGGGCGAAACCCTCTTCCCTCCAGGAGCACCACGGCCAGCGCATCGCCGAGCGCAAGCGCCACAGTTGTACTCGTGGTCGGAGCGAGCCCGTGGGGACAGGCCTCCTGCTCGACCCACGTGTCCACCACCACATCGGCATGTCTCCCAAGCGTGGATTCGGGCGCACCGGTGAAGGCCACAATGCGAACTCCCAGTCGCCTGAGATGCTCGAGTAATGGAAGGAGCTCCTGCGTTTCACCGCTCTTCGAGAGGAGAACCGCCACGTCGTCCGGCCCCACCGGGCCAAGGTCCCCGTGCACGCTCTCGACGGGGTGGACGAAGGTTGCAGGCGTCCCGGTGGACGTGAGCGTCGCCGCGATCTTGCGCCCCACGATTCCCGACTTGCCAACTCCAGTGACGATGACGCGACCCGACGAGCTCGCGATGAGGTCGACCGCGCGCGCGAACCGCTCATCGAGACGGCGCTCGGTTTCGGCAAGCGCTTCGCGCTCCATGCGCAATACCGCGCGACCGCGCTCGATCGACGGATCCGCGGCGACCGCTTTCATCGCAGCACCTCGAGCGTCGGGGCCGAGCGCTCAGCGACGTACCGTTCGACGATGTCTTCCCAGTCGCCGCGGGCCTTCAACAGCAGCTCCGCGCATTCGCGCACGGCCCCGCGCCCGCCCATTTTCGACAGGCACACCTGCGCGACTTCCTTGATCTCGGGCACCGCATTGCCCACCGCAATCGGGAGCCCCACGGCGCGCATGATCCCCAAGTCGGGAAAGTCATCCCCGACGAACGCCGCATCCTCCATGCGCAGATCATAGCGATCGAGAATGCGTTGGAAGGCGGGCAGCTTTCTCGCCAAGGCGTCCTGCGCGACGTCGTCGATCTCCAGCTCACTCGCACGAATCCGCACGCTCTCGGAGACGCGACCGGTCACGACGCAGACGCGGATTCCCGCCTCGCGGAGGAAACGCACGCCCAGTCCGTCCTGGATGTCGTAGCGCTTCAGCTCCACGGGAGCACCGTTGGCGTCGCCGATGTACAGCCCGCCATCGGTGAGCACGCCATCGACATCGAGGCCGATGATGCGGATGCGTTTCGCCAGTGCGCGCTCGATCACGCCGACACCACGGACCAGATCTCGATCGCGCGGGCAACCACGGCGTCGAGGTCTCGCAGAGGGAGCATGTTGGGGCCGTCGCTCGGTGCGCTGTCGGGCGTCGGATGCGTCTCGAGGAAGAGCCCATTGGCGCCAGCAGCAACCGCCGCCATTGTGAGCGCGCCGATGTGCTCGCGCGCTCCCCCGCTCGCGCCACCGTCGCCCCGTCCGGGCTGCTGCACCGAATGCGTCCCATCGAAGATCACCGGCGCGTCGCACGCCTCGCGCATTCGCGCGAAGGATCGCATGTCCACGACGAGATCCCCGTATCCGAAGAACGTGCCGCGCTCGGTCACGGCAACCTCAGACCCTGTGCCCGGATTCGACGTCGCCTGCGCATCAAATGCGTCGTTGCCTACAGCGATCAAGCTCGCGCCGCGGGCCCGGCGCACCTTGTTCACCGCGCCACGCATGCCGTCCGGGTGCATCCACTGGCCCTTCTTCACATTCACCGGCTTGCCGGTGGCTCCCGCCGCCTCGAGGAGATCGGTTTGGCGACAGAGAAAGGCAGGGATCTGGAGGACGTCCGCGACCTCGGCAACAGCGGCACATTGCTCCGGCAGGTGGACATCGGTGAGCACGCGCAGACCCGTCGCCCGCTTGACGCGCTCCAGCGCGCGCAGGCCCTCGTCCAGGCCGGGGCCGCGCGCGGCGCCCGCGTTCGACCGATTCGCCTTGTCGAAGCTGGCCTTGTAGATCACGCCACCAGGGACGCGCTCACTCAGTCGAGCGAGATGCTCGCCCACTCGCACATTGAGGGCATCGCTTTCGACCACACACGGGCCGGCGATGAGAAAGAGCGCGTCATCCGGGAAAGTTCGCACGGTCAGTCGGCGACCCTGGCTTGCGCACGCGCGCCGCGCGGCGACGCCGCCCCC
>DATFFP010000090.1:0-23966 GCA_035249985.1 Gemmatimonadaceae bacterium
GATCTTCTCACCCCGCTCGCGCGACATCCGGCGGCACTTGGTCTCGAGCTGACGATCTACGATCCGGCGCTGGATCCCGATCGGTCCAGCGCGGCGAGACTGGCAAGCCTTCTCGAGCACGTTCTGGGCGAGAGCCCGCTCTCGACCGCGCGGCCTTCCGGATTCTGGGAGCGCCTCGCACGGAGCCACGGATGATCGCGCGGACCTGGCATGGGCGGGTTCCCGCGTCGAAGGCGGACGCCTACGAAGCGTTTCTCCATCGCACGGGACTGGCGGACATCGCCGCGACTCCGGGCAACCGCGGCGTGATTGTGCTCCGGCGTACAATTGACGGCGTCGCGCACTTTGGGTTGACGTCGCTGTGGGACTCCGTCGAAGCCATCCAGCGCTTTGCGGGAGAGGATTATGCCCGGGCGCGCTACTACGACGAGGACGACGACTACCTCCTCGAGCGTGAGCCGTTCGTGACGCACGACGACGTCATCCTCGCGACGGGCATCGTGACGTAAGGGCATCCACCGATTGCGACCGCGCGTTTCTCTCGCCAAATTCCTGCGGCATTTGCGGTGGCGACGACGCCCCCACACGATCTGGTGAGAAGCTGAATGCGGATGGATGCGGCAGGTGTCTGACCCGCAGCTGGCAACCGAAGCCCTGGCGGCGGGGGAAGGGTCGAGCGCCTATGCGACGCTCGTCGAGAAGGTCCGGCGTCTCACGACACTCTCCGACGCCATGACGGCGATGCTCACGCGTGACGATCCGCGTGAGATCATCACCGCCGTGTACGACCTCCTGCGCGTCGAGCTCCGTCTCGATTGCTGCTTCAACTACCTGGTGGTCGACGACGCGACCGGTCTCCGCCTCAACTTCGTCGCCGGTGTCTCCTCCGAGCAGGAGGAATCGCTGGAGTGGCTGGAGTTCGGCCAGGCGGTGTGCGGCAACGTGGCGATGCAGCGCGCCGAGATCGTACGGGAAGACGTACAGTCGGCGTCCGATCCGATGGTTGCGCTCATTCGCTCCCTCGGCATCACCGCCTACATCTGCGAGCCGCTGCTGGTGGGCGATCGACTGGTGGGGACGTTCTCGGTAGGGACGCGCAGCCGGACCCGGTTCCTTCGCGAAGAGGTCGAACGCCTCCGTTCGATCGCGGGCCCGCTCGCGTTCGCCCTCGATCGCCGACGGCTCATTCGCAGCCTGCGTCAGCTGCGCCAGCGAGCCGATCGGCTCCAGGAGCTGACGTCGGCGCTGTCGGTATCGGCGACTCCATTCGACGTTGCCAAGTCGGTCATCGAGCACACCACCGCCATGTTCGGCGCGGTCGGAACCGTGATCACGCGCCTCGCCGGCAATGGCCGGACGCTCCAGATCCTCGACGCGCGCGCGATGCCGGGGCAGTACCGGGAGGAGTGGGCGCAGTTTCCTGTCGACGCCGATGCCCCGCTCGCCGAAGTCGTGCGGACGGGCGAGCCGATCGCGATCGAGTCACCTGACGAGTGGACGACGCGCTATCCGGCGCTCGCCGGCATGCTCGAGGCGTCCGGCCAGCATTCACTGATCGTCGTCCCACTGGTGATCGAGTCGCGCACCATCGGGTCGATGGGCGTCGCCTTCGCCCGACCGCGGCGATTCACCCCCGATGACCGCAACCTCACCGCGATCGTCGCGCAGCAGTGCGCGCAGGCGCTCGAGCGGGCGCGCCTGCTCGAAGCGGAGCAGCTGGCGCGGCAGGCCGCCGAGTCCGCCGATCGCGAAAAGGCGGAGCTGCTCGCCTCGGTAAGTCACGACCTTCGCACGCCGCTCAACGCGATCGGCGGCTACGTACAGCTCCTCCAGATGGGCATTCGCGGCGACCTCACCGACTCGCAGCAGCACGATCTGGCGCGCATCGCGGGGAATCAGCGTCACCTGTTGCATCTGGTGGATGACCTGCTTCGCTTCTCCGCCTTGACGTCGGCGTCTCGACCGCGAGAGATCAGACGCATCGTGGCCGTCGAGGCACTTCGAACCGCCGTGGATGCGGTGATGCCTCAGGCGGCCATGAAGGGGATCTCGGTGACGGTGTCAGCCGAGGACCATGGGGCCGTGCAGGGCGACCCCGATCGCATTCAGCAGATCCTCATCAACATCCTGGCGAACGCGGTGAAGTTCACGCCGTCGGGAGGATGCGTGACCTTGTCTGCCGACATCCCCGGACCCGACGTCGTGAACCTGCGCGTGAAGGACTCGGGGCCCGGAATTCCGCCCGAGATGCAAAGCCGAGTCTTCGAGCCGTTTCGCCAGCTCGACGAACGGCCGTCGGGCAGCGATGGCGTGGGCCTCGGCCTCGCGATCAGCCGGACGCTGGCGCGCGCGAGCGGCGGCGACGTCCTGGTGGAGAGCACGTTCGGGGAAGGGGCGACGTTCATCGTGCGGCTTCCGCGCGCGGGGTGATCGTCGGCCCCGAGCGGCCAACCAGGACGGTGAGGAGCGAGCCGACACGTCGGGCATTTCGTCATCAGTCGATCGCACGGGCGGCCTCCGGTGCTCCTCAATGTTCCCGCGTGCCGACATCTAACGGCAAAGATGACAGAGTTCAGAATACAGAATACAGAATTCAGAGCTTGGCGTTCTGGCATCAAGGTTCAAAGTTGAGACGCGGATTAACGGATTCGACGGATTGGGCAGATCGTTCCTGGCGCCGAGAAATCTCCTCGCGCAGCCCAAAGACGTGTTTTTTCTTGTTGCGGTAGAGGAGGGATCAATGCGCACGAGCGATCCGCCGAATCCGTGCAATCCGCGTCCCAACTTTGAACCTTGATGCCAGAATGCGGAATGCCAACCGCCGAAAACGAAAACGGGGAGCCGCGAACCGGCTCCCCATTGTGCCTTATCTGAGTTCTGTATTCCGTATTCTGAACTCTGTCATCTTTGCCGTTGGAACGACGGCTTGACCCGGAGGCCATTGCCGGGCTATAGTAGTCGGAGACAACTGAACTCCCGTGGTCATTTGCCGCCTATTGCCGCCACGTAAAACAAGGTGCTAAAAAGCGAACAGCCCGGGCGGAACTTCCGCTCGGGCGCTTTCGTTTTTCGGTCGACCCCATCGTCGGCCGCAGGCGGCCACTCGTCGAGGAGACGCACCCATGGCCGCGCACGCTCCGCATTATCCGATCGGCATCTTTCACGAGCACCCGCACTGGTTCGCTCCGCTGTTTGCCGAGCTCGACCGGCGGGGGCTGCCCTACGAGCGGATCGATGCCGCGTCCCACGCCTTCGATCCCGCCGAGCGCGGCGTTCCGTACTCGCTGGTGGTCAATCGAGCGAGTCCGTCCGCGTATCTCCGAGGCCATGCTCACAGCCTCTTCTACACGCTGCACTGGCTGCGCCATCTGGAGCTCCTTGGCGTTCCAGTCGTGAACGGCGCGGACGTCTACGGTCTCGAGCTGTCGAAGGCGCGGCAGCTCGATCTGCTCGAAGAGCTCGGCCTGCCGTACCCGCGCGCGCGGGTCATCAACAACCCGGAGCAGGCCCCAGCAGTCGCCGCAACGCTCCGCGCCCCGCTGCTCATCAAGGCGAACGTGGGAGGGAGTGGCGCCGGGATCGTGCGCTACGAGACGGCCGCGGCGCTCACCGAGGCGGTGAAGCAGGGACGCGTCGAGCTTGGGGTCGACGGAACGGCGCTGGTGCAGGAGTGCGCGCCGCTGCGCGACGGGCACATCACACGCGTCGAGACGCTGGGAGGGTCGTACCTGTACGCGATCAACGTCTATCCGGCTTCGGGATCCTTCGACCTGTGTCCGGCGGACGCGTGTCAGACGATCGAGGGGGTCGAGCTCGTGCGTGCGGCGTGCGCCGTCGATGCGCCTCGCACGGGGCTTCGCGTCGAGGCGGCGAGACCGCCGGCGGAGATCGTTGCGCAGGTGGAGCACATCGCGCGCGCGGCGCGTCTCGATGTCGGCGGCATCGAGTACCTCGTGGATGATCGCGACGGCCGTCATTACTTCTACGACATCAACGCGCTCTCGAACTTCGTCGCCGATGCGCCCAACGTCGTCGGCTTCGACCCCTGGGTGTCGTTCGTCGACTATCTGGAGCAGCGCGCCGGTCTCGCGCACGCGAAGGTGGCGTGATGCGCTACGGCTACTGGCTCCCCGTCTTCGGCGGGTGGCTGCGCAACGTCCCTGATGAAGGGATGGTACCGACGTGGGACTACGTGCGTCGCCTCGCGCAGCGCAGCGAGCAGATCGGCTATGACCTGACGCTCATCGCCGAGCTGTTTCTCAACGACATCAAGGGGATCACCGCGCCATCGCTCGATGCCTGGTCGACCGCGGCCGCGCTCGCCGCCGTGACGGATCGACTCGAGCTCATGATCGCGGTGCGCCCGACCTTTCACAATCCGGCGATCCTCGCCAAGCAGGCGGCGAACATCGATCGAATCTCGGGCGGCCGCCTGGCGCTCAATGTCGTCTCGTCCTGGTGGCGCGACGAGGCCCGCCGCTATGGGGTGCAGTTCGACGAGCACGATGACCGCTATGCGCGCACCGCCGAGTGGCTCGCGATCGTCGATGGCGTGTGGCGGGAGCGAACCTTCAGCTACCGCGGGAGATACTTTCACATCGAGGAGACGATCGCCGAGCCGAAGCCCGTCAGGCGGCCGCGGCCTCCGATCTATGCCGGTGGGGAATCCGACGCGGCCAAGGCGTTGATCGCGCGGACGTGCGACGCGTACGTGATGCACGGCGATCCTCCGGAGCGCATCGCCCCGAGGATCACCGAGCTGGCGAGGCGTCGTGAGGAGGCCGGGCTGCCACCACTGAGCTTCGGGATGGCCGCGTACGCGATCGTGCGGCCGACCGAACGCGAGGCACGCCGCGAGCTCGAGCGAATCACCAACGTCGCGCCCGGCTCCCCCGGGTATGGCAACTACAACGACTGGGTCGCGAACACGAGGCTCGAGCAGCGGCTGAGCCTCGAGGACTATTCGGTATCGAATCGTGGATTGCGTGCCGGGCTCGTCGGAACGCCGGAGCAGGTGGCGGACCGCGTGCGGGCGTTCGCCGCGATCGGCGTCGATCTCCTGCTCCTGCAGTGCAGTCCGCAGCTCGAGGAGATGGAGCGGTTCGCGAGCGAGGTCATGCCGCTGGCCGGGCTCCGCCGCGTGGCCGCGGCGTGAGCCCGATCATGATCGCCGCTCTAGAGAATGCTGAGGTTCCGCCGACGGGCGGTCGCGTTGACGGGTGGCGCCGGCTCCGCGAGGAGCTCGCGGTACTCGTTCGCCATCGTCCGGACGAGTGCGGCGTAGCTGCACAGGGCGTTGTAGAACGCGCGCGTATCCTCGGTGACGTCCCAGCGACTGTGTGAGCCGCGGCACTCGGAGAGGGAGTGTCGCCCCAGCGCCGCCAGGGTGCGCGAGAGGGAGCTCATGGCGCCGTTCAGCGCATCGAGCTGCGCGAGACGACGTGCCTCCTGGTCGCGGTCCGGGAACCGGGCCGCGGTGAGGTGGGCCAGCACGTCGAGATCCGACGACGCAATCGTCGTCAACTCTTCCCAGGAAATATTCACAGTCACGACCGGACCGGGGTGTCGGGGACGTCTGTCGCAGGGTAACGTGAGCGACGCACGGCTGTCAATCCGTCGGTGCGCATCCCGCGGATCGTTAGGCGCCCGTGCCCCGGGTCGCGTTGCTCCGGACCGCGCCGTGTTCAGGACGCGCGGAGTCCGAGCCCCGTCGCGCGCGCTTCTCCGGGCACTTGCCCCGGCGTGGGCGACGGTGCACAATCAGGTACTCCTCCCTTCGAGGGTCCGATGACCTCGTCCTGCCCGCGCGTCCTGCCCCTTCTCGGGCTCGGTCTCGCCCTTGCTACCGGGTGTAAATCGGCGCAGCGCACCGAGACCGATTCGCCGCCACCACGCCGGGACGATGTCACGGCGGAGGACATCGAGCGCGCGCCCGGTCAGCCCATCGAGGAGATTCTGAAGGATCGGGTGGCCGGTGTCACGGTCACTCAAGGGGAAGGCGGTCTCGTCGTCCGCATCCGGGGCGTCAGCTCGTTCTACGGCAACAACGAGCCGCTCTACGTGATCGATGACTTTCCGATCACGCCGGGCCCCGGTGGGGTCCTGAGAGGACTCAGCCCGTACGACATCGAATCGATCAATGTGCTGAAGGATCCGGCCGACACGGCGCTCTACGGCGTACGCGGGTCCAACGGGGTCATCGTGATCAAGACGAAGCGCCCACTCAAGAACAAGGCCCCGGGCTGACGGTCGAATCTCACCGCAGTCGTCTTGACAATCCTGATACCAAGCCGTAATAGGAGCTAGTTCTCCGAGCCTCTCGTTGGTGTCTGGCTCGGCCTACCGCGGTGTGAAGTCAGCACGCCTCACGTCCTCTCTCGAGGAGCGTTCGTACGCGGCTGCTCGGTTGCTTCGCTCTGCTCCTGCTGGTCCCGCTCGCCTCGTCCTGCTCGCCGGCCCATGTAACCGGTCGGGCGGATCCGGCCCCACGTGTGGCCGCTTCCGAGCAGACGTTCCTGCTCATCCGCAGTGACGATGCCGGGATGAGTCACAGCGTGAACCGCGCACTCGAGCGGCTCATCGAGAGTGGTCTGCCCGTCTCGATCTCGGTGATGTTTCCCACCCCGTGGTACCAGGAGACCGTCGAGCTCCTCAAGCGCCACCCCTCGGTCTCGGTAGGGATTCACCTGACGCTCAACTCGGAGTGGAAACACTATCGGTGGGGACCGGTGCTGGGACGCACGGCCGTCCCCAGCCTGGTGGATGCCGATGGGTATTTCTTCCCGTCGGCCGACACCCTGTACCGGAACCACCCCGACCTCGAGGAGGTCGAGCGGGAGCTGCGCGCGCAAATCCAGCGCGCGCTGGCGTCCGGGCTCACGATCGACTACGTGGATTACCACATGGGCACGGTCATGCGCCACCCCGAGTTTCGCGAGATCACCGAGCGTCTCGCCCGGGAGTTCTCGTTAGGGATGTCGGGCTATTTCGGCGAGGTGAACCACGACCCGCAGTACTGGGCCGCCCCCGCGGCCAAGCTCGACAGCCTGCTGGCCATGGTGAATCGCCTCGAGCCCGGCCTCCATCTCGTGGTCACGCACGTCGGGATCGACGATGCGGAGCTGGGCGCACTCCTCGACATGAACACGTCGAATCCGCTCCCGGACATGAGCAAGAATCGTCAGGGAGAGCTCGATGCCCTTACGTCTCGGCGGTTCAGCGCGGCCCTCAAGGAGCGCAACGTTCGCCTCGTGACGTATCGGCAGTTGATCGACATGCACGGCCTGCAGGTGATGCGACGCCCCGGAGGATGACACCGATGTGCACTACCCGGAGGTTTGCCATGGAGAAGATGCTGTCAGGTTGGAGTGCGTTCGGAAGCGGCGCCTTGCGCCGGATCGCGGCGATGAGCGTGCTGTTCGCGCTGCTATTCAGCGGAAGGGCAGCGAGCCAGGAGATCGCGATCACGGGAACGGTGACGGCGCCCACCGGGGCTCCGCTTCGGGATGTTCTCATCCGAGTGCAGGGCACCGCTATCCGGACGCTGACCGACATGGCCGGGAAATACGCGGTGAGAGCTCCAGCCGATGGCGTGCTGAGCTTTACCCTCCTCGGCCGGCTCGCCAGACAGGAACAAATCGCCGGACGCACGACGATCGACGTCGTGATGGAGCAGGTTCCGTATCTGGAAGAGGTGGTGGTCACCTCCTACGTGGAACAGCGGCGAGCGGACATCACTGGCGCGGTCTCCAGCGTCAACCTCGAGACCACGGAGCGCCAAACGGGGGCGAGTGTCCTGCAGCGCCTGGATGCGACCGCCCCAGGCGTCACCGTGATCGCGGGCGGATCTCCCGGCTCCCGAAGCACCGTCAGAGTCCGCGGCATCAGCTCGTTCCAGAACAACGATCCGCTCTACATCGTCGACGGCGTTCCGGTTCAGGACTCCTACATGAACTTCCTGAACCCTAACGACATCACGTCCATTCAGGTTCTGAAGGACGCGTCGTCGGCATCGATCTACGGCGCGCGCGCCAATAACGGCGTGATCGTCATCGAGACCACGAAGAAGGGAGCGGCCGGGTCGCCGACGGTGACGTTGCGGGCGAGGGCGGGGGTCGCGACCCCGGTCCGCGGCTACGATGACTTCCTCATTACGGACGCACTGGCCTACGCCGCGGTACAGAGACAAGCCTATCTGAACGCGGGCGAGACACCCCCGACCAACATTTACGGGGATCCCAACAACCCCACGGTTCCAGCATTCTTTTACGCGGCGCCGGGCACGGTCACCGCCACCGACGCATGGGGTCGGCCGACAGCCGTCGATGCCAGCAGGTATTCCTACCCCAACACCCTGATCATGCCGGGCAGCCCCGGCACCAACTGGTGGGACGAGACGTTCGGATCCGCGCCGGTTGGCGATTACAACGTGGAGATCGCGGGCGGGAGTGACGTCAACGCGTACCGGGTTTCCTTCAACTACTTCGATCAGGCTGGTACCGCGAAGTTCAACGAGTTCAAGCGTGGCAGCGTTCGCGTCAACACCGTCTTCAATCGAGGCCGGCTGAGCTTCGGCGAGAACATCGCGGTCGCCATCCAGCGCCATCACGGCGGCCTGCCCAATGACCCACCCGCCTACGCGGAAGACGGCATTCTCGGCAAGAACATTCTGTTGCAGCCCGTAGTCCCGGTGTACGACATCAACGGGAATTTCGCCGGGGGAAAGTGCTGCGCCATCAACCAGTCGAATCCCGTCAAGTTTGCGCATGCGCACAAGGACGACGAGAACAGGAACAACCAGGTCTTTGGGAACGTCTTCGCGGGCGTCGATGTGACCCCCGAAGCGACGTTCAGAAGCAGCCTCGGGTTCAACCTCAGTCAGAACTCGTTCGTGGGCTTCAATCCACCATTCCCCGAGAACGCCGAGGCGACGTTCAACAACTCGATCACCGAGAACAGGAATCACTTCACGGATTGGACCTGGAGTAACACGCTGCGGTACGCCAAGACGTTCTTCGATCAGCACACCGTGAACCTGCTCGTTGGGCAGGAAGCCAATGCGAGCAACGTTCGCTATATCGAGGGGTCGATTGGCAACCTCCTCAACACCGACGTCGACTCCAGATACATCCAGGACGCTCTCGCTCCGACGGGCGCCAAGAACGTGTTCAGCACCGGTGGGCGGAGTGCCCTGTTGTCGTTCTTTGGAAAGGTCGACTACAACTTTGCCGACCGCTACGTCGCGAGCTTCACGCTCCGCAGAGATGGCTCGTCCCGATTGGCGCCGGGCAATCAGTGGGGAACGTTCCCGGCATTCGGGCTGGGATGGAGAATCACCAACGAGCCCTTCCTCGCGAACAACCGCGTCCTCTCGGATGTGATGCTGCGATTCGGCTGGGGCGTCACCGGAAACCAGTTCATTCCGCCAGGACGCATTGTCGCGCAATTCGGCGGTGGCCGCGGCGATACCTACTACGATGTGAACGGGTCGAACACGAGCGTGGTGGGAGGGTTCCGCCAAACGTCGCTCGGCAACCCCAATCTGAAGTGGGAGGAAAACAGGTCGACGAACATCGGCGCCGACATGTCGCTCTTCGACGGTCTGCTCAACGTGGTCATCGACGTGTATCGGCGGAACACGAACAACCTGCTCTTCGATCCGCGACTCCCAGCCACGGCGGGAGAAGCCGCTCCCCCGATCGTCAACGTCGGCCAGATGAAGAACACCGGTATCGATTTTTCGATCGGCCACGAGGCGGCGAACTGGAGTGTCACCTTCAACGGAAGCCACTACAAGAACGAGATCCTCGCCATTGATGGAGACCAGACCTTCTTCTTCGGTCCCATCTCGACACGATTCGGCAATCAGGTCATCAACCAGGTCGGCAATCCCATCGGCGCGTTCTATGGCTACGTCGCGGACGGGTTCTTCCGGGACGCCGCCGACGTGGCGAGTCATGCGACACAGAACGGAGCGCCCGGCCGGATCAAGTTCAGGGATCTCAATGGCGACGGCGCGATCACGCTCGACGACCGGACCATCATCGGCGATCCGCATCCCGATTTCACGGCCGGCCTCGATCTCACGGCGCGCCGAGGAAACTTTGACGTGAGCGCAACGTTCTTCGGGACGTTCGGGAACGACATCTTCGAGAATCAAAAGGAGTTCTACGTCTTCCGCGAGTTCAACACGAACGTGAAGAAGGACCTGCTCGCGAATTCGTGGACGCCGGAAAACCCGAACGCCAAGTATCCGCGCCTCGACAAGAACGATTCCTACAGCTGGCAGCTCAGCAGCTACTACGTCGAGGACGGTTCCTACATCCGACTGCGCAATCTGCAGCTGGGATATGAGATTCCGACGTCGCTCGGACGCTGGTTCCAGGCAGGCTCGAGAGTGTACGTGCAGGCGGAGAACCTGTGGACCATGACCGACTACGAAGGGCTCGATCCATCGCTCCCGGCGGCGAACGTCACCGGCGCGGCCGGCGATGTCCGTGATCAATATCGAGGCGTGGATCGCGGCTCGTATCCGAGCAACAAGGTGTTCAGCATTGGCGTCGTCACCTCGTTCTAGCCACTCGCCCTTTCAAGGAAGAGACGATGATCAGCGTATCGAAGCACCCACTCTTCGTCGGAACGGCGCTCCTGGCTCTCACGGCGGGCGCGCTATACGGCTGCAAGGATTTCCTGACGGACTCTGCCGCGCCTCAAGGGACGCTTGACGCCGGCACGCTCGCGAATCGAACGGGCGTCGAAGGGACGCTCATTGGCGCGTACCGGGCGCTGGATTGTTCGAGCTCTTCCAGTGCCTGGGGGTGCGCGGCCAGCAATTGGGTCTTCGGCAGCGTCGCGAGCGATGACTCGTACAAAGGATCCGATGGCTCCGACCAGCCACCGATCAATGACATCGAGGGGTACCACTGGGGAACGCCCAGGGCTGAATCGTACCTGGACGGCAAGTGGTCACAGGTCTACGAAGGCGTCGTGCGAAGCAATGCTGCCCTGCGCCTGTTGGAGCAGGTACTGGCGTCCTCGCCTGGTGAAATTGCGCCCGCGGACGCAAATGGGATCGAGGGTGAGGCGATATTCCTCAGGGCGCACTATCACTTCGAAGCCTGGCGGATGTGGGGGCGTATCCCCTACTACCGCGAGGATGACACGGATTTTCGCAAGCCGAACCTGACCAGCGAGGAGGCCATCGACGAGATCCTGGCTGATCTCGACGCAGCCATCGCGAAACTGCCGACGGCGCCACGGAACGGGCAAAAGGGTCGGGCGTCTCAATGGACGGCGAAGGCGTACAAGGGCCGCGTCGAGGCCTATGCCGGCCGATGGGCGGATGCAGTGACGACATTACGTGACGTGGAGGCAAACGGGCCTTACGAGCTCGAAGTAAGCTTTGACCGTGTCTGGACGGGTTTCGCGGACCGCCAAAACGGGCCCGAGACCATCTGGGCGTATCAGGCCTCCGTCGACGACGAACCCAACGGACAGAATGCCAACTGGGGCGAACGCCTGAATTTCCCGTATTCAGGCACCCACTTCGGCTGCTGCGGCTTCAACCAGCCGAGCCAGAATCTGGTCAACTTCTTCCGCGTCGACGCCGCCGGACTGCCGCTGGCCCTGTCCAATCCCGACAACTGGAATGCCTCGGACGCCAACTTCACGGCGTCAGATCTGTCGCCGGTCGATCCTCGGCTGGACTGGACGGTTGGCCGCGACCGAGTCCCGTTCAAGGATTGGGGCCTCTACCTGTGCGACGTCAACAAGGATACGTGCATAGACCAGGCTTGGGTCAGAGACCCGGACAACGGCGGGTTCTACGGTCCCAAGAAGAACGTGCACGAGGAGGCCAGCGGTGGCGAGTCGTCAACTGGTTGGCAACCGCAGCAGCTGAATTCCGTGAACATGCATCTCTATCGTTATGCTGACCTGCTGCTGCTCCTGGCCGAAGCGCTGGTTGAAACCAACGACCTCGCGGGCGCCACAGCACTCGTCAACCAGGTCAGAGCACGGGCAGGAGTGAGGGCGCAGGGACCGGGGACTACCCCTGACAACATCGCGGTCCCGATCAATGACCCGTCGATTACGTGGGCGGTCTATCGCGTCGGCCAGTATCCGGTGTTCCCCAATCAGGCCTATGCTCGTGAGGCGGTTCGCGCGGAACGCCGTCTCGAGCTCGCGATGGAAGGCCACCGCCTGTTCGATTTGCGACGCTGGGACGTCGCGGAGACGATTCTCAACGGGTACGTCAACGGCATCGGAGGCGGAGCCGAGGAGAACAGGAGGCTCTATCTGAGGCAGGCGGAGACGTTTAGCGACAAGCACAGCCTGTATCCACTTCCCCAGATTCAGATCGATCTCAGCAGAGTGGGCGGTCAGCCGACTCTGACGCAGAATCCGGGGTGGTGAGGCGCTAAGGGCGCTAGAGGCGCTAAGGGCGCTGGGGGCTTCCCTCAGCGCCTTTAGCGCCTTCAGCGCCTTCAGCGCCTTCAGCGCCTTTAGCGTCTCTGATTCTGAACGCCTGAAGCGAATCACCTGTATTCGCGACAAGCACCGCTTTACTGGCCCGCGTGGTGAGGAGAGCCAATCCCGACACGTTGAGGGGGGCAAGAAAGCCACTCTCGCTCGCTGACACCGGAGCGAAGCGGCCCTGGCCGTCTCCCCTGAGCCACAGTCCGTTCCCGGCATCCGCCCTCGGCGTATTGGGCTCGGTGTCGTAAAGATTCCCAGCCACGATGAGATCGCGATGCCCGTCCCCGTCGACGTCATGAGCGACGATCGCCCGGATCGGAGAGATCTGCGCAAGATTGGGCAAGGGTGATGCACTGAACGTCCCGCCCCCCTCGTTGTGCAGGAAGAGGCTCGCGAACGTGTCGGCCTCGTAATGCAGGGACTCCTGGAGCTGAGCCGCGCTGAAGAGCTGCGCGAGCGGGGCACGCGCGAAGGAGGCATAGGTCGGGAACTTCAACGCCGTCGTATAGATCTCCCGGCCGAGCGGCGCCATCCCCGCCACGGGATACTCGATCCCATCGACCGTCTGCGCGAGCACGACGTCCGTCGTCTGGTTGCCGGTGAAATTGCTCGCGTAGACGCCAAGCCTGCGATCCGTTGATGTCGCGTAGCTGTGGTTCAAGCCGAGATTGCCGGCGACGAGATCGGGCCGCCCGTCGTTGTCGAAGTCACCCGCAGCGAGGCTGTACCACCAGCCTCGCAACGACGGCAAGCGCGTGGACCGCGTGACATTGCGCAGAGCCGTTCCATCGTTGCGATAGAACTGGATCGGCATCCACTCGCCCACCGTCACGAGATCCAGCCTCCCGTCGCCATCGAAGTCCAGCCACGAGGCGTCGGTGATCATGCCGCCCGGCGCAGCCAGCTCCGGCGCCACTGCGTCGGTCACGTCGGTGAAACGTCCCCCCTCATTACGCAGCACGTAGCTCCTCGCCGGGTATGGATACCTCCTCGGCGTTAGGCGGCCGCCGACGAACAGGTCCAGCCGGCCGTCGCCGTCGAAGTCCCCGGCGCGGACGGCCGCCGTGCTCGTCAACATGGCGGGGAGTGCGGCGCTGTCTCGCGCGAACCTGCCCCGTCCCTGATTGATGTAGAGGCGATCCTCGAGCACGGGCGAGCCCGGCGCCATGTGATAGCCGCCACTCGCCAGATACAAGTCGAGCCGGCCATCTCCGTTCGCGTCGAACAGCAGTGCTCCCCAATCCTCGTACGCGGGCTCGGCATCCCAGGGTTGCACCTGGGTCGTCTCGACGAAGCCGCCGTCCGCACGCTGTATGAACAGCTTCCCGGCGGCCCCACTCGATCCGCCGACGAAGACATCATCGAGCGAATCACCATCGACGTCGCCGACGGCGAGGGGAGGGCCCTGCCTCGAGATCATGTACGGCAGGAGTGGCTGGACGGAGTAGTCGACCGCGACCGTCGATTCGTGCTTGTATTTCGGTGTCCGGCGCGAATCGACCGGCTCGAACGGGCGACTCGCGTCGCTCGTGTCCTTAGCGGCAGTCGTCCTGGCGGCGTTCGCCTGCCTCACGACCAGGACCTGATTGGCATCGAGCCCCGTGAGCAGCTGATACCGGCCGTCGGGCCAGTGGACTTCCAGGCTGTCCACGCGGCGCGCGCGCCCCAGGCCGAAATGCGCGCGCGCATCCATCGTGGACATGAATCCTCTATAGGGGTTGTAGTACAGGTACTGCTTGTGTCCCGCGATCGTCAGGACCAGCGTCGATCCGATCGCGTGGTGGGGCGAGTCTCCCTCGAGTCGAATGTCGAGATAGTGATGCGGCTCGTTGTTGGAGCCCACGTTGTGATAAATGAATGCCGGTGCATCGATGTTGCTCACGATGAGGTCGAGCTTTCCGTCGTTATCGAGGTCGGCGTAGGCCGCCCCGTAGGAAAAGCTGGGACGCTCCATCCCCCACGCGCGCGTCTTGTCGGTGAACGTCAGATCTCCCGCATTCTGGAAGACGACGTTGGCCTCCTCGTAGCCGGGGAGCGTCCCGAGCAGGTCGAGCGCGCCCCGACGCGAGGCACCGCCGCGGCGGCCTAACGTGAAGAAGGCTGTCTGGTAGTCGAGGTCGTTGACCGCCTTGGGGTAGCCGTTGCTGATGAAGATGTCCTTTCGCCCATCGTTGTCGAAATCCGCAAAGAGAGCACTCCAGCTCCAGCCGGTCGCGACGACGCCCGCCAGGCGTGCCACATCGCTGAAGATGACATCCCCGCTCCTGGTAACGCCGTTGCTCAATTGGAGGGCGTTGGCGGTGAAGTCGTCCCGAAATCCCTTGCTCCGCAGCCTCATGAGCGCGCCGTAGGTCGTCGCTCCGCTCATCCGTTTGCGATCGCTCGGCGACTGCGGCAGCATGTCCACCTGGAGAATGTCGGGCCAGCCGTCGTCGTTGAAATCGGCGATGTCCACGCCCATCCCGGCGAAGCTCCCATGCTTCAACCACGTGGCGGCCTTGTTGGTGAACGTCCCACGCCCGGTATTGACGTACACGACATCGTTCGGCTCGACGTCGTTGGACACGTAGATGTCGGGCCACCCATCTCTATTGAGATCGGCGACGGCTGCGCCCAGGCCGAATCCGGGGTCACGCGCCACCCCCGCATGGGCCGACACGTCGATAAACGTCCCCGGCGTGCCCCCGCGGCAGTCGTTGCGATAGAGGTAGTTGTAGCTGCCGGGTGTGGCCCCCGCGGCGATGGTGGGCTGACCGGAGACGCCACGGGAAAAATCCTTCGGCGAGTTGTTGAGCAGGAAGAGATCGAGACAGCCGTCGCGGTCGTAGTCGAGGAAGACGCCGTGCGTGGTGAAGCCGGTGTCGGCGATGCCGTAGCGAGCGGCCGCCTCCGTGAACGTGCGATTCCTGTTGTTCACGAAGAGCAGATTTGCCCGGTCTTCCGCCTTCGAGCGCTCGGGTCCCGACACGGACACGTAGATGTCCAGATACCCATCGGCGTTGATGTCCACCATCGTCGCACCGGTGGCCCATCGTGTGGTCGTCACCCCGGCTCGAGCGGTGATGTCGTCGAACCGCATCGCCCCCGTGTTGAGATACAGGCGGCTCGAGACCATGTTGCCGGCGAAGAAAATGTCGGTGAGCCCGTCGTTGTCGATGTCGCCGGCGGCGACCCCGCCGCCGTTGTAGACGTACGGATCGGTCTGGACGTTGAGGGTGTCACTGGTGGTGATGGTGTTCGCGAAGGTGACGCCGGTCTGCTCCGGGGTCAGGAGCTCGAACAGCGCGTCATCGCTCGCGTCGCCCCCGCAGCCACCTAACGATCCGAGCGCGAGCAGGAGCATCCAGGCGGGGCGGCTCACCGCGTCCTCCCCTGGGCGGCCGCGCTCGCCTGCATTCGGTTCTCGAACAGCAGGAGCGGGTCTCGGTCCGTCGCCAGCTGTCGCCTGCCACCCCGCCGTTGAAGGGTGGCGACGTTCTCCAGATCCATGGCGCCGATGAGAACGTCCATCCAACCGTCTCGATTCACATCGGCCGTCGCCGTCAGGTTCCAGCGATTGCCGGAGGCAATGGTGAAGGCGTACGGTCGAAATTCATATCGGCCCGCGTTCTCGAGGAACATGATGCCACGCTCGGGATGTCGTTCGAGATCCGCGAACGTGCTGGTGGTGAGAACGTCCAGGTCGCCGTCCTGATCGAAATCTGCGACTTCCGCTCGGGCCGCGCCGTACACCGGAAAGAAGAAGCGCTCGTGAAAGGTGTGATCGCCGTCGCTCTCCAGGATGCGCACCCCATGGTACGGCTTCAGCACGCGTGAGAAATCGAAGTTGTCGCCGTTGACGTAGACGATGTCGAGGCGTCCGTCGCCGTTGAAGTCGTGCATCGCGAAGTACATCGAGCCATAGACGGGCGGAAAGCGCGCCAGGATCCGCGGGCGTCTGGAGAACCGCCCTTTGCCATCGTTCTCGAACAGAACAATCCGCTCATCACCCTGCGCGAACAGCGCGACGATGTCCGGCGACTCGTCCCCCGTCATGTCACGTATTTCGAACCGGATGGCGCCAGGGCTGGGGTCGAGTATCTGCCGTTCGTACCGCGACCCATCGTACCGATAGAGGGCAAGCCGTCCGCGGTTGTTGCCGTACTCGCAGATGAGAAAGTCCTGTTGCCCATCCCCGTCGAAATCAGACTGCCGGACGAAGACGGGCCTGAAGAGCGAGTCGATGAGCACTCTGCCGAAGCGAAGGGAATCCGCGCCGACAAAGTCATACTGCACGAGCCTGCCCCGAGGCTGATCGTTCGGATCGAGAATGCCGGATTCCAGCATGAGGACGTGATCGCCTTCGACGATCAGGTCCGTGGGAGGGCTGCCCACTGTGAGCGACGACAGAAGATGGCGGCTCCAGTCGAAGATTCGAAAGCGGTTACTGCCGGCCTCACCAACGAACACGCGTTCACGTACCGTATCGGTTTTGAGAAGGGTGATGATCGCGCTGCCTTCCATCCGCGGAACGAAGGGAGCTGCCCTGAAGAGATCCGGATCCACTCGTGGCTCAGCCGGCAGAGTCTGATACGGCAGGGTGTCGGGGGCACCTTCGCGATAGTACCGAACGATCTTCGCCCACGAGTCCTGCGATGCCGCCTCTGTCAGGACCATCAGGTGCGGATTCCGGTGGCTCGTATTGAGCGTCGAGTCCGCACTAACACCCAGCCGCGGGGCCATCGCTGGCAGGACGCCCGCCTCCCACGATGGCTTGTCCAAGAGATGGGGCTCCGGAAACGCGTGGCACGCCGCGCAATAGGCACGCGCGAGCTGTTCTCCGTCCGCGCCACCCGTTCGATCGCAGCCTGCCATGAACGCGCAGGCAAGGGCGGGAAGGCTCGACGCGCGACACAACCTGGCCGCGCGATTCATGCGCGAGAGCCTCGTCATTCGTTCTCCGGTGCACCGGGGCCGCGTGCTAACCTGCCGAATGACATCAGCATCTTCCTCGTTGCGCCTTCACACGCCGAGCCACACGTTACAGGCGTGATACCCGACCCTCACACACCCCTCCGCGACAGAGTTCTCCAGAGCGTCCTTCGGGGCGCTGGCGAAACGGATCCGGCAATCCGCGGGGCCGCCGCGGAGGGCAGCGGTGTGCCCGAGGAGCTTCAGACGCTCGTCGACAAGATTCACCGCCACGCGTATAGGGTGACGGACGAGGATTTCGCACGACTTCGGACGAAGTATCAAGATGACCAACTGTTCGAGGTCGTCGTGAGCGCCGCCCTCGGCGCGTCGCGGAAACGCTTGCTGGCAGGTCTCAAGGCGTTGGACGAGGCATGAGACTCCACAAAGTGCACACCGGACACCGTCTTCGCGACAAGGCGATGCTCCGGCTCATGCGGGTCGTGATGGGGCATGCCCCCGGCGTCGTCCGAACGCTCCGGTACCGGAAGGAATTCTTCGGGCGGCCGTTCTCGGAGCTCACGCAGCAGGTCATGCGCGGTCCGTCACCGTGGAGCGTCGGGGAACGCGAGATGTTCGCCGCATTCGTGTCGCGCCTCAATCAGTGCGTCTTCTGAACAAACGCCCACTCCGCGGTCGCGGAGGCGGCACTCGGTGACGGTACGATGCGGCTCGTCCTGGAGGACTATCGGACGGCACCAATCGACGAGAAGCTGCGTGCGATGCTGGCGCTGCTCGAGACGTTCACGCTACATCCCGACGCGCTCAGCGCGGCTCGAGTTCGAGAGGTTCTTGCGGCCGGTGTCACGCGCGAGGCGATCCGCGACGCGTTCTACGTCGCCTTCCTCTTCAACACCTACGACCGGCTCGCTGACACTCTCGGGTGGGAGTTGCCCGCCTCCAGCTACTATCCGAAGGCTGGGCGGTTCTTGTTGAAGAAGGGGTATTTGTAGAGGCGCTAGCGCCTCAGCGCCTCTTCACCACGGCACCTGCGGCGACCGGTAGTAATTCACGCCGAGGTAGTTCCACCGGGGCGCGTGCGCAGCGATGCGCACACGAAAATCGTCCCACGCGCGCGCTGACTGCGGGGTCCAGCCGACTTCCGCAAGCGCGGGGAGCCGGGGCACCGCGAGGTATTGCACAGCGGTGATGTTGCGGAGCGTCTCGCTCCAGATCGGCGCTTCGACGCCCACGATGCTGCTCTCCGTCACACCGGCCTGGAACGTGGCCGGATCCCAGTTGTAGGCGTCACTGACTTCGATGAGCGCGGCCCACCTGAGTCCGAGCTCCGTGTCGGCCGTGTATTTCATGTCGAAATACGCTTTGGGGGAGGGCGACATGATGAGCTTCGCGCCAGACCGGAGCGCCAGAACGGCCGAGTCGCTCTTCCACTGCTGGGCGAGCGTCGTGGGGCGCAGACGCGCCTTTCCGATCTCCTCCCAGCCGACCACCTCCTTCCCATGCCGTACGACGATGTCCTGCACGCGCTCGACGAACTTGATGTAGTCCTCGTGCGTGAGCACTTCGACCTCGTCGCCCCCGATGTGGATGTAGCGGCCAGGCGTCAGCGCCGCGAGCTCTCGGATGACGTCGTCGATGAGGGCGTACGTCTCTTCCTTGTTGGGGCAGAATGCGCTCCAGCCAACCTCGGTACGGGTGTACAGCGCGGGGGGAACGCGGCTGCAGCTCAGCTCGGGGTGCGCCACGAGCGCGGCGTTCGTGTGCCCGGGCATGTCGATCTCGGGGACGATCGAGATGTACCGCTCCTGCGCGTAGCGGACGATGTCGGCGTACTCGGCCTGCGTATAGAATCCACCGGGCCCGCCGCCCACCTGTGTCGCGCCGCCCAGCTCGGCGAGCCGCGGGCGCGACTTGATCTCGATGCGCCATCCCTGATCGTCAGCCAGATGCAGGTGCAGGACGTTCAGCTTGTACAGCGCGAGCAGGTCGATGAACTGTTTGACCTCATCGACGGTGAAGAAATGCCTCGCGACATCGAGCATCGAGCCTCGCCACGCGAAGCGCGGCTGATCGACGATGGTGACAGCGGGAACCACCCACGTCGCGTTGACGCGCATGTCCGACTCGATGGCAGGTGGCATGAGCTGCCGGAGTGTCTGCACGCCGCGGAAGATGCCGGATGCCGTACCGCTGATGCGAATGGAGTCTCGCGTGACGGTGAGCTCGTAGGCCTCGCCCGTCGCGCTGGTATTCAATCGTAGTGCAATGGCGCCGGCGCGCGTCGTGTCGGTGATGACGGGAATCGGGAATCCCGTGGCCGGGCGCAGCAGCGCGGCGAGCATTTGTCCCGTCCGCGCAACCTCGGCGACGTTGGTGGTGACGATCGAGGTCATCGAGTCGAGCTGAAATGGCCCGCTCTGGTTCACTCTGATCGAGACTGGTGCCGGCACGACGGTGTGAGTCACGCGCGTAGGGGAGACCGGTCCAGGCGGGCGCGGTCCGGGACAGCCGGCGACCGCGAAGCCGAGCATGAGGACGGCGGCAAGCGTGCGGTGCGAAAAGGAATTGGTCATGTCAGTAACGATACGGGAAATCGAAGAGCCCGTCGAGGCTGGAGAACGAGGGCGCTGGAAGAGCGCTGGAGAATGCGCTGGAACGGCGCTAGCGCTTGTCGGGCGCCCTCAGCGCTTTTCCAGCGCCCTTCGAAGGTCCATCCACTTCGCAACCGGGCCAACCATTGCAAGCGCGAGGAAGGCTGGCGCGGCGTTGAACGCAACTGGCAACGGCCATCCCTGATCGGACGCGAAGCGAATCAGCATCTCCATCACCGCGATCAGCACGGCCACCATGAGCTGCCGTCGCCGCCCGTGCACGATGGTGCGCGGATCGGTGATCATGAAGAAAATGAACAGCTGGTACATCGGGCCGGTAATCGGGGCGATCTCGGGCAGAACAGGCAGGCCGAGCACGGTCGCCCGCAGGCTGTTCAGCAGGAGGAAGCTCGCGACGTAGGTCAGCGTAATGTGCAGGACGCCGACGCGAGCAGCGATGATCAGTCCGAACACCCAGATCACCATGTTGGTGACCACGTCGTTGCCGAACTGGTGGCTGAGCACCGAGACGCGGTCGGGCGCGAGGAGCAGCAGCGCCGTGACCGCGAAGTTGGTGGGGTTCCACAGGTGGTTGTCGCGATAGCGCAGGACGTACTTCGACGAGATCGCGAGGAAGCCACCGAGGGCGAACGGCCAGAGGGCGCCTCCCTGTGGCTTGACGAGGAGCGTTAGGCTGATGCCGCTGATATAGGCGCTGAGCAGGTTCGTGAGCCGGCCGCGGTCGAACAGCGAGAGTACCGCCTCCGTCGCCACGCACACCCCCAGCGCGAGGAGGAGGCGGTCGTAGCTGCCGAGCATGTTGTAGCGCAGCTGCGCCGCGACCAGCACCAGCGTGATGAGAAACGCGATGAGGTAGCGCGGGTCGAGATGGCGTGCGCGTTCCCACCGGTCGACGAGGGCGCTCGGCGGTGCTGTGGTGGCGTGGCTGGCGTCGCTCATGTCGTCAGCGCTCTGGCTCCGTGACCGTCACGATTCGATCGATCGGCGGGCGAGCAAGTATCTGCCGCTCGCCCGACGGCCACTCGATGACGACGCGATCCACCCACTCCCGAGTGCCAAGCCCGAAGTGAAGGCGTCGATCGTTCTGGCTCGCGAATCCCGACCCGCCATCGACGACCCGCCGCTGGGCCAGATCTCCCGACTCGAGCAGTACCTCGGCGCCGATCGCGCTGCGATTGCTTCGCGTGCCGACGAGGTGGAAGGTGACCCAATGGTTGGTGCTGTCGGGATAGCCGCGATAGAGCATGGCCGGCTGGTTCTGGTTCGCGACGATCACATCGACTGCGCCGCGATTCGAGAGATCGGCCAGCGCCACCGCGCGACCGTCGTACAGGTCCGTCACGCCGACGTTTTTCGCGACGTCGATCCAGCCGGCAACGCCACGATTGAGATACACGCGCGACGGCTCATAGCCGGACAGGCTTGCATTGCCGAACGGCGGCCAGGTGGCCGCGTCCTCGAAGAAGCGTGCGTTGGCGCCGGCGATCTTCGACATCGCGTACCAATAGTTCTGGTCGCGATCGGCCGAGATGAAGCCGTTGGCGACGAAGAGCTCGTTGCTGCCGTCGTTGTTGAAGTCGCCGAACTGCGCACCCCACGCCCAGCCCGCGTCCGCGATGTCGCCCTCGGCGATATTACGGAAGCGTCCCGCCTCGGGCATTTGGTTGAGGCGCAGGTTGTTGTTCTGAAAGAGATATCCGCGTTCCGAGATGTTCGTGACGAACGCATCGAGGCGGCCGCGGTTGAACGCATCGCCAAGGGTCACCGACATTCCGCTCTTGGATTCACTCTCGAGGCCGGCGGTGGTGAGCGTAAAGCGTCGCCCGGCGTCGTTCAGATACAGCTCCTCCGGACCATAGTCGTTGGCGAGGTAGATGTCCGGCCAGCCGTCGGCGTTGAAATCGGCTGACGCCGCGGCGAGCGTCCACCGCGTGCTGCCGACCCCCGCCCGGTCGGTGACGTCCTCGAAGCGTCCGCCTCCGAGGTTGCGAAAGAGGAGGTTCTTCCCGCCGTTGGTCGCGAACTCGAAGCTGTCGTGCATGATGCGCGTCGTCGTGAGGTGCCAGAGATCGACGTCGCGGAAATACGCTGTCACGTAGAGGTCGAGCAGCCCGTCGCGATCGTAGTCGAGCCAGATCGCGCCATTGCTGTTCACCCACCGGCGCAGGCCGGCCTGCGTCGTGATGTCCTCGAAGCGGCTGCCATCGATGTTCCTGTACAGGGCGAGATACCCGTAGCGGTAGACGAGCACGTCCTCGCGACCGTCGTTGTCGATGTCGCCCCAGATGGCGCCCATTGATACGCCATCCCCGGGGCGATTGACGTCGGACAGCCCCGCCGCCGTCGCGACATCCACGAAGGTGCCATCCCCCCGGTTGCGGTAGAGCGCGTTCGGCTCGCCGAAGCGGCTGTTGGTGAAGTAAAGATCGACGTTGCCGTCGGCATCGAAGTCGGTGACGGACACGGACGCACCGAGTGCGGCGACGTGGGGCTCGATGCCCGCGAGCTTGGGGTCGAACGTTGGGCGCCGGTGCACGAAGCGAATGCCGGCGTTGGCAGTCTCGTCTCTCAACATGAACCCCGGCCGCGCGGCGTCCGCGAGCGCGCGGGCGGACCCATGGTTCAGGCGCACCGCGAGCAGCAGCGCGGCGACGAACGGGACGGCCATGATGGCGCGCCTAACGTGGGGGCGGGGCCGGGGCGGCATGTGTCAGAGTATAGCCTCGGGGCTTTCCGGCCGCGACGGGCTCTCCTTTATCTGGATCCCCGGTTTGAGATCTGCGTCAAGGGGCCTTTTTTACCGCAGAGGACGCAGAGGACGCGGAGGAACGTCAACCGCCAAACGCTTTTCCAACGGCTCCTGCAGTTGGCTGTCGCAAATCCTCCGGGTCCTCTGCGGTAAAAAAAGGCCCTTGACGTAGATCTCAAATGGGAATCACTCATGTTGGCATGTCTAGAATCCTTACTGCAGGAGTTTCCTTTACCCTCGCACTCGCCGCCTGCACGACGCTGCCCCGTGGGGCGGCACCGACGGGGTGGGCCTTGGCCTGGAGTGACGAGTTCAACGGAGCCGCTGGTGCGGCCGTCGACAGCACGAAGTGGGTCGCCGACACCGGCGGTCACGGGTGGGGAAATCAGGAGCGCCAGTACTACACGCCACGGGCGAACGCCTTGCTCGATGGTGCTGGGAATCTCGTCATCACGGCCCGTGTCGCGGCGGATTCCTCCCGGCGGTGCTGGTACGGCGTGTGTCGCTACACCTCAGCGCGACTCAAGACGAAGGGCCGATTCGAGACCACCTACGGCCGCTTCGAGGCACGCATTCGCGTCCCGCGCGGACAGGGAATCTGGCCCGCATTCTGGATGTTGGGCGCCGACATCGACCAGGTCGGATGGCCGCAATGCGGTGAGATCGACGTGATGGAGAACATCGGCCGGGAGCCTCGCACCGTACACGGAACGGTGCACGGGCCCGGCTACGCGGGCGCGAATGGGATCGGCGGATCTTACACGCTCGCGACCGCGTCGCTCGCCGATGACTTCCACATCTTCGCGGTCGAATGGACGCCGGGCGAGATCCGCTGGCTGATCGATGGGGCCGAATATCGCCGGCTCACCCCGGCGGACCTTCCGTCCGGAGCGGCGTGGGTTTTCAACCATCCCTACTTCATGCTGCTGAACGTCGCCGTGGGCGGCGCCTGGCCCGGGGAGCCAGACGCGTCGACGGTGCTCCCGCAGCAGATGCTTGTCGATTATGTGAGGGTGTATGGACGGCGGAGGCGCTGAAGGCGCTGAAGGCGCTGAGGGCGCTGAGGGCCGCCGTTCAGCCCCCTAGCGCCCTTAGCGCCTCTAGCGCCCTTAGCGCCTCTAGCGCCCTTAGCGCCTCTAGCGCCCTTAGCGCCTCTAGCGCCCTTAGCGCCTCCAGCGCCTCCAGCGCCTCCAGCGCCTCCAGCGCCTCCAGCGCCT